>NZ_JAUFPW010000003.1 GCF_030409415.1 Pedobacter aquatilis | reverse complement strand
AAAGCCTGGTGCAACAACCCTAATAATTGGTCTCAAGAAATTCTATAACATCTATCTAGGATTCGAAATCCAAAAGGATGTGGGTACACGGTAGGATTGCAGCGGCATCCCGAATTTCTCGGGATATAGCAGAAAGCGGGACTGCTGAATCAAAAAAGGTACTGGGATTGCTTTCCAAATCTTAAAACACGACAAATTTTCAGGATAAATAACTAATTACCAGCAATTTAGTCATTAAAAACAATTTAAGTAAGACAAAATTTCCGATTTAGAAAAGCAATTTGCCGATGGCATTTGTTTTGATTAAAACGGTTATATGAACTTCAACAATTTTACAATAAAAGCCCAGGAAGCAATTCAGCAGGCTTCTGAAATAGCGCAAGGCAATCAGCAACAAGCTATTGAAACGGCACACCTTTTAAAAGGTTTGCTTACTGTTGATGAAAACGTAGTTTCTTATGTTTTAAAGAAATTAAATGTTAACCTAAGTACATTAAACCAAAATTTAGATGCAGAAATCGCAAAGTTCCCGAAAGTAAGTGGAAGCAATGTTTATCTGTCATCGAATACAAATAATGTTTTACAAAAAGCGCAATCGTTTTTAAAAGAATTTAAAGATGAATTTGTTTCTGTTGAACATCTTTTACTTGGAATTTTAGCCGTTAATGATAGTACCTCGAAGTTGTTAAAAGAACAAGGTGCTACAGAAAAGGATCTTAAAAAAGCCATTACAGAATTACGCGGAGATAATAGGGTAACCGACCAAAATGCCGAAGCAACTTATCAGGCTTTAGGCAAATATGCCCGTAATTTAAACGAATATGCCGAAAGTGGTAAACTCGATCCAGTTATTGGTCGCGATGAGGAAATACGCAGGGTGATTCAAATTTTATCTCGAAGAACTAAAAATAACCCGATTTTAATTGGCGAACCCGGTGTTGGTAAAACCGCTATTGCCGAAGGTATTGCATTTAGAATTATTAAAGGCGATGTACCCGAAAATTTGAAAAGCAAAACCGTTTACTCGCTAGATATGGGTGCTTTAATAGCAGGTGCTAAATACAAAGGCGAATTTGAAGAACGTTTAAAAGCCGTTGTTAAAGAAGTTACGCAGAGCGATGGCGACATCATTCTATTTATTGATGAGATACACACTTTAGTTGGTGCAGGTGGTGGCGAAGGTGCAATGGATGCTGCAAATATTTTAAAACCTGCTTTAGCTCGTGGCGAATTACGTGCAATTGGTGCCACAACTTTAGATGAGTATCAAAAATATTTAGAAAAAGATAAAGCTTTAGAACGTCGTTTCCAAAAGGTTATGGTTGAAGAGCCGGATACTCAAGATGCGATTTCTATTTTGCGTGGTTTAAAAGAGCGTTATGAAACCCATCACAAAGTGCGCATTAAAGATGAAGCCATAATTGCTGCTGTAGAAATGAGTCAGCGTTATATTGCCGACCGTTTTTTACCAGATAAAGCCATCGATTTAATGGATGAAGCGGCATCTAAACTTCGTTTGGAAATGGATAGCGTACCAGAAAATGTTGATGCTTTAGACCGTGAGATTATGCGCATGGAAATTGAGCGTGAAGCCATCAAGCGTGAAAAAGACGATAAAAAGGTTAAAGAACTAACAGAAGATATTGCAAACCTTTCAGCAGAGCGTGATGAACTAAAAGCTAAATGGCAAGGCGAGAAAAATCTGGTAGACAACATTAACAATCAGGTTGAATTGATTGAGCAATATAAACTTGAAGCCGAACAGGCCGAACGTGCCGGGGATTATGGTAAAGTTGCTGAAATCCGTTATGGTAAAATTAAAGAAGCGCAAGATACTTTCGACAGGCTAAAGGCAGATTTAGAAAATCAGCAAAGCGATAGCAGAATGCTTAAAGAAGAGGTTACCGCTGATGATATTGCAGGCGTAGTTGGGCGTTGGACAGGTATCCCGGTTACGAAATTAATTGCAAGTGAACGCGAGAAATTGTTGAATCTTGAAGCTGAACTACACCAACGTGTTGCCGGGCAAGATGAAGCGATTGAAGCGATTTCTGATGCCATTCGTCGTTCTCGTGCAGGTTTACAAGATAAACGCAAACCAATTGGCTCATTCATTTTCTTAGGTACAACTGGCGTAGGTAAAACCGAATTGGCTAAAGCGTTGGCAGAGTTTTTATTCAACGATGAAAATGCTTTAACTCGTATTGATATGAGTGAATACCAGGAACGCCATGCAGTTTCAAGGCTAATTGGTGCGCCTCCGGGATATGTGGGTTATGATGAAGGCGGACAATTAACTGAAGCGGTTAGACGTAAACCATATTCAGTGGTATTGTTAGATGAAATTGAAAAAGCACACCCAGATGTATTTAACATTTTGTTACAAGTTTTAGATGATGGACGTTTAACCGATAATAAAGGTAGAACGGTAAATTTCAAGAATACCATTATCATCATGACTTCGAACATCGGTGCGCATTTAATTCAGGATAACTTCAAAAACCTGGATGATGACAACCGTGATGAATTAATTGCAAAAACTAAAAACGAGTTATTTGAAGTTTTAAAACAAACGATTCGTCCGGAGTTTTTGAATAGAATTGATGAACTGATAATGTTTACACCGTTAAACCGCAGCGAAATCAGAGATATTGTTTCACTTCAGTTTAAACATGTTCAACAGACGTTAGCAGAGATGGGCATAGAAATGGACGCATCAGCAGAAGCTTTAGATTGGTTAGCTCAGCTTGGTTACGACCCTCAATTTGGTGCTCGTCCGTTAAAAAGAGTGATTCAAAAACGAATTTTAAATGAGCTTTCTAAAGAAATACTGGCAGGCAAGGTTGATAAGGATAGCAAAATAAAACTCGATATGTTCGATAATAACTTTGTGTTCTTGAATCAGAACGCTTAAATGAAATAAACGATTTGTAAAGAGGCTGTTAGATAACAGCCTCTTTTTTTTTAACTAAAAAATAAGTTGTACTTTGGAGTTACATCCAAATATTATGAAAGCGCTCAAAACCCTATTTGTTTTATTATCAATACTTTCATTTTCTAAGAGTTTAATCGCTCAGCAACAAGCATTCAGCACAAAGTTTATTAAAGATTATGACAGTGCAAGCAAAGTTGCCCCAAGAGAAAAATTATATGTACAGCTAGATAGAACCATTTATTCTCCTCAAGATACATTGTGGTTCAAAGCTTACTTAACAGATGCAAAATCACATACTTCATCAAAAATAAGCGGACTAATTTATTTTGAAATGTTAGATAGTAAGGGAAACCCGATGCAAACCATTTGCCTGCCAACGGCTATGGGCATAACTTGGGGAGGATTTGCATTAAAACCTGAGCTATATAAAGACAGTCATTACACTTTTAGAGCTTACACTAATTGGAGTAAAAATTTTGGCGATGATTATATATTTAAGCAAAACATCCAGATTGTGGATTATGTTGAACCAGAATCCTTGACAGATGAAAAAAATATACCCCAAACTATTGCAAGCACATCAAACTCAAAAAAACAAAGTCCTAAGGAAATAGATGTTCAGTTTTTGCCCGAAGGCGGAAACATACTTACAGAAATTCATCAAAAAATTGCATTTAAAGCGATTGATTATAACGGATTTGGCAAAAAAATTAAAGGTACTATAATTGATTCCAAAGGAAATATGATAACTCCATTCGAATCAAATGATAGAGGGATGGGTTATTTTACCATGTTCGCAGAACCAAACGAAAGTTATTCTGCCAAGTTTGATAGTGTTGAACCGATAAAGAACATAAATCTCCCCTCCTCAAAAAATTCGGGCACATCAGTTCAGCTAAATAATTCTTATCATTCAGATTCTGTTGCCGTACATATTAATATAAAAACTCAGCCTCAAGAGGTATTTTTAATTGGGCAAAGCAGGGGGATAATTTGCTTTATCGCCAAGTTAAATGCCGGTGTAAAATCCAAAACGATAAAAATAGCGAAATCACTTTTTCCAACTGGTGTAGCACAAATTCTTCTGGTCGATATAAATAAAAAACCACTGAATGAAAGGAGCTTTTTTATTTACAGAAATGATGAATTGAAGATAAACCCAATTTCTTCATTAAGCAGGTATACTTTAAGGGATAGCATTAATATAGATTTAAGTGTTTTAAACCAATATAAAAAACCTGTTGAAGGTAGCTTTTCGATTGCTGTAACGGATGATACACAGATAAAAAAGGACAGTTTAAATTGGAATAACATTTTTGCCCACATGCTATTAAATTCTGATTTAAAAGGAGAAATTGAATCACCAGGCTATTACCTTCAAAATTATAATGAACAGAAGCATAACGAATTAGATGCACTTTTGCTAACGCAGGGATGGGTTAATTACAATTGGGATTTATCTAAAAAGCCAATTTTTGAGCCTGAGAAAGATTTTACCATCAGCGGGAAAGTTACAAACATGACAAATAAGCCAATAGATAAAGCTCAGATTTTACTTTTAGGCACAACAAAACAGTTATCAATTGCAAGTACCACAACAAATGCCAAAGGAGAATTTTTATTCCAAGATTTTACGCCCATGGATAGTGTTTCATTCGTACTTCAAGCTAAAAATTCGAAAGGCAAAGTTGGAACATTAAATATAGAAGTTAATGATTTTAAGCGCCCGCCATTTTTACCATTAGCTGTGAAAAAAAATTATATCGATAATCCAGTTGAAAAAGTTGCTATCGACAGCCTGATTGCAACTAAAAAACAGGAAAATGATATCGCCTTTAAAAGTGGAATTAGGCTAAACGAAGTTAAAATAATCGGAAAAAAAACTGTCAGGGATTCCAAAAACCTAAATGGACCGGGAAATGCAGATGTTATTTTAAACGAAGAAGATTTAGAAAGGGTACCAAAGAAAACTTTGTATGATTTGATTAAAGAAAATGTTAAAGGGTTTAGGGTTAATGCAGAAGGTAAGATTTTACCAAGAATTCACTTCTTTGCTGTTGATGAAGAGCCTTTAAGCTTAATCATTGATGGGGTAAATATTAAATTCTTTTATGAAAAAATTGATGCCAGAAACGGTAAAGAATACCTCTCTTTTATGAAGAGTTATATGGATTTATACAAGGCTGAGGATATTAAAGGCATTGAAGTAATGATTTCAAATAAAAACACGAATAATTACATTAATGAATATACTGATCCATTTACAACATCAAACACGGCATTTGTAGAAGTAACAACTAAAAGTGGTTATGGTCCGCATCTTAAACAGGCTGATAATATGTTTAAGTACAAACCACCAACTTACGGAGATAATAAAACTTTTTACAGCCCGAAATATACTGCTGCAAATAAAACCAATCCAAAACCAGATTTCCGTACAACAATTTATTGGAATCCAAACTTAATGACTGATAAAAACGGCAAGGGCAATTTTTCATTCTTTTCTGCTGATAAGAAAGGAACTTATACCGTATGGATTGAGGGTACAGATTTTGACAGCGGTTTTGGATTTAAAACGATGACTTTAAATATCGGTGATAAAAAATAACTTGTTTGTAAAGAGGCTGTTAATCAACGGTCTTTTCTTTATTAGCTAAAATATATTTGTATTTTGGAGTTACATCTCAATGCTCATGTCTAAATTGCTTTATTCCTTCTTTTGCTTGATAATCCTTTTAGGTAGTTACAGCAATGGATTTTCGCAGACTTTAACCGAAAATGATAAGCAAATCTCCAAGCGATACGATAGTTTACTTAAAATTGCTCCCAGAGAGAAAATCTATGTTCATCTAGACCGAAATACCTTTGTTCCGCAAGATACATTATGGTTTAAGGCTTATCTTATTAATGCCAATACAAATGGTTTTTCTAAAATAAGTGGTTTAGTATATTTTGAAATAATTGATGCAAATGGCACAATTGTTCAAACCATGAGCATGCCAACGGCGATGGGCATAACCTGGGCCGGATTTGCTTTAAAACCAGAAATCTATAAAAAAGGAAATTATACATTCAGGGCTTATACCAACTGGATGCAAAATTTTGGACAAACCCATATTTTTTCGAAATCATTTAAAATATTAGATTTTTTACAAGAAGAGCAAATTTCGGAAGTTGAAACCACGAAGAAAGCAAAAGCCATAAAAACTGTAACATCAGTTCCTGAAAATCAACAGCAAATAGATGTTCAGTTTTTGCCAGAGTCTGGTGCTTGGTTAGCCGATAGAAACCAAAAAATGGCTTTTAAAGCCATAAATGCAGATGGTAAAGGCATTAAAATAAACGGAGCAATTTTGGATTCAAAACAACAACTCATTACAAATTTTAGTTCTAACGAAATTGGTATGGGTTATTTCGAAATGATTCCGGCAGCAAATGAAGTGTACACCGTAAAAATTAATGAATATCAAAACCTAAAAAGATTAAACTTTCCCAAAGCAACTTCACAAGGTTCTTATTTTAGGTTGTTCAATAATTTCAATACAGATTCTATTAGCATTCAGGCTTACGCAGATTTGCCAGAACAAGTACTAACTATAATTGGTCAGTTAAGAGGGAGCATTTGTTTTCAGGCACAAATTAAATCAAAGAAACAATATCGTCCTTTTAAAATTGCTAAATCATTTTTCCCGACAGGTGTTTGCCAGATTTTGCTGCAAAATGCTAAAGGTCAAATTTTAAATGAAAGGAGTTTCTTTATAAATCATCAGGATGAAATAAAAATTGAGGCAACTCCGCAGGCAACAGTTTATAATATTAGAGATAGTATTTCGATAAATTTAAACACAACAGATACAAACAAAAAGCCTGTTTCTGGTGCATTTTCCATTTCAGTTACCGATGATAATCAAATCCAAAAAGACAGTTTAAATGATGAAAATATTCGCTCGTACTTTTTATTAAGCTCCGATTTACATGGAGAAATTGAAAAACCAGGCCATTATTTTCAAAATTACAATGAAGATAAGCATAATCAGTTAGAAGCCCTCATGCTTACACAAGCCTGGGTTAGCTACAACTGGAATGAAACTAAAAAACCACTGTTTAAAGCAGAAAAGGATTTTAGCATCAGCGGTAAAATAACCAACCTTACAAACAAGCCCATTAACAATGCGAAGATTATTTTAATGGGTTTAAAAAAGCACGCCACAGTAATTGATACCGTTACCAATGAAAAAGGAGAATTTGTTTTTGAGAACTTCCCGGCTTTAGATAGTGCTTCCTATGTTATACAAGCTAAAAATTCGAAAGGAAAATCTGGAACCTTAGGTATTGAGTTAAATGAATTTAAAAATGCTCCATTTTTATCAAGATTAAAAAAACAAACACTTGAAACCGCTCAGGATTTAGACATTTTAAGCCAACAATTTATAGCAATTAAAAATGAAGAATATAAGGTTGCTTTTAAAAGTGGAATTAATTTAAGGGAAGTTAAAATTATTGGAAAGAAAATCATCAAAAGCTCTAAAAATTTAAATGGAGCGGGAAATGCAGACCAGGTTTTAAACGAAGAAGATTTGGATAAGGTTGCAAAGAGAACTTTATTAAATGTTTTGAAGGATAATGTAAAAGGTTTCAGACAAGGATTTAATAAGGCAGGTAAAGGTGGGTATTATATAAACTTCAGCATTTTCAGGTTAATTATTGATGGTATTGATGTTGATTTTTTTTACCAACCATCAGGTGCTTCCAGTAATGAATATGTCGATTACATCAATACCTATCTCCTATACTACGCTGCAGAAGATATAAAAGGCCTGGAAGTTATGGCATATCCAAGATATAGCAATAGCTATCGTTCAAAATTTCAACATCCATTAGATGATAGAGATTTTGCTTACGTGGAGGTTACAACAAGAACTGGTGAAGGACCGTTTGTGCGCAAATCTGCTAACATGTACAAATTCAAACCTCAGTTTAGCTATGGAGATAATAAAACATTCTACAGCCCAAAATACACTTCAAAAAATAAAACTGATAAAAAACCTGATTTCCGGTCAACAATATTTTGGTTACCCAACCTTGTTACCGATGATAATGGCAAAGCTAACTTTTCTTTCTTTTCTGCTGATAAAAAAGGAAGTTACACCATTTGGATTGAAGGTGCAGACATGGATGGAAACTTTGGTTTTAAAGCAATTAAATTAAAAATAAATTAACTTATATTAAATAGTTATTCAATTTAAACTAAGCAAAATAACCAATGCATCATGTTTTAAGATTTACACACTAACTTGAGTACAATTTTCTTTAATCCACCTGTAATCCCGCCAAATATTTTTTGGCCGGGATTTTTTTATGCTGAATTAATCCATCACCTAAAGCTCAGCCCACAACCAAAAGTTGTAAAAGTTTATTAGCTTTGCCCTTTTAAAATTATTTATTCAATTAGAAATGAAAAAGATTATTACAAGCTTATTATTATTAGCAATAGGTTTTACGCAAGCAAATGCACAGATTGATGCTTACAAAGGGAAAGACGATTTGAGGTATCAGATTGGTGCAAGTTTTCAAAAATGGGGAACCGGAATTGTTACTTCATTAGATTATGGAGTTGGACCAAGTTTTTCCATTGGCACACAAGCAGGCTATATTTTGGGTGTGAAGGAATTTGCAGGCATCGATAAACCAGGCTTTGGCGATAGATTTGACCTTAAAGCAAAATTTAATGCCAATTTAGGTAGCGTAATTGGTTTACCTTCAAATGTTGATGTTTATCCGGGTTTAAACCTTGGTTTAAAAAACTTCGGTGGACATGTTGGTGGCAGAGTATTTTTTGCAAAAGGTTTTGGTCTTTTTGCTGAAGCTCAGTTTCCAATTGCAAGATATAACGCTGATGCCATTGGCTATGAAAGATTAAACAATCAGTTTACAGTTAACGCAGGTGTTGCCTTCGATTTAACTAAGTAAATACCAAAAATCATCCCTACCCTATTATTTCTTCGTTTCTATAATAGGAAGAAAGCCCGTTAACAAGCCAATTAAAGGTAGAAATGCACAAATATTAAAAACATATTCAATGCTCGTATTATCTGCGAGTTTACCTAATAAGGCCGAACCAATACCACCCATCCCAAAGGCAAAACCAAAAAATAAGCCTGCTACCAATCCAACCTTACCCGGAATTAATTCTTGTGCATAAACCAATATTGCAGAAAATGCAGAGGCTAAAATCATCCCGATAGGAACAATTAAAATGCCTATCCAAAATAAATTAGCATGAGGAAGTAAAAGTGCAAATGGCGCCGTACCTAATATCGATGCCCAGATTACATACTTCCGCCCTATTTTATCTCCAATTGGGCCACCTAGTAACGTACCGGCAGCAACAGAGAATAAGAAGATAAAAAGATATAGCTGCGAAGTTTGTACTGAGACGTGGAATTTGTCAATCAAGTAAAAGGTAAAATAATTGGTTAAACTCGCCATGTAAAAGTATTTTGAGAAAATCAGCAATAATAAAATACAAACGGAGAATATGACTTTACCTCTTGAAAACTGATTAACAACCGCTTGAATATTCGCTTTCTTACTTCTGGATAAAACAAAGCCTTTATACCAATTACCAACATAGCTTAAAATTACGATTGCCAATAATGCAATTGCAGAAAACCAGATAACGCTGATTTGTCCGTAAGGAACAATTATCCAGGCGGCCAACAAAGGGCCTAAAGAACTTCCGGCATTACCACCCAATTGAAATACAGATTGAGCTAAACCTCTTTTCCCACCAGATGCGGCATGAGCCATTCTTGAAGCCTCAGGATGAAATATAGAAGAACCAATACCGATTAAGCAAACCGAAATAAGCATAGTGTAAAAATGTGTAGATTGAGATAGCGTAATTAAACCAATCAGCGTAAAGCCCATACCGGTAGCTAAAGAATATGGTTGTGGTTTTTTATCAGTATATAAACCAACAAAAGGCTGTAAAAGCGATGCTGCCATTTGAAAGGTAAGTGTAATTAAGCCAATTTGTGAGAAGCTTAAATGGTAACTTGTTTTTATTATTGGATAAATTGCAGGTATTAAAGATTGTATGGTATCGTTTAATAAATGCGAAAAACTTAAAGCAAAAAGAATTGGAAAGACTGTTTTTTCGACTATCGATTTTGCGGAGGATGATTCTATCATAAAATAAGTACTTAATGCAAATGTAAACAATTACGCATTTTGGTTTGTAGATTGCATTAAAACTTTTAAATAGTTTATTAGGTTACAATAAGATGGAAAAGAATAAAAAAATAGTTGGCTTATGCGGAAGCCTTAGAAAAGGCTCTTACAATGCAAAGCTTTTAAAAATTGCCGGCGATTTATTACCAGAAGGAATAGAATTCCAAATTATATCATTTGATGATGTTCCGGTTTATATTGCAGATATTGACCTGCCCGAGGTAAATGAGCGACCAGAATCTGTTAACAAATTTAGAGAAGCGCTTGCTGCTGCAGACGCATTCATAATCTCTTCGCCCGAATATAACTTTTCCATTCCTGGTGGATTAAAAAATGCCATTGATTGGGCTAGTCGTGGCAAAGATTCCCCTTTAATGCACAAACCTGTGGCATTAATTGGCGCAACACAAGGTATGTGGGGAACTGTTAGAATGCAAACCGCATTTCTACCCGTTTTTACATTTTTAAACATGAATCCTGTTTTACAGCCCGAAGTTTTAATTGCACAAGCACAAAGTAAATTCGATGAGAATGGAGAATTAACAGATGATAAAACGTTGAACCTTATAAAAAGAAAGGTTGAAAACCTCGTTTCTGCCTGCCATGTATAATTTTGTTTTTGGCAGTTCAAACTGCCAAAAACACTTTCAAAAAACCTGACATTTATACAAAAAAAGTCAGATTGTCAATTCCTGACAGTTACCGAAGTTAATCAATCGATTAATTTTTAGTCACAACAAAATAATATTGATTTAACATCAAAATTATATCTGTTTATTAATAAACAAGTTAGCTATAATCTGATTTTTTAATGACTTTATTAATGTTTTTTGGCACAAGTGTTGACTTTTATCCAAATATAGTCAGAAGTTAAAAAAGTAAAAACTGGCTATTTATTAAAACAAATAAATAATAAAAAAGATGAAAAAACTATTATTATCATTAGTAGCAGTTGCAGGTTTAGTGTACAGTGCTAATGCACAAACAGAAAAAGGAAAAGTAATTTTAGGCGGTAGTGTTGGTTTCAATTCAACTAAAGTAGAAGGTGCTCAGAAATCAGATGTGAGCTTTAACATTATTCCTAGTGTTGGTTATTTTGTAGGCAACAACTTTGCAATTGGTACAGGTGTTGGTTATCAATCAGATAAAGAAGTTAGCCGTTTAATTCAAAACGAAGCATTTGTTGTTGCTCCTTTCGGTCGTTACTATGTTGGTTTATCAGATCAGTTTAAGTTCTTCGGTCAGTTATCAGTACCAATGGCTTTCGGTTCAAATAAAGTTGTTGCTCCAAATGGCGATACAGGTGCTAAAGTTGCTTCTACTACATCAATCGGTGTAAATGTAGCGCCAGGTTTCGCTTTCTTCCCAACTAAAAGAATTGGTATCGAAGTTTCAGTTAACGGTTTAGGTTACCAAAATTTTCAAGCTAAAAACGAAGCAACTGGTGCTAAAGCTACTACAAACTCTTTCGGTTTAGAAGCTGATACATTTGCTCCAAAATTAGGTGTAATGTTTCACTTTTAATCAGCAGTAAATAAATTCAACAATGAAGCCACAGATTAGCAGATTCATTTCTGTTAGCCTGTGGCTTTTTTTCTCTAACTAAAATCAAGAAAAATATTAGCAAATCTATGGCTAAAAATAGTTGCCACGGAAACACTGAATACACGGAAGTCATTTTAACAAATAATGGCAAAAAAAATAATGTAATCTGTAAATCTGTGGCTAAAAATAGTTGCCACGGAAACACTGAATACACGGAAGTCATTTTCACAAACAATGGCAAAATAAAATAATCTAATCTGTAAATCTGTGGCTAAAAATAGTTGCCACGGAAACACTGAATACACGGAAGTCATTTTAACAAACAATGGCAAAAAAATAATGTAATCTGTTAATCTGTGGCTAAAAATAGTTGCCACGGAAACACTGAATACACGGAAGTCATTTTAACAAATAATGGCAAAAAAATAATGTAATCTGTAAATCTGTGGCTAAAAATAGTTGCCACGGAAACACTGAATACACGGAAGTCATTTTAACAAATAATGGCAAAAAAAATAATGTAATCTGTTGATCTGTGGCTAAAAAATAGTTGCCACGGAAACACAGAATACACGGAAGTCATTTTCACAAACAATGGCAAAATAAAATAATCTAATCTGTAAATCTAGGGCTAAAAATAGTTGCCACGGAAACACTGAATACACGGAAGTCATTTTAACAAATAATGGCAAAAAAATAATGTAATCTGTTAATCTGTGGCTAAAAATAGTTGCCACGGAAACACTGAATACACGGAAGTCATTTTAACAAATAATGGCAAAAAAAATAATGTAATCTGTAAATCTGTGGGTAAAAATAGTGCCACGGAAACACTGAATACACGGAAGTCATTTTAACAAATAATGGCAAAAAAAATAATGTAATCTGTTAATCTATGGCTAAAAATAGTTGCCACGGAAACACTGAATACACGGAAGCCATTTCAACAAATAATGGCAAAATAAAATAATCTAATCTGTAGCTAAAAAATAGCTAAAAACTACTTCTTATCCCTTATTGCCTTAAACTCCGAGCCTTCTTTCCATTTCGGATAATGACTTTCGTTGCTCAATTTATACCCTAAATCAAACACCAACCGAACATCCTCTACAATACCAGATAAATCCCATGTTTTAGCATCAAAATTATCTTGTGGCGAATGGTAACGGTTTTTGGTAAAATCGGCTACTTGCTTCAATCCCCATTCCCTGCCGTTTTTTACGTTATCTACACCAGAACCTGTAAAAAGCGATGGTACACCAACTTTTGCTAGGTTAAAATGGTCAGATCGGTAATACAAACCCGATGATGGAACCGGATCTGGTACAATTACCCGATTTTGCTTTTTAGCAGATGCGGCAGCATAATCCTCCAACTCCGATTGACCAAAACCATAAACCACAATATCCTTTGTCTTTCCGGCAAGCCCCATCATATCCATATTAATATTTGCAACCGTTTTCTTTAGCGGAAATACAGGATGCTTTGCATAATATTCAGAACCTAGCAAACCCTGCTCCTCTGCTGTGTAAGAAATAAAAACAATACTTCTTTCTGGCGCTTTCGGTAATTTTTTAAATGCAGATGCAATTTCAAATAATGAAGCCACGCCTGTTGCATTATCAACCGCACCATTATAAATAGAATCGCCCAAAACCTTTTCACCAACACCTAAATGGTCCCAATGTGCCGAATAAATAATGGCTTCATCTTTACGTTTATCGCCAGGAATTATAGCAATAACATTATGAGTAACCGATTTTTTAATTTTATTCTTAACCGTAAGCGAAGTGGTCGATTTCAAATCAACAGCCTTAAACTCCTTTTTACGGGCACTGGTTGCCAAGACCTCAAAAGATTGACCGCCCAATGCAAATAACTTTTTCGCCACATCCAAACCAATCCAACCCTCAACAATAGTTCTGTTCATGCCATTATCTGGTGCTTGCAGCTGGAGTTTCGATTTAGACCAACCACTTCTAACCACTGTCCATGGGTAAGCTGCTGGTTCGGTATCATGCACAATTAAAACACCAGCGGCACCTTGCCTCGATGCCTCTTCAAACTTATAAGTCCAACGACCGTAATAAGTCATATTTTTGCCTTTAAACAGGGTAGAATCTGCAAATCCAGGGTCGTTAATTAAAACTACAACTGTTTTGCCTTTCACATCAAGGTTTTTATAATCATTCCAGCCATATTCTGGCGCAACAATTCCGTAACCTGCAAATACCAATGGCGAATTTATAATGCTGACCTCCTCCTGCACCCGGCGAGAACCAGCAACAAACTCTGTTAGATAATTTAAAGAAAGTTCCTTTCCATTGCCTTTAAAAATCATTTTATCTTCAGGAACAGACTTTATCTCAACCATTGGTACTTCCTGAAAATAGCTATCGCCATTTCCGGGTTTTAAACCAAGTTTTTCAAATTCTGCTTTTAAATAATTTATGGTTTTGGTTTCGCCATTGGTGAAGGGTTTTCTGCCTTCCAGGCTATCGGCTGCAATAACCGATAAATATTGGGTTAAGCTCGAATCGTTAATTGCTTTAATAGCTAAGGAATCTGGTGCATCGGCAGTAGTTTCAGCATTTTGTGTACAGGCCGTTAAGCCAATTGCTAAGGCAGAAATGTAAAATAAGGTTTTCTTCATAAAAATAAGTTTAAACCGTAATTTATAAATTTTTGGCGATTTTAATCTGTAAAATGATTTGAAGCGCAATAACAGAAGCCTCTATTTATGTTAGTCCCGCTATACATTTCAAGTCCTCTCCCGAAACAAGTTCGGGCTCCGGGCTTTTCATTTCTATCGGGGCTAATTAACAAAGTTTTCGTTAAATTAGGTAAAGCATCTATAACGCCTATGTATAACACAAAGCTAATAAAGCATAAAGGAGAAAACAGAATTGCCGTATATTTCGAAAAAAATGAAGCGCTGATTAACAGATTTAAACAACTGTCGGGCGCTAAATGGAGTAATTCGCTTAAAGTTTGGCATTTACCAAACAACCTAACGTACAGAAAACTATTTAAAATAGAACCAAAACAAAAAAGTGATAAAAACAATTTAGAAACTGCAACGCAGATAAATGAATTTATTTGTTGGCTAAAAAGCAAACGTTACAGCGAAAACACCATTAAAACCTACACCGATGCTATAAACGTGTTTCTAAATTATTTTACCGATAAAAGTTCTACTGCAATTAATAATAATGATGTTATAAATTTTACTAACGAGTATATATTAAAGAATAATTTATCAGCATCGTACCAAAACCAAATAGTTAATGCAATAAAATTATTTTTTAGCATTGTTCATAATACGGTTATAGATATTTCAAAAATACATCGCCCAAAACATCAAAAAACATTGCCCAATGTTTTAAGCAAAGAAGAGATAAAGGCCATTTTAAATGCACATGTAAATATCAAACATCGTGCAATGCTAAGCTTAATTTATGCCTGCGGACTTAGAAGAAGTGAGCTTTTAAATTTAAAACCTTTGGATGTAGATAGCAAACGTTGCATTTTAATAATAAGGCAGGCAAAAGGAAAAAAAGATAGAATTACGCCTTTATCTGAAAAAATTTTAATGCTGCTACGAGCGTATTATAAATTTTACCGACCTGAGAAATGGTTATTTGAAGGGCAAATAGCTGGTGAGCAATATTCTGAACAAAGTTTACAAAGTGTTCTAAAGCAAGCTTTAGAAAAAGTAGGACAAAAAAAACCAGTTTCTTTACATTGGCTTAGGCATAGCTTTGCCACGCATTTGTTGGAGGCGGGAACTGATTTGCGCTACATACAAGAACTCTTGGGACATAGCAGTAGTAGGACTACAGAAATTTATACCCACGTAAGTACTCAAAGTATTCAAAAAATTAAGAGTCCGTTTGATGATTTATAGTAGTATATTGTGATACATTTTTACCATACAAATACAACTTATAGTTGTATAATTTGTACTATATTGTGAGCTATATAAATAAGTTACCAGCAATGCTAAATGGACGACCACACAATAAAAACATTTGACTATGGGAATGGACATCAATATTTATACAAAAGGGTTTTCGGCTGACTTGATACCCAAAATCAAAAAACGATTTGCAGACTTTCACATGGACATTGAGTTCCATCCTGAATTTAAGTTTGACGAACAGACAGACACCGGCTTTCTACCAATAAAATTGAAGGTGCGTCCTGGACACTCAAAGCAGTATGACAACATTGACTATGAAATTATGACAGGCTTTGAGCTCCTATTCAGCGACTTTAACTTTGACGAAGAATTAAAAAACGCTCAACAACAAGCTGCACCGACTGAGAGCAAATCTTTTTTATCAAAACTTTTTGGCGGTAGTAAATCGGTAAATCAGACAGAAGAAACTTTTGTAGCTGATAAAGACCTTGACAAACTACTCAAACTATGTAAAAAGGATGTGATGCTTAACTGGAAATCTTGGAACAAAAGCGAATTAAGAATTAGTTTATTCTTCGCAGCTATTTTAGCGGAGTTGACCGACGGAGTTATTTACGACCCACAGAACGGACGCTATTTAAACGGACAACAAGCGTTGCATACATTTCCGTTGGAGATTGATGACTATGAGCAGTCTTTTGTCACGGACGAATTTATGGTTGACAAATTTGAAGGATGGGTATGACAGAGAGAAAAGCACATGCTGGTAACAGCACCTACACGCAAGGCGGGGTTTCGTGCCTCGCAGACACATTGGTGCAAGCCGAAAGTTCAGTTCTCCGAACAAACTTTAGTGCTAAAATTCCCGCCCTGCGTGTAGCTGCAAAACGTTACCTGCCATTTTAATGAGACACTGCATAAACATAATAACACTGACAATAATGTTTGGACTATTTGGATGTAAAGACAACAAAAAGAAAGATTTTGTATTTGACGAATTCAAATCTCAAATAGAAAGTAACGGAATGAAAATCGACTCTGTTGATGAAACAGGACTTATTTATATTTCACAAGGAGAAATGACACTTAAAGTAAGTTTGGACAATGTGCGAAGAAACTACGACCGAGATAAAGATAAAAGTCATATTTCTGACCTAGTGCAAACTTTGGTTTCTTACTCAATTGAGCTTCCTAAAAATTGGGAAGACGCAAAAGACGAAATTTACATTTCACTTTTTCCAAACGACCACGACTTTCAAGAGTTTTTACACGCTAAAGTAACAGATGAATTTAGCAAAGTGTATGTTTATAGCGGACAAGACAAGCTTACTTGGATAACTAAGGACGACTTGAAAAAATGGAATATTACAGAAACCGAAATTGACATTCAGGCTAACAATAATGCTGACAAATTACTTAAAACAACACCAATTACTTTTGACACAATTGAAAATCGAAAACTTGGATTAATAGAAGTTGAACATACAACATTAAAAGGTGCTTTACTCTTTGCACCGACAATGAAAGAGAAAATTAAGACAGACTTTGGATTTCCTTTTTATGCTGTAATTCCTGTGAGAGATTTTTGCTACATTTTTTCCGAGAAGGACTTTGAATTCTTTTCAGGTAGAATTGGTAAAGTAGTTGTTGACGAATACAAACAATCAGGTTATCCAATAACGACAGAAATATTAAAATTTACAGACAATGGAGTTGAAGCGGTTGGAAAATATCCGGTTGAATAAATGAAAGCAAAAGAAAAACGGCAGGTAACAGCAGTTTGGCAAAATGGCGGGTTCAGTGCTAAATTCAACGGCAGTTCTTCGATTGAACTTTTGTGCAAAAGTGAAAGTAAGTGCTTCGATTTCCGCCACTTCGCCAAGCTGCAAAACGTTAGCGGCAAGCATAAACATACACCCTAAAAATCAAGACAAGACAAAATGAACAAAACATTTCTTTTTTTATTTAGCATTTTAAGCACGGCAATTTTTGCTCAACAAAAAAATAACTTAGACAAAAATATTTACACGATTTTAGACAACAATGCCGAAAATTTGCTTAAAAAATCAAAAGCATATTCTGTTTCTATAGGCATTGTAAAAGACGGAAAAGTTTACACCAAACATTATGGTGAACTTGACAAAGGAAAAGGTAATAAAGCCAACAACGATACTTATTTTGAAATTGCTTCTGTTACAAAAGTGATGACAGGATATTTATAGGCAAAAGCCGTTTTGGAAAGAAAAGTAAATCTTGACGACGATATTAGAAAATATCTTAAAGGGGATTATAAAAATTTAGAATTCAATGGGAAACCAATTAGTATTAAAAACCTGATTTCTTATGAATCTGCTATTCCAAGCGTCTTGCCGGATGACAGAGATATTATGAGAACTTTTGACGATAGCACAACTTTTAAACTTGTCAAATTACATAGAGATTATACAAAAAACGACTTTTTACGAGACCTTAAAACAGTCAAATTAGATACAATTCCAGGAACAAAATACAATTATAGTAATCCAAGCCTTGAGATAACAGGATTATTATTGGAAAATATCTACAAAAAGCCTTTTGAAAACCTATTGAAAGAACATCTTTGGATAAAATTGAATATGAAGCATACCAAATTTGCATTAAACCCCAAAGAAAAATTAGCAACTGGCTATAACAATAATCACATTTTAATGCCTCATTTTGTCAGCAATTTATGGGGTTCATCTGGCGTAAAAACAAAATCGAATTTGAGCGATTTAATGAAACTGCTCAAATTTGAATTGGAAAGTCAAAATAAAATACTACAAGAAACACAACGTAATATTAAAAATAGTAATGGAAATTGGTTTGGCTATTTTTGGGATAATATTTATATATCAGAGTTTGGCAAGTATGCTTATAAACACGGTGGAGCTTTTGGAAATCAAGTTATGTTTTCTATTTTTCCAGAACAGAATATTGGATTATGTCTTATTGTAAACATCAGTGGACCCGAAACACACGGAGTTTTAGCTAATACAGTTTTTGATATAGCCAATGATTTACTTATTAAAGATAAAGTTGCTCCAAACACATATGGTTACAAACTGACCAATGATAAGGTAGTTTTCACATATCACCATAACCAAAAGTTAGATTCAAAATTAATAAAAAGTATTTCTGTTACAGGCTCTTTTAACGATTGGAATCCTGACAATAAAATGTACCAAATGCTTCCAAAAGACAATAACACATTTGAACTTGAATTACCAAAAACACAATTTGAGAAAGGGAAAGAATATCAATTTAAATTTGTAATCAACAACGTTCGTTGGATAATGACACCCAAAAACGCATTGAATACAGACAAAACGGAAGATAATAATTTGATATTTAAAATAGACTAAAAATGCCTGCCGCTAACAAGGTATTGCCAAAAGCGGGGCTGAAGTGCTTCGATTGAGCATTTGTGCAAGGTTCAACAGCAGTATTTCTATTGAACTTTAGTGCTAAAAATCCCCGCCTTCGGCAATACCCGAAACGTTAGCGGTCATGCTAAAACGAACTACGAACCGACAGAAAAATATGAAGTTTTGGATTAGGATAATTTTAATAGCAATAATTGACTTTGTAGTTATTTGGCTTTGGGTAAAACAAATGAACCCCGACCCAAGCGTTTCAATTGGAATTTTATTATTAGTTCCTTTAGTGGTTTTAGTTAATTTAATTATTGCTTTAATCCTATACTTTACAAAAAGACAATTAACCTCATTATTTGTAATTAACTCAATAATTTCTGGAATATTAATGTACTACTTATTCGGGCAAGGAATTGATAGATATCAAAATAACCGACTTGAAAGCTGGGAGTTTAAACTACAAGACACGACTTTCCAAATTACTCATTGGAAACTTAACAATACATTTAGTTTAAGTGAAAGCACTAATCCTGGTTCTTCCACAAGCTTTTTAGACGGAAACTTTATAAAAAAAGGAAACGCTTTTTATCTAACAACTGACACAACCGAATATATAATTAAAGACGACTACATATATAAATTCAGAAATCCAACCGACAGTATTAAATTGACGAAAATTAAAAGATAAAATGAAAAAAAGCCCGAACCGCTAACCACAAATTTGTATTATAATGGCTGAACTGCTTTACGTTATTTCATCGCAATTAACTAAGTTTATATGGGCAGACAAGTTTGTGCTTTCTATGCCATTACAATACAAATTAGCAAACCGTTAGTAGCAAGTTAAACAGACACTACAATAACGACAGGACAATGAAAGAAACCATACTGAATTTTCAATATCAATACAGTAAATTATTTAACCTCGGACTGAATAGAAAAAAGTTTGAAATAAATGCAACTGCGGACAAGTTATTCGCAATGAATACTTCAAAGAATACATTCATAGCATTATTTTTTACCTTGTTTGCAAGCGGACATCTTTTTTCAGGTTTAATTGTTGGCTTAAGTTCGACAGAGAAACTTGATACTGACTTTTATTTAGCATTTACTATTTTGTTTATAGTCGGACTTATTGGTTTTAGACAATTTTTGTGGTTGGTAAATGGACGACAAGAATTGACAATAGAAAATGGAACTTTGATGCTTACTAAAAATGGGACATTTTTCACAAAACCAAAATCTTATACATTTGACAAAGTTGAAAATATTAGGCAAGCATTTGACGAAGACAGTTTATCTCTATTTGACAAAATTCAAAAAAATATAGGTGTAAATCGAAAAGTGATTTTTGGACACATTTACGGACAAGTGCTATTTGACTATAATCAGCAGACTGTAAAGATTTTCTGTGATTTGGACAAAGACGAACGACTAAAACTAATTGACGAAATGAAGAAACAAAAATAAAACCAGCCACTAACAGCAGTTTGGCAAAATGGCGGGTTTAGTGCTAAATTCAACAACAGTTCTTCGATTGAACTTTTGTGCAAAACCGAACTTTTGTGCTTCGATTTCCGCCACTTCGCCAAGCTGCCAAACGTTAGCTGTCATTGTACCGAACGACACGAACAGACAAGAAATAATAGACCAAATGGAATCAACTTTTAGATTTGGAACAAGAAAAGCAAAAGAAGAATTAGCAAACGAACTAAATCTACCTTTTGAAAATTGGATGCAAGATTGGCCTTATGAAGTTGTAATTCCAGATGACATTGAAAAATACATTGAGCATTATGTAAAACTTACAGATGAAGACAAGAAATTTGTTTTAATGGAGGGAATTATTCAAGCAACCGAAGACCAAGTAAGAGAAGTTCAGTTTTTAAAATATTGGAATGAAATTAAATATTTACTGGACAATGATTTTTACATTCACGAATATACGATCTATTATTGGTCTTGTTTTGATAATGAAAACATTGACGATTGTTGGAGAATTACACCATTTATGCGACAATTTTGGAAAGAAAAAGTAAGCTGAAAAATCTATAAATCAAGTATAAAGAATTATAAAAAAGAAATTTCAGACAAGCTTTGTTACACCGAACTTGTTTATGGAAGAATTAATTTAAGAGTAGCAATGAATGACGTGGGAATTTTTAAACTTCCAAATGGAAAACATATTATTCTTTCTATCTACCTTAAAAACATAACGGAGACAAGGGATGATACTGAAAAAATAATTGCTGACATAACAAAAGCAACTTGGAATTATTATACGAAAAAATGAACTGTCAATAAACTCATAAACGTTAAATTACATAATGAATTTTGACTATAAAATTGATTATATCTTAGAAGACAAGACTGTACTTTTAAGACCTTTGAAAACACACGACTTTAAGCATCTTTTAAACTTTTCAATTAACGAACCTGAAATTTGGGAATTTAATATTGGTGGTGCAAATGGAGAAGAGAATCTAGTTAAATATATTGATAACGCTATAAATCAAAGACAAAGCGAAAAACAATATCCATTCATTATTTTCGACAAAAGAATTAACGAATATATAGGAAGTACGAGATTTTATAATATCGACCTGGAAATGAAAACAATTGAAGTTGGCTACACCTGGTACGGAAAAAAACATCAAGGAACGGGGATAAACAAAAATTGCAAATACCTGATGTTTGACTTTTCATTTGATAAATTAGGAATTGAACGAATTGGACTTGGAGCAAACAGCAAAAATAAACGAAGTATAAATGCAATGAAAAGTGTTGGTTGCACAGAAGAAGGACTTTTGAGAAGTCGTAGTTTAGACCAAAATGGCAACAGAATTGACTCAGTAATTTTGAGTATATTAAAATACGAATGGACGGAAATTTGGAAAACAAAACTTAATGATAAAACAATAAAATAAAAGCACTACTGCTAAATTTTTTTAGCCAGGCGAGCTGAATTGGGCACTTGAAATCTGGTTTCTACAATCTCTTAAATCTACAGCAATATCAGCAACGGCTTATCTGCTTCAATTCTTAATTCTTTTAACCAAAGAACTATCAAAAAATTAAAAAACAATATATTTTTATTGTTTATCAATAATTATTTATTAATTTTGAATCAACATTTTAAATTATTTATAATTATGAAAAGAATTTCAATTGTATTTCTCCAGTCGGTAATTGCACTAATTGGTATTATCGCACTTTTCATTTTGATTCGTTTTCCACTAACAGAAGGACGAGCTAAGGACCTGGATTTAATCAGTATTTATGCCGACCCTTTAATAATTTATGCCTACGTAGTCTCAATTGCTTTTTTTGTTGCACTCTACAAGGCGTTTAGGTTAATTGGCTATATCGGGCAAAATAAAATATTTACACCCAGTGCGGTAAACACATTAAAAAGCATTAAATATTGTGCAATAGCCATTAGTGTTTCTATTGTAATTGCAGGTATTTATATCAAATTTGCACACCACAAAGATGATGATCCTGCTGGCTTTATTGCCATGTGCATCGTAACTACCTTTGCCTCTATCGTAGTAGCAACTACTGCAGCGATATTCGAAAAACTTTTGCAAAATGCCGTAGATCTGAAATCTGAAAACGAGTTAACAATTTAAAATATGGCAATTACAGTAAATTTAGACGTGATGATGGCGAAGCGTAAAATGTCTCTCAATGAATTATCAGATAGAGTGGATTTAACACTTTCAAACCTGTCTATCTTAAAAACAGGGAAGGCAAAAGCAATTCGTTTTAGCACTTTAGATGCAATTTGCAAAGCTTTAGATTGCCAACCGGGCGATATTCTGGAATATGTAAATCAAGATAAATAAAAATTTTGTTGATTTAGGTTTCAAAGGAAAGCGAGAATTTTCTGGTCGATTTAATAATTATTTTTAATAATCTCTTGAAAATGAAAGCTTGGTACTAATGGCGGCCTTTAGCCCCGCTAACCGCTTTACTTGCCTGATAAAACCTGTGAAACAAGTAAGCAACAATTAAAAACGATTATTACAGTACTTTACTCAGGCTTCGTGTTCGCTATTATCGGGTTTAGAAACAACAAATCATGCATTAAAAAAACCTCAAAAAATTAACTTCAGCAAGTTTCAGATTTTTTGACTGAAACATAGTTTCGACATTTGTAATATAAAATTAAGAAGCAATGGAAACGCAGCAAGAAATAAATTACAGCCGGATTGCCGAAGCAATAGAATACATTAAAAACAACTTTAAACAACAACCAAATCTGGATGAAGTTGCAGAAAAAGTACATTTAAGCCCAACCCACTTTCAGCGATTATTTACCGAGTGGGCAGGTACCAGTCCTAAAAAATTTTTGCAATATATTAGTGTAGAACATGCCAAAAAAATATTAAAAGAAGAGCAATCTACCCTATTCCAAACGACATTTGATACTGGTTTTTCAAGTACAAGTCGTCTGCACGATTTATTTGTAAAGATAGAAGGCATGTCGCCTGCCGAGTATAAAAACGGCGGTAAAAACCTTTCCATTAATTATAGTTTTGCAGAAACACCTTTTGGAAATATAATAGTTGCGTCTACAACAAAAGGCATTTGTTATATGGTTTTTGAGGATGATGAAGAAACAGCGATGACTAACCTAAAAGTTAAATTTCCTAATGCAACTTATTTGCAAAAGTTAGATTTAATACAGCAAAATGCACTTTTCATTTTCCAGCACGATTGGAGCAAATTATCTGAAATAAAACTACATTTAAAAGGTACTGATTTTCAACTGAAAGTTTGGGAAACACTCTTGAAAATCCCTATGGCTAAACTTTCTACTTATGGTAACATTGCCCGGTTAATTGGCAATACAAATGCATCAAGAGCAGTTGGAACAGCTATTGGAAGCAATCCGGTTGCTTTTTTGATTCCTTGTCACAGGGTTATACAATCATCAGGAAATATTGGAGGATATATGTGGGGCAGCACAAGAAAAACAGCCATTATAGGTTGGGAAAGTGCAAAAGCAAATACCAACGAATAAATCTCGCAAAACATTATTAATGATAAGCCACACTGAACTATCGGATAAGGATTTAAGAAGTAGAATTAAAAATCAGGAAATTGGCTTTGCGGGAAACCAAAAACTGAAAATATACGGAATTTTAGGCTGCAAATCTGGCAAGAAAATGAAACGTGAAAACCGGGTTTTCTTTAATACAGAAAAAGAAGCTTTGGCAAAAAAATATCGCCCTTGCGGCCATTGCATGAGCGCAAATTACAAAAAATGGAAAGATGGATTTATTTAACCAAATTATAGATAAAAATAAAAATTTGCTACTTAAAGATGGTATTGTTAATTATTACGGCCGATTGTTTACCGCCACAAAAGCAGATTTTTACCTGGATAAATTGCTGAATAACATTGAGTGGCGCAATGATGAAGCCATTATTTTCGGCAAAAAGATAATTACAAAACGTAAAGTAGCTTGGTATGGCGAAAAACCCTTTGAATACACCTACTCTAATACAACCAAACATGCCTTACCTTGGACTAGCGAATTATTAGAACTAAAAAATATTATAGAAAAAGAAACTGGCGAAATCTTTAATTCTTGCCTGCTTAATTTATACCACAATGGCGATGAAGGAATGGCATGGCATAGTGATGGTGAACTTGATTTGAAGAAAAATGGGGCAATTGGTTCAATAAGCTTTGGAGCCGAAAGAAAATTCGCATTTAAACACAAAAAAACCAAAGAAAAAGTAGAATTAATTCTAGAAAATGGAAGCTTATTGATGATGAAAGATACCACTCAAACCAATTGGTTGCACAGGCTTCCTCCAACAAAAAAGGTAACCAGCGCAAGGGTAAACTTAACCTTTAGAACAATTATTGAATAAGAAGAAGTTAGATAAGCTTTTGTAATAAATGCCTGGTTATGTATCTTCAACAATATACAGAAATATTAAATAGTCTGCTAAGACAGGCATTTTAATTGTACCTATTATTATATTACCATGAGATTTTAAAATAATGGCTGAAAAAATTATCGAGACGTTTTACCCAACAAGCCGAGAAGCATGGAGAGAATGGTTGCTAAAAAATCATAGCTCATCACAATCTGTATGGCTGCTTGGTTACAAGAAAAATGCTAACATGCCAACCATAAGTTGGGAAGAATCAGTTGAAGAAGCTTTATGCTTTGGATGGATTGACAGCATCAGAAAAAGTCTGGGTGATGGAAAATTTATACAGTTTTTTAGTAAGCGGAAACCAAATGGCACATGGTCTAAAATAAATAAAGAAAAAATTATTAAATTGATTGAAACCGGACACATGACAGATGCCGGATTAGCGACCATTGAAAAAGCAAAACAAAAAGGTTCATGGACAATCCTAGACGAGGTTGAGGCGCTAATTATTCCAGCAGATTTAGAAGATGCATTTTTACGTAATCCAAACTCAAAAGAATTTTATTTAAGCTTAAGTAAGTCAAATCAAAAAGCGATTTTACAGTGGATAGTTTTGGCGAAATTGCCAGAAACCAGGCTAAAGAGAATTAACGAAATTGCAGAACGAGCGAGCCAAAGTCTAAAACCGAAGCATTTGTAAAAATGACACCATTAAACCAAGACACAGAATACTGAAACAAATTCAGCATGACGAGTTTACAAAAAAGGCTTGTGTAGCGATACACAAGCCTTTCTTTTGATAAACATCTTTTTAACTACTTCCCTGTCTTCTCAATATCCCTATCCATTTCGGTTAAGTCAACATCCTCAGGATTAGAAAAATCACCGATAAGATATTTGTTAAAGTGATCTGCCAATTTCCAGAAAGCATATTCTGTCATATCTCCAAAACCATGTCGCTGACCAGGAATAATTAAGAAATCAAAACGTTTTCCAGCCTTCATTAAAGCATTAGCAACACGAATACTATTTGCAGGATGAACATTATTATCTACATCGCCATGCATCAATAATAAGTGACCTTTTAAGTTTTTAGCCAAATCAGGGTTTTTATCAATGCTATATTTAAACGATGTATCTCCTTTTAAGGAAATAACTTCTTTTACACCATGATGTTTTTCACTCCACCAACGGTTGTAAATGCTATTATCATGATTACCGGCATTTGAAACTGCAGCTTTAAAAAACTCCGGATAAACCAACATTGCTGCGGTTGACATAAAACCACCACCTGAGTGACCAGTGATTCCAACTCTTGTTTCATCGATATATGGATATTTTGAAGCCAATTGCTCAATTGCAGTCTTTTTATCAGCCAATCCATAATCGCGAAGATTACCATAACCATAAGTATGATACCATTTAGAGCGAGATGGATTTCCGCCTCGGTTACCTACAGTAATAACAATGTAACCAAACTGAGCCAAGCGCTCTGTACGGTCCATACTTTTACTAAAAGCTTTGTTTACCGCTTCAGTTTGTGGTCCTGGGTAAACGTACTCTATAATCGGGTATTTTTTATTCGGATCGAAATCAAATGGTTTATACATTACTCCATATAAATCTGTTATGCCATCATCTGCCTTAACTTTAAATGGTTCAGGAAATTTGTATCCAGAAGCCATTAAAAGCGATAAGTCAGTAGTTTCTAAATCCATCACTTTTCTCCCGGCCTTATCGTAAACACTAGATTTCGGTGCAGTGTTTACTCTAGAATAATTATCAACAAAGAAAGTATTGTTATCGTTCATGCTCGATGCGTGGTCGAAATCTCCTGCATTAAGCAATTTAAGATTAGTACCATCAAAATTAATGCTGTACAAATGAAGATAATAAGGATCTTCTTTCGCTTCCTTTCCGTTTGCAGTAAAGTAAAGCACCCGATTTTTCTCATCAATATTTACAATACTTTCGCAGTGAAATGCACCTTTTGTAATCTGATTTTTCAGCTTTCCATTTCCATCAAAAAGATAAAAATGCGCCCAGCCATCACGTTCACTCCAATGGATTAATTCTTTTCCATCGTTAACTAAACCAGGGCGATTAACCTCAACATAGGTATTAAAACGTTCATCAATTAATGGGGTAACTTTACCCGTTGCAATTTCTACCATACCAATATCAATACGCTTTAAATCACGGCTGGTACGAGAGAAATATAATTTACTGTCGTTACCTAACCAAACCGAAGGGCGAAATTCATTGTCACGATCTTTTACCAAGCTTGGTTTACCCCAAACACCAATTGTTTGATCTTTAAACGCCGAAAGATTCAACTTTTTAGATGTTTTAGCAGCAAAATCAAAAAGTAAAGTTTCGTCTTTTGGTGCTTCGGCTTCGCCTGGCATTTGATATTTATAAGTTTCTAAGGTTGGACGACCTGGTGTTACACTATTAATAACCCATAAATCTTTAACCTTACGAGAATCCGTTCTATCTAAAACAAAGTATTTAGAATTTGGCGACCAAAGTACGTAAGCACCACGACGTTTTTTATTGTTCTTCTCATTTTCAACGTTATTTTCGCCATCTCCATCACTACCGTAAGAATAGAATTTAACGCCATCTTTTGTAAGTTGATGTTCTACAATTGTGCTATCATCTTCATTTTTAACCGCTTTTTTGTAATTTTCTTTATCCATCCAGTACAAATTATAATTGCGAGAAAAGATAATTGCTGATGAATCTGGAGCAACAGAACCCCATCTCGGTTTTACTTTTGGCTTGGTGTAATTAGGTATTTCAGTAAGTTTTGTAGTCGCTAAATCATACCTGAAGGAGAAGATTTTTTTCTGCATAGAATCCGCAGCTTTTTTATCCTTTCTATCTTGCTTTAATTCATCAATTGTACTCTTAATTTCGAAAGTGACGGTTTTTTCATCTGATGCGAATTTTAGTTCATCCAAAGGTAAATGCTCAGCATCAAAAGGATCGCGAACTATTAAAGTTATATCTGCTGCCAACTTTGCATTATCAAAAAGCAATTTTTTACTTTTCGTGGCTGGATCAACCAAATACCAGAATTTGCCTTTCGGACCTTCAAAAGTATACCAGAAACGGTTGGATAGTTTAAGCCAGTGCGGATCTACAGAAGTAGAGTACACCATCTTCTTTAATTTATTTGGCGAGAATCGCGATGCTAACTGATAATTTGCCTTAGGTTGTGGCGCAATATTTTCAGAAATAGTGAATGTTTTAGTTTGTGCTGCGACCGAAAAGGCGATTACCTGCGCAAAAAAAACAAGTTTGTAAAGTTTGTTCATTAATAAGTTGATTTTTAGTCGCCAAAAATATTTATTAATAACATAAAAGCTTATTTTGCTGTGTAATAAATGCGTTAGCTATAAATACCAATTAAAATAATTATCAACAATCTTTAATTCCGTTTTAAATAGTGGGCTTTTTTTTAGTTTTGTGCTAAATATCTAAAACATGAAATTCAAAATTCTAACTATTATAACTGCTTGTGCAATATTAATGAGCAGCTGTCAGTCAAAATCTCAAACAGAAGCAGAAAAACCAACCGATTCTACAGCTATAGGTACATCCGGTGATAACAATACAGCCGCTTCTGTTGATGTGTCAAAAATAAAGGTTGCCGATGCTAAAACCATTCTAGAACGTAAACAAGTACCCATTCTTTGCTATCATCAGGTGAGAAATTGGAAACCAACTGATGGAAAAGTAGGTAAAGATTATATTGTAGAGATACAAAACTTTAAAGACCAGATGAAAATGTTGGCCGACAGTGGTTACCATACCATTTTGCCCGATCAACTTTACGCCTACCTAAACACTGGAGCAGCATTGCCGAGCAAGCCAATTATGTTAACCTTTGATGATACCGATTTGGATCAGTTTACAATCGTTAACCCAACACTAAAAAAGCTTGGTTACAAGGCTGTTTATTTCATTATGACTGTTTCGATTGGTAAGAAAGGAAAATTTGTTGATTATATGAGCAGCGACCAGATTAAACAACTTTCTGACGAAGGGAATATCATCGGATCGCACACTTACGACCACAAAAACTTTAAAAAATATGCAGGTAAAGATTGGGAAGAGCAGTTAGATAAACCAACTAAAAGACTGGAAGAAATTACCGGTAAAAAAATGACTGAGTTTGCCTATCCCTTTGGCTTATGGAACGCAGAAGGTATTCCTGAATTAAAAAAGCGTGGATTTAGAATGGCTTACCAACTTTCTACTAAACGTGATGAAAAAGATCCATTGTTCACCATCCGCAGAATTATTGCCAGCGGCTACTGGAGTCCGAAAACATTAAGTAACAGCATTAAAAATAGTTTCTAATCTAATAAACCCTGGCAAATGCCGGGGTTTCTTATTTATAGATTAAAAAGAATTTATTCTATCTGAAAACGCTGTATCTTTGGTGAAATAAATTTTTAATGGCCACAGATTTACAGATTTTTAAACATCTATTTTTAAATCTGTGGCTAAAAATGAAGCTTAGCATCAAGAAATTAAACGGAAATAAATTGAATAAAAATTTAAAAACAGCTGCTCTATTCCTTTCATCGGCAACACTTTTAACTTGCATACTTATTGCTTGCTCCAACAATAAGACTAAAGAAAATGCAGCACAAAATACTACCATTCTAACTGATGAAAAAACAGATACTGCCAATTTAAAACCTGCTGATGCAAAAACCATTTTAGCCAGAAAGGAAGTTCCTGTTTTATGTTACCATCAAATCCGTAATAATATTGCAAGCGACAGCAAAAGGGCACACGATGATATTATTGCGCCTGATAAATTCAGAGAACATATAAAAATGTTAGCCGATAGCGGATATCATTCTATCTTGCCAAATCAACTTTATGATTATCTGGTTTATGGCAACAAACTACCGGAAAAGCCAATTATGATAACTTTTGATGATACCGATGAAGACCAGTTTACGGTTGGAAATGCGACGTTAAAAAAATATGGTTTTAAGGGTGTTTATTTCATAATGACGGTTTCTATCGGCAGAAAAGGTAGAATCAATTACATGACTAAAGAGCAGATTAAGCAATTAGCTAATGAGGGTAATACCGTTGCTAGCCATACTTACGATCATAAAAACTTTGCCCAATTTACTAATGAAGATTGGAAAACGCAGATAGATGAACCAACAAAAAAATTAGAGCAAATTACTGGTAAAAAGGTGGAGTATTTTGCTTATCCATACGGTGTTTATAAAGCAGCTAATTTACCAAAGCTAAAAGAGCATGGTTTTAAAGCAGCATTTATTCTATCAACAGCAAGAGATGAAAATTACCCGCTTTATACAATTAGAAGGATAATTGACCCGGGAAGATATACTGCAAAAAACCTTTATTACAGTATTAATAAAAGCTTCAATAAAACAAAAGCTAAATCTTAAGTGTAGATAAGTTAATAAAACAATAACTGCTACCGTTTGATATGAAGAATTTAATCTATCTGGGCTTATTTGGCCTGCTTATAGCTTCCGCATGTAATAATCCTAAAAACGAAGGTAATTCAGCAACTACAGATACAACTCAAAATACTAAAACCGAATTAACGGCCAATTTTTACAAACGTTTAGAAGGAACCATAGCTGGAAAACCTGTGGTTATGCATTTGCAAAGCACCGAGAATGATTATTCCGGCGTTTATTCATATAATGGCGCTTGGTTAAACCTTTCTACCGATACTCTAATTGATAAGGACAGCGTTATTTTAAACGAAAACGGTTTTTATGATTATTACTTCGATAAAGATGCAAAACAGTCTCGCCTGAACTTAAAATGGAATGGGAATGGTTTTGATGGTACTTGGAAAAACGATAAGGAAAATAAAACTTTCCCCGTTGCCTTGGTAGAAAAATATCCAAAAGGAAGTTATCAATTTGAAGCCGGAATGTATCAAGATTCCATAAAGGCGATGATAAATGATGATAAATCGCCTGTTGCTCAAATTACTTTTGAATACCTTAAGCCTAAAGCGAAAGATGATTCTGGTGTTTGGCTGGACAAACAGTTAAGGCAAATTTTTAACCTTCAAATGGCCCAAGCAGACAGGCACATTGGTTTTAAGAAAATTGCTTCAGCATACTTTGAGGATTACAAAAACCAGATTAGGGAGCAGCAAAAAAACGCCAAAGATCGAGGTTTTCTACAATGGATGAATTATACTAACAACTCGCAACAATCTATCGCTTATAATGACAATGATTACGTGGTTGTAGATTTTCTGGCCGATGCTTACACAGGCGGCGCACACGGCAATTACGGAAGTACCATGTTTTGCTTTGATGTGAAAAACAAAAGGCAATTGGTATTGAGTGATGTGGTAAAAATCGATTCGAATACATTACAGAAAATACTGGAAAAAAATCTGCGCAAAAACTACAACATAAAGCCTAGCGAACAGCTGAATAGTGTTTTATTCGACAACTTCATTAAACCGAATAACAATTTTTACTTTAATGCAAATGGCTTGGCATTTATGTATAATCCCTACGAAGTGGCCAGTTATGCACAAGGTCAAATTGTGGTTTTTATTCCTTATACAGATTTAAAAGATTATTTAGTTCCGGCCTTTGCCGATAGAATGGCGATTAAATAATCCATTCCGTCATGCTGAATTTATTTCATATTGATGCACCAAACCTAAAAATTTTCGAACCATCTAAGTTATATAAGCTAATGCAGTACCAACAAAAATCTGTGGCGTAGAACTAAAGAATTTCCTTAATCAAATATTTTTTACCGTTAAAGTTTAACTCTGCTCCTACTTTTTTTCCAATAAAAAGCTTACCAATTGGTGCAGCCTGCGAAACTGCAAAATACTTTTGTCCATCAAGGTTTAACTCGCCTGCACTAATGCTGATGTAAAAGTTACCTTCCGAAGTTAAAATCAAACTACCATTTTTTACTTCTTTGGCCGCATCAACATTCTCAACCTGTTGCAAAGCAATTTTTTGCTGACCCGCCTCGTAAAGTAATTTACTGCTTCTATCCATTTCCTGCTGCATCATCTCGCGTGTCGTTTCATACTTATCGCCTGCGCTGCTTTTGGTATCATCATTTGAAGCTTGTCTGGCTTGCCCCATAGAATATTCGATATTCTCTATTCGGTTTTGAATGAAAGTGAAGCAAAGCTGATACAGTTGAGATTTTAAATTAGACATATTTTTATAATGGAAAACGTCAGATTGGAAATGGATAAGAGATATTGGGGAATAGATAATGGATTAGCTGCGTAAGGTCAAGGCTTGTTTTAGAATTGATTTTATCTTTTCCTCTGGTATATCTTCGAGATGATTGATTAGTAAAATTTTCATTCTGGCTCTTTTCTCTTGCAATAAATCTTCGTGTTCAATTTTATTTCCATCAACAAAACCAATGTAAGGTTGATGGTATTTTTTATGAGTCCAAAGATAGCAGAACATTTTTCCTTTATGGTAATAAAAAGGCAATCCATATTTCCAATGTTCAGTGATATCTTCATAACCACTAAGCAGCAATCTTAAATATTGAAGGCAACTTTTTACTGGTTCTTCTTTTTGTTCGAAGAAATTATCTAATGGATTAAGCATAAGAAATTGATAAGCATTCTTTTTATTTTTCGTTGATTGTTTTTCGTCTATCGTTTCTCGAAAAACGAAAAACAACAAACGGTAAACGATCAGTCCTCTATCCAGCTCACTTTTTCCTCCATCGAAGTACGATTAGCTGCCCAAGGTTTCTCGTTATGATAGCCCATATAAAATAAGCCGATACACTTTTCATTTTCCTTTAATCCTAAGAAGTTACCTAAATCATGAATTAATGGCGGCGAGCTCCAATAAGCACCAACCTTTAAACTTTCAGCAGTTAAGGCCATATTTTGTACCGCACAAGAAACGGCAGCCAGTTCTTCCCACTCTGGAATTTTACCGCTAACCGCCATATTTATAGCAATTATACAATCTGCCTGACTCGTTTTTTCGGCAAAACTATCATATTTCTTTTGCAGAAAATTTTGTGGAGAAACCAGTTCCTTATATAACCTTCCTAGCTCTGCTCCTAGTTTAGCCAAACCTGCTTTTCTAATTATAGTAAATCGCCAGGGTTGTGTTAACTTATGTGTAGGTGCGTAATTCGCAGCTTCCAGAATCTGGTTAATAACTTCTACAGGAATTTCTTTTTTTATATAACTCGCCGGGAAAATACTGCGGCGTTCTCTTATAACTTGTGATACGATATCGTAATTGCTCATATTGTAAAAATAGCGAAAAGCTTTTTAGATTAAAGAACCAGAAATAAAGAATAAAGACCATAGCGGAAAGACAAAAGCGGAAAGGAAGTTCAAAGTCTATTGTCTAAAGTTGAAAGTCCAAAGCAAAAGCTATTTGTAATTCAATTTGTCTTGATACTAGATACCTGCTACTAGATACTTCCTACGATCGCAACTGCCTCCTAATCTGCTTAACCTTGGCGAAAAAGGCAATACTTTCCTTATCAACCAAAAAGTCCATGGTATAAGTAAGCTCATCTTTAATCCAGCTGTGTTTGTAAATTAAGTTTGCGAGAATATTTAAGCAATGAGATTTAACCGCAACCGGAATTTCATCAATTAACCAGGCGAAGGTAACTTCTACAAGTTTTTCTGTTTCATAATTTAGAATAATCTCCTTAACCTCAAAAGAAGCATTTTTCTTAGTCATGAAAGCCAGGATTTTTACGTAATGCCTTAGTGCCGATAGATTTTTCTGCAAAGGAAGTCTCTGGAGAAAATAGTTGCTAAACGCTAGAAATCTTTCCTGATGATTGGAATAAACCCGCTCTAATATCCAGGCGGCCCTAAAACCAATTTGCTCATCTGGATGAAAGCTTAAATCAATTAAATCTTTAGCAGAAAAGGTATCGTTTGATGCAAGAATTTCTGTTTCAATTTTTCCAATAGGTGTTTTTATGATATTGATTAAATCCATTGATACTAAAATAGTATTTTACCCAAGTATCTATAGTAAAAAAAACCTCACCATTTTAAAAAAGGTGAGGTCGAAAATCTTCAATTCAATGGAAAGCATTACATCATTTCCAAAAATATTCGTCTTGTGGTATTATATTTTTTTTAGAACCATTAGATTCAATAATAGTGTTACCGAAGATATCGATACTTTTCTTGTAAATAACGTTGCCCGACCCATCTTCAATAATTTTGTTTCCAAAAATATCTGTCTTATACTTTCTTAAAACGTTACCATTTCCAGCTTCGATAATAGTATCGCCAAAAATATCTTTCCGCTTTTTATAAACCGTTTGGCCAGAACCATCTTCTACAATTTTATCGCCGAAAATATCTGTTCTATACTTCCTCACAACATTACCATTCCCATCCTCAATAATCTTACTTCCAAAAATATCTGTTTTATACTTTCTGATTACATTACCATTCCCATCTTCAATAATCTTATTGTCGAAAATATCCTTTCTCTGCCTTTCAATTACTGTATGGTTTTTGTCAACGAGGATGGTGTCGCCAAAAATATCTACATCGAGTTTATAAGTATTAGTTTGACCGTGAGCCAATGGCCCAATGATAGACATGATAATGCCTAGTGTTAATTTTTTCATAACGTTTCATTTTTGTGTGTGAACTAAAATAAGAAAATGAAAGCAAGAACTTAGTTGAATTGCATAACTTTTTTAGTACCGTCTGTTGAAGCAAACGGCAATGAAAATCAAAAACCATAATTTATAATTATTGCCGTTGGTTTCAACCAACGGCAATAAATTGTAAATTGGCTTTAGCCAAATATAAAATTTGAGGTTTACTGAAGCCATGAGCAAATTCCTTTGTTAAATAAACCCGATTAAACGAAAATACTTTTAAAATTGCAGCAACCCTGAATATACTGTCATGCTGAGGCACGAAGCATCTGCAACCGATGAAACAGATGCTTCGTGCCTCAGCATGACAGGCTTTTTTAAAAGATTGCAGTGAAAGCGGGGCTGCATTTGCCATGAAATACCAAACGCTGATTTTCAAATTATTAGTTGTAAACCTTTTAAACTCTACCTTTTTACCCTCAACCTTTTTGCCTATCTTTGCGGCTTATTTATTTTACAGTATGATTTCAGTTTCTAATTTATCTTTACGATACGGCAAGCGCACACTATTTGAAGACGTTAACATTAAGTTTACCCAAGGCAATTGCTATGGTGTAATTGGTGCTAACGGGGCAGGCAAATCAACTTTCCTGAAAATTTTATCAGGCGAAGTGAGCCAAACTTCGGGTAGCGTAGCTTTTACTCCAGGAGAAAGAATGGCGGTTTTAAAGCAAAATCACTACGAATTTGATGAGTTTTCGGTATTAGAAACCGTAATGATTGGCCATAAAGAGCTTTATGCCATCATGAAAGAAAAAGATGCCATTTACATGAAAGAAGATTTTACCGAAAAAGACGGCGAACGTGCCGGAGAATTGGAAAATCTTTTTGCTGAAATGGACGGCTGGAACATGGAAAGCAATGCGGCAACCATGCTAAGCAACTTGGGCATTACCGAAGATAACCACCATAAATTATTAAAGGAACTGGATAACACCCAAAAAGTACGTGTGTTATTGGCTCAAGCGTTATTTGGTAACCCGGATATTTTACTATTGGATGAGCCGACCAACGATTTGGACATAGAAACCATTGCCTGGTTAGAAAATTTCTTGGCTGATTACCAGAACATCGTATTGGTTGTAAGTCACGATAGGCACTTTTTGGATGCCGTTTGTACGCATATTGTGGATATCGATTTCGCAAAAATGAGTACCTACACGGGTAACTACACATTCTGGTATGAATCTAGTCAGTTGGCGTTAAAACAACGCAGCGACCAGAATAAGAAAATGGAAGATAAGGTGAAAGAATTGCAGGAATTTATCCGCAGGTTTAGTGCGAATGCATCGAAATCTAAGCAAGCAACTTCACGTAAAAAAGCCTTAGATAAAATCGACATCACCGAGATTAAGGCTTCAAGCCGTAAATACCCGGCCATTATCTTTAACAATACAGGTAGAGAAGCAGGCGACCAAATTTTACAGGTTGATGCTTTAGGTAAATCAGGTAATGATGGCGTTTTGTTCGATAAAGTTACCTTCATGGTAAACAAAGGCGATAAAATTGCAATTCTATCTCAAAACAGTTTGGCTACCGCAGCATTTTACGATGTTTTAACAGGCAGAACACCGGCTGATAAAGGCGAATTTAAATGGGGTGTTACCATCAGCACAGCTGATATTCCGAATGATAACTCAGAATACTTCGCTGGTAAAGATGAAAACCTGGTAGATTGGTTGCGTGAATATTCTGGAACGGATGCCGATGAGCAATTTGTACGTAGCTTTTTAGGCCGTATGCTGTTCTCGGGTGAGGAAGTTTTGAAAAACGTAAAAGTGCTTTCAGGTGGTGAAAAAATGCGTTGTATGTTTTCGAGAATGATGTTACAACAAGCTAACCTTTTAATGTTTGATGAGCCAACCAACCACCTGGATTTGGAATCTATTGAAGCCTTAAACAACGGTATGAAAGATTTTAAAGGCACAATTTTATTTACTTCACGAGATCATCAATTAACGGAAACGGTTGCAAATAGAATCATCGAGATTACGCCAAAAGGCACAATTGATAAGTTAATGACTTACGATGAATACATCAACAATCCTGAAGTCGCTAAACTTCGCGAAGAAATGTATTCGTAATTACCGTATTAAATTATATTTTAAAAGAGTTTTGATATTCCATCAAAACTCTTTTTCTTTATAAGACAAAACTAAATATGAAAATAATCTGTACGCTCTCATTATCCCTCCTATTTCTTTCTTCTTTTGCACAAAAAAGTGATTCAACACGCGTTCGAAAAAGCACGAATAGCTATGGTTTAATAGAAAAAAGTGTCGAATTAAAATCAAAACCGCATATAAAAGAAGGTTCAGCTGAGGTATTTCTTCACAATAAACTAATAGCCACCGGTTTGTACAAAAACAATGAACGCATAGGCCGATGGCGCTTTTTTAATGGCGATAGTATATCGCAACTTTACAATTACAACTCTAAGAAAATAGAGTATAATGTTCCCGATACTACTCTGACTTATAACATTGATTCATTAAAGGAAGGCGACAAATTATTATATCCTGTAAAAATCGGCAGCATGAATGATTTGTACTGGTACTTAGCATCAACAGCAAGAATACCTGACGAGTTGAAACAAATAAATGGTGAATATCAATTAATCTTCATACTAAACATCAATAAGCTAGGAAAAATATCAAAACTGGTTGTAGATTACAGATTGGGAAACAACAGTAAAAGTTATGAGCTTGTAGACCAAACACACAGATATAAAGATTTCGACTTTGTTCCGGCAATTGTGAATGACAAGGCTGTAAATAGTCAAATGCTACTTAAAGGTAGGGCAACAATTGGCTACTAAGTATCTAATTAATGTTTTTAATATAACATTCTCAAATTATGAAAACGCTCGCCTCACTCCTTTTAATTTTAATTAGTTTTTTGACGTATGCTCAAAAAAGCGATTCTACACGTACCCATTACAAAATTATTCGTGGCGGTATGATTGAGCATTCTACAGAGCTAAAATCTAAACGTTATATTAAAAATGGCGAATCGGAAATAAAACTAGGCAGAAATATTGTTGCATCAGGATTGTACAAAAATGGGCAACGCTATGGAAGATGGCGTTTTTTTAATGGCCCGGACTCAGTAGAACAAATCTACAATTACACAACAAAGAAATTAGAATACAATAAGAAAGCAAAAAACATAACTTGCGAAATAGACGCTGCAAAAGTGGGTGATAGGATTATACAACCTGCAAAAATTGGTGGCTTTTATAGCAGTTTGCGGTTGTTGATTAAAGAGTTTGCTCCTTCAAAAGAGTTCAGAGCGCATCCAGGTGTCCATTCAGTATTTCTAATTTTTTACATTAATAAAGAAGGAAAGCTTATTAAATATGAAGCAGAAACCGTTGGAAACAATTTAAAACTTTCAGAAATAATTCCACTATCCAAATTTCATCCAGACGAATTGGATTTTACACCCGCATATTTAAACGGAAAACCTGCTTCCAGTAGATTAATATTTGAATCCAAATTAACCGTTGAATAAATTTCAATAAAAAAACATAATTGCTGTAGCGTTTCTTTAGCTGCTTTCGTTTTATCAGAAAAGTGTTAATGGCCATTAACCAATTTTATTAAAAAATTGATTTAGAACATTAAAATGAAAACTACTCTGAAAAACTTTAGCACAAGAACAAAAATTATATGCGCTCTTCTTTCTATAACTTTATTTTTATCAGCCTGTAAAAAAGACTGGAATGAATCCGATTCTGTTACGGTAGCCGGTATTGGTTTTGTACATGCATCGCCAGGAACTGGTGCTTTGGATTTTATTGTTGGCGGTCAAAAAGCTAACAACGTCGATTTTACTTTTGGAAAAGATTTAGGCTATTATGGTGCCTATCCGGGAACTCGTTTGTTTGGAATCGCAAAAAAAGATACGCTGAAATACCTTTCTACACTTGATGTAACCTTGAAGCCAGGTATTTTTTATTCTGCCTTTGTAGTCGATGTTTTACCAGCACCAAAAATTTTAGTTTTTGAAGATGATTTGAAGGCACCTGAAACAGATAAGGCAAAAGTTCGCTTTATAAACTTAAGTCCTGATGCACCTGCTTTAGATTTGGCTACTTCTGGCCAGACTGCAGCATTATTCACTGCAAAAGCGTATAAGGAAGCTACACCTTTCATTTCTATCGACCCATCAGATAATTATACTTTCCAAATTAAAGAAGGCACAAATGTTACTGCAACATTACCGGCAACTAAAATTGAAAAAGGTAAAATATATACACTTTGGGCAAAAGGTTTAAAAAGCAAAACCGATAGCACTAAATTTAGTTTAGCAATATTAAGCAACAAATAACACCTACATATGAAAGGAAAATTAACATCATCCATAATTTTGGGTGATGTTATTTTCTTTAAATTAGCGATGACATTAAAACTAATCTCCATTAAGTTCTTAAAGGGTTGATAAAAAAAATACTCGACGTTGAGGAAATTATAAAAGGCTGCAAAAAGAACGACAATGCTGCTAAAGAAATGATGTATAAATCATTTTATGGCTATTTAATGGGTATTATTTTACGTTATGTTAAAAACAGTTACGATGGCGAAGAGCTTGTAAATGATTGTTTTATAAAGATTTTCAAGAATATAAGCAGTTATCAAACACCTGCTAATGCCGTTGATGCCCAAAAAACCTTCAAAGGTTGGATGGCCAGAATAGCTTCGAGAACTGCAATAGATAAACTCAGAACTTTAAAGAATCAAAGCTACCTTGATGATTTAACCGAAGATGAACACCCTGCAAGTCACGTTTCGGTTACTTCTGATTTGCATGTACAGGATATTTTAAAATTATTGAATGAATTACCAGATACACACAGGCTTGTTTTCAATTTATACGAAATTGAGGGATTTGCGCATGATGAAATATCAAAAATGATGAGCATACCCGAAAGTTCGAGCAGGGTTTATTTAACCAGAGCAAAAAACAAACTGCGAACATTGTACACAAACACATTGGTTAATTCGTATGAGAGAAATGGATAAGGAATTAATTGAACATATAAAAGATAGTCTTTCGGTACACGAAGAGGCCTACACTCCCGGCGCATGGGAGCGCTTTGCTTTACAGGAAGAAAAAAAACGTAGGGGTTTTGTACTTTGGCCACTTTGGTCGGCAGCAGCGATAATATTAATTATTGGTGGATTCTTTGTTTTCAATAACAATTCTAACATCAAGCAACAGATTTCTGCTAAAAAACCAGCTCCAAAATTAGAATCCAAAAAAGATACAATTCATAATTCATCTGTAAATCCAAATAATCAGGAGGTTTTAGCGAAAACGCCTCAAAATATAATAAAGACTAAAGAAACAACTACAGATAACATAGAAAACTCAGTAAAATCTGCTCCAATAGAACCCGATTATGCCAAAGTTGGGAACCAACAGATTAATCCTGCTTTGGAAAACAATACCATAAGCCAAATTGATTTACCTGCAGTTGTAAGGCAAAATGAAAACACCTTATTAAGGCCTAACGATGGCTTCAACATAGCTAGTATTAATGATAGTAAAAAAGCAGAACTGGTAATTGAGAAGAAAAAACCTGCTCAAACGAAGTTAACTTTCGAAGATATTTTAGCTCGCGACAGTTACACAAGCAATCAATCCAAACCGGAGAAAACCAAGGGCAACAGCAAATGGGAACCTGGTGTTTTTGTTGCACCATCTATGGGAAATGATAATAAAGTAAATATGAATTATGGTTTCTCACTTTCTTATAACGTTGCCAACAAACTTTCAATCAGTTCTGGCATTGCTTACGCCGCATTAAGCAGCACCAGCAATCCATCGGTAAATAATGGCAATCTTAGTTATGATGCTGCAGCTAGTCCGGTAATGAGTGGCAAAGGTTCATCAACAGTGAGCACTTCAAAAAATTTAGAATCTGTTAATGCAAACGTTAGGGGTATAAATATTCCGATAGAATTAAAATACAGCATCAGCAAAAAATTGTACACCGGAATAGGCGTATCAGCGCTTGCCATTTTAAACAATCGCCAGGATAATAATTACCTGGTAAGCAGTGCGCAAAACAGAACCGTTGCAAATGCAGCGAATGGCTATTCGGAACAACAAATGCTTTTGGTAACCGAACGCGTTTCAGAGCCGCAGGCAGAATCTGCAACCGCCGCAGATAAGTACATTGGTTTCTATAATTTCTCTTTAGGATACAAACAGAAAATATCTGGCAAGAAAAATTTCGCTGTCGAACCGTTTTTACGCGTTCCAATGAAAACCTTTTCTAAAGATAACCTGAACCTAACAAACGGCGGGTTAAGACTAAAACTTGATTTCTAAAGCATAGCGGCAATATCCTTAATCGATGCTCTTTTTTTGTAATCCTTATCAAATTGCACATACTTAATCTTGCCGTTTTTACCGATAATGTAAGTTGCCGGAACAGGTAAAACAGCATCAAGCGCTCCATTATTCTTCGCAACATCAATTCCGTAGGTTTTATATTTCGAAACCAAGCTTTCTTCCATTACAAAATCCACTTTGTAGGCTTTCATAATTTTATAAGCTCTATCCGATATAAGCGAAAAAGAAGCATTAGTTTTTCCTTTCGTTTTGGCAATAGATTCATTTGTTTCAGGTGTTACGCCAAGTACATAAGCGCCTTTATCACTCAACTTAGTTAGCGAATCTTGCAAATCTTTAATGTGTTTATTGCAGTATGGACACCATTGCCCACGGTAAAAAAACAAAACAACGCTCTTGTTTTCTTTAAGCAGTTGTTTAAGGTTAATTTCTTTACCATCGCTGTTTTTGGCAATAAATTCTGGCGCTTTATCGCCAACTTTTAACCCTGTTTGGGCGTACAAACCAGTTGTGCACAGCACTATAAATATTGTGAAGATGAAGGTTCTCATTTCAATTGAATTTAGATATAAATATAATTAAATATTATGTGGTTGCTTCATTTGTAAATTTTAGATATATATTCTGAAAGATTAGAAAAGCAAAAAAGCAAATTCAGTGGTGCTTTTGTTGCAGCAGTCCCGTAGCAAAGGCACTCCTTTGGTACGGGACTATCGGAACCGATAAACTACTACAATTGCTTTCAAAAAAAAACAATGGATTAATTATTGAATTGCTGTTTACGCTTGTTGAAAATTTGGTAAAAATTAATATTTATTACAAATTTAAAAGATTTCTCCGCAAGGTCGAAATGACGGAGTTTTGTTTAATAAAAAAGGTACTGTTATAAATTCCAAATATTTAGACAAAAAAGTATTTTTGTATTCTAAAGAGGTTCAGCTACTGAACTATCTTGCGTAGTCTCGATTTTCG
>NZ_JAUFPW010000029.1 GCF_030409415.1 Pedobacter aquatilis | reverse complement strand
TCTTGCGAATCGTAAAAAGTAAAAGAACCAAAGGAAAATATCAAACATGGACCAACTACAAAAGAGCGATATGAGCCTTAAGTTAATGACATTGCCCCAACCCCTTCTTGAAAATAAGGAGGGAAGCTGGACATTGCCAAACTAAGATTAGTGGGATTATTTAAGTTTGGGTTTAAACCACGGCAATAAGTTAAATGCAGAAATTTGCCCTAATTATTACTACTCCCCTCCTAATTTAGGAGGGGCAAGGGGTGGTTAAATCGCTAAACACTAGCCAAGTTCTACAGAGCAAAACCATAATAATTAAACCTGATTGCCGTGGAAATACTTTTTTGCTTGCAGAAGACCTTAATATGTTGCCACAGCAAACGATGAAACAGATTCCTCTAACCTGAAAACGACAGAACCTAAAAAAAGATTGAAACAAAAAGCAGGGCTGCTTTCTCCGATGGAATGCAAACCCTGCTTTTCTAATTATACTTTTAGTCTACAGTTTCAACTTTAAACCTTGAACTTTCAACTTTTTTCTACTTCTGTCTAAAATAAATTTGAATGGGAACACCAGAAAAATCAAAGTGCTCTCTTAATTTATTCTCAATAAACCGTTTGTACGGATCTTTAATATACTGCGGCAAATTACAGAAGAACGCAAACATTGGCGACGTTCCGTTAATTTGAGTGATGTATTTAATTTTAATGTGCTTACCTTTTAGGGCCGGTGGCGGGAAAGCCTCGATTAATGGCAACATTACATCATTCAATTTTGATGTTGGGATTTTCTTACTACGGTTTTTGTAAACATCTAAAGCTGCTTCAATAGCTTTAAAAATACGTTGCTTATTCAAAACTGAAGTGAAAATAATTGGCACATCGGTAAAAGGTTTAATGCGCTCTCTAATTTCATCTTCAAAAACCTTCATGGTTTTAGTGTTCTTTTCAATTAAATCCCACTTGTTTACCAAAATAACCAAACCTTTTTTATTCTTTTCGGCAAGGTGGAAAATATTAATGTCCTGACTTTCGATACCTTCTTGCGCATCAATCATTAATACCACTACATCAGCCTCTTCTAAAGCTTTAATGGTACGCATTACCGAATAGAACTCCAGATTTTCTTTAACCTTTGTTTTTTTCCGCAATCCGGCTGTATCAATTAACATAAATTCATGACCGAATTGGTTGTAATGAATTTTAATTGAATCGCGGGTAGTACCTGCATTTGCGGTTACAATATTACGCTCCTTACCAATTAATGCATTTACCAAAGAAGATTTACCAACATTCGGGCGACCAGCAATGGTAATTTTAGGCAATTGATTTTCCTCTTCAGGAACATCTTCGAAGTTTTTGATTACTTCATCCAATAATTCTCCAGTTCCAGAACCTGTCATTGATGAAAGTGGATAAACCTCACCTAAACCAAAACCGTAAAAGGTGTGAACTTCATTATATAAAGCAGTATTATCTACTTTGTTAGCGCAAACAAAAACCGGTTTGTTGCTTCTACGCAATACTTGAGCAATATCATCATCTAAATCGGTAATACCTGTCGTAACATCAACCATGAAAATAAGCACACTGGCTTCTTCAATGGCAATCATTACCTGCTCACGGATGGCCGCCTCGTAAACGTCTTCAGAGTTTGCAACGTAACCACCGGTATCAATTACAGTAAATTGTCTGTCGGTCCATTCGCCAACGCCATAATGTCTGTCGCGGGTTACTCCACTCATATCATCAACAATAGCCTTACGACTTTCAGTTAATCGGTTAAAAAGTGTACTTTTTCCTACGTTTGGCCTGCCTACTATGGCGATAATATTACTCATTTGTATTTACGATTGTAGATTTACGATTGTAAATTGTATCATTACAAAAGTAAACATGTCTAAAATTTTTATCAATAGCCATTTGACTATCAACAACTAACCGACTTATTTCGGGCTGCAAAGGTACGCTTAATTATCGTAACCAAAGCTCTTTAAGTAATTCTTTTTACTTCTCCAATCTGGAATTACTTTAACAAACAGTTCTAGAAATACTTTTGTATCCAGGAATTTCTCAGCTTCGATACGGGCCTCAGTTCCAACTTTCTTAAGCATACTGCCACCTGTTCCGATTAAGATATTTTTTTGCGAATCGCGTTCTACTACTATTTCTGCAGTAATTCGAACCATGGCACCTTTACCGTTCTTCATTTCTTCATCCTTAAAACTCTTCACAATAACTTCGGTACTGTAAGGAATTTCTTTCTGGTAGTTTAGAAAAATTTTCTCTCTAATAATTTCGGAAATAAAGAAACGCTCTGAGCGATCTGTTAAATCTTCTTTGTCGTAATATGCCGGATGCTCTGGCAACATTTCGAGAACACGCTCTAATAAGCCATCAACATTGTGATTATGCAAAGCTGAAATTGCATAAATAGCGACAGGATTTAACTTCTCCTGCCAATAAGCAATTTTTTCATCAACCTGCTCTTGCAGGGCTTTATCTATTTTATTTATTAAAACAATGGTTGGTATGTTACGATTTAGAATTTTTTCTAAAACATCGTCTTCATCATGCGCTTCGTTAATATCTGTTACAAACAAAAGTACATCGGCATCGGTTAAAGAACCGTTTACAAAGCTCATCATGCTCTCTTGCAAACTGTATTTTGGCTTAATAATACCAGGTGTATCAGAAAAAACAATCTGATATTCTTCTTCATTTACAATACCTAAAATACGATGTCTTGTGGTTTGTGCCTTAGGTGTTATAATGCTAAGTCGCTCGCCAACAAGCACATTCATTAGGGTTGATTTACCAACATTTGGTTTACCTATTATACTAACAAAACCTGCCTTATGTGCCATTAAAATATTTTTTAAAAAAAATTTGCAGTACAAAGAAACGAATTATATCTTTGCATTCCAATTCGGAAACAGAGTTAAGGATTTAATTCAAACAGAAACGAGTTGTATATAGTGCGGGGTGGAGTCCCGAAGTTTCGGGAGTACGCTCGTAAGGGCTCAAACCAAACTTAAAAACCCATATATAGTGCGGGGTGGAGCAGTTGGTAGCTCGTCGGGCTCATAACCCGAAGGTCGCACGTTCGAGTCGTGTCCCCGCTACCAATAAAGTGGTAAGTTTTAAGTGAAAAGTTGTAAGTTCGATTTAACTTACAATATAAACTTTCAACTTTAGACTTGAAAATGGCCCGTTCGTCTAGGGGTTAGGACGCCAGATTTTCATTCTGGAAACAGGGGTTCGATTCCCCTACGGGCTACAAAATCAATGTCAAATGATGTCAAAACCCTGCAAATCAAACATTTGCAGGGTTTTTTATTGATATCAAAAACCTATAATATGCATCAAATCGCAACAAAAAAGTGTGTATTTCGGTGCGTATCTAAAATAGAAAATACTACGCACCGAATCTCAAATAACAAACTGAACACCAACATGTTCAGCCATTAAACATCTTGATGCGGAAAAGCTGCTGCCTTACTTTTGTTTCACTCTAAGTAAGTTATTATGAAAGGTAATTTCCATCTGCTTTATTATCTAAGAAAGCAAAAAGTCTACAAAGGAGGCCCAAGGGCCATTTATATGCGCATTACAGTTAATGGTAAACGTGCAGAAATGTCAGTTGGCCGAGAATGCGAATGCGAAAAATGGAATAATTCGGCAGGGCGTGCCATTGGCCCCAAGGAAGATGCCAGAACCCTAAACTGCTATCTTGATAGCCTGCAAAGCAAGATGAGAATAGCTCATCAGGTTTTACTCGACGATGGGATAAAGGTTACAGCAGCGAGTTTGCTGGCGCAGTTTACTGGCAAATCACAAAAAGCAAATACCTAATGAGGTTATTTGCAGAACATAATTCGAGGATAAAAGAATTAATCGGGAACGGCTTTGAAGCCAATACATTAAAAGGCTACATTACTTCTGAAAAACATTTGACAGATTTCCTTCGAAAACAGTATACTCAAGATGATATCCAGATTAGTGAATTGAATTATGCCTTTATCCAAAATTTTGAACATTATTTAAGGGCAGATCGTAAGTGTAGCGATGTTTCTGCTGCGAAATATATCAAACACCTAAAAAAGATTGTCAACCATTGTTTGGTAAATGGTTGGTTAAAACAGGCTCCCTTCATCGCCTATAAATCCACAGCTAAAGCCAAAGCACGCACCTATTTAACCCAAGAGGAAGTCGATAAGATTATAGCTAAAGAATTTACCATAGGAAGGCTACAACAAGTTAAGGATGTTTTCATTTTTTGTTGCTTTACAGGGTTATCCTATGCCGATGTTAACAAACTAAAACGTTCTGAAATTGCTCTAGGGGTAGATGGCGAAAAATGGATATTTACTAAGAGAAAAAAAACTGGTACATCATCCCATATACCAATCTTACCCAAAGCTCTTGAAATATTAAATCGTTATAAGGACAATCCTGAATGCGAAAATAGAGGTTTGGTATTACCAGTACTAAGCAACCAGAAAATGAACGCTTACTTAAAAGAGATCGCGGATGTTTGTGGCATAGATAAACATTTAACATTTCACCTGGCTAGGCATACATTTGCAACAACAATAACTCTTTCTAATGGGGTTCCAATCGAAACAGTGAGCAAAATACTCGGACATACTGCCTTAAAAACTACTCAGCATTATGCAAAAGTTCTTGATATCAAGGTTAGCCATGACATGGGGAAGCTTAAACACCAGTTCAGTATTACTAAACTTTAATTTAGCTTTCGAAATGAATGTTAAAAGCTGCATACATTTTTGCGACTTTTAACATTTTATTATAGCTAGTTGAAGGTTTGGACGGATTTATTGAAGCTTAGGCTCATAGATACTTTCAGTGTGCTTTCTTTATTCTTCCTCGAATTTTTACTCCTTAATCTTTTCATATTTTATTTCTTTCCAAATTGACTAACCCCAAAAACGTAAGTCATTTAGGTTATATTCGTAAATATCTGTTGTATTTTAGTAACAAAATTATTAAAGCAAGCCCCTCTAATGTCCATCGATATATTCCCTTCGCTAAAGGAATTGGTAAATACCGGTCCTTTCCATCTTAGCCTTATTGTATTTCCTTGACGGATGCCCAAATAGCTTGTTGCATCATAGTATCAAGTATTGCCTTTATCTGGGCTCAGGGGGACACTACCTTAGCTGTACTTTTCCCCGCCTGCTTTAAAAAAAATGTCAGCCAAAAGAATAATCAGTACTTATGGCAATCAGCAGTAACTGTTAGTAATCGAAAAGAAAGGGCATGCGGTGAAGGGACAGAAACAGGAGGAAAAGCGTGGCTTGTCGGGCAATCAATAAAAACCGTTAGTGGGATTGAAGCGGCATCCTTCTGAAAGAAAGATATAGCGGAAAGCCCCGGTCTCGTAGGGAAACGGCCAAAACCGATTACAATTTGCTATTTGAATATTTAATTTTACCCTGTATGTTTAGGATAAGATTATCATAATTACTTATTTTAGTCGCTCTTAATTTATTAACGCTGTATGGAACAAACCGATTCATTTCATTATCCACCTGAACTATTCGAATTATTGATCGAAACGATCCCTCTGTTATGCAGATCAAAGAAGGCAGTATTATTATTTTTCAGGGGTGCAGGTGTTGCAGAAAGTATGTACAGCGATTTGTCCAATAGGTTAGACATGGATAAAGACAGCATTAATAAGTATGAAATATGCAGAATAATGATCACCAGGCTCAATGAAAAGAACGATGCTTATATATGTTCCAGGAGAGAGTTGTTAAGGAGAGTCGTGGAATTTGAATCATTTTCTAATTGCTGGGAAAATGATGTTTACAAAGCAAAAGGACTGGTTGCTGTGTGCACTTCCCAAAATTCAGACCATTTAAAAGTAGAATTCTAGACCGAGCTGACATCATTGAGCAGATAGACGGGGTGGTAGAAATAGACAACCAGATCTACCTTGTAGAAATGAAGTGGAAAAAAGATAAAATCGGGCCTGACGACATATTCGCCCACGTGGGTAGGATATATCATAGAACCAGTGCGAAAGGAATTTTTATTTCTGCATCTGGCTACACTGACTCCGGTATTATTGCTGCTAAAGAAGCTTTAACCGGAAAGGCTATATTGGTGCTTACAGACCTGAGCGAGTTTGTAGATATAATGAATAATGAAAAAGATCTTGCCCAATATTTTAAAGCGAAGATTAGCAGCGCAATAATAGATAAACAGCCTCTTTCTACGCCATAAAGATCTGATCACCTGAATTATTGGCCAATATCGGTAAGATCGTAATGAATTCTGCCGAGTATAAAATAATCTCATTTTCCCTTAGATGATAATAATAAAGGCATAACTTATAGAATCAAAAATTTTGACTAATAATTTAATAAGTCAAAAATTCAGACAACTCTTTATATTCACAAAATATTATGACTATAGTTTCGTGAATATTTAGCTTGAAACAAGGCCTCTAACTTAAATTTGCACATCCCAGCAAATTGCAGAGCCTGGTATTTAATTTACAGCACCATCCCTTTTACAATAAGCAGAGGCCTGCGAGGAAGCATATTTTCTTTTAAAGGTTATAAGTATGCTTACAAGAATGATTTATTTACAATAAGAATTCATTAATAAAATTATATAACAAATATGTTTACAGTAGAACAAATTCAAAACGCACATACTAAAGTAAAGTCAGGAGCTGATTTTCCTTCATATATTCAAGAAATTAAAAAATTAGGTGTTAAGGCCTTTGAAACCTGGGTAGAAGATAGTCATACGCAGTATTTTGGTAATGATGAATTTAATACTACATCTTTACCAAAATACGATAACCTCGAAATAACCGATGTGCTTAACAAAGATAAATTTGTTATTTATTTAAAGAGCCATCAACAAGGGCAAACGGATTATTACACATTCTGTAAAAGTTGCGCTGAAACAGGAATTGAAAAATGGTTTGTATGTCTTGATAAAATGACCTGCACTTACTACGATAAAGCTGGTCGTGAAGTTTTAGTTGAAAATGTACCAGAATAATATATTGATTTACCTATCAGAAAAATTAATTCCTGAATTTTATTTCAAATCTGGTATCGTCAATTCCATAGGTTTTTAGCCTGAACCCATAATTGTGGTTTAATAGAATTTCTCTAACAAGGGTAAGGCCAATGCCTTGCCCATCTTTTTTTGTGGTAAAAAAGGGGCTAAAAAGCTTCTCTTCGTTTTCTGGAGATATGCCATTTCCAGAATTCGTAATGGTTAGGCTATAATCTTTAAAATCAATATAAATTTTAATTATACCATTGCTTCCGATAGCCTCAATAGCATTTTTAACAATATTTATTAATGCCTGTTCCATTTGCTCTGCATCTGCATTTATGAAAAATGGTTCATCAGGGAGGTCAAATTCAAAGCTGATACTTCTCTCATTTGTTGTAAAATGCAAAAGTTCAGTAATGGAAAATAATAAAGCAACCAGATTTACTTGCTTACAATTTGCAGGTGGTAACTTAACCAAATCGGCAAAGTTCCTCATAAAAACATTAAGGTTCTGATTTCTTTCAACAGCAACCTTCATGGCTTTTTTTAGCATTTGTTCTTCATCATTTACCCATAAACTTTGCTGTGCTAATGCAGTATTAATAATTGAATTTACAGGACCAATCGTATTGTTTACTTCATGCGCCATCATCCTGATAACTTTATCATAAACCCCTTTTTCGGCAGCAAAAATCTCTGCGGTAACCTCTTCCATCATAATAAAAATCCGCTCGAAACCCCTATCAATAAATTTAGATTTTTGAACTTTATAACGCTTTAAACCATCTACACGAATCATTTTTGATGTTCCGGTTTTTATATGATGAATTTGCGCATCAAGCAAATCAGGATTGGCATTTAAAATTTCAATAGCTTTCGGATTAATCTGTTTTATTTGCTTATCAAAATCGAGCGTGATAATTCCTGTCGGAGAAGTTTGAATGAGCTTTTCGAGAAAAAAATGTTGCTCTTCCTGCCTTGTTCTTTCGGCCCTTAATTCGTCAATCATTTTATTATAAACATCAACCAATTCATCTACTTCTTTTTTACCGGTTGCTAAAAATTTAACATTAAAATCTTTATCCTTTATGGCAGTAATACCTTGCTTAAGATAACCCAATGGGCTAATTAATTGCTTATATAAATTAATGGAAATCACTACAGAAATTAATATTGCAACTTCTGCAAGCATAAAAACTAATTTTTCTTTTTGGAAAATAAAATAACTCAGCACTAGACAGATTAGATGCAGAATGACCACGAAAAGAATGTACTTAGTCTTCAGTTTCATTAAAAGGAATTTGATGTTTTTCTAAACGGCGATAAAGTGCATTTCTGGTAATACCTAAAGAAGCCGCAGCCTTTGTAATTCTGTTTTTATGGAAATTCATTGCTTGTTTAACCATTTCCGCTTCCATCTGGTCTAAAGTCATGGTGCCAACGCCTGGTAATTTTACCTTATCGTTTTTTTGAGGGGATAAATTAAGTTGAGATTGAAAATCATCTATATCCAATTCATTTTTACTACTGATTAAAACCGTACGTTCTACCAGATTTTTTAACTGGCGGATATTTCCAGGCAAGGATAACTGCTGTAACCACCGCATGGCTGCAGGAGAAACCTGTAAATCTGGGCGATCGTACAGCTCTTTCATATTGCTAATAAAGAAATTTACCAATAGCGGAATGTCAGTAGGGCGTTCTCTAAGTGCTGGTAAATGTATGGTTATCAGATTAATTCTATATAATAAATCTTCTCTAAACAAACCAGAAGAAACCAACTCATTCAGGTTTTTATTTGTTGCACAAACTACACGGGCATCAACAGTTTTGGTTCGGCTGCTACCTAAAACTTCGTAAGTTCTATCTTGCAAAACCCTTAAAAGTTTTACCTGGCTTGATGCCTCTAAATCTCCAATTTCATCTAAGAAAATCGTGCCTTTATTTGCCATTTCAAAACGCCCGGTTCTATCAAAACGGGCATCAGTAAAAGCTCCTCGAACATGACCAAACATTTCACTTTCAAATAATGAAGACGATATTCCGCCTAAATTTACTTTAACAAAGGGTTTTGCAGAGCGAGTACTGTTTTCATGAATGGCTTCGGCGATTAATTCTTTACCTGTACCGCTTTCTCCGGTAATTAAAACCGAAGCATTAGTACCCGCAACTCTTCCAACGGTTTCCAAAATGCTTATTAAGCCAGCATCCTCACCGATTATCTGTGAAAAATTGTATTTTTTGGTTAATGATTTTCTGCCTTGTGAAACAGTTGGTTTACCATTTAGCTGTAACAAGGTTTCTACAGTTTGCAACATATAATCGTTGCTCCATGGTTTGTTTATAAAATCATTGGCACCAAGTTTCATACCTTCAACGGCCAGCTCTATACTTGCCCATCCGGTAATTAAAACAATAGCCACTTTGGTATCGATTGCTCTAATTTGTTTAAGCAGGTTCATCCCCTCTTTACCAGAGGTATCAATAGAAAAATTAAGATCTAAAATAATCAAATGAGGCTTTTTGGTTTTAACCATTTCAAAAGCCTGAACCGAATTATCAGCGGTAAAAACTTCTTTCCCGGCGCCCTTTAATAAAAGCGAAATAGAAGTTCTTACCGCAATGTCATCATCAACAACTAAAATCATATTTGCGAAGTTAAGCTATTTAGTCTTCATGCAGGGCAATGGCAGGATGAATTGCCGCAGCCTGCTTACTCGGATACAAAGAACATGCAAAAACCAGGGCGTAAATAAATACAATGGCAATTATTATAGCAATAACATACACACCAGCAGGAATATTAAAAACATTTAAAAGCGGAAATTGAACGGCAAAGAAACAACCAATTATCAGGGAAATAGTAGTAAGGATTATAGATTCCATAACCATTTGCGAAGAAACAGCTGAGCCACTTGCACCAATTGCCCTACGCAAACCAATTTCACCTTTACGCTTATTAATGTTGTACCACAAAACACCAAATAAACCAAGCGCAACATTAATAATCAGGAAACCTGCAACAACTATAAAGAGAAATATTGGTATTAAGGTCGTTCTATTTTTGGCGGCCCGCATTTCATCAACATGCTGAATTTCGACAGCACTACGAGTAGTATTCGTCATAAATTTATACAATTTGCTTTCAAAGTTAGCATCAGCGGTTTCACGTACTTTTATCAAAACGGTACTTGTCCATTTTAAATAACCAGTATCCAACTGATTAAACATAATGTTATTCATTGGGGCGAAATCTCCATCCGATTTAAAATCATTTATTACCCCTATAATTTTTAACTTTTCCTTATCATCACCAACTACTTTACCAATACCTTTTTCTTTGCCGAACATTTCTTTGCTAAGCGATTCGTTAATGATGATGGCTTTGTGCTTACCAACCAAATCTTCAGGCAAAAACCATCTGCCATCTACCAATTCTACATTCCAAACTTTGTTATAATTATTGGAAACCACGTAATGACTAATCATATTATAGTCTTTCTTTCCATATTTTAATGCTCTGCTCATAAAGCTAGATGAGTATGGAAAATTGGAGTGTGAAAAACTAACCTCCTTAATCTCAGGCATGGATTTTAAGTTTTTTTCCAGATTGGCATAAAAGGTAGTTAAGGTATCGGGATTTTTAGACAATTGCTCACCGCTATAAGCAATTGCCCAAACCCTGTTATAATCAAAACCCAATGGCTTGGAGTAATTCTGATAGTAATAAGTTATGTAAGAAAAAACAGCAAACACAACCAGAAATGAAATCAGAATTTCGGATAGAAAAAGAAAGTTTTGCGCCCTCTTGTTCCATATTAATTTAAATAGATGCTTAAACATACAGTATCTTTTTTTGGCGATTTAGGCCTTTAACGCTTTAACAATATTTAATTTGGACATTCTCCAGGCTGGGTAAACTCCAGAAATTAACCCAAATAAAAAGCAAGTTATCAGACTTAAAAACAATACTTTTAAATTCATGGAGAGGTTAAAATTGGATATGTAATTGGAATCATTAATTAAATAAATAACCAGTATGGAGAGAAGTATGCCGATAAGGCCTCCAATAAAGGTTAGTATTAAATTTTCGACAATAAATTGATAAACCAGCGTTTTGGATGAAGCGCCAAAAGCCTTACGAACACCAATTTCTGACGAACGCTCCATAATTCTGGTGATGTTAATATTAACCAAATTGATTGTGGGCAGTAGCAAGAAAAGCAATACAAATACGCCACCGATAGTAATCACTCTGGTAACCCCGCTATCGGTAGAATTTCCACCCATCCTTCGGGTTATACTAATTATATATTCATCTGCATTGCAATAAATTTTATCAAACTCCGGTGGAATTGGCAATTTTTTTACCATTTGAGCAAATTCCTTTTTCATTTTTGGCAAATCATCCTCATTGCGCCCTAGTAACACTGCATTACATTGCCCCATTAACCCTGTATCTTTAATATCTCTGGAAAGCGTGTAAGGCAAGTACATATCGCCAGTAAAGTTTCTTACCGAACCTGGAACATTTTCTACAACACCAATAACCCGATAATTAATATTATCAGCAGAGATGTATTGTCCGATAACCGACTTTGCATCTCCAAAATAAGCCTCCTTTGTTTCCTTCGAGATTACAGCAACACGTTCTGCACTTTTAATCTCCTTATCACCATACGGTTTACCCTCCAAAAATTTATAATTTAATACATTCCAGTAATCGGCATTAGTGTATTTATAACCTATAACTAATTTTTTATTGTTAACATAAGCGTTTGACGATTTCTCTCCAGATGAAATCGCCATTTTGTAAACCGTTTTTAATTTTGAAACATATTGCTCAAAAAAATAAAACGATAGATTACTCATATTAATCCAACCTTCTTTTGTATTTTTAATTTCAATCCTTTCTACATAGAGCGATCGATTTTGTTTATCGTCTGGATAATCTGGACTAAACATTTTATCGGCCAGTGCCGTTGCCACCATTAAAATGGTTAGCGTAAAGCTGATGCCAAATAAGCTGATGAAAGTGAAAAATTTTCTCCTCTTTAATACAGCTATGGCGATTTTGAAATAATTCTTTAGCATAACTGAATTTTATTGAACTTGTGAACCATCGAAAAGACGCACCAACCTGTGGGTTTTCTGTGCCATACTTTCATCATGTGTAACCATTATAATAGTTGTGCCTTCATTTTTATTCAGGTTGATAAGAATATCCATAATTTCGTTACCCATTGCACTATCTAAATTTCCGGTTGGCTCATCAGCTAAAATAATTTGCGGTTGCCCAACTATTGCCCTCGCAATTGCAACACGCTGCCTTTGCCCGCCAGAAAGCTGGCTTGGAAAATGTTTTAAGCGATTGCTTAACCCTACTTTTTCCAATGCTGCAGTTGCAAGTTCTTTTCTTTCTTTGGCAGATGAAGTTCTGTATAACAATGGTAGTTCTACATTATCAAGCACTTGTAAATCGTTAATTAAATGGTAACTCTGGAAAATAAAACCGAGCTTTTCATTTCTAAAATTAGCCAGTTTTTTATCTGAAAAACGACTGATATCTTGACTATCGATAGTGATATTACCTTTGGATGGCTCATCTAGTAAGCCCATGATATTTAGCAAGGTACTTTTGCCACAACCAGATGGACCCATGATGGACAAAAATTCGCCTTTTGCAATATCCAGGCTAATGCTATTAATTGCCAGTGTTTCAACAGTATCGGTTCTGTAAACCTTTTCAATATTTTGTAAGCGTATCATAATATTTTATGTAAAATGGATTTATGTAAGATGGAAAATGGATTATAGTTCATTAGTCATTAGTTCATTTGTAAACTGGTTATTGCTTATTGAATTTTGAAAATTGTTTATTCGTCATTGTAAATTGCGATTTGGTAATTGTAAATTTAAAATTAGAGAACCAGAGCAGCTGAAAAGAATCTTAACAATTAAACTAATTTTAGCCTTTAGTGGTGCACCACAGGCTCTGTTCTCTATTTTTATTTTTTAATAGGTAATTTTAGCATTCTTCTCAAAATCGTATAACGATAAATAGCGAAGCTGGTAATAAGCGCCCCAAAAATCGCGGAGCGAAGAAACATAATCTCTTTTTGCCCGGTCGTTTTCTTGAAAAGCAATACTTAAATCGGTTATGCTCAGGTTTCCTAAAACGTAACGCTCACTTGCGATTTTATACTTTTCGGCAGCAATATCTTCTGCAGCATCTGTTAATTTAATTTGCTCCTTCATCATATTAAAAAGGGTTACCTGCGTAATAATTTGCTGTTCAAAAATCTGTTTATCTTGCTCTACTGCATAAGTTGTAAACTGTTCATTAGCCAATGCCGTCTTGGTTCTGGATTTAGAACGTCCCCAATCCATCACCGGGATAGATAATTGCAACTCTACTGATTGCTGACTCCTGGGGTTACGATAAACATCGAAGGCATTTATACCCGCATTTGAAAAGCCCAAGTTTGCCCTAAGCGTTGCTTTTAAACCATTTTCGCCCTTGGCTTTGGCAACATCCCTCTTTGCTTCTGCCAACCGGCGAATAAAACCAATCGCATCAGAACGGTTCTCGAAAGCCTGCGCCAATACTTTTTCTGCCACAACCGACATTTGCGCCACAACAGCAGGCATTTCGAGTTTGATGCGGTTATCGCCTTCTATGCCAGTATAACTACGAAGATTTAAGGTAGCAATCTCAACATCTCTTTTAGCTGTTCCAACCGCTTTTTGTGCATTTAAAACTTCTAACTGAAGTTGAAGAATTTCGTTTTTGGATATTTTCCCCAGTTCGAACTTAGTATCGGCTATGCCGAGAATACGTTTGGTATTGGTAAAATTTAATTCGGCTATATTTAAGTTTACCTGCGCCAATAATAAATCGAAAAAGTATTCGGTAACGGTAATGGAGATTTTTTCCTGTGTTTCGATAAAGGTTTGCTTGCTTTCGTTGTACTTCAAAGGTTCAATCTTCTTATCCCACTTTAAACTATTAAATTGTAAAAGTGGTTGTGTATACCCCAAACCATAAGGGATACCGTTGTAAAGCACATTATCTCTATCAAAATCAGTAAAACGCTGAAGTTGGGTAGTTCCGAAAATTGTTCCACCAGTTGCGGCAATACTTTGGCTAAAATTTAAAGTAAGCGACGAATTATCGTAATGCACCGGTTGAAAAAGTATGGTTCCGTTTGGCTGTTGCACCTGACTGTAGATTTTGGTATATCCGGGTAGAACACCTTCTAAAGACAGTTGCGGCTGATAGTTAGATTTAAAGGTACGCCATTCCCAATATTTGGTTTCTTTTACTGTGGCAGCCTGTTTTGAAGATATAGAATTTGACTTTGCCATTTCTACAACTTGTGGCAAGGTTAATTTTAGGGTATCCGTTGCCGCGAAAGTAGAATTGCTAAACCCAATTAATAAACCTGTAAGTAAAATTTCTTTCATCATTTTAATTACTTAGGGTTACGGTTTTTACAGTTTTAAAATCGCTCATATCCGAAGTGATGATTTCATCGCCCGCTTTTAAACCGCTTTTAATTTCAACGAAGTCGAAATTACTCAGACCAGTTTTAACGGTTCTGCGCACTGCGACACCATTGTTTAAAACAAAAATTTCCTGAAGATTTGAACCATTAAAAGCTGGTCCGTTTGCAACACGCAAAATCCCGTTTCGGGTTGCGGTTACCAGAAAAACATCAACTTTTTGATTGGGACGTAAAATCTTACTATCTTTTTGATTCAGCTGAATATCAAATGAAACAATAGAATTACTTACCGATGGAGAAATATTAGTAATGGTTCCACGTAACTGTTCGTCGCCGATGCGGATTACGGCCGTCATATTTTGATGTATTTTATCGAGCAGATTATCAGATATGCTTCCAGCTATTTTAAATCCACTCAAATCAGCAATTCTTACCAATGCTTCGCCCGCTTGTACGCTTGTACCAATATTTTTATTTACCCAAGTAATTACGCCTTGCCGGGTTGCCGTTAAATTAGCTAAATCAAGTTTACGTTTCAAACCGTTTAAATCATTGCGCTGAATAGCTAAAGCAATTTCAGCCTCTCTGATTTCAATTTTCATGGTTTGCTGTTTACTTTTAATTTCATTCTCCAATTGAAGTTTTTCCAAATTGGCTACTTTCAAATCAAGTTCTGCCCGTTCTACATCCTCTTGTGTACCACCACCGGCCTTTAGCAAACGTTTTGCCGAAGAGACAGCATCCTTTAAATTGCTGATGCGTAATTGTTTTATGCTGTTGCTTGATTTTATATCGAAAAAACTCTTCTCCAAATCAAGCTTCAGTTTTCGGATTTCATTTTCTTTAGATTCCATTTGAAACTGAAGCTTTCCAAACTCATCTTCGGTAACAGATTTGTCGAGCGTTAAAATAGATTGCCCTTTTTTAACCTGATTACCGGCATCCATTAAAACGTTTTGTATAGATGCATTTATTGGACTGGTTATCACTTCTTCAAATTCAGGAAGCACTTCGCCAATTGCGTTAATTGTATTTTCAATAATGCCAACTTCAACTTTTGCGGTGGTGATATCAGCATCGGTTAAGGCAGGCTTAAAATAAAATCTTATCAACCAAACAACTGCGATAAGCACAACTAGAATTGTAAAAATTATAAAGTAAGTTTTCTTCTTTTTCTTCGCTAAAACTTCTTCTTCAATGAGCTTGTCCATTTAAATATTTTAAACAAGTCTTTACAAGCAAAATGCCATAATTAAAGTACTGAAAATCAAGCGCTTAAAAAATATCCATAAACAGAAAATGCCCGATATCGAACATTGTGTTTTATATCGGGCATTTTAATGGGAAATAAAATTTAAGGTTTATCGATAATTTTAAAAGTTTCTTTCATATTCACCAATCCTTTATTGCTGATGCCCTGAACGATGATTGAAAAATCATCAGCGATATCTCCTGCCTTGAAATTAATGGGAATTTCTCCTGAAGCATCTGTCACCAATCCGGATTGCCAGTACAATGTTGAATGGTACTGTAAGCCACCATCATCTTCAATAGCCATATAATATTCTTTACCACTATTGATTCCTTTTATAGCAATTCCCTTTTTTTCATTTTCGGTTAAGCAGCCTGTGTAATAAACCCTTTCTACTCTAAACCACGCTCCATCTAATTGAATATGTTTCAAGTAAGGTCTGTTTTTTATCGGTTTTTGCCTATCGGAAAGTGGAGTACCTTCATAATTTAGCCAAGCCAAAGGGTGTTGACCATTTACATAATCTCCACATTCGTTTGCGCCAGGTTCACCCTTAGTACCGTACATACCACTTTGCTTTACGGTTATCTCCACATCTTTTAAAGAAATTACATTTTGAAGGTTTTTTAATATTGAGTTTTCCTGATTGTTACTTAGGCTCTCGAATATAGAACGTTTTAAATTTTTTGCCAATATATTTGTAATTGGGATGAAGGCATCATTTACTTTAATATCGTATCCATTTTTTTCCAACCCCAATCGATAATAGATATTCTTATTCTGTTCCACGAGTAAATTATCATTGCTCAATTCAAAAGAACCATCTGTATTAGTAGTTATAATTCCGGTATTTATCCCTCCAAAGGAAACTAAATCAACAGCTTTTTTTAATGTTTTTTTACCACTCGTAATTGCTCCCATCATTAATGGATAATGAGATTTGAAAATGGAATCCTGATTATACGCAATCAATTCCTCACGAGTATATCTTCTCCAACCTTTTATCAACAAAACATCTTCAAGATAATTTTTATCCAACATATTATTGGCCGAAGGATTTGCAGGTAGGTTTTTTAAATTATTATGCAGGTAAAAATAGTCCTCAATATTGGCTGTCTTAATACTAATTCGGTTGCGCTGCACCACAGCTACAGAAACAATTCCAGATGCGGCCTTGCCACCATTATCGGCTAACTTTAGTTTTATCCGTATTGAATCTCTTTTTGCATAATTACTTTTTTCAATTTCAATTTTTGAATATAATTCCTGCTGATTATAATGCGCAAAAAATAGCCTTTCAGCTAAAGGTTTTCCAGCATCATCAAGAATGGTTAAAGTTGTTATCCCTTTAGGAAGCGCAAGAAGTGAGATGTTAAAAATTCTTGCGGATTCATTTGATTTTCCATTTAATAAAACATAATCGCCTAAATCATTATGAAGCACAATTTGAATCGGCTTTGCCATTTTTGAAGATAGAATAAACCGTAAACTATCATTAACGAGTGCTTTGGGAAGACTAATTGTTATATCAGTAGCATTTGAAACAGAGGGAAGTTTGACGTTTGAATTTTCTGACACATAAGTACCAGTGTATAAATTTACACTATAGCTTTCGCCAGCTTGCGGATGGATTGTAAAAGAACCCATCCCATAAGCGTTTGTAAATATTTCATTTTGCGCTTCGTTATTTTTCATCAACATTCCCTTTAAAGCGAGCGGTCGCCCATCAGTAGTTTTAGCTTCCCAACCTACACGCGATTGCAAACCCGCAACCATTTCGCCACCTTCGGGATAAAACTTTACATCTATTTTTTGCTTCTCGATTTCTGGTAATGCCTTTGAATGATATTGCACTTCTCCATCAACATTTACATTAAGCAATAAGGTAGCCCGATTTTTAAGCAAATCTTCGGGAATAGTTATTGTTACTTGTTTTTTATCCAGTTTAATAGATTTTGAAAAATGCTCCCCGACTTGATAATTTACGACAATGGTTGCTTTTCGATTTGCATCTAAGCCGCTTACATCGATCACAGTTCGGATGCCTCCATTTTTTACTACAGAATCTAATAAAGTAAGTTTACTAGTAAAAGTTGGCTGACTAATATTTAGCACTTTAACAGATGAAGTAAATTGCGCAACTGGTAGTTCTTGTGCATTTAAAACATTGGTATAAGCCAATATCTGATAATTTCCCGGAGGAATAGAATCTGGCAACCATACAAAGCCAGAGCTTAAACCATTAGATATGTTAAATTTTTGGGAGAGATCAACTTTTTTAGTTAACTCATTTATTAGCGCAACATTTAAAACCTCATGCTCGCTTACCGAATTTGGAGTATTGAGCAGATAAGCGCTAAACCAAATTTTCTCGTTATTGGTATAAATCCCTTTGTCGTGATGCAGAAATAAAAAAGCAGTCGGTTTAATTTTACGAAATTGATTTAATTCGCCTTGCGACCATGACAACAAACAACAATGAAGCAATAAATTGAGTAATATAATTTTTTTCATTGAGCAGGGCTATATCAGATTAAAAATCAAACAATTGTAATATCGCGAATCATCATCGAGAAACTAAATTCATAGTTTTATTGTTACAATACATCTCTAGATTTTAAATTAAAATAGTTCTTTTAGAGCAAAGAAATTATGTCTGCTTATTAATAATTCTGGTTGTAAAGCTGCATTTCAAATCATGCGAACATAATGTATATTTACAATCCCTTTTGTGAGATTTTTTATGATTGAAAACACCTTCGGCATCAACATTATACCAGATAATGATGCCGCTCGCCTCAAAGCCTTGCATCGTTACAGAATTGTGGATACACCATCTGAAGATAGTTTTGATGGAATTGCAAAGCTAGCAACTCAAATTTTTAATGTACCAATTTCTCTTTTGTCACTTGTTGATGCGGAATCGGTATTTTTCAAGGCCAATATTGGAATGGGAAAGGCAAAGGAGGCCAACAGGGGTAAAAGTCTTTGTGCACTTGCAGTGCTTGATAAAAAAGTTACCGTATTTGAAGATGCCTTTAAAGAGCCTTGCTTAATGGCTAACCCAAATGTTGTGGGCGATTTTGGTTTAAGATTTTACGCCGGAGCACCTTTGATAACACATGATGGTTTCTTAATTGGTACGCTTTGTATTATTGATAAAAAAGTTCGGCACTTTAGTGAATCTGATAGAATAATTTTAGAAGGATTAGCCAAAACGGCTATGGATCAGATAGAGCTCAGGCTATCGTCATTAGATACAATTGAAAAGTTTGAGTTGGCAAATGATGTTTTAAAAGCAACGCAATTAGAACTTAAAGAATCAGTTGAAGAGCTTGCATCAATTAATGAAGAATTAAACTCCGCGAATGAGAATCTAATCCACTCTTACGACATGACTGTTTTACTAAACAGAAGTTTAAGAGATAGCGAACTAAGGTTTAAATCATTTATTAACAAGGCACCCGTGGCGTTTGGTATTCTTAGTGGCAGCGAATTAATAATCGAAGTTGCCAATGATATGATTTTAAAAGTATGGGGCAAAAGTAAAAAAGTGATTAATAAACCGCTCGAAGAAGCACTACCGGAATTAAAAGGGCAACCCTATTTAGATCTTCTTGCTAATGTATTCACTTCGGGTAAAACTTATATTGGAGAAAGTGCCGCGGTTAAAATTAGCTATAATGGTGAGTTAAAAGAGTATTTTTTTGATTTTGTTTACGAACCCATTAAAAATGAAGCTGGCGAAACCAGTGCAATTATAGTTATTGCGAACGATGTTACGGATAGGATTGTAAGAAAAATTGAATTAGAAAGCGTTAATAATCAGCTACAAATTGCTTTACATGCAGGCGAGCTTGGCTCTTACAGTTTAGATATTTCAACTGGAAAAATGTCGTGCTCTGAACAATGTAAAAAGAACTTTGGTTTACAAGCAAATGAAAGGTTTGATTTTGAAGATTTAATGAATGCAATTTTGCCCGAATACCGAGAACAGATACAGCAGAAAGTAGAAGAGGCTATAAAAACGAAAACAGCTTATCATGCTGAGTATTTAATTAAATGGCCAGATAACACGCTTCATTGGATTAATGCTTCCGGACTTCCGGATTATGATGCCGAGGGAAACCCTGCCAGTATTAATGGCGTAACAGTAGACATTACTAAAAGGAAAAATTACGAACGCCAGAAAGACGATTTCTTAAGTATTGCAAGTCATGAGCTGAAGACACCAATAACCAGTTTAAAAGCAAGTATTCAGTTATTATCAAAACTAAAAAATAAGCCTAACCACGAAATGATTCCGAGGTTAATAGATCAATCGGCAAAAAGCATGGAAAAGCTAAATACCCTGGTTGATGACCTTCTTAATATTAACAGAGTTAGTGATGGACAGTTACAGCTTACAAAGGAAATATTTACGGTTTCAGAAATGCTGAATGTTTGTTGTAATCACGTTCGAATCGCAGGAAAACACAAGCTTATTGTTCAGGGAGATTTAGAGGCAAAAATATATGCTGATGAGCACAGAATTGACCAGGTTGTAGTAAATTTTGTAAACAATGCTGTAAAATACGCACCAAATTCTAAGAACATCTACCTGATTGTAGATAGTTATGATGATAAAATAAAAGTAACTGTTAAAGATACAGGCGATGGGATTGACCCAGAGGTACAGCCATTTCTTTTTGAGCGATATTACAGGGTCAATAATAAAAGTAAAACTTATTCCGGTTTAGGGTTAGGCTTATACATTTCTTCAGAAATTATAAAGAGACATGGTGGTGAAATTGGAGTAAATAGCACAGTTGGTGTAGGTAGCAGCTTTTGGTTTACCCTTCCGCGTAACTAAACTCTTAGTTAATTTTAAAGAAACCATTTCAAATATTGTTCATCTGTTACAACACAGCCCTTTGGTTCTCCTTTTTCCCTGACCGTAACTACAAGTTAAATACGCCCATACTTTGTATATTGTGCTGATGAAATGCATTTATCTGCAAACTATTTTGGTAACCTGATTAACAAGGAAACCAGAAAACTGCTTAGGAACACATGCGAAATAAAATAGTTGTAGTTTATAACTGCTAAATACCACTAAATCGAGCCTCCAACAACCAGCTTCGATTCATCAATAATAGTTTGAGCAAAAGAACTTCCGGCTATGCAGCGCATCATTCGGCCGAATGCAAGTTTGCCTAAATTATAGCCACTAGTTTCTGCGTAGGTAATTTCAGGATAAAAAAGCAAAGGAATCATGCCATCGCTTATTGCAATTACGCCTAAATCATGAGGCACCTGCAAGCCCATCCGTTGTATAGCTTTCATTGAACCGGCTAAAATTTCATCGCTCATACAAAAAACGGCAAATCGTTTACCTTTAAAATCAGCTAATATAGAAAGTGTAACCTGTTCGGCTTCTTCAGAACTTCCGGCGTGAACTGTTTTCAGATTGATTTTAGCATCATCCTTTAAAAGCACCGAGGTAAATTTATGTAACCTTGCTTTAGTAATTGACATATTTTTATCTCCAAAAATACCAACAACATTTACAATGCCCTTCTTTAAAATTTCTTCTGCAGCTATGGTTGCCGCATGCTCATCACCCACACAGATTTTATTACAAGATTCATATTGCGGAACTTTATCGAAAAAAATAACCGGGATACCATGAACATCCAATTTTAAAAAAGGTTCTATATCTTTTGTTTCAGAGGTAATGGCGATAAAAATTCCTGACACTCTTTTGTGCCTACAATTTTTTAAAATTTGCTGCTCAATCTCCGCGTCGTTCGATGAGCGATAAATAATTACCGAATAACCATAAACTCTGGCTTCTTCTTCAATTGCGCTTATAAAAGAATGATAAAAGAAATTAGATAAGCTTGGCACCACAACCGCAAATTCCTTGCTACTGTGGGTACGCAAATTTACAGCATACGGATTTGGGTCGTATTCTAATAATTCTGCAAGCTCGTTAATTTTTTTTTTGGTATCCTGAGATATATCGGGATGGTTTTTTAATGCCCGAGATACGGTAGATATACTTACACTTAACTGCTCAGCAATCTTTTTTAATGTAGCATTCTGTTTCATGATTTTATATTTGGTTAACCAAATATAAGTTTTCAACAGCAAACATTTTCGCAAATGTTTCCGCAAACGTTTGCGGTGATAATTTTATAATTTATGTATTTTTCAATTACTTATAATCTTATCTTCATGAAACCAATTTGTTACACATAGCTGAATTTCAATTTAGCAAAGTAGAATATTTCATATTGGATAGCCAAATACAAACGACTACAGAACTTAAGTTTTCTGATTTGGGAAACTTTTATTAGATAGAAATATGAGAAAATCTATTGTCTTAACGATTACATCTCTAATCTTTTTTGTTTCTATATGCTTTGCGCAGCAAGTTTCCAATGGTAATAAAAGGGCATGGTGGAAAGAGGCTGTTGTTTATCAACTATATCCACGCAGCTTTAAAGACAGCGATGGGGATGGTGTTGGAGATATCAAAGGAATAATCTCTAAACTTGATTACTTAAAAAACCTTGGCATAGATGCCGTTTGGCTAAATCCTATTTTTTCTTCTCCAAATGATGATAATGGTTATGATATAAGTGACTACAGGAATATCATGAAAGAGTTTGGCACCATGAAAGATTTTGATGAGCTACTTGCCGGATTACATGAACGCAAAATAAAATTGATTTTAGATATGGTGCTTAACCACAGTAGCGATGAACATGAATGGTTTAAGCAGGCAAAATCTTCACGCACAAATCCTTACAGAAATTATTACCATTGGTGGCCAGAAGAAAAGGGTAAACCCACGCCCAGATACAGTTTCTTTGATGTGAATAATGATGCCTGGAAATATGATGCAACTACAAAATCTTATTATTTACACTATTTCTCTCAAAAGCAACCCGATTTGAATTGGGAAAATGAAAAGCTTCGGACTGAAGTTTATGACATGATGAAATTTTGGCTAGATAAAGGCATCGACGGATTAAGAATGGATGCTTTTCAATATGTTTCAAAAGATACTACATGGAATAAATATCCCGATGGTTACGAAAAAGACATTATAAAATATTACGGAATGGGTCCTAATCTCCATAATTATTTAAAGGAGATGAATAAAACCGTAATCAGTAAATATAATGTTATGACTGTTGCAGAAGGCGCAGGTAGTACCTTGGAAGATGCACATTCTTTGGTTGACGAGGACAGAAATGAGTTAAATATGGCCTATCATTTTGAAATAATGGATATCGGGAACGATCCCAAAGGTTATAAACTTACCGATTTAAAGAAAGCTTTTACCAAATGGGATTACTCATTTGCTGATAAAGGCTGGCTAGCCATATTTCTGGCCAACCATGATGTTCCAAGGATGGTAAGCAAGTATGGAAATGATAGTCCTCAGTTTAGAAGCTATTCTTCAAAATTATTAACAACTCTTATCATGACGATGCGTGGCACTCCATTTTATTTTAATGGTGATGAACTGGGCATGTCGAACATTAAATTTAATAACATTGATGATTACCGTGACATTGCAACAATTAACGCATATAAAAGTATTAAAGCCAAAGGTGAGGATGTGCAGGCTTTTATGGATAAACAAAAATTTATCTCAAGAGATAATACTCGTACACCATTTCAATGGGATGCATCGTTAAATGCTGGTTTTACCACAGGCAAACCCTGGATAAAAGTAAACCCAAATTATAAAATGGTAAATGTTGCTGCCGAAGAAAAAAATCCTGCTAGCGAGCTTTCTTATTTTAAAAAGATAGTTGCACTTAGAAAATCGATGCCTGTATTGGTTTACGGAGCTTATAAAATTTTCGATATCGAGAATCCTGATGTTTACTGCTATACAAGAATGGATACTGAGGAACAGGTATTGGTTTTACTAAATTTTTCAACAAAAGCTTTGACTTATACTATTGATAAGCAAATTAATACTTCCGCAGCGAAATTGCTCATCAATAATTATAACGGATATGCATCAATAAAGGATAATATCATAAGTCTAAAACCTTGGCAATCGGTAGTTTTTAAAATTAATCAGCTGTAATATGATACTTGCTCAAGCAGAGAAAGCTGATAATTTTGCATCAGCTGTAAAATTAAACTTCGGTTCAATCATCGCCATGAATCTTGGCTTCTTCGGCATACAATACAGTTTTGGCTTACAGCAAACCAACATGACACCGATTTATTCTTACCTGGGTGCAAATGCTGATCAAATTCCACTGTTAAATTTAGCAGGACCAATGACTGGGTTAATCATCCAACCAATTGTTGGCGCAATGAGCGATAAAACTACGAGTAAGTTTGGAAGAAGAAGGCCATTTTTTTTAGTTGGTGCAATAATCTGTAGCATCTGCCTTTTTGCAATGCCATATAGCAGTTCTATTTGGATGGCGGCTGGAATTCTATGGATTTTAGATGCTGGCAATAATATAACGATGGAACCTTACCGGGCTTTTGTGAGTGATAAACTCCCATCGGATCAGCATGCTCTTGGTTTTTTAACTCAAAGTTTTTTCACAGGTCTTGGAATTACATTGGCAAATCTTACACCTGGAATTCTGATTGCAGCGGGCTTAATTAGCATTCAGGCCAGAAGTGGAAACAACATTCCTTATACCACTTATGCTGCATTTTTTATCGGCGGGGTGGTTTCCATCGGTTCAATTATGTACAGTTGTTTTACCACAAAAGAAACACCTCTATCAAACCAGGAAATAGAAAAAATTAAAGCCGAACCTGGTGGTGTAAAAATGATTTTTAAAGATATTGCAGAAGCCTTTAAGGTTATGCCATTAACCATGAAAAAATTAGGCATAGTTTACCTATTTAATTGGTACGCTATGTTTATTTATTGGCAGTTTATTACCCTTTGCCTCGCTAAAACTATTTATAACACTACCGATGCCTCATCAGATGGTTTTGCTTCTGCACAGTTACTTACAGGTACGGTAAACGGAGGCTACAATGTAGTAACGTTTATTGTGGCATTTCCACTTGCTTTTTTTGCACGAAAAATAACTGCTCAAAAAGTACACTTAGTAAGCTTGCTGTTTGGCGGTTTATGTTTGATTTGCCTTCCAATGATTCACAATCCTCTACTACTATTTATTCCGATAATTGGTTTGGGCGTTGCCTGGGCCAGTATGATGGGAACACCATATGCAATGCTTGCGGGGAGTATTCCAAAAGCAAAAACAGGAATTTTTATGGGGATATTGAATATGTTTATTGTAATGCCGATGCTTTTAGAAACCATAACATTTAAGTACATATACAAGTACGTTTTAGGGCACAGGCCTGAAAATGCAATTCTATTTGCAGGAATATTAATTACGATTGCAGGTGTTATGGTTTTATTAATCAAAAGAAAAAATACTTCTGATACTTTATAATGATAAATTCAAAACCATATAAACTTGCTTTAAACCTTTTGCATGAGGCATCAACTCCCTATGGATTTGTTGCTGCCGTGCAAGAACAGGATAATTATAAACGTATATGGACCAGAGATGGTGTAATTACATCAATTGCAGCATTATTGAGTGAAGATGAAACGTTGGTAAAAACGGCAAAAGCAACTTTAGAAACGCTGTTCAACAATCAGCATAAAATTGGTTTTATGCCATCAAATGTTTCACAAATTGAGGGCTCCGTTAGTTATGGTGGAACATCTGGAAGAGCTGATAATCCATCATGGGCGGTAATTGGTTTAGCCAGTTATACAATCTTAACAAAAGATGATAGTCTTTGGAATAAATATAGCAGTGAGGTTGATAAATGTTTTGCTGTATTAGAAAGCTGGGAGTTTAATGGTAAAAATTTGATTTATGTACCACAAAGTGGAGATTGGGCAGATGAATACATACAGCATGGCTACATTTTATTTGACCAGCTGTTACGCATTTGGGCGCTAAAGCTAGCTTTCCAAGTATCTGATAATAAAAAATGGAGAGATAAATCCTTACAGATTAGCGAATCCGTTAAGCTTAATTATTGGAAAAATGAAGGAAAGCAAAATCTATTTGCTACCAATCTAAATCACCAGTTGGAAGAAGCCTCAAATGATTTTTGGTTGATGGGCTTTAATCCCTCAAGAATTTACAAATATTTCGATTTACAGGCAAATACGTTTGGCTTTTTACTTGGTTTGGGTAGCGATGAACAAAACAAATCTGTTCTTAAATACATTAAAAATCTATATCAAAATAACCAATCCATGTTACCGTCATTTTACCCAACTGTAGAGGATAATGATGCCGATATGCAAGAATTAAAAAACAATCACGCATACGGTTTCCGAAATAAACCAGGTTACTTTCACAATGGGGGTTTGTGGCCTGTATGGAATGGTTGGCTTGTGGCTGCCTTAAATGTTCAGGGAGAAAATGATTTTGCAAAAGCTTTGTTGGCTAATATCCATCAATCGAATATGAAAGATGATTTATTTAATGAATGCTTGCATGGCACCATGCAGAATCCATGTGGAATACCCAATTGCACATGGAGTGCAGCCGGAGCAATAATTGGGGAGCAAGCATTGGCAAATAATAATTTTTATAAAATTTTTAATTTTTAAGCGATAATGAGTTTGACAAAAAATGTTTCTGAGAAAAGAATTTTAGTTGTAGGGGAATTGCTTGTGGATATTATTTCTGATAATAATATTACTTCACTTGCTTGTCCAACACAATTTTCAGCAAATCAAGGCGGAAGTTCGGCAAATTTATGCGCTAATTTAAGTTGGCTCGGTGTAAAATCTGAATTAGTGGCAACAGTTGGAAATGATAATTTAGGTACATTTTTAATTAACGAGCTTAAATCGGCTGGTGTAGATTACAAGCACATCAACCGTTCTGCTAATCGGCAAACTAGTATAGTATTAGTTGGCAAGAATGAACAAACACCAGATTTTATTCCTTATCGAAATGCTGATTTAGCCATTAAGAGAATCGATAATTCGTTATTAGAGCCTGCAATTATAATCCATACAACTGCATTTGCTTTGAGTAAAGAACCTGCCCGCAGTAATATTTTAGATGCACTTACAAAAGCAGCACAAATGGGTAAATCTATTTCAGTTGATTGGAATTTTGCACCATCCATTTGGCAGGATGAAGATGGTAAAGATGTATTTAAAAAGATAATCCAACTAAATCCAATGTTAAAAATCAGTATTGACGATTTGGAACGTTTTACCGGCGAAACCTTGACTATAGAACAATCAATTGCTTGGTTGGATAGTTTGAATACACAAATTATCTGCCTTACCTGCGGAAAAAACGGTGTATGGTTTAAAGAGAAAAATGATAGCTGGAAACATAAGTCAGCTATACCTGTATCGCTTATAGCGAGTGTTACTGGCGCAGGTGATGCATTTTGGGCAGGCTTTTTAGCAGCATTTATAAATGAAAAATCAGCAGAAGAAAGTATTAACGAAGCACTTAAAACCGCGAAACTTAAAATTGAAAAAGTTAGCGCCTTGTATAAACCATAAATAATCTATCATTAACATAAACTAAAAAACAAAGTATGAAATATTATCCACCTTAAGATTTACCAATATAAAATCGACACAAAAAACTAAATTTTCTAACCAATTAAATAAATCTATTATGAACATGACTCTACCAAGCAATTGCTCTGGCTCACCAAAGAAGCAGAAATTGCGTGTACTCAAGAAACTTACGTTTTTAAGTTTCTTTATGGTCTTTTTAAGCACACTAACTTATGCACAAACAGTTGTTAAAGGTGTAATTTACGATAGTGATAAAGCACCCTTAGCAGGAGCAACAATACAAGTTGCAGGTACAAATACCAGAACACAAAGTGATGCTGAAGGTAAATATCAAATAACAGCACCTAGTCCAACATCTAGACTTACTGTAAGTTTTGTAGGTTTCGAAACACAAACAGTAAGCATTAACAATCAAGCAATACTCAACATAACTTTAGCATCATTAAATAACCTCGATGCAGTAGTTGTAGTTGGATATGCTTCTGTAAGAAAAAGTGATTTAACCGGAGCTGCAACTACTGTATCGGCGAAGGATTTTAACAAAGGACCACTTAACGCACCTGACCAATTAATTCAGGGTAAAGTTGCGGGTGTGCAAATGATTAACAATAGCGGACAACCAGGTGGTGCATCAACCGTAAGGATAAGAGGTAACTCTGCCATCACTGGTACAGGGCAGCCACTTTATGTTGTGGATGGAGTAGCGCTAGACGGACGATCAGCCAGACCATCTACAAGTGCAGGTATTGGTACCGCACCAGATGGAAACCCATTAAACTTTATTAATCCGGCTGATATCGAATCGATGGAAATATTAAAAGATGCCTCTGCTACTGCAATTTACGGTTCTCGTGCAGCGTATGGTGTGGTTTTAATTACAACTAAACGTGGTAAATCCGGCGATACAAAAATCGATTTCAGTGCTTCAGCTGGTGTGAGTAATATTGCCAGAAGAGTAGACGTTTTATCTGGTGATGAATACCGTGCGGCGTTAGCAAAATACAATCTTGCTAATGGAAATTTTGGAACAAGTGTAGATGCACTTGATGCCATTACTAGGACCGCTTACAATCAAAACTATTCGGTTGGCATAAGTGGTGGCGCTAACGGCAATACATTCCGTGCTTCATTAGGTTACCAAGATCAGCAAGGTATTGTTAAATCCACTGATTTTAAAAAGTATAGTGCTGGTTTCAATGGGAATTTCAAATTTCTGGAAAGTAAAAAACTGGGTTTAGATGTTAATATGATTAGCAATCAATACTTAGAAAGTATAGCGCCAATTACAACTGATGCAGGTTTTACAGGAAGTTTAATCAGTCAGGCTTTGTCATGGAATCCAACGCAATCATTTTACAATCCCGACGGCAGCTTGTTTATCGATTACGGATCTACAACCATTAATCCTTTAGCTGCTTTAGCTGCAAATAGCGATAAAGCAAAAGTATCTACAATATTAGGAAGTGTATCTCCATATTATAAAATTACACCTTGGTTAGAATATCGTATGCTTGCCAGTGTTAATTACAGTACAGGCATCAGAAGGGCATCAACAAGAAGCATTTTAAATTTACAGGGTATTCAGCCATCAGGAACTTTCTTAGGTGGATATGCCAGCTACTCAAATAGCGAATTAATTACGCAGCAGTTTACCAATACCTTAAATTTTAATAAGGAAATCGCAACTAAATTAAACTTAAATGCAATTATCGGTTACGAATATTCGAATTTTATAAATAAAGGAACAACAAATACGGCAACAGGTTTTGGAGAAATAGCTGCAGATTACACCGACGCATTTCAAACTACAGCTCCTGCAAACCGTACATTCTCTGCCTTTAACAACCCAACAACAGAGTTACAATCTTATTTTGCAAGAGCGATTTTTAACTATGATAATCGATACATTTTAACGGCAACTTTTAGAGCAGATGGTTCTACGAAATTTGGTAAATCTAACCGTTATGGTTACTTCCCTTCTTTCGCGGCAGCTTGGGATGTGAAAAAAGAAGCATTCATGGCTAATACAGAATGGATTGACCAGTTAAAACTAAGGGTTGGTTACGGTAAAACAGGTAATCAGGATTTTCCATCGGGTTCGGCACAACAACGCTATGATTTTGGGAACTCAAATGGAGCTCCAACCTTAGTCGCGATTAATAATGCAAATCCAAACTTAAAATGGCAATCGGATGTACAAACTAACGTTGGGGTTGATTTTGCCTTTATGAAAAACAGATTTACTGGCTCTATTGATTATTTCCACAAAGAAACTAACGATTTGTTATTTCCACAAATTTCATTTGTACCAGCAGTTGGTGGAAATGTACCAACATGGGTAAATTTACCAGGACAAATTATTAACAAAGGTTTAGAGCTAACCTTAAATGGAAACATTGTAGAAACTGATAACATCTCTTGGTCTTTAGGTGGTAATGCAACTTTTATTAAAAATACAGTTCAAAACATTAGCGGTATTATTAAAACAGGCTCATTAAACGGACAGGGATTAAGTGGTGTTACAACTGAGGTTATTCAAAATGGTTTACCATTATTTGCTATGGTTACCAGACAATATAATGGCTTAGATGCTAATGGATTTTCTTTATATACAGATGATGGTTTTACCAATTATTACGTAGGTAATCCTAATCCTAAAGTTATTATGGGTTTAAGTACCAATTTCAGATACAAAAAACTATCATTTACAGCAAACTTTAATGGCGCATTTGGCCAGAGCATATACAACAATACTGCAAACTCTGTATTGGCTATTTCTAATTTAGGTACCAGAAATATTTCTTCAGCACTTGTAAGTTTACCTGTGGCAGAATCATTGGCAAATCCAATTGCAGCATCATCAAGATATATTGAGAAAGGTGATTATGTAAAACTGGCAAACGCAACTTTAAACTATAATTTTGGTAACATCGGAAAATCAATAAAAGCACTTAACATTTTTGTTAATGGTCAAAACCTTTTTGTAATAACAAATTATACCGGTTTCGATCCAGAAGTTAACGTAAATAAAAGTGTAAGTGGTGTTCCATCGGCAGGTATAGATTATACAGCTTATCCAACTGCCAGAACATTCAATTTCGGAGTTAATTTTTCTCTTTAATTTTTAAAAATACAGATATGAAAAATAAATATATTATCGGTTTTACAGTGGTTGCCCTAAGTTTTGCGGGTTGTACCAAGTTAGATGAAAACCTGAATGGACAGGTGAGTAGTGCCGGCGTGAGCGGAGGTAATGTTTCAAGCTTATTAAGCGCATCTTATGCAGCCATGATAGGTCCTTATCAGGCACCATGGAACTGGTCGGCATTACAAGAGGTAACATCTGATGAAATTATTGTTCCAACCCGTGCGGGTGATTGGGATGATAACGGCGCATGGCGTTCTTTGCACCTACACAAATGGGCACCAGATCATTCCAGAATTTCTGATGTTTTCAGAGATTTAAATAGTATTTCTTATGTGGCAACGAGCGTTTTGGGCGCCAGTCCAACACCTGCACAGGCTGCTCAGGCCAGGTTTTTACGTGCTTTTGCTCAGTTTTCAATTTTAGATGGATGGGGACAAGTTCCGTACAGAGATCCGGGAGAGGATGTTACCAAACCTTCACGCGTAAGAAACGCAGCTGATGAAATTGCTTATTTGATAAGTGAGCTAAATGCTGTTATACCGGATTTGCCAACTGGCCCGGCTAATGTGGCAAATAAAAATGCCGCAAAAACCCTTTTGATGAAAGTTTACTTAAATAAGGGTGCTTTCTTAAATCGTACAGCGCCAACTTTTGATGCTGCAGATATGGCTAGAGTAATTGCCCTTGCAGATGAAATTGCAACAGGGGGATACATATTGCAACCTAACTATTTCGATAATTTTGCGCCAACAAATGATGTTTTATCTAAAGAAAACATTTTCACTGCGCAAAATATTGGCGGTGCAAATGGTAGTGATTTGGATGGACAATGGAAATGTACAACCCATTATAATCAAAATCCTAATGGCTACAATGGATTTTCATCACTTTCCAACTTCTATGGCAAATTTGAAGCTACAGATACCAGAAGAGGTGGAAGTTATGTTGGTCAAACCAATGTTTCGGGTATTAGAGTTGGCTTTCTTGTAGGTCAGCAGTTTGATCAGAATGGTGTTGCTTTAAAAGATAGAAAAGGAAACCCATTGGCTTTTACACCTGAGGTTTCAATTATCGAACGCGATCCTAATCACCTTGAAGTTGCAGGTATACGCGTAATTAAATATCCTGTTGATTACGCAAATGCAGGTTCTAGAAAACCAGAAAATGATTGGGTTTATTTCCGCTATTCTGATGTTTTATTGATGAAGGCAGAAGCACAGTTGAGAACATCATTAACTGCTCAGGCGTTAACATTGGTAAATTCTTTAAGAACAGTTAGAGGTGCATCAACATTAACAAGCTTAACATTAGATATTTTGTTAGATGAGCGTGGACGTGAATTGTATTGGGAAAGTTTTAGAAGACAAGATTTAATCCGCTTCGGAAAATACCTTGCAGCGTGGCAAGAAAAACCAGCAAGCGAAGCAAAATACCTTGTTTTCCCGATTCCTGATAATCAGCTTGGTAATGCAAACTTAATTCAAAATCCTGGTTACTAGAATAATCCAAATATTAAACAAAACTAAGCCTGATTATTTCAGGCTTAGTTTTTTAGTGTAATCCAATTATGAGAAAATTCACGCTACTGTTATTAATGCCGCTTTTTTTTAGCTTAACCTTAAAAGCTCAACATCCCTGGAAAATCAAAGCAGATAAAATCGATCCCAATAATTACTATGGTGTTACTGTTGCAAACGGAATTATAGGCATAGTTTCTGCTCCACAGCCTTTCAAGGTAAAAAATGTTGTTTTAGCAGGTGCATATGATACCTATGGTCGTGGACGCGTAAGTAACTTCTTAAACGGATTCAATTTACTTAACATGTATATTGAAATTGATGGAAAAAGGCTTGATGGCCAAAACACCCAAGATTTGCAGCAAGAACTCGATATGCAACATGCTTCTTTTACAACGCAACTTAATTACGGCAGCAAAGCAAGCATTAAATACACCTATTACGCTTTAAGGCAATTGCCTTTTTCGGTTCTAATGGATGTAACCATAACCGCTAAGGAAGATTTAAAATTATCCGCAGCAAGCATTATGGAAACACCAGATGCACTTCGTGATGTAGAGAATTATTACAATGAAATTGATAGACCGCATGTTACCTTAAGCTTATTAACATCAACAGCAAAAAGCCCTACAGGCAAATTACAACTATGTGCCTCAAACAGTTTTTTGTTTAATGAACAGCATGGTAGCGAGCCTAAAATTATCCACGAAATGTGGGATAATAATAGCCATTTAATGAAGTTTAATAAAACCTTAAAAGCTGGTGAAAGCTATACATATTCGGTTGTTGGAAGTACAATAAGTTCTGCACAACACGCCGACCCACTAAATGAAGCCGAACGCATGACAATTTTTGCCAAATTAGAAGGGCATGATAGGTTAGTAAAATTTCACAATTCGGCTTGGGATGAACTTTGGAAATCTGATATTCTGATAGAAGGCGATCTGCAAGCGCAACAAGATGTACACAGCATGTTATATCACCTAACCTCATTTTCCCGTGCAGGAACTTCATATTCTCTTTCTCCAATGGGATTATCAGGTTTAGGGTATAATGGTCATGTTTTCTGGGATACAGACATCTGGATGTTTCCAGCTTTGCTGGTTTTGCATCCCGAAATTGCAAAATCTTTAATCGAATATAGATTTGAACGACTAGAGCCTGCAAGAAAAAATGCTTTTTCGCATGGTTTTAAAGGCGCAATGTATCCTTGGGAAAGTGCAGATTCTGGTGTTGAAGAAACACCTGTATGGGCTTTAAGCGGACCTTTTGAGCATCATATTTCGGCAGATGTAGCATTAGCCGCCTGGAATTATTATTGCGTAACTCAAGATAAAGTTTGGCTTAAAGAAAAAGGCTGGCCAATTCTATCTCAAACCGCCGAATTTTGGGCAAGTCGAGTGGAAAGAAATGGTCCAAATCAATTTGATATAAAAAATGTTGTTGCGGCTGATGAGTGGGCTGAAAACGTAGATAACAACGCATTCACAAATGCGGCAGCCAAATTAAACCTAAAGAATGCAAATCTGGCCGCAGCCGTTTTAGGCTTGCCGCAAAATAAAGATTGGACTTTGGTAGAAAATAATATTCCAATTTTGAAATTTCCAGATGGCGTAACTAAAGAACATGCAACTTATAAAGGTGAAGGCATAAAACAGGGTGATGTTAATTTGCTTGCATATCCGCTAAAAACCATCACAGATAAAAATCAAATCTTAAAGGATTTAGCCTATTACGAAACCCGGGTTCCTGATGAAGGTACACCAGCCATGACGCATGCTATTTTTGCTTTACTTTATGCAAGAACGGATAATGGTGCGAAAGCCTATAAATATTTTAATGAAGCTTACCAACCCAACTTAAACCCGCCATTTAGGGTTATTGCAGAAACTAAAGGTGGCACCAATCCTTATTTTGCAACTGGAGCAGGTGGTGTTTTACAAAGCGTGCTTATGGGTTTTGGAGGTTTGGATATTACAAATAAAGGAATTATTCAAATTCCATCGGTTTTACCATCAAAATGGAAATCAATAAAAATTACAGGTGTAGGTGTAGATAAGAAAACCTTTTCGGTTATAAATAAGAATTAATATAATTTAATTGCTTGCAATTCATCAACGATTTGCAAGCCATTAAATTTAAAGATTTGATAGAATAACTACTTCTTCATTAGTTTTAAAAGTACACCATTCGTCCAGCCAAAACCATCTTGCAGCGGATATTCACCTCCACCACCCTCGCCTTTAGTTTCTATCACATTGTACTTTTCCATTAACTTTCCTGTTTCTTTAAAAACAGCTATATTTTGATTTATCCACCGTGTAGTGATTTTATCTGCCAAATTATCAAAACCATAATTATGTAAACCTTGAATACTGATGTACTGCAACGGTGCCCATGCATTTGGCGAATCCCATTGCTCCTTTGTTGGCGTTAATGTGGTAATTAACCCGCCTGTTTTTAAAAAATTATTTTCAATTCGCTCTGAAACAGATTTTGCCTGAGCTGGTGTTGCCAATTTAAAGTAAAGTGGAAAAGATGCTGCCAAGGTTAACTGGTTTGATAACGATTTACTTTTCCAATTGTAATCGGTAAAGAAATTCAGCCTTGCGTTCCAAAAATATTTTAAAATTGCCATTTTACGCGTTTGCGCTCTTGCGCTAAACAAAAGTGATTTTGAGTGATTTCCAGATTGCTTATTTGCTTCCGATATTGCAATTTCCAGATTATATATTAGTGTATTTAGGTCAACAGGCAATAAATCAGTTGTAATAATTTTGCTAAAGCTCTTTCCATCTGCAAACCAACGGCTGCTGAAATCCCAACCAGATTCTGCTGCAGAACGTACGTTACGTAAAAAAACTGCCGGTTGCTGTTTAGTTAATTTCGCTGCTTCAAAATCTTCGCGGTACGATTCTTCTCTGGGTTGGTCGCCCGCATCATAATAGCGATTTAAAACAGTTCCATCCGCTAATTTAACCGAATGATTAATCGCTTCTCCCCTTTTTAATTCTGCAGCACCCTTCATCCAAAAATTGTATTCTTTCTCCAGTACATCTTTATAATCGCTTAACTTAACATCGCTATTATTTTCAGTTAATAATTGTACCATTGCTGCAAAAAATGGTGGTTGAGAACGGGTTAAGTAGTAACTTCTGTTTCCATTTGGGATAAAACCATATTTGTTTATCAAATAGGCGAAATTATCAATCATATCCTTCATGGTTTGAATTTTACCTGCCTTTTGCAAGCCCAACATGGTGAAGTAAGAATCCCAGTAATAAATTTCTCTGAAGCGACCACCTGGCACTATGTAAGGCTTTGGCAACGGAAGTAAGGAGGTTTGGAATTTAGAAACCGTATCCGGATTTCTTTTTAGAACCGTCCACAATGTATCTAAATGTTTTTCGATACCAGCACTAATATTTGATTGATAAATAGCATTGTGATTTACAGGTAAATAAAAGTGTTCATTAACAAACTTCTTTAAATCAAACGACTTTAAGTCCTTTTGCTTTCGATAAGCGACCACAATTTCAGCAGGTTTCATTTTAGGAATTGCATCTACAAAAGACTTTCCATCAGGGTAAATTTTTTCCAGCTGAACCTTTTCAAATAATCCTGGATAGATTTGTTTTGGACTTAGTTCTTTCTGAGCGATTGCCTGAATAGAGGTAATTAGAAAAATTACGAAAATTATTAATTTAAAATATGGATGATTTAAAATTGAATGTTTTTTTTCCTGGCTCATAATATATATTTAGTTAAATAAATTTAATCAATTTTAGGGGTAAACTTTCAGCTTTTATTCAAATTCTAACAAAAGTTATAATAAAGTTTTTTTAGAAAAGAAGAGTTTTTTGGCGCTAAAACTGCTGCTATTTAGCCTGGAGATTATAAACTTAAATTGTAATATTTTTACACATTTGAAAAATCCTTAAAATTAAATTTCTACATTGAAAATTAATTATCCAAGCAGTCTAAATCGTTTAACTATGAGCCATCGATATACATTAAAATTTGTATTTACCCTACTCATCATTATCTCAATAGCTTCAATAGCTATGGCACAAACTAAGCTTAATGTTGCAGTGGCCGGATTAAATCATGATCACATTTACCTGATTATGAACAGCTATAAAAAAGGAGAAGTTAACATTATTGGCATTGCAGAAAGTAATCCAGAGTTGGTGCAGCGATTTAAAAAGCGTTATCAGCTTGCAGATAGCATATTTTACAATGATTTGCCTTCTCTTTTACAAAAAAGGAAACCTGATGCGGTATTGGCTTATAATGCAATTAGCGATCACTTAGCTGTAGTAGAAGCTGCTGCCCCCCTGGGCATTTCTGTTATGGTAGAAAAGCCCTTGGCCATATCGGTTAAACATGCCGAAAGAATGGCGCAATTGGCAAAACAACACAATATTCATTTACTAACCAACTACGAAACAACTTGGTATCCAAGTAATCAGGAAGCTTTTTTGAATATTAAAACACAAAATTTACTCGGTGATGTTAGGAAAATAATTGTTCACGATGGTCACCAGGGCCCAAAAGAGATTGGCGTAAGTAAGGAGTTTTTAAGTTGGTTAACCGATCCTAAAAAGAATGGTGCCGGTGCATTAGTAGATTTTGGTTGTTATGGAGCAAATCTCATGACTTGGCTGATGGATGGTAAAGCCCCAATATCAGTTTCAGCAATTACACATCAAATTAAACCGCAAACCTATCCTGATGTTGATGATGATGCTACAATTCTGCTCGAATATGCCAACGCTACAGGAATAATCGAGGCTTCGTGGAACTGGCCTTTTAGTATTAAAGACATGGAAGTATTTGGGGATAAAGGCTACATCCAGGCCGTTAATGAAAATAATTTAAGATTAAAGGAAAACGGCAAAGCCGATTATAAGGTATATAGAGCTAAACCTTTGAGCCCTACTTATGCCAGTAGTTTAGGTTATTTGGCAGCTGTATTAAAAAATGAAATTAAGCCACTTAATGATTTATCTTCTTTAGAAAATAATTTAATTGTAGTAAAGATTTTAGAGGCTGCTAAAGCTTCAGCAAAAACGGGTAAGAAGGTGATGATTAGATAGTGAAGCAGACATTTGCAAATTAGTTTCTTGTTTTGAATTTAAAGAAACCCTATTAGAAGTTTAATAATCTATAGTGTAACGGACGGTATACGGTTTACTTATAATAACCTGTCGTTTTCTAAAGGTATCTCCGACATCAAACAAAGATGAAAAATCAAGCGCAAGTTCAGATAGATAAGTGGCCTGAATCTCTTCATAATCACGTAGTAATACAGGAAAAATAATTATTGAATTCTTGTGTTGTTTAAAGGTAAATGGTTCTTTCTTTAAAAAATAAGACAAAATTGGCTTGGTTCTGATTTCATTTTCCAATATCCAAGGTTCACGAATTTTTGAGAAAAAAACAGAGTCAATCTTACCTTGGTTATTTACGGATAAGAAGATTGAGAAAATGAAGATTTTTTTTGGATCTACTTTTCTACCTGTTGCAACATTCTTAGTAAGAAGATTGCCAATTACCTTATTGTCTATAACTTGTCCTCTCGCATTGTTAAATAAACACAGGAAAGAGGTAATCAAAAAAAGTATATAAGATTCATTTTTTGTTCGTCATAATAGTTATACTTCCTTTGAATTAAGGCAAAGTTTCTACATATTAAGCTGAAGAACAATATAGTAATATAATTAATGCGTTTGCAAATCCTATAATGATTAATTAGAGGTGCAATTTAAATACATAGTAGAATCTGATTATATTATTCCCTCGAAATAGGATATTGGGAGCTAACAAAACAAAAAAGCCTTCAACTTTCGTTAAAGGCTTTTCGTGATCCCGCTGGGATTCGAACCCAGGACCACTACATTAAAAGTGTAATGCTCTACCAGCTGAGCTACGGAATCGCTCCTGTTTAAGGAGGTGCAAATATAGAGATTATAACCATTTGTGCAAAATTTATTTTAAATAAATATTAAGCCCACATTAAACCTGCTGCAAATCAAAAACTTAAAATTGTAATTTAACCAAACATTGATGTCATAGTAAATAAAATACATAGCAAAACTCAAAAACAAAATCATAGAAAGGACGCAATTTCATCTTTTTCAGTTAGGCCTAGCGATGGCAAAGAGATCATATAAAAACTCAAAAACACCTGTACTATAGGTTTTTATCTTAAAGTATAATATTCGTAAGCGCAATTAAAAAGTTACTTAGCAAATGAATGCTTAATCGTACTTTAAATTATATTTGTTTGGCACTGCAGCATATTTAGCAACCACCTCCAACCAATCTTTTAAACCAAATCATTTTTTTTTATTTTATGACCAGAAAATTTTACTTTCTAGCCTTAATTGCATCTGTATATTCACTAACCGCCGTAATGGCACAAAACAATCCTGGCAATACAAAGCAACAGTTAACTGCCCCAGCTACTAATATTGCCTCGTTTACGAAAGACTTTAAAAAACAGGAAGGGTATTTTAATTTTTATTATGATGAAAAGACTGGCAAACTGTTATTGGAGATTAATCAATTTGACAAAGACTTTCTCTACTTTAATTCTTTAACTGATGGCGCTGGTAGAAATGCAGAACGTGGAGGTGCATCAACGAATGTTGCCCGTTTTATAAGGGTCGGTCCGAAGGTATTTCTGTTAGAGCCTAATCTTGCTTACCGGGCGGGTAATAACAATCCTGATGAAATTAAGACTATTGAAGGTTCTTTTGCAAAATCAGTAATATGGGGTTTTGCTCCTGTAGCTACTGAGGGTGATAAAGTATTAATTGATTTAACACCTTTTATTATCCGAGATAGCCAAAACATTGGTGGTATTATTGGCGCACCGGCCTCTTCTGGTGGTGCAGGGGGAAGGGGTGCAGCTACTGGTGGTGGTACATATAGAATAGATGAAAGCCGTTCGGCCGTTTACTTACCCAACACCCGTAACTTCCCCAAAAATACGGAATTTGAAGCTATGATAACCTTAACTGGTGGCGCACCAAGTGGCAGAGGCAATATTGCTCCGGATGCCAATGCCGTTACAGTTAGGATGCATCAATCTTTTGTAGAATTACCAGAAGCAGGTTTTAATCAGCGCAAATTCGACCCACGTTCAAGCTATCAATTATTTAGTTATACTGATTTTTCTGCTCCAATGAACGAATCGTTGGTAAAGCGCTTTACAAGAAGGCACCGTTTAGAAAAAAAAGACCCAAACGCGAAAGTTAGCGAAGCTGTAAAACCTATTGTTTATTACATTGACAGAGGTGCACCGGCTCCGATCAAAAAGGCTTTAATAGAAGGTGGCGCATTTTGGAACGAAGCTTTTGAAGCGGCAGGCTTTAAAAATGCTTTCCAAGTTAAAGAATTACCAGAAGGTGCAGACCCGATGGATATTCGGTATAACGTTGTTAATTGGATAACCAGAGCTGGAAGTCCGAGGGCGTTCTCTTATGGTTCATCCTACAGCGATCCACGTACAGGAGAAATTATTAAAGGCGTTGTTACTTTAGGCTCTGACCGTCACCGCCAAGATTATTTAATTGCCGAGGGTTTGCTGCAACCTTACACGGATGGAAAACCAGTTAGCAAGCAAATGGAAGAGATGGCTTTGGCCAGAATCAGACAGTTATCTGCACATGAAATTGGACATACATTAGGCTTGAATCATAATTTTGCAGCCAGTCCGAAAGAGAGGGCTTCAGTAATGGATTATCCATTTCCAAGAATTAAACAAAAATCAGATGGTAGCATTGATTTATCAGACGCTTATGCAAAAGGGATTGGCAGTTGGGATAAACGAGCAATTATATGGGGCTATAGTGATTTTCCGAAAGGAGCAGATGAAAACGCCGAGTTGGATAAAATTATGAACGAAACGTTAAAGCAAGGCTTCCAGTATATCCCGGATATTGGTGGATATACTCACCCTGCAGCTAATCAATGGGAAGATGGAGAAAATCCTATAGCAGAGCTTAATCGCCTGATGAAAATTAGAAGAAAAGTTTTGGATAGTTTCTCTGAAAAAGCAATTGTTAAGGATGCACCAATGTCTACCTTAGAGGAAGTTTTGGTTCCGATTTATCTGTTGCATCGCTACGAAATTGAAGCGGTAGCAAAATCCATCGGCGGACTTTACTTTACACATGCCATTAAAAACGATGGACAAAAACCAACAAAAATGGTTGATCCGGCGCATCAATGGAGTGCATTCGATGCTTTAATGTCCACAATTAGCCCGGATGCTTTGGCATTACCAGAAAGCCTGATTCAGAAAATTCCGCCGCGTCCATCAGGTTATCCTGCATCGGCAGAAACTTTTAGCGGCTACACAGGCCCAACATTTGATCCAATTGCCACAGCAGAAGCTGCAGCAAATGAAACTATATCTTCGTTATTAAATCCTGAACGTGCTTCACGCCTGGTAGAATATAATTCAAGAGATTCAGAGCAACCGGGTTTAATAGCAGTGGTTGAAAAACTGATTGCAAAAACATGGAAAGCAGAACCTGTAGTAGGCTATAAAGGGCAATTACAGATTATGGTTAATAATCTTACTTTAAAATACTTACTTCAGTTGGCTGCGAATACCCGTGCTGCCGAAAGTGTTCGCGGAGAAGCCTTATTAGAAATTACTGAATTAAAAAACTGGATGAGTGACAAGCTTATCAATGCTCAACAAAAACAAAAAGCAAATTTGCTATATGGGCTTTCACAAATAAAGGAATTTGAAGAATCACCAGCTAAATTTCAGCCATCACCTGCACAGGTAATGCCTCCAGGTGCACCAATTGGTATGGGCGGATTTGAATTCATCGATAACATTAAATAGGCTGAAATGATCATCCGATTAAACCCTCAATAAACTATAAATTATTGAGGGTTTTTAGCTGCGTTAGCATAACCGTATTGCTTTTAAACATCAATAAAAAATAAAACTCTAAATGTTCAATCTTGCACATTGAGTGTTCGAAAACGAACATTCTTAAAAATTATAAGTCAATGTTTTACAAATAGTTAAATAAATAATAATCGTTTGGCATGTGGTTCGCAATTGTATAGTTGTTAAGTATAATCTTAACACAGAAAAACATAAATACAATTAAACAAACCAAAATGAAAACACTTTTAAAATTAAAAACCCTGGTTATTATAATAATTCTTACTACAACGATTCAGAAAGACAGCAAGGCACAGCATCAATCTATTGGAGGTAATAAAATTAAAGACTTTAACAGAATTGTTGTGAGTGGAAATGTTGATGTTTTATTAATTCCGAGGCCACAGGTTGGTATACTGTATGATGAAAATAACGAAGGCCGTGTAAACGTAATATTAGAAGGCAAAAAGCTCAGCATTTCTGGAACAAATTCTTTTTTAAAAGCAAAACTGATTTTATATGTTGATAATGTATATAGAATTGAGGCAAAGGATAATTGTGTAATTATGAGTGATAGCAGACTGAATTTTAAGCTACTACAAGTTTTTGTTGAGAGAAATGCAACTGTTGATTTGGACATAAATACACAAGACTTGTACACCCTTGTTTCAGACCAATCATTCCTCACCATTCGTGGCAAGTCAGGCACTCATACTTTAATAACAGAAGGGAGCCCAAAACTGAGATTTAATGATTTTATTATTCAAAAACCTAATCCTGGCTTTAAAGCCGGTGCAACATTATTATCAAGCAATAATAAATAGAATTAAACTCCTGTAAAGAAACAGACTGTTTCTAAATTAAAATCAAATTCTAAACTACAACCTGTAATGTTTTAGCTTTACAACTTACAAAACATAATATGTCTAAAACAAAACTTACAATAAACAATAACGGTTCTGTGAAAATAGAAGGCGATTTTGAAATCGTTGATAGAAGTGGTAATCAATACGGCCTACAAGGTAGAACTGTACTTTCTATATGCAGATGCGGATTATCAAAAAACAAACCATTCTGTGATGGTGCCCACAATGGTCATTTCGAACATGAAGCCATAGCCTTCGATCTTCCTCCGAGAAAGGTATAATCGTAAAAGCATCCAAATGGATGCTTTTACGATTATAATATTATTTACAGAATGCCTTTAAAGATAAGGCAACGAAGAAGGGAATTCCAATTGACTTATTATTTTAATACCAAATCCTTCAACCGTAAGTGCAGGCATCTAAAATTGAATATAAATCACTTTGTTCTTTAGCAAGCCGAAGCCCAGTTTCACAATTTAGAATTGTACTAACCAAATAGACGCACTTTCCCCAGATTCTTCTATGAGAAATAATAATTCTTATCACTTTCAGAACGCTTTCCATACATCTGCATTAATGTTGAAGCGGATACTATGCCGCTATCAGATTACGTAAATCGTGAATATTTGCTCTTTTTGCTTTTAAATGTTCCACCTGGCATTGTTCTGAAAGTTAACATTTATTTTGCAACTCAACGTAGCTGTTTGCGAAATTACTATTGCTTCTAAAAATGTTGAATTTCGATTTTAAAATCCTATAATAATTCATTGAGACTGGGGAAAATCAGGCGAAAAGCGTAGAAAAATTTTCTCAAAAATCTATCGAAATACTCAAAAAAAGAATTTTTTTAAAAAATTATGCAGAGAAAATTACCTCAAATTAATTAAGTAAACTCGTTGAAAATTATAGCTTTACGAATGAAACCTAATCAGTAATATTTAAAGTCATAATTGATTGAAGCCACTATAAGCAAGTGGCAAGTGACAATCTATAGAGAGCGTAACGCGAACGCATATTACGTGATGCTGCTTTGGATCGACAGCATTTGTATAAAGAATTGAAAACCGTAAAGCGCCTTAAAAAAGCGCTATATAACGTTATGCGGCATCATAAATAATTACCTTTTCAAACAATTCTCTAACTTCATCTAAGAATGCTTTATGAATTGAATGAACCTGATAAACATCGTGGGCTGCAAGGTCTTCAAAAAATAAGACTAAACTGAACGTGTAAGTAGTATCAACTACAGCCCGCTCTATCGAAGCAGGAGTACCGATATGGAAGGTTTTAACAACCTCAATATTTTTTAACGTTTGTAAGCCATTTTTAAAGGCATCTTTTTGCTCGACCGTGGTGTTAGTTTTAAGCCAGAATAATACGTGGTGTGCTATCATTTTTTTTTTGCGAATATAATCATTAGGACGTTTGTGAATGCATAAAATAGGAGAAAAAATATACAAACTTTCCCAGCAAGAAATTTGTTCTAAAATGGAAAAATTGAAAGATTATGGCAAATAAAAAAGAGAAAAAGAAAAAAAACAAGAATGCAAAAAAAAGCAAGGGTTCTAAGAAAAAAAATAAGCTGGGTGTTAAAAATTCACTAGTAAATAATATAAACGCCAGAAAAAAGAAGGGCATTTCTCGCTCAAAAAAGAAATCGAAAGTAGGCAAGAAAGCCTATAAAAAAATGAAGAAAAAATGGAAAAAATAATTCCTGGCTAACAACAATTATCGTTATTGAGCGCTATTGATTTATAATGATAATTTTAGGTTATCTTTGTAAAAATAAAATCGATGGCGGTATTACACAAAAAAGAAGAAAAGATACAGGCGGTGCTTGGTAGGCTAACTAAAAAATATACTGATGAGCAATTTGTAGAAATGTTTATCAAGCTTTATTCTAAAGATTGGGGCAAAATTAAGTCGGCTTATATCAAACAATCTCAAGATAAAGAACCAGGTACAATTATAAATATGCCGAAACCTGAAGTTTATTTAAAACAAATTTTAGCAACATATTTACAGCAAAAAGATGAACCAAAAGTTGCTGAAATAATTGAGAAATTACCGGTGGTTGAAAAAACAAAAAAGGTTACGGAGAAGCCAGTCGCTGAAAAGATCAAGGCAGAACCAAAGAAAAAAGTAGCAACAGTTAGAGAGGCGAAGTCTGCCGAAGCTAAAACAACTAAGGTTGCTGCTAAAAAAACGACTACTAAAAAATAAATATTTTACTTAGAAGACAATAAACAGATAGTTTTGTTGTTTATATATCTGAGAGCGTTAATTTAGATGACGGGGATAGGTCGGTATGATTTATCCCCGTTTTTTTTATTTAAATCTACCCCTCTCCTCAAATAAGAAGATAGAATTTCTTCACTGGCAATATTTGTCATTCTAAAAACAACCCAATCTAATCAATTTGTAATCTTAAATAATAATATAGATATATCGGGAAAAACCGATATACATTTGCATTATGGATCAAGTAGAAATATTTAAGGCCCTTTCTAATAAAACCCGTTTACAAATTTTAAACTGGTTAAAAGAGCCTGCTAAACATTTTAACGAACAACCCCATGCAGATTTAGAAAACATTGGCGTTTGTGTTGGTCAGATTCAAAATAAAGCCGGTTTATCTCAAAGTACGATTTCCGAATATTTATCCATTTTGCAAAGAGCAGATTTGGTTTGCGCAACCCGAATTGGCCAATGGACTTATTACAAGCGAAATAAAGAAGGTTTTGATGAACTAGCAAAAATCATTAATACAGAACTTTAAAAATTAAAATATCATGAATACAGATAGTTTATTCAGGCCGTTTAGCCTTAAAACTTTAAATATTAAAAATAGGATTGTAATGGCACCAATGACGAGATCCTTCTCGCCAGATGGTATTCCAACAGCAGACGTTGCTTCTTACTATGCAAAAAGAGCAGCTGGAGAAGTTGGTTTAATTCTATCAGAAGGCACAGTTATTAACCGCCCATCATCTTCTGCCGACCCTAATATTCCACATTTTTATGGAGATATTGCTTTAGCTGGTTGGCAAAAAGTAATTAGTGATGTTCATTCAAACGGCGGACAAATGGGACCACAAATTTGGCATCAAGGCATTCATGCAAACCACGCTTCTGGCTGGTTGCCAAGTACACCATTTGAAGGACCATCGAGTTTTAATAGCCCGGGTTTTGAAAACGGTGTTGCAATGACAGATGCTGCTATAGCCGATACAATTGCTGCATTTGGACAGGCCGCTGCTGATGCAAAAGCTTTAGGTTTTGACACCGTTGAAATTCATGGCGCACACCAGTATTTAATTGACCAGTTTTTCTGGGATGCTACAAACAACCGCACTGATATTTACGGTGGTAAAACCCTGGCAGAACGCACTCGTTTTGGTGTTGAAGTAATTAAGGAAATTCGTAAAAGAGTTGGAGAAGATTTCGCATTAATTATTCGCTTATCTCAATTTAAACCATCTGCTTACGATTTCAAACTTGCTAAAAATGAAAATGAAATGGAGCAATGGCTAGCGCCACTTGCTGAAGCCGGAATTGATATTTTCCATTGTTCACAACGCCGTTTCTGGGAGCCTGAGTTTGAAGGTTCCGATTTAAACTTCGCTGGTTGGGCTAAAAAATTAACCGGAAAAACCACAATTACAGTTGGCTCCGTTGGTTTGGATGGCGATTTCTTTGGTGCTTTTGCCGGACAAAGTTCGCAGCCAAGTTCGCTTGATGAATTGGTACGCAGAATGGACAGGGGCGATTTTGACTTAGTTGCGGTTGGTCGCCCGTTATTAGCTGATGCGAATTGGGTTGAGAAAATTAAAAACAACAAAACTAAAGAGCTTAAAGGTTTCAGCAAAGAAGCTTTAGCTGAATTGGTATAATTTTTCCTTTCAAAGTGGAGAAGGCATCCTTAGGGATGTCTTTTTTTGTTTTGGATATTGTATGTTTTAACTAAATTCACATCGTAAAAAACCTATCCCATGTCGAACATTAAATTGATAATTGAAGAACGCCCGGCAAACATTGGCAACTTTATGGTTGGCAGATTGCTTCCATTTCGCGAAAAAAGAATGGTTGGGCCATTTTCCTTTATCGACCACATGGGGCCAGCGGCGATGAGTGACCAGGAGAATCTGGATGTTCCGCCACATCCACACATTGGTTTATCTACACTAACCTTTTTATTTGAAGGAGAAATTACGCATCGCGATAGCTTAGGCAGTAATGTTGTAATTAAACCTGGGCAAGTGAACTGGATGACATCGGGAAGTGGAATAGTTCATTCTGAGAGAACACCAGAGCATTTAAGAAATACGGATAAAATGCTCCACGGTCTACAAATTTGGGTAGCATTACCAAAGGCACTTGAGCAAATGGAACCCGAGTTTTTTCACGTTGAAGAGCAAGATATTCCCCATTGGGAACAAGGAGATTTACGATTTAAATTGATTGCCGGAGAAGCCTTTGGATATAAATCGCCGGTTCCCGTTTACAGCCCTCTATATTTTATTGAGATAAAAAGTTTATCAAGACAAAAGGTAAATATTGGAAATGATTTATTTGGAGAAAGTGCGCTTTATATTTTACAAGGCTCTGTGGAAAGTGAAGGCAATGTTTTCGAGCCAAAAAACATTTTAATTGCTAACGATGCATCGCTTTGCGAATTTACAATGAACGAAAATACAACCGTTTATATTTTTGGTGGAGAACCTTTTCCTGAAGAACGCTTTATGTACTGGAATTTTGTAGCGACTGATAAACAGTTAATAGAAGAAGCTAAAACGAAATGGATAAATCAAAGTTATAGGCCTGTTCCGGGCGAAACAGACTTTGTACCATTGCCAGAACAGAGCAAATTTTTAAAAAAGTAGTTTTTTATACTTGAAGTAAAGCTTCTCTAATTTTTTGAGCAGCATCGGCAAGCTCTTCATCAGTTGGCTTAAGTTTTTCTTTACTAAAGTTCATATCACTAACATTATTCATCGGGATTAAATGAATATGTGCGTGTGGAACTTCTAAACCGATAACGGATACGCCAACTTTTTTACAAGGAAAGGCTTCCTTTACACCTTTGGCAACGATTTTTGCGAACATCCACATGCCAACATACAAATCTTCATCCATATCAAAAATGTAATCCGTTTCAATTTTAGGAATTACCAAAACATGGCCTGCTGTTAATGGCTGAATATCTAGAAAAGCTAAATAATCAACTGTTTCTGCAACAACATGTGCACTAATTTCTCCTGAAATGATTTTTGAAAAGATGGTCATAATTTGGTTGTGGTTATGAGTTATAAGTTAATGGAACAATCTCACAACTTATAACCCATAAATGTTGCTTTTGTTTATCTAGAGATTTCTAATACTTCGAATTGCATTTTACCAGCCGGCACTTCTATTTCGGCAAACTCGCCAACAGATTTACCAAGCAAGCCTTGTGCAATTGGAGATTTAACCGAGATTTTTCCGGTTTTTAAATCCGCTTCACTCTCTGCAACCAACTGATAAGTCATTGTTGCACCGTTTTTTACGTTTTTTATTTTAACGATAGATAAGGCCAAAACTTTTGACAAATCTAATTTAGACTCATCAATAAGGCGGGCATTAGCCAAGGTATTTTTTAGTTTTGATATTTTTGCTTCGTGTAAGCCTTGCGCTTCCTTAGCTGCATCATATTCTGCATTCTCAGATAAATCACCTTTATCTCTAGCCTCAGCAATTGCTTTTGATATTAGCTGACGGCCCGTAGTAGTTAGATAATGAACTTCCTCTTTTAACTTATCTAAACCTTCTTGTGTGTAATACGTTACCTCTGTCATTGCTCAATTAATTTTGTTATAAAGCCTATAAAAAACAAACAAGACTATGTAGTTGGTTTTGCTACATAGTCTTGTTTCAATTATAACGAAGATAAAATGCTTAAATTACAAAAGCAAATAATTCATTACGATTTTAAAGTTTTGACAGTTTTAACAGACATCTGCTAAAACATTTTTGATAAAATTTAACTGTTTTCTGCTTTGGTTTCGGCAATGTGCTTAACCGGAAAATTTAGGGAATTTGCAATGAAACACATCTTATTTGCTTCTTTATGCAAGGTTTCTGCCAGTTCTAAATGTGCTTTATCAGCAATTAGTACAGTTGGGTTAAGCGTTACTTCTTTGAATTTCCCACCACCATCTGCCGATTCTTCCATTGTACCAACCGCTTTATCTTTATAATCGATAACTACGATTTCATTTTTCGAGCATAAATGTAAATACCAAAGCATATGGCAACTCGAAATTGAGGCCAACAATAAATCTTCAGGATTATGTTTTGATTTATCACCTAGAAAAGCGGAGTCTGAAGAACCAGAAATATCGGCTTTGCCATTTACTGAAATAAGATAATCGCGATCGTACGAACGATAATCCATTGTACCTGAGCCTTTGTTGCCAGTCCACGTTACAGTTGTAGAGTATAAATGTTCATTCGGCATGATATAATTAAGTTAGAATTTGTAAAACCAATTTAAGCAATTAAGATTGATTAATACAGAGAATAAATAAATGGATAGCAAAAATGTTTTTTAAAGCGTATCAAAAACCGTAATTTAATAGCTTAGGAAATCATAAAGCACCTAATTTATGGGCGATAAAATACACACAACCAATTATTACAACACTTTTATAGAAATTGCTGGTGATAGTAAAGCCGAGGCTGCCATTATACCCAAATCAAAAGGTAAGGGTAAAACTGTAGCAGAAATGCAATTTGAACTGATTTCTAAAAACCCGTATAAATTCACTTCTGATGATGTTTTATTTTGCGTGTACGCCGAAAGGAATGATATTGCAAAAACAGAGCAAAATGCAGAAAGAACAAAGTTTTTTTCGAAAGGTCAGGCTTGCTTAAGAGCATCTCCCCTAACAAAAAAATATGGCTTTGGTTTACACTCAGATATGGATGGTAAAATTGCCCTTTACGGAGTTGAAACGGAAAAGTATCACCAATTTTTAACCAACCCTGATGTCAAAAAAGTAAAGGCCATGCGTTCGGCTAAAAAGTAGCATCGATTTCGGTTAATTTTTCTGCCAACACTTCAGATATTTTACGGTAAGAATCGAAAGTCCAGCCGCCAACATGTGGTGTTAAAATAACCTTTTCATTGTTCTTTAAATCGTTGTACCAATTTTGTTCGCCAAGAGATGGGAACTTCTCAGTTTCCAAAACATCTAAACCAGCACCTAAAATTTTCCCACTATTAATTGCATTCAATATTGCTGAAACCTTTGCAATCTCACCACGAGCTGTATTTATAAAAAACATAGGTTTTTTGAAATGGAAAAAATATTCATCATCCACCATTAGTTTCGTTTCGGCAGTTAAAGGAATGTGCAAACTCAAAACATCAGCATGTTTTACAATTTCTTCCATACTTACTTCGCGGGCAAAGGCATCAGAAAAACCCGTTTTATACTTATCATAAGCCATTACATCAACCTCAAAACCAGCCAGCTTTTTGGCAAAACTTTGCCCCATAAATCCGTAGCCAATAATACCTACTTTTTTGCCCTTTAATTCGTAGCCACGATTGCCTTCCCTATCCCAAATACCATTTCTAATTTCAACATCGGCTCGTCTAAAATTATTCATTAGAGATAAAAGCAAGCCAATAGCATGTTCGCCAACTGCATCGCAATTACCTTCTGGTGCGTTTATTAGTTTAATATTTCGTTCGAAAGCAATTTTATCATCAATATTATCTAAACCTGCACCGGCACGGGCAACAAATTTCAAATGAGTTGCTGCCGCGAAAATTTCAGTATCGATTCTAAACTTCGTACGCACAGCAATTCCATCATAATCTTTAATTTTTGCTAAAGTTTCTGCTCGTGAAATTAATGGCTCATCATCAACTTGATAACCCAATTTTACAGCTTGTTCTTTAAATGCCGGATGCAAATCATCAACAATTAATATTTTTTTACTCATGATATAGCAAAAGTAACGTTTTACTTATTTGATTGATGAGATTCTAAGTAAAAACCAATAAGTATTAGCAATAAATAATGTGCTGATGATAAACCACAAAAATATTACCCGAAAATGGCTGTAATAAAATAGTTACTGCACTCATATTAAACTTCCTTGCCGTTTCTTTGTCACTCTTTTAGAAAACTAATAAAAACTTTTAAAATTTAATGAGACTTTTACATTTCAAAGCGATAAAAATCACCCTTTTTTTACTCTGCATTTCCTTTAGCTTATTTGCACAAACTGGCGGTAAAGCCAAAATCATCGGTGTATTAAAAGATGCTAAAACACAAGAGCCGATAGCATTTGCTACAGCTGTTTTGGTTAATAAAGCAACCAATACCAACGCAAAATTAGCACAAACAGATATTGATGGTAAATTCACAATGCCAGATTTGCCGAATGGAACCTACACATTTAGAGTAAGTTTTGTGGGTTATCAAAGTATGGTTAGAGATAACATAGCCATTACAGATGCTACGGGAACCTTAAATTTTGGCGATATTAAAATGAATGCCGCAGCCGGAACGGTTTTAAAGGATGTTACAGTGACTGCACAAAAAGCAGCCATGCAAATGGGTATCGATAAAAAAGTATTTTCTGTTGATCAAAGTTTAGTTAGTGAAGGTGGTTCTGCGACAGATTTATTGGCTAACGTACCATCGGTACAAACAGATATTGATGGCAATGTGAGCTTGCGTGGATCATCTGGTGTACGTGTTTTAATAGATGGAAAACCATCTTTAATTGCTGGTGGTAACGTGGCGCAAATTTTAGCTTCTATCCCTGCAAGTTCTATAGAAAGTGTTGAATTGATTACCAATCCTTCTTCCAAATACGATGCTGAAGGCCAGGCTGGTATCATCAACATTGTTTTAAAGAAAAACACCAAACTTGGTTTTAATGGCTCGGTTGCTGTAAGTGCCGGTAACCGCGATAACTATAATGGAAACACCAATCTTAGTTTTCAAAATAGCAAAGTTAATCTTTATGGCAATTACAGTTATCGCTATGGCAATCGTTTAGGTGGTGGCTTTCAGGATATAATTTACAAACAGAGCACTGGTTCTACTGCATTTGCTAATCAAAATACAACATCGAACTCTTTAGATAAGGGACATAACGTTAAAGCCGGATTAGATTACTATCTAGCACCAAAAAGTGTAATTAGTTTATCAGGAGGTTTTAACGCCAGAGAAAATGATAGAAATGAATACGTTGAAATTAGACAATTAGGAAGAACTTCAAACCCTATTTTATTAAGCAACAGGCTTAATAATAATGTTGGAAGCGGGAATAGTTATGATGTAAATTTAGATTACTCGCAAAAGTTTAAAAAACCGAAAGAAGAGCTAACATTTAACTTTGGTTACTCTTCTGGTACGAACAACAATGATCAAGATTTTAGCACAACATTTACCAACATAAATGGTTCAGCGGTGAATATTAACCCCAGTTTACAGAGAATTTTTAATACTGGTGATAACACGAATTACAATATCCAAACCGACTATACCTTACCTGTTGGTAAAGCCGGAAAAATTGAGGCTGGTTACCGTAGTCAAATTCGTTTAGGCGATAATAGTCAGAATGCAGATTCTATTTTAACCAATACAAACATTTATGTTAGAAATAATAAACTGATAAATAACTTTAACAGTAAAGACCAAGTTCACGCTTTATACTTAAACTATCAAAATCAAATTAAAGATTTTGGTTACCAATTAGGCTTAAGGGCTGAGGATGCTCGTTTAGATACTTATTTAGAAGGTTACAATGGAAATCTACTAACCAATAGCGAAGGTAACATCCATTACAAAAGGTTATATCCAAGCGTATTTGTATCGCAAAAGTTAAAGAATGAGCAGCAAGTTCAGGTTAGCTATACACGTCGTGTTAATCGTCCTCGTCCGTGGGATACTAACCCGTTCTTAGATGTTTCTGACCCATTGAACTATAGAGCTGGTAACCCTAATTTATTACCAGAAGATGTTCACTCATTTGAGTTAGGTTATAACAAATACTGGAAAAAAGTAACCTTTACGGGGAGTTTATATTTCCGCCAAACCAATGATGTAATTCAAAGGGTAAGAAGTGTGCCTGATGCAAGTGGAATTATCACTACGACACCACAAAACTTAACCCGCCAGCAAAATAGCGGTTTAGAATTAATTGGTCGTTTCGATTTAATTAAAGCATTAAATTTTACGAGTAATGTAAACCTTTATCAACAAGAAATTCAAGGTGATATTAGATACGGCATTGAGGATAGAAGCGGCTTTAGCTGGAATGCCAATTTAACTGCAAATATTTCTGCAATTAAAAATTTATCGTTCCAACTTCGTGGAGACTACCGTGCAGCAGAAGTAATGGCGCAAGGTAAACGTAATGCGATGTACGGAATTGATGGTGGTGCGAAATACGATTTCCCTAACAAGAAAGCATCTTTAAGCTTAAATATCAGAGATGTATTTAACACCAGAAGATGGAGTATGACAACAGATGATAACTTTACGTTTATCGAATTCCAACGCCGTATGCAAGGCACAATGGGAAATTTAACCTTCTCTTATCGTTTCGGAAAAACTCTATTTAACAACACTAAGAAAACTAAAAAAGACGATCAGCAGGATAACAGACCTGATGAAGGCTCTTTCTAAATAAAACTGAACTAAAGGCGTTTCGATATTCGGAACGCCTTTTTTATGTAATTAAAGCTGCACATTTTATATCTTGCGCTATGGAAGAAATCAATCCCTGGCAAACATTACAGAGCGAGTTAAAGTACGATAATAATTGGATTAGCGTAACCGAACACCAGGTTATTAACCCAACTGGTGGAAAAGGAATCTATGGCGAAGTTCGTTTCAAAAATTTAGCCATTGGCATTTTACCGTTGGATGAAAACCATAACACCTGGCTGGTTGGGCAATATCGCTATCCATTAAAAGCTTACAGCTGGGAAATTCCAGAAGGAGGTGGTCCGCTTGGTGAAGAACCGCTAGAAAGTGCAAGACGTGAATTATTGGAAGAAACCGGAATGAGTGCTAAAAACTGGAAGGAAATCCAAAGGATGCATCTCTCAAATTCGGTTAGTAACGAGCTTAGTATTATTTATATTGCAACAGGTTTAATTCAAGGCATTGCAATGCCCGACGAAACTGAACAATTGGTAGTGAACAAACTGCCATTTGAAGAAGCTTATCAAATGGTTTTAAATGGAGAAATAACCGATTCGATGAGTGTGGCAGCAATTTTAAAGGCTAAGCTGATGATTTTAACTGGAGAGTTATAATCTTGATTTGTATAAAATCTAATTTTATCTTTGCTAAAATTTTAATACCCGATGAGCAAACTTTTTGGCTATCTACTCACACCAATTTTTTATCTTTTTTTTGGCTTAAGCCTTTGTATCTTCCATCCAATTCAATGGCTTTGCTTTAAAATTGGGGGTTATAAAGCACATAAATTATCGGTTGATGTTTTAAACTTCTTTTTAACTTATTGCCAAATCTTTCTTTTCAATTCTATAAGCTTTAAAAACATTCATAATCTGCCAACCGATAGGCCAATAATTTTCGCCGCAAACCACCAGAGCATGTACGACATTCCATCGTTAATCTGGTTTTTAAGAAAATACCATGCTAAGTTTATTTCAAAAATTGAACTTACCAAAGGCATTCCATCAATTTCTATAAATTTACGTTTGGGCGGTGGGGCAAACATCGACAGGAAAGACAACAAACAAGCGATTTCAGAAATTATCAAATTAGGTCGCAGAATGAAGGACAATAATTGGAGTACAGTAATTTTTCCTGAAGGAACCCGATCTAAAGATGGGCACTTAAAAACCTTTCAATTTGGTGGTGTTGCAACGTTATTAAAAGTTGTGCCGAATGCTTTGGTCGTACCTGTTTCAATAGAAAATTCTTGGAAAATTGTTCGCTTTGGTATGTTCCCACTAACTATTGGAAACGCATTAAAATGGACAGTTTTAAGACCCATTGAACCTGGAGAAAAAACTGCAAACGAAATTACTTTAGAAATAGAAACCGAAATCAGAAAAGTATTAAAACAGGAAATTGTTGCTTAGTTTTTTGGTTAATCAGCAAATTGGTTATTCGTTATTCGTTAAAACAAACAATTATTCTACACAATCATCATCCATATTCCCTCCAACATCTTACATCCTTTAAATATTTTTATTCCCAATTACTTTAAAAAATTCATCTCTATAAGTATCTCCTACCGGAATGATTTTTTTATTGATGGTAATTCTGCTTCGCTCGATGCTTTCAATTTTATCTATGGCTACGATGTACGATTTATGCACCCGAATAAACTGACTATCAGGTAAAGCCTCCTCCATTTTCTTCATGCTTTGAAGCGTAATAATGCGCTCCTCTTTTGTGAAAATTGAAATATAATCTTTTAAGCCTTCAATGAATAAAATATCGTGAAGGTATATTTTTTGAATTTTATGTTCAGTTTTAACAAAAATAAAATCTTGCACTGGGTTTGGAGAACCAGAAAATGGAGCAGGTGTTATTAAAGGCTGAATTTGTGGTGGTGCAACTTCTGCAGGCTTAACTTGGTTATGAACTTTTTCTACCGCTTTATAAAAACGATCAAATGCGATTGGTTTCAGTAGATAGTCAGAAACGTTTAAATCGTAACTTTCCAATGCGTATTGTGGATAAGCTGTGGTTAAAATAAAGTGGCACTTATTCCCTGCTATTTTTAAAAACTGTATGCCCGTAAGTTCTGGCATCTGGATATCCAGAAAAACTAAATCAATGCCTCCTGCCTGCACAATTTGTAAAGCTTCGATTGGATTTTCACATCTTTTAGCAAGCGTTAAAAATGGAACCTTTGAAATATAATCCTCTAAAATATCGAGTGCTAGTGGTTCATCATCAACAATAATACAGTTTAAGTTCATTTTAGGCAGTAGTTTTTTTGGTAACGGTTCGATAAATAAATTACTCCATTTTTATATATCAATCATTAGTTCACAAGTGTAGTGTGTAGGCGAATTTACAACATTTAATTTATATCTATCTGGATAAATAAGTTGTAATCTACGCTCAACATTTGGCAAACCCACGCCACCTTGCGCATCTTTATTTTGGTTGTTTTTCTTGTTAATTACACTAAAATGCAAAATCTTTTGGTTGGCGATAATATCAATTTTTACTGGTTCATTCACATCAGTAACTACACCATGTTTAAAGGCGTTTTCTACAAAAGAAATCAACATCAATGGAACAATTTTCTGATCATCAATTTCGCCATTTAAAGTCATTTCGATAAAGGCACCATCTTTAAACCTAATCTTTTGTAATTCGATATAATTTTTAAGATAATCAACTTCCTTACTCAAAGCTACAGTTGGGGTATTGCTTTCGTAAATCATGTAGCGCATAATTTCCGATAATTTCATTATTGCATCAGCCGTTTTATCTGATTTTTGATAAGCCAAAGAATAGATATTATTTAATGAATTAAAAAGAAAATGCGGATTTAACTGCGATTTCAAAAACTGAAGTTCCATCTCCCTACGTTCGCTTTCAAGATTGCGTTGAATACGTTCAGTAGCAAACCAATCGATTACAAATTTTATAATACAGCTTGAAATGAGGAAGAAGCCGCCTACAAAACATTTAAGAACAAAATATTCATTCAGATTAAAATCATTTTTCTGACCTCTGACAACCATCATATCAGCTGGATTCAAAACTGCAATAAGTGTTTTGATAAAAGCAACAATACCTATACTTAAAAAAAATATCAGTAAGTAAATCCAATATTTTTTCCGTTTTTTTATCAGCTCTGGTATTAAAAAAATATAGTTAATATAGAACATCGAAACATTCAGTAACCCAAACAAACCAAATGATATAAGTTCTCTTTTTAAGGTTACATTGCTGTTATTGGATAACATAATTACGATAGCACCAATTACTAAAATTGCCCAAAAAATGGAATGCAATATAACAGGACCTTTACTTTCTTTCATAAATTATTGCAAAAACGCGAGCCATACTGACTCACTATTTATTGTGCAACCAAAATAAATAAAGAAACTTGTAATTAACTACACAATCTACCAACTGGCATTTTTTTTCTACCAACGGCCCATCAGGCAAAATTTATCGACAAACGCCAAAATCACCTGTTCATCTATAATCTTTAACGCTTGGTATAATAGATTTTAGCACCCTGTTTTTCTTCTGTTTCTTTGAACTATCAAAACGAAACAATTATGAAATCATCATCTGCAAACAAAGTAAATAATACATTAATTACCGATAATGATTTCATTAACACAACTATAAATAAAACTATTATGAAAAAGTTAGCCAACACATCGCCATTTTTACTTTTATTATTACCAGTTTTTATGATGATGGTATTTACACTTACCATAAATACAAATCAAAACAGTGCAGAAGAAATAGTTGTTAAACCGGCTAAAACTTCGGGTTCAATTGTAAAACAAGCTACCGCTATTTTCAAATAGAGATGAGCGCTTTCGCAATAGAAACTGTTGGCCTAAATTTTAAATTTGGCAACCAAAACATTGTTAAAGATTTATCTTTACAAGTACCAAAAGGTAGCATTTATGGCTTCCTCGGACCAAACGGTGCTGGTAAAACCACTACAATAAAAATACTCTTAAACCTGCTTCAGTCTCCAGCCGATCAGGTTTTTATTTTTGGTAAAGAAATTAACCGAAATAGAATTGCAACACTCAAACGCGTTGGCGCATTAGTAGAACAACCTGCAATTTATGGGCATTTAACAGGTAAAGAAAACCTGGCTAATCGTTGCATTTTACTTGGCATTAACAAAAGTAAGTCTGCAGAAATGCTGGCGCTGGTTGGCTTAACTGACGCGGCTAATAAAAAAGCATCGAAATACTCATTGGGCATGAAACAAAGACTTGGAATTGCTTTGGCTTTAGTTTCTGATCCTGAACTTTTATTACTTGATGAACCAACAAACGGCTTAGACCCGAATGGTATTATCGAAGTTAGAAACTTAATGATTGAACTGGCCACAAAACATCATAAAACCATATTAGTTTCTAGCCATTTACTTGCAGAAATTGAACGTACCGCAACACATGTTGGCATAATAAACAAAGGGCAATTATTATTTCAGGGCACAATTGATGAACTTCATCAGCTTAGCAAACCAATGTTAGAAGTAGAAGTTAACGATACAACAAAAGCATCTGCCCTTTTAATTAAATCAGGTTATGAAGTTTCAGAAACCGACCATAAAAAACTCATTATTCCTTTCAAAAATAACGAAGAAAGCGCACAAATAAATATGCTTTTGGTGCAAAACGGATTTATGGTTTCTTCACTTTACAAACAAAGAAAAGATTTAGAAAATTTATTTATAGACATTACCAAAGCTAACTAATATGCGTTCTCTATACATTTCATTAATCTCCGAATTTTACAAATCAAGAAAAACACTGGCATTTTGGGCAGCAATATTGCTTCCGGTAATCATCTGCACTTTGGTATCATTTGGTTTTTACTCCAATGCCGATAAAGTTTTAGCTTTCAAGTTAAACGGTGTAATGCTTTGGGCAAGGTATAGTAGCGCAACACTTAACGTAATGGGGTTTCTAATCATGCCATTTTATGTAATTTTCATGGCGTTTTCAGTAAACAACATCGAACATAAAAACGATACCTGGAAAACACTTTTTGCGCAACCCTTAAACAAATTTTCTATTTATGCAGCTAAATATTTGTTCGCAGTGTTGCTCATCTTTATCTGCCTTTTACTTTTTGCAGGTTTAACGCAAGGCTTCGGCTATATATTACAAGCACTTATCCCAAAATACACTTTCAATCAGTACAATCCAACAACATTTCTTTTCAACTCTTACGCAAAACTCTTCCTTTCATCATTAGGCATACTATCACTACAATTTATATTAAGCCTTATCTGGTCAGATTTTTTAAAGCCAATGGGCGTAGGTTTTGTTGGTACAATTATGGGCATCGTAACTGCAAGCCTAAACTGGACTTATGCTTACTTAATTCCTTACAGTTTACCGGCACTTGCACTGCAAATAACGAAGGTTAAAAAAGGCGGCGACCCATTAGCGTTCGAAGTTTTTACTCGGGAAATCTACACCAGCGTAATTTTCGCAGCAATATTTTTTGTTATTGGCTATTTCGTTGTATCTAAAAAAAGTATAAAATAATTGTTTTGAAAAGCAATACCAACATTTCAATTAAAGTTAGTCCTTCTTTGCACTACAAGTACGCACCCTAAAAAACCAGTGCAATAATTTAAGCAATCTATAATAAAATAATATCCCTGCTTAAAACGGGGATTGCGGGCTTTTCGTTTCAATAAGGTTTATTTTACTTAAGCCTTTTAACTAAACTCGGTTTTGCAAGCATCCGAATAAAAGAAAACTGCTAAATGCAACTTAGTTACGATGTAAAAATCTCATTGTAAATAAGCCTAATAAGTTATCTTAAGCGTATTTTTAAGGCTAATAACCAACCTAACTTTATTAAAATGATTAAAAGATTTACTGCTACGGCATTGGCTTTAAGCTTATGCCTATCTCTTTTTGCACAAGATACACCCGACCCGGCAATGGTGCAAAAAATACGAAAAGAAGGACTAGATAATTCAAAGGTAATGGATATTGCCTTTAACCTAACAGATGTAAGCGGACCACGTTTATCAAACTCGCCTGGCTTAAAAAAAGCACAAGAATGGGCAATTAAACAACTTACAGACTGGGGTTTGAAAAACGCAAAGCTAGAATCGTGGGGAACGTTCGGTAAGGGTTGGCAAATCGATAAATATTATGCAGCTACAACATTACCATTCTACCATGCAATAATCGCATCGCCAAAAGCGTGGACTCCAGGAACAAACGGACCAATAAAATCAGAAGTTGTATTAATAAAAGCAGATAGCGTATCCGATTTAGCTAAGTATAAAGGCAAGTTAGCAGGTAAAATCGTGATGATGGATTCTGGAAACCCACTTCAAAGCGGCACTCGCCCTGATTTTGTACGCTATGCAGATAGTACATTGGCAAAAATGGCAGATGCGAAACCAACTCCGGCAGGAAACAGAGGTCAACGCCCTGGTGCAACAAATAACATGATGGCTCAAATGATGAAAATGAGAGAAGTCAGAGCAGCCATCAGCAGCATGCTTGTTGATGAAAAAGTTGGTTTAATTTTAACTTATGCTCGCGGCGGACAAGGAACCTTTTTCACCAGTAACGGCGCATCATATGCTTTAGATGCTAAACCAGTATCTCCAGAATTAGAAGTTGCAGCTGAAGATTATTTACACATTTTACGCCTTTTACGTGCCGGAAAACCAGTAGAAATCGAAGCAGACATCAAAACTTCTTTTTATACTCAAGACCCACAAGGTTATAATGTCATAGCAGAAATCCCAGGTACAGATAAAAAATTGAAAGAAGAATTGGTCATGATTGGTGGCCACTTCGACTCATGGCATGCAGCAACAGGTGCAACAGATAACGCTGCTGGTTCTGCCGTAATGATGGAAGCTGTACGTATTTTAAAAGCCATCGATTTTAAACCAAAACGCACCATCCGCATTGCTTTATGGAGTTCAGAAGAACAAGGCTTATTTGGCTCAAGAGGTTATGTTGCAAAGCATTTCGGTGACCCAAAAACGATGGTTTTAACACCAGACCAGAAAAAAATCTCAGCCTATTACAATTTAGATAATGGTACAGGAAAAATCCGTGGTATTTATTTGCAAGGTAATGAAGCAGCCGGGCCAATCTTTAAAAACTGGTTAGCACCATTTAATGATTTAGGTGCTACAACAGTAACGGTAAGCAACACTGGCGGAACAGATCACCAAGCTTTTGATGCAGTTGGCATTCCAGGGTTTCAATTTATTCAAGACCCAGCAGATTACAACACACGTACGCACCACAGTAATATGGATACCTACGACAGACTTGTAGAAGATGACTTGAAACAATCGGCAACTATTATTGCATCTTTTGTTTACAATACCTCACAACGCGATGCACAAATCCCAAGAAAAGCATTACCTGCTACTCCTGCTACAACATCAACAGGTACAACCGCACCATCAAGAAATTAATAAAATTATAAACTACAAAAAAAGGCCCACCATTTTCGGGGGCCTTTTTTTCGGGATTGTTTTTCATAAATCCTAACTATAACTAAAAATTTGAGAGATTGACCAAGTTTTATATTACAAGTGCCAACGTTATTTAGAGCAGTTAATATCTTTAAGCGATTTTATTAATATTCAAGTTTTGATTTATATTTACTCAATCGCTAAGTGATTTTTTCTTTTGCTATACCCAAAATTAAGTGCTACTCTATAAACAATTGTAGCATTAAACACCCTTTTTTAGAGGGTGTTTTTACGGTATGGCATAGGCTAAATTTACGGTAAGCATATTACGTAGAAATACCGAATTTTATAAATTAACATCCAAACAAATTATGACCAAAATCCAACTTGAAAAAGATGGCTTGAACAACACCATCCCAGTTTCTATTGCAAAAAAAATGACAGCTGCATTTAGAGAAAGTCAAAAAGCAGATGAAGGAACATTTACCGAAGCAGCGTGGCTTCCAGCTGTGCAGATTAAAAAATTAGCAGAAAAAGTAGCCGAATTTGAAGGCGATGGCGCTCGCATCTACTTTGCGAGATATACAAAGGAAATTATCGATTCTATTAACAAATTACAATATGGCGATAAGGTTCCAGATACCTATTGTGACATGAATACCATACTTATTGTAGTTACAAAAGTTATTGATGGTAAGCCTAGAACCGATTATTTCATAGATAAAAGTGTAGAGCAAGAACCAATTTGTGATGATGGAGGTCCAAATCCAACGGACCCTGAAAATAGATTAGATTTATGCCCATCGGTGTGTGATGATGGCAGCGAACTTATGAAACCATAATTAATATAATAAAATGTTAAGTTTATTTTCCATTGGTTCGATTATCATATCTATTTGCGCAGCATTGGCTCTAATATTTTTAATTAGAGACAAAAGTCCATTTTGGAAAATTATCACCTTAGGTTATATGGTTATTGTTTTATCAACAGAACTATTTGCAAAGTACATCGGAAGATTATACCATAGTAATATTGTTGTATATAATATTTATACAATAATTGAGCTTACTTATATAACTTATGCATTTTACTATTTTCTAAAAGAGTTCAGAGACATAAAAAAACTTATTGTACCTATATATATATTTATTATGGCAATATATATTGGATTTACCTTAACACATGATATTGTAAGAGATTACAATTCGATAACTGTTAGCATTATGTCTGTAGTTTTTGTAATTTATGGTCTACTGTATTTTTATTTGCTGCTAAAAGACGAGAAATATATTGACCTCAAATTTCACCCGGCATTTTGGTGGGTTGGCGGGGCAATAATTTTTTATTTTGGAGGCACTTTAGCCAACTTTTTTAATGATGTAATTCAGCAAAAGTTTTTAGGCAAATACAATACTCGACACATCATTTATACCACCTTAAACATATTATTATATGGCTTTTGGTCTTATTCATTTATATGCAGAGCACGTCAACGGACAATATGTCCATAATTTTATTTGCATCATTAGTTTTTCTTTTGATGCCAATATTCTTATTGATGTACATCAGATCTTATAATCGCCACAAAAAAAAACACTTTGTGGAGAAAGAAAATATGCGTCAAAAATTTGAGGCAGAAATATTAAAAACCCATATAGAAGTTCAGGACCAAACGATGCAAACCATTGCAACCGAACTACATGACAATATTGGGCAACTATTAAGCTTAACAACTTTAACGCTTAATTCCATTCAAATTACTGATAATCAAAAAGCCAGTGAAAAGATATCCAATTCATTATCGCTGGTAAGCAAATCAATAAAAGAAATACGGGAATTAGCTAAAATTTTACATGGAGAACAAATTGTTGAATCTGGAATTGGGAACGCAATTGAGCAAGAAATAAGTTGGCTACGCAAAGTTGAGGGCTACACACTTCAAGTTACAAACGATTTACTTCATGTAAGCACAACTTCTCCAGATAAGGATTTAATCATCTTGAGATTACTGCAAGAGATAATAAATAACATTATCAAACATGCGCAAGCAAGTACAATTCAGATAGATACCGGCTTAAAAAATGATTTACTTTTATTAACTATAAAAGAAAATGGCGTTGGATTTGATTACCAAGAAGCCAGAAAACGCAAAGGCGGTTTAGGTTTAAATTCAATACAAAAACGGGTTGAAATGATAAATGGTAAAATAGATGTAATTTCAGCTTCAGAAAAAGGCACATCAATTTTTATAGAAATTCCATATCCATAATATTATGACCACAACTACATTCTACATAGCGATAGTCGATGACCACACACTTTTCCGTCAAGGTTTGGCAAATCTTTTATCTGAATTTGATGAAATAAACGTTGTATTTCAGGCTACAAACGGTGTAGATATGCAAACGCAGATAAAACAGCACAAAGATGTACAGTTGGTGCTAATGGATATTAACATGCCTGTAATGGATGGATATGCAGCAACCAGGTTTATAAAGGAAGAATATCCTGATGTAAAAGTCTTAGCCTTAAGCATGCATGAAGAAGAAAAAGCAATTATTGAAATGCTAAAAGCCGGAGCCGGGGGTTATATTTTAAAAGGCTCTACCCCATCTGATTTGGTAATTGCGATAAAAGCAATAATTGAAAAAGGATTTTTCATTAACGAAATGGTATCTGGTAGGTTATTATTCTCACTTAAAAAGGAAGATCCGAAACCAATAATTACAGAAAAAGAGCTAACATTTTTACAGTATTGCAGTACAGAGCTCACTTACAAGGAAATAGCAGATCTAATGAACATTAGCCCAAGAACTGTAGATAACTATAGAGAATCCCTCTTTGCCAAGCTAAATATCAAAACCCGAACCGGACTTGTAGTTTATGGTATCAAAAACGATTTGATAAAAATATAGGAATTATTAAGGGTAAAAATTTGCGCAACTAATCAATTAGTTCTATCTTTAATATAACGAGTAAAATTTTTACTCATTCCTATAATCAAAAAATAAAATGGATATTAAAGATTTAACCAAGGCCGAAGAGCAAATAATGCAAGTTTTATGGCAGTTGGAAAAAGCATTTGTTAAAGAGGTAATCGATGAGTTACCCATTCCAAAACCTGCTTACAATACAGTTTCAACAATAATCAGAATTTTAGAAACTAAAGGTTTTATAGGGCATGAAGCCTTTGGCAAAGCACACCAATACCACCCCTTAATTAGCAAAGAAGAATATAAACGCCACGCAACAGAGAAATTACTTGGTAATTATTTTGAAAACTCTGTAGAAAGTATGTTTTCGTTCTTTGTAAAAGAGGAGAAGTTAGATTTAAGTGATGTGGATGAAATTCTTAAAATGATTAATAAGATTAAACACAAACCAAAATGAGTTTCGCCCATTACCTTTTGCAGGTAAACTTGTACCTAATCGTATTTTACGGATTTTATAAATTATTATTAGACAAGGAAACCTACTTCACCTTAAACCGAATTTATTTGGTTGCTGCAGGCTTTTTATCTTTACTTATACCATTTATACGTTTAGAATGGTTAACAGTACAAAAAGCCGCTCAACAAGTTTACACTACCGTTAAGTGGGATGCAGTTTTGGAAAAAGCAACAATTGTTGCTGATGCGCAAGAGGGATTTAACTGGGCAAACTTAGTGGTTAGCATTTATTGTGCAGGCATTTTATTCTTTCTGTTTAGATTAATAATTAACCTGCTATTTGTTAAAAGGCTTTTAAAGAACGTTAAACAAGGTTCGGCGTTTTCGTTCTTCGGTAAGAAAATTATAGATATTTCTTTACCAAACCGCGATGTTATTGATAGCCACGAAGAGGCTCATATAAAACAATGGCATAGTTTAGATGTTTTATTTTTCGAAGTTGTAGGGATACTTACCTGGTTAAATCCGGTAATTTATTTTTACAAAAAAAGCATTAAAAACATACACGAATTTTTAGCTGATGAGCACGCAGCGAATTATCAAGGAGATAAGACGGAGTATGCAATGCTTATTTTGAGTAAATCTTTTGGTATAAATCAAAGTACTTTAACCAGTAATTTTTTCGAAAAATCGCTTGTTAAGAAACGTATTTACATGCTTCATAAAGAGCGTTCGAAGAAAACTGCTGTCGTTAAGTATGGAATTTTTATTCCGCTATTTGCAATATCTATTGTATTCTCTTCAGCTACAATTCGTAAAAACGAAAACCTACTTTCTTTTGCAGAACAAATCCCATTAGATAAGCCAATAGATTTAGTTGAAGAATTGGTGATTAAGCCCCTGAAAATAGTTACCCCTGAAAAAACTAAAACTGTTGCCAAACATGCTCCCATTACAAATAATTGGGAAGATTTCTATTCCTTTTTAAGCAAGAACATTAAGTATCCCCAAAATGCACAACAAAAAGCTTTGGAAGGTACTACTCACATTATGTTTACGGTTAAAAATGGCAAAATAACCGACTTAGGCTCGAAGCAAGATTTAGGTGAAGGTTGTGATGAAGAAGTGATGAAAAACATTTTGGCCTACAAAAACTTTAAGAATGTTAAAGATGGAAATTATGCTTTTAAAGTATCCTTCAATTTAGGTCAATCTCAATTAAACTCCGAAGAACAATCTCAAAACATCGATGGTTACAAAGAAATATCCTCGCTTCAAATTATAGGCTATGTGGGCGAAAAGAAAGAAGAGGAAGTTGAAAAAACAGAAAAGGTTTATGATTTTGTATCAATAGAAAAGCAACCTGAATATCATGGAGGTATGAAAAATTTCTATGATTACTTAAGTAAAAGCATTAAATATCCTGAAGATGCTCAAGCTAACAATGTGCAAGGCAAAGTACATTTATCCTTTACAGTAGAGAAAAATGGAAAGCTTACGGATATAAAAATTGTAAAAGGATTAAGTGAAAGTACAAATGACGAAGCAGCAAGGGTATTAAATCAATCTCCAAATTGGATTCCAGGTATTCAAAATGGGAAACCAGTAAGGGTTAAGTATAATTTGTTCATAAATTTCACGCTAGATAGTTCACCAAAATTAAAATCAGCATCACCAGAAAGTACAAGAGTATCTTTTAAAGGCATACAAAATTTAAATAGCAGCGCCAATAGTCCTTTAGTTGTATTAGATGGCGTTACACAAGGTAAAGATGCGCTGAAATTTATAAGAACCGAAAGCATAGAATCGATATCCGTATTAAGAGATGAAGCCGCCACAATGCTCTACGGAACAAAAGGTGTGAACGGCGTTATATTAATTACATCAAAAGTTGATAAGAATAATTCATTCAAATCAGCTGATAATAAAATCTCTTCAAACTAATCGATTAATGAATAGCTAAATCAACTAAGATGAAAAAAATATTCTTTTTAATCACACTTACCGCAACAATTGCATACACAAGTGCATTTAGTCAGGTAAAAAGCGATTCTTCAAGTGTTGAGAATATAGGTATAAAAATAAAGAGCTTTAATTCTGCTCAACCGATAATTTATACTGTAGATGGAATTAAACAATTTAATATAGATTTTGTCAATAGTATCAACCCAAATGAGATAAGTGAAATTCATGTACTAAAAAGTGATGATGCAATAAAAATATTTGGTATTGAAGCCAAAGGTGGGTGTGTTTTGATTACAACTAAAGCAGGTAAAAATTCTGCAAGCAATATTGAACAACTGGCTAAGCTTAATGCCTTAGGCATTAAATATGGCACAAATAAAATATCTGATTTAGCAATTGGTTCCAGAAAAGAAATAGACAGTTCTTCAACAACTTTTAACACCGGCAATAGTACTATAAATATTAAAGGTCTTAAATCTACAAATAAAATAAATCAGCCACTTTATATTGTAGACGGAACAAAAATCGAAAACGGATCTATAGAGTTTTTAGATCCTACTACAATTCAATCGGTTACTATTGTTAAAGATAACAGTGCTATCAAAAACTACGGTTTGTCTGCATCAAATGGTGTTGTTTTAATTACAACCAAGCCATTAAAAAAACAAGATCCAAGAACAGAGCTCGATAAAAATTAGCACATATTTAATTTAGCAAGCAAAGTTTTACGATATTCTAAATATTCTGAAACACAAAGCCCGGCAAAAAATTGTCGGGCTTTTATGTTTTCTCTCCTGTCTCGGAACAATAAATTTATAAAATCTTTAATGTATATACAAATTTTACAAAATAAAATTTTTATTTAAATAGATTATTAATATGCAAACATAGATTTTTTACTCATTTTACGAATTATTATTTGTCTGCTTAATTTACCAATGGTTTCGAAAAAACATAAATTACTTTCGATTATTTACATCGAATTATCTTTCATTTTATAATTTCAAAAAAGTGCTTTTGTTTAATTATTCTTTAAAATTTACGTTTTTTTTTTAAAGAAGACAAAAAAAGCCCCCACGAAGTGGAGGCTTAACAATTCCAATTTAATGGAATGGCACAGTATTTTAAACTTCTTCTTCGCTAACGAATTTTGCTGATGCAAAATCACGATTCATTCGAGCGATATTTTCTAAAGAGATACCTTTTGGACACTCAGCTTCGCAAGCACCAGTATTTGTACAGTTACCAAAACCTTCTTCGTCCATTTGCGCAACCATGCTCTGTACGCGACGATAACGCTCTGGCTGACCTTGTGGTAATAAAGCCAATTGAGATATCTTTGCTGAAACAAAAAGCATTGCTGAAGCATTTTTACAAGTAGCAACACAAGCACCACAACCAATACAAGCAGCAGCCTCAAAAGCAGCATCAGCTTTAGCTTTTGGAATTGGCAAGTTGTTTGCATCTTGTGCATTACCAGTATTAACCGATACGAAACCTCCCGACGCGATAATACGATCAAAAGCAGAACGATCTACAGCTAAATCTTTAATTACCGGAAATGCTTTTGCTCTCCAAGGCTCTACAACAATAGTATCGCCATCTTTAAAAGAACGCATGTGTAACTGACAAGTTGTTACTAAATCTTTTGGTCCGTGTGGTTGCCCGTTAATGAACATTGAACACATACCGCAAATTCCCTCTCTACAATCGTGGTCAAATACAACTGGTTCTTCACCTTTAGTAATTAATTGTTCGTTTAAAACGTCAAACATCTCTAAGAAAGACATGTCTGGAGAAATTTCAGAAAGCTTATAATCAACCAGTTTCCCTGCTGATTTGCTGTTTTTTTGACGCCAAACTTGTAGCGTTAAATTCATATTTCCTGTACTCATCTTGTTCAGATTTAAGTATCGAGTAACAAGTATCGAGCATCAAGATTTTCATTCAACTCTTGATACTTGATACTCATCTCTTGCTACTATTTATAATTTCTTTGTGCTACCTTAATATTTTCGTAAATCAATTCTTCTTTATGTAATTCGAATTCACTTACACCCTTGTATTCCCAAGCTGCTACGTATGCGTAGTTTTCGTCGTCGCGTTTTGCTTCGCCTTCTTCAGTTTGGTGTTCCTCTCTAAAGTGACCGCCACAGCTTTCTTCTCTGTTTAGGGCATCTTTACACATCAATTCTCCTAATTCAATAAAATCCGCAACGCGATGTGCTTTTTCTAATTCAGGGTTAAATTCATCTGCCGAACCTGGCACTTTAACATCAGCCCAAAATTCTCTACGTAAATCTTGAATTTCTTGTATAGCCTGTGTTAAACCTTCTCTGTTACGAGCCATACCACATTTTTCCCACATAATGTGGCCTAATCTTTTGTGGAAATGATCTACAGATTTAGTTCCGTTTATACTTAAAAACTTATCGATAGTAGCTTTTACCTCGTTTTCTGCTTCCACAAAAGCTGGATGGTCTAGAGGAATTGGTTTAGTTGCTAATTCTTTAGATAAGTAAGAACCAATTGTATATGGCAATACAAAATATCCATCAGCCAAACCTTGCATTAATGCCGAAGCACCTAAACGGTTAGCACCGTGGTCTGAGAAGTTAGCTTCACCAGTACAATACAAACCTGGAATAGTTGTCATTAAATCATAATCAACCCAAACACCACCCATGGTATAGTGTACCGCAGGGTAAATACGCATTGGCGTTTCATAAGGATTTTCGCCTGTGATTTGCGCATACATGTCGAACAAGTTACCGTACTTTTCTTTAATTACGGCAGTTCCCAAGCGCATGCAAGTTTCTTTGTCAGGATTATGGTTACCAGCTTTTGAGGCTTCGATACGACCATAACGTTCTGTATTTGCTTTGAAATCTAGATATACTGCTAATTTAGAAGTACCTACGCCGTAACCAGCATCGCAACGCTCTTTAGCGGCACGAGATGCTACGTCACGAGGTACCAAGTTACCAAAAGCAGGGTAACGACGCTCTAAATAGTAATCTCTTTCATCCTCAGGAATATCAGAAGCTTTACGAGTATCATCTTTCTTTTTAGGCACCCAAATACGCCCATCGTTACGTAACGACTCTGACATCAAAGTTAATTTTGATTGGTGATCGCCAGAAACTGGGATACAAGTAGGGTGAATTTGTGTATAGCAAGGATTTGCGAAGAAAGCTCCTTTTTTGTGTACTTTCCAAGCTGCTGTAACGTTACTTCCCATTGCATTGGTAGATAAGTAGAATACGTTTCCGTAACCACCAGTACCTAAAACCACCGCATGACCGAAGTGACGTTCTAACTCGCCAGTAATTAAGTTACGAGCGATAATACCACGAGCTTTACCATCAATCACAACAACATCAAGCATTTCGTGACGGGTGTACATTTGTACTTTACCCATGCCCACTTGGCGCTCTAAAGCAGAGTAAGCCCCTAACAATAACTGCTGACCAGTTTGTCCAGCTGCGTAAAATGTACGTTGTACTTGTGTACCACCGAAAGAACGGTTATCTAACAAACCACCGTATTCGCGAGCCAAAGGCACACCTTGAGCGACACATTGGTCGATGATGTTTGCACTAACCTCAGCTAAACGATGTACGTTAGCTTCGCGTGCTCTATAATCACCACCTTTGATGGTATCGTAAAACAAACGGTAAGTACTATCACCATCATTTTGATAGTTTTTTGCAGCATTGATACCACCCTGAGCAGCAATTGAGTGTGCTCTACGAGGTGAATCCTGAAAACAAAAACATTTTACTTTGTAGCCCATTTCTGCTAATGTAGCCGCTGCAGACGCACCCGCTAAACCAGAACCCACTACAATTACTTCTAAGCTTCTTTTGTTCGATGGATTAACCAACGGCACAGAAGATTTATATTTTGTCCACTTTTGGGTTAATTCGCCCGCAGGGATGTTTGAATTTAATTTCGACATTTACTTAATCTTTTAATTAAACGTTTCGGTTTAGCTAATCCAACCTAAATAGATTGAAATTGGCATTAATGCAAAAATGATAGGTACGATAATCGAAAACCATACACCTACTGTTTTTACAACTGGTGTCCATTTTTTGTGGTTCCAGCCCATCGTTTGAAAAGACGATTGAAAACCATGCAACAAATGATAACCTAAAGATATTACGCCTAATACGTAAATTACAACTACCCAAAGCTCTTGGAAAATAGCTACAATACCATGAAAAGTATTGTGTTCCTCATGCGAGAAAACAGCAACTTTTGTTGGCCACCAAAAATGGTAAAGGTGTAGAACCAAGAACATTAAAATTAGTGTACCCAATAAACCCATGCTACGAGAATACCACTTGCTATTGGCTTGTGGCTTATTGTAAGCATATTTTTCTGGCCTTGCCGCATTATTTTGTGCAGTAAGAATTATCGCTTGAATAATGTGCAAGATAATTCCGGCGAACAATCCTACTTCCATAATGCGGATTACGATGTTGTGACTCATAAAATTGGCAACAACATTGAAGGTTTCTCCACCGTCATTTACAAAAATTAGCGCATTTATAGATACGTGAACAACAAGGAACGAAACCAAGAAAAGCCCCGTTAGCCCCATTACAAACTTTCTACCTATAGATGATGTAAAAGCTTTACTTAAACTACTCATTAGATTATTTTTATTTATAATACTTGTGCAAAAGTATTTAATTATGAGTTCAATTTATAAACGAATATGACAAAACAACGATAAAACATTTATTTAGAAACATTCTAAAAGCAATTCGTAATTTTACGATTTAAATACCTCTTTTAGCAGCCTAGAAAAATATTTATAAAATTCCAAATATCAACTAAGCTTTTCGTTATATTGCGTTAGTAAAATTATTCTTTCATGAAAAAAATCCTACTCACGCTTTTAACAGCAATTCTTTTCTACTCTTGCAACAATGGCCCGGCTGTGTTTACTTTAACTGCCAAAAATTTTTCCAAAAACGCAACAGTAAGTATTATTTCAGCTCAAAATTGGGAAACACTAAAAGTTGAGAACATAAAAGAGAATGAACAAACATTTCAGGTTAATTTACCTAAGGAAGGATTTGCCGAACTCAAAATTGAAAATGGAATGATGGATGAAAGAAACTATTGGTTCTATTTAGAAAGTGGCAAATATGATTTGATACTTGATGGAAATGATAAATCAAAATATCCTTTTAAAGAAACTCGCAATAAAGAAACGAATGATTTTACTAATTTCTATGCAATAAAAAACAGCCTAAACAAACCAATAAAAGACAGTTTAAGAATTGCACAGAAGTCTGTTGATGAAGCTAACTTGATTAATATTAATGAAAGAGTTGATGTGCTAGCAGATTTATTGGAAAGGGATAAAACTTTAAATCTATCGGCTATCGAGGCTTTCGCAAAGAAACATCCAAAATCTTCAAACACAATATTTTTACTCGACCAATTAGGTGTAACAGATTTGAACAGCGTTCAATTTGGAAAAATATTTAATTATTTGGATCAGGAGCAACAGAATAGTAAAGCAGGAAAAAAGTTATTAGAGGAAATTACATTAATTAACAAAATGAAGCCTGGGAATACATTTGAGCGTATTGCTGGCGAAACTCCGGACGGAAAAACTTTTAGTAAGGAAATTTTTAAGAAGCTAAACCTTGTATTTGTTTGGACCTCATATAACCATCGCTGTAGAGAAAACAACAAACAACTGAGAAGCCTATATGATAAATACAAAAACCAGGGCGTAGAATTTATTGGAGTTTCTTTAGATAATAAAAGAAATTGGTGGGTTAATGTAATCAGAGATGATAAATTGACCTGGCCGCAATTTTCTGATTTGAAAGGGGCAAAATCTCCAAACGCTAAAAACATTGGAGATTATAAAGTGCCATATTTTATGCTATTGGATAAAAGAGGGAAAATTTTATTGAGTGATGATTTAAGTATTGATTTTCTAGAAAAAGATATAGAAAGGTTTTTAAAACAGCAAAGCTGATAAAATGTAACCCAAAAAAAAAGTCCCGATTTGCATCGGGACTTTTTACGATTTATGTATTCGAGTTTTCTTAAGCTACTTTAACATTTACCGCGTTTAAGCCTTTTCTACCTTCTTCAACTTCGTAAGTTACAGAATCGTTCTCACGAACGTTGTCGATTAAGCCTGAAGCATGAACAAAAATTTCGGCATCGCCATTTGCTGGGATAATAAATCCGAAACCTTTAGTTTCATTAAAAAATTTTACTGTTCCTTGTTGCATTATATTGTATTTTAATTTGCCATAAAGGTATGGTTAAATACCTATAAATCAATTTTATATTTTTTTAAAAGTGAATTAATTGCAAAAGTATTGGCTTATTGGCTGTTAAGTGCTGTTTATAGAACTATTTAGCTCATCTGTGCTCGATTTATAGCCAGATTTTATTACTAAAGCACAGTCAAAATACCTTTTCTTTTCTACTTTTCTGCCTAAAAACCGTAGTTGTATATAAAATTAATTTTGGGATTTTGACATTGCATCTTAAGATTTAAATATTTACAGGCTGTTTATTATAACGCGGGCATTAATCGTAAACAAGTACTTTATTTTTCTCGTACTTAATTACCAAATCATTTGTCATCCTCACCATAAAGGTTTCATTAAAATCGTCCCGAAAATCGTAGCTTACGATAAGCATATCGCCAACAATTTCGTGTAATAATAATTTTGAACTGGTGTAAGTAATCGATACCACATGCCCGGCCTTATTTTTCAAATCAGAAGCAAAGATTTTCAAATCAGCTAAATCAAATAAAATAGATTTTCCGGCTTCATCATTCAAAATCGGCATTTTATTATTAAGCGAAGCAATAGTGTTCATCGCTGAATAATGTAATTTCTGATGCAATAACTTCGCCTTTTCGCTTGCATTTTCCATCTGTGCAAAAGTGTGCAAACTATTATCGGGATTGTATATTTTAGATTTTTTCTGAAATTCTTCATAAGTATCGTGAAATATCCGACGCTCAAAATCCGTTTTGCACATGAAATTAAAATATTGTGTAGCGCTGAGGTTGATGTAAGCTAAAGCCATAATATTCTGTTTTTTACTAAATCAAATATGAAATATTTAGATTTTTAAATAATAAAGTATCGGTAACACTTCTAATCAATCGTTAAACCGCTAAACTAAACGCTGTGTATCGATTTAATATAAATGCTTTTACTATAAAACGAGGAATTACATCAAATCGCTTCACTTCAATAAAATAAATTGTTTGCAGAAAGCAGATTTTGCGCATTAGGCATCGTTCGCTAATGTTTAAATTTTATAGGTTGACCTAAGTAAATTAGACCCGACATAAATGTAAAGCCCGGAAACCGAGGTACGAGGTTGAGGACTTGAAATATTGGCGGGACTGCTGTAACCGATGAGCAATGAATATGCTCTTCAAATGAATTCTTTAAACATTTTTAAAATTAGAAAAACAATTGCTGCGATCATGGCTGCCGAAAGTCCCGCTCTCCGCTTTATCCCGAGAAATTCGGGATGTTCGCTGCCATCGGGCTTAGGTAAATTGGCCTTCGCAAAAAAACAAAAAATACAAAGCGCTAAATACATTTCACTTTATTAAAACACTTTAATTTTAGAGCGGTTAATTATGTACAACATTTTTTAACCAAATCTTATGCCGTATGGAAACCCGAAATAACCACAAATTGATACAAGCTTTACTAGATTGTGCATTAGCCTGCGAACATTGCGCATCATCCTGCTTAAAAGAAGAAGACTTAAATATGATGATAGATTGCATCAGACTAGACAGAGATTGTGCCGACATTTGTACACAAGCAGCAAGATTATTGCAAAGAGATTCTGCTATTGCCAAGCAATATTTATTACTCTGCGAAGAAATTTGCAGACTTTGTGCTGCCGAATGTGGCAAACACGACCACGAACATTGCCGCCAATGTGCCGCCGCTTGCGAAGAATGTGCAGAAGCATGCCACGCAAACCATGAGCCCATTAAACAAGATTAGTTATACAAAAAAAGGTCCCGATTTTCATCGGGACCTTTTTTATAAATCACTTTATTTTATTGAGCCGGGAAACTAAAATTAAACGTTCCTTGCTCACTCACACCAGACATGTAAATCATACCGTTTCTAGTTTGAGGTAAAGCTTTCTGAACATCCGTTACATTATTAACTGCTTGTCCGTTAACTTTAGTAATAATTAACCCCTTTTCAACGCCAATATTATCAAAGGCCTTTCCGCTGGTTACCGAAGTTACCACAACACCGCTATTAATTTTAAGTTGCGATTTCTGTGCTTGTGTAGCCGGAGCAAATGTTGCACCCAGTTTCGAAACTTCAACCGCTTTTGTTGCAGCTGTGTTTGAATTTAGGCCAACACTAGATTCACCTTTTAAGGTAACACTAATATCTTTCAAAGAGCCATCTCTTAAAACCGATAATTTAACTTTATCACCAGGGTTTAAACGACCAATTCTTTCCTGTAAATCCGGTGAGTCATTAATTACCAGACCATCAACTTTTTTGATAATATCTCCAGATTTAATACCTGCTGCAGCAGCGCCGCCACCTGCAACAACATCGTTTACATACAAACCACTAATTTCATTGGTTTTTATATCAGATGGATTTTCTGCACTCAAAGGCACGAAATTAACACCAATATAACCGCGTTTAACCGAGCCATATTTCATAAAGTCATCAACAATCTTACGGGCTAAGTTTACCGGGATAGCAAAACCATAACCTTGGTTATATCCGCTTTGTGAAGCAATTGCAGCATTAATACCAACCAATTCGCCATTTGAATTTACTAATGCACCACCGCTGTTTCCAGGGTTAATTGCCGCATCTGTTTGAATAAATGATTCTATACTTGTATTAGCCGGACGCTCTGGTCTTTTACCTGTACGTTGATATTCTCTATACTCTTCTTCAGTAATGCCACCACCTTGTTGCTCACGACCGATGATACCAATACTTCTATTTTTAGCACTTACAATACCTGCGGTAACAGTAGTTTGTAAATCGAGCGGGAAACCTACGGCTAAAACCCACTCACCAACTTGTACATTATCAGAGTTACCCATTTTAACAACAGGCAAACCAGTTGCGTTTACTTTAATTAATGCTAAATCTGTATTTGGGTCGCGGCCGATTACTTTTGCTTCTACTTTACGTCTATCAGTTAATACAACCTCTACTTTATCAGCATTTTCTACAACGTGGTTGTTCGTTACAATGTAACCATCCTGACTAATAATTACGCCCGAACCCGAAGCTGCTTTAGGCTGACGCTGCATTTGACGACCACCTCCACCGAAGAAATCTTCGAACATATCAAATGGCGATGAGCCTCCACTCTGCCCCTTGCTTGATGAAGTATATGTTGTTTTAATGTGAACAACTCCAGGCGCAACTGCCGCTGCTGCCTCCGTAAAATCGGCAGCACCTGCTGATGATACTTTTAACGGGTTATTGGCGAAGTACAAATTTTGTTTTTCAGAAATTGTCCCACCAATTTGGCTACGCTCGAAAAGCTTGTAACCCCCAATTGCTGCCGCACCACCTATAAATGCGGCTAACACTGTAATTCCTAATATTTTTTTCATGTGTTAAAAATTGTTTTTTATCCCCACAATTAAATTATAAGCCAAATTGCTAGCTAATTGTTTGGTAAACTTATAATCACTTGTGTTAATTATTTATTTTTTTGCGAGAGCTTTGCAATTTGATTTAAGCAGATTGCTCTGGCAGTTTTTATCTGCTCAAATTTTCTTTTGTAAGTTTATTCAAATTTAATACCATATAAACGATATTTGCATAACAAAAGCACTTGGTTGCGTGTTAAAAAATGTTAAATCAAAATTAACATGCCATATACTACATTTGCAACTCAAATATTGCATTAAAAAATGAAGCTTTTATGAATTAAACTGACAAAGTTACAAACTCATATTAAGCCAAACTGCCATAAAAACCATAACATCAATGAAAATTAATTTTTACAAATATCAAGGTGCAGGAAACGATTTTATTTTAATTGACCATACTATGGCTCCATTAAGGGATATTGACAACAAGCAAATTGAAGAACTTTGTAACAGAAGATTTGGTGTTGGAGCTGATGGTTTAATGTTCGTGACCAAGCATGAGCACTATGATTTCGAAATGCATTATTTTAATGCCGATGGAAAATTGGGCAGTATGTGTGGCAATGGAGGCCGATGTATAGTTGCCTTTGCAAAACAACTTGGTCTTATTGATAGAGAAACAACTTTTTTGGCAGTTGATGGACCACATTATGCCAGAATTTCAGAAAATGGCGAATGGGTAGATTTACAGATGATTGATGTTAACACCATCACAAATGATGGCAATGCATATGTTTTAAATACAGGTTCTCCTCACTACGTTGCTTTTCAAAATGATTTAAAGGATTTTGATGTTTTTACTAACGGAAAAAATATCCGTTATAACGAAACGTATAACGCAAAAGGCATCAACGTAAATTTTGTTGAAGATAAAGGAGACCATTTATTTGTTCGTACTTATGAACGTGGCGTTGAGGATGAAACCTATGCATGTGGCACAGGGGTAACCGCAGTAGCAATGGCGGTAGCAAAACATAAAAATCTTAATGGGCATATTAAAACCGATATTAAAGTTTTGGGTGGCGATATAAAAATTGAATTTGATTACGATGGCACAACATTCACAAATGTATTTTTATGTGGCCCTGCAAAATTGGTTTTTGAGGGTATTATTGACTAAACTAATGAAATTTTTATCTTAAATTTTTCAAGTGTGTATTTTTAACACTATAATTAAACTAAAACTGCCTGAATTTGTGAACATTTGTACTAAAATAATGCGCAATTACAAGTCAAATTAACAGCATTTAACATCTGTCGCAATTTATTTACACAGCAATTTCAGCCAAAATAAAATAATTAAAACCCTACAAAACAGCTATTTAACACCCTGATAATGCTTTTACGAATCGAAATTAAATCAATCGATTGATTAAATGACAGAACTTGGACAGATTTTGTTTTTTTTAGGCTCTATTTTTGGTCATTAATCGCGAAAATAAAAGCAACGCTATCATTGCGCTTTTAATCCTCCGGAAATTAAATTTAAACACACAGAATAAATCCATGAGAAAAGTAACAACTCTCGTTTTTAGTATAGGTATCGCCATGCTTTTAGCATCATGCGGAAATAATGATGAAACAAAAAAAGCAGCGGCCGCAGCAGCTGCTGGTCCACAAGCCTACCCTGTATTTACAGTTAATGCACAGTCGACAGAATTAGATTCAGATTATCCAGCAACAATCGAAGGAATTCAGAATATAGATATCAGACCAAAAGTTGATGGATTTATTCAAAAAATATTGGTTGATGAAGGTGCAGTTGTTAAAAAAGGTCAATTACTATTTACGATAATGGCACCGCAATATGAGCAAGAGGTTAGAACGGCTAAAGCAGCAATAAGCAGTGCCGAGGCTGATGTTCATGCAGCAGAATTGCAGGTAAATAAAACCAGACCATTGGTTGAAAAAGACATTATCAGTAAATATGATTTACAAGCAGCCGAACTTACACTTCAAAGCAGAAAAGCTGCATTGGCGCAAGCGAAAGCAGCATTAGCAAATGCAAGGGTTAATTTAGGCTATACATCAATTACAAGTCCTGTTGATGGTGTGGTTGGTAGTATTCCTTTCAGGAATGGAAGTTTAGTAAGCGGCACCAGTACCGAACCATTAACTACAGTTTCGAACATTTCTAAAGTTTATGCTTATTTCGCACTTAATGAAAAGCAACTCTTAGATTTCTCAAAAAAATATAAAGGCAGCACACTTGCGCAGCAAATGAAAAACATCCCACCGGTAAGTTTGGTACTTGCAGATGGTAATGTTTATGCACAAAATGGTAAAATAGAATCAATTAACGGACAGATTAATACGCAAACAGGTTCTGCTAGCTTAAGAGCTACCTTTCCAAATCCATCTTCTTTACTTAAAAATGGTGCGAGTGCATCGGTTAGAATCCCGCAAAAGGTTGAAAATGCAATTTTAATCCCTCAGAAATCTACAATCGATTTACAAGGGAAAAAGTTTGTATACGTTTTGGGCGATTCTGCCAAAACCATCAGCACAGAGATTGAAATTATGGATTTAACAAAAGGCAAATTTTATGTGGTTACAAAAGGCTTAAAAGCTGGCGATAAAGTTGTTTTGGAAGGTTTCCAATCGTTAAAGGATGGTACAAAAATTAAACCTGAAGAGAAAAGTTCAGATTCGGTTTATGCTGAACTAAAAAAATAAGCCCCTGTAGATCATTAAGAAAAAATTATGTTTAAGAAATTTATAGAAAGGCCCGTTTTATCAACGGTAATTTCCATCATTATTGTAATACTTGGGGTATTAGGTTTAGTAACGCTACCAGTATCACAATATCCTGAAATTGCACCACCAACGGTTCAAGTTTCTACCTCTTACCAAGGTGCAAATGCCGATGTGGTGATGAATAGTGTTGTTGTTCCGCTAGAAGAACAAATTAATGGTGTGGAGGACATGACATACATGACGTCTACTGCGAGTAACGATGGCACAGCAACCATTACCATTAACTTTAAATTGGGAACAAATCCCGATTTAGCAGCGGTTAACGTACAAAATAGGGTTGCCAGAGCAACAAGTTTACTACCTGCCGAGGTTACACGTTCTGGTGTAATTACAGCGAAAAGACAAGCAAGTAACGTGTTAATTTTTGCTGTTTATAGCGAAAGTGATTCTTATGACCAGAAGTTTTTACAGAACTATGCAAACATTAACATCATTCCACAAATTAAACGTATTAACGGTGTAGGTGATGCAAGTGCTTTCGGAACTTTAGATTATACCATGCGTATTTGGTTAAAACCAGATGTTATGGCAACTTATGGTTTGGTTCCGAACGATGTAAACGTTGCTTTAGCCGAGCAAAATATTGAGGCGGCTCCAGGTCAGTTTGGAGAGCAAGGCGACCAGGCATTTCAATACACGTTAAAATACACCGGACGTTTAAAAGATGAGGCTCAATTCAGTAACATCATCATTAGAAGCAATGCAAACGGACAAATTCTTCGCTTAAAAGATGTTGCCAGAATCGAACTTGGTGCACAGAGTTATGCCAGTTCGGTAAGGTTTAATGGCAAACCAGCTTTGGGTATTGCGATTAACCAAACAGCTGGTTCAAACGCAAAGGAAGTTATTGAAAACTCAATTAATACGTTAAATGAGGCACAAAAATCTTTTCCAAAAGGGATTCATTATACAACATTAGTTAACGTAAACGACTTCCTTGATGCATCAATTGAAAAGGTAATTCATACTTTAATTGAAGCCTTTATTTTGGTTTTCTTAGTTGTATTTATCTTCCTTCAAGATTTCCGCTCAACGTTGATTCCGGCAATTAGTGTTCCGGTAGCCATTATCGGTACATTCTTCTTCCTGAGTCTATTTGGCTTTACCATCAACTTATTAACTTTATTTGCACTAGTCCTCGCCATTGGTATCGTTGTGGATGATGCCATTGTAGTTGTAGAAGCTGTACACGCTAAGCTTGATGAAGGATACACCAATGCCAAAAAAGCTACTGTTGATGCCATGGACGACATTAGCGGAGCGATTATATCGATAACGCTTGTAATGGCTGCTGTATTTATCCCGGTGAGTTTTATCCAAGGTTCATCTGGTGTATTTTACAAGCAGTTTGGTTTAACACTGGCGATTTCCATTATCCTCTCGGCAATCAATGCCTTAACATTGAGTCCGGCATTGTGTGCAATTTTTCTTAAACCTCATAAAGACGACCACGAAAAGCCTAAAAACTTTTTACAAAGATTTTATGCGGCTTTTAACACTTCATTCGATGCTGTAACCGGGAAATACAAAAAATCAGTTAGTTTCCTTTCAAGAAAAAAATGGATAGTGGGTTTGGGCATTGCTTTCTTCACCATTTTATTGGTATGGACAATGAATACCACGCCAAAAGGTTTCGTTCCGAATGAGGATTTGGGAACTATCATGTCTGATATTTCATTACCTGCCGGAACTTCACAAGAAGAAACAAATGTTATCATTTCAGAAATTGATAGTATTGTGCATAAGATTCCGGAAATAAAAAGCTCTTTAAGGGTTGTTGGGAGAAGTATGATTAGTGGTTCTGGTAGTTCTTATGGTATGGTAATTTCAAGATTAACACCATGGAACGAGCGTAAAAGAGATGTTAAAGCAATTATAGGAGAGCTTTTCGCGAAAACCGCTTCAATAAAAGGCGCTAAAATCATATTCTTTGCGCCACCAACCATTCAGGGTTTTGGTACAAGTGGTGGTTTTGAATTTCAACTACAAGATAAAACTGGTGGCGACATCAAGAAGTTTAATGAAGTAGGAAATTCATTTTTAGCGGCACTTGCCAAACGTCCTGAAATTCAATATGCTTCAACTTCGTTTAACCCTAATTTCCCACAATATCAAATTACGGTAAATGTGGCAAAGGTTAAACAAGCAGGTTTAACAGTGAGTGATGTTTTAGGGGTTATGCAAGGTTATTACGGAGGTGTTTATGCATCAAACTTTAATAAATTTGGTAAACAATTTAGGGTAATGTTTCAGGCTGATGCCAAATACAGAGCAAACCAGGAAAGTTTAACGAGTATTTATGTGCGTAATTCATCGGGCACAATGGCACCGATTTCTGAGTTTATCACCTTAGATAAAGTTTACGGACCGCAAGCCATTTCACGTTTCAACTTGTTTACGTCCATCTCTGTTACCGGAAATCCAAATGCTGGCTTCAGTTCTGGTGATGCGCTTAAGGCAGTTCAAGAAGTTGCAGCAGAGCAATTGCCAGCAGGATATGGTTACGAATTCTCAGGTTTATCCCGTGAGGAAATGAATAGCGGAAGTCAAACGATTTTTATCTTCCTGCTTTGTGTAATCTTCGTTTATTTCTTGTTAGCCGCACAATACGAAAGTTATATTTTACCCTTAGCGGTTTTAATTTCGCTTCCGGTAGGTTTAGCAGGCGTATTCGTATTCGATAAGATATTCGGTGTTGACAATAACATTTATACACAGATTACATTAATTATGCTTGTAGGTTTATTGGCGAAGAATGCAATTTTAATTATAGAATATGCTGTTGATAGACGGAAAAAAGGCATGAGCATTGTTAATGCCGCAATTGACGGTGCAACGGCTCGTTTACGTCCAATTTTAATGACTTCATTTGCCTTTATTTTAGGCTTATTACCACTAATGCTTTCAACTGGTGTTGGTGCTTCGGGTAATACTTCAATTGGTACAGGTGCAGTTGGTGGTATGTTAATTGGTACTTTGTTTGGCATTTTCGTTATCCCGGCATTGTTTATAATTTTCCAGAGTTTGCAGGAAAAAATAAGTAACAAGTCGCCATTCAATGAAGGTATAGAACAAGAACAAACCGAAGAAGAATACGAATTGGCGACTAGTAACAGCAAACATTAATTTTAAGACAAATCATGAAATTCAGATATAAATATTCGGTTTTAATCGGTTTTGGAATACTTACCCTGGGTGCCTGCGTTACTAAAAAATACGAAAGGCCACAGGTTAAAAATGAAGGATTATACCGCGACAATAATACAACTGATAGTACAACCATGGCTGATTTGCCTTGGAAAAATCTTTTCTCCGACACCACTTTACAATCTTTAATTCAAAAAGGTATAAACGAAAACCTGGATTTAAAACAGGCTATTGAGCGTATTAAACTTTCAGAAGCAACCTTACAACAAAGTAGAGCTGCGTTTTTGCCGAGTTTACAGGCAGATGTATCTGTAACAGATGCAAAGCAATCATTATCATCATTAAACTTTCCTCCAGGGATAAATATTAATTTAGAAACGCAAACCTATCGTGCGCAATTAAGTACAGCTTGGGAAGCTGATATTTGGGGCAAACTAAGCAGTGCAAAACGTTCGGCCTATGCAACACTTTTGCAAAGCGACGCAGCTAAAAGAGCGGTTCAAACACAGTTAATTGCAACAATTGCAAATAGCTATTATACTTTACTCGCTTTAGATAAACAATTACAAATCACTCAACAAACCATAGAAATTAGAACAAAGGATGTTGAAACGATGAAAAGCCTTAAGGAAGGTGCAGTGGTAAATGGCGCAGCAGTTGTGCAAAGTGAGGCAAATTTATATGCGGCGCAGGTTACGCTTCCAGATTTGAAAAGAAGCATTAAAGAGGCGGAAAACGCATTAAGTGTTGTACTTGCACAAGCTCCTGGAACGATTGGTAGAACAACTTTAGACCAGCAAATCCCTTACACAAATTTAGAAACTGGTGTTTCGGCTCAGCTTTTAAAAAACCGTCCGGATGTTATTGCTGCCGAATTTGGTTTTAGAGCAGCATTTGAAAATACGAACGTCGCAAAAACATTTTTTTACCCGTCACTAACCTTAACCGCTGCAGGTGGATTATCAACCTTGCAGTTAAAAAACTTTTTCGATAACTCGATATTCTACAATATTGTTGGGGGTTTAACACAGCCAATTTTTGCCCGTGGACAAAATAAGGCTCGTTTAAGAACTGCACAAGCAACTCAACAACAGGCTTTTTATACTTTCCAGCAATCTCTTTTAACTGGCGGACAAGAAGTTTCTAATGCTTTGTATGCTTATCAAACTGCTACAGAAAAAGAAGAAACCCGGGCTAAACAAATTGCATCGTTAACTAAGGCAGTAGATTTTACTAAAGAATTATTACGCTACAGTTCTGCAACAAATTATACTGATGTTTTAACTTCAGAGCAAAGTTTACTTACCGCACAACTTAACGGTATAAACGATAAATTGCAGAAGTTGCAATCGGTTGTTAATCTGTATCGTGCTTTAGGCGGCGGCTGGAAGTAATAAACATATAACAATAAAATAAAGGCATTCTAATTTTAGGATGCCTTTATTGCTTTACAATCTTTCGTCATTCCCATGAAAATAGGAATCTTAAAGACTAGGTACAGTCAATTTCATATTTAAACAACCAAACCTTTACAGAATAATTTTTTAGGTAAAACTGTGTCGTTCTTTTGATGTAAACCCAAAATATTGTAAGTTTAAAGTTTTTTAAAGGGCATAACTTTAAAAAATTTTCATACCCATCAATGTTACGCGTAGATAGTTCTAAATCCTGCAAAATTGTTTACTCTTTGTGCAAACATGAGTATTTAGGCTATTTAATTGAACCTCATGTTGTTCAGCTAAATCCGCAAGGCGATTTTTCTTTTACCTATCAAAGAATTTTTACGCATACGGCTGATGAATTTAAAGCTTGTTTGAGCGAAATCGATTATAAACTGATTAAGATTTTAGATGATATTGAGCAAGACTCCCTTATCAAAAAACACTACAAAAAACTAATCAGACCAACAGAGTTTTTTACCAAAGTTTTCGACAGTAAGTTTTACGAGGGCGTTCGGCCTAAAATTGAGAAAAAACTGGCCGAAGCGTTGGAGCTTTTGAAAGTTAAAGATGAGCTTTATGTGATGGATAAGGACGGCTGGCCGGTAGAACGTAAAATTGAACTTGCTAAAGAACCGGCTTCAATTCTTTTTCACTTTCGTAGAAACGATACGGAAACACGTTATTTTCCGACCATAAAATACCAAAATCTGCGTATCGAATTTATGTTCAAGGAAGCGCAAATCATCAGCAATAAACCGGCCTGGTTATTATTGAATGATGTTTTGTATTTCTTCGACCAGGATATTGAAGGCAAAAAACTTCAGCCATTTCTAAATAAGCGTTTTATTGCCATCCCAAAGGCAACAGAGGCTACTTATTTTGAAAAATTTGTTGCACCGTTAATAGAAAAACATCACGTTTATGCCGAAGGTTTTGAAATCAGAACAGAGCAATTTGAAGCCATTCCGGTATTAAAGGTTTTGTATGTTGATGGTGGGATATCGCAAATCCAACTTTATTTTAAATACGGCGAATACATTTTCCCTTTGGAGAACGCTCATAAAGTTACCGTCAGATTGGAGAAGTTGGAAGATAACTACATTTTTCATCGCATTAAGCGCTCTGCCGATTGGGAGAAAAAACAACTGAACTTACTATTATCTCTTGGCTTAAAAAAAGCGAGTGCATTGTTTAGCAATTTAGAAGTTGCAGCAGAAGATGAAAACCCAAGTTATGCAGCCATAAACTGGATAAATGAACACATAGAAATGTTAACCGAGGCTGGCTTCGAAATAGAGCAAGCCACCGGGCAGAAACGTTTTGTTTTTGGCGCCAGTAAAATAGACCTCGAAATTAAGGAAGGAAATGACTGGTTCGATATAAATGCAGTGGTGTGGTTCGGGAAATATCAAATCCCGTTTCTCTCCTTAAAACAACATATTCTGCATAAACGAAGAGAATTTATTTTGCCTGATGGAGAAGTTGCCATCATACCCGATAAGTGGTTTACACAATACGGAAGTTTGTTTAGCCTCGCCGAAGCGGGTAAAAATTTGAAGCTCAAGAAACATCATATCGGTTTAATCAATGATTTAGCCGAAGATAGTTTGGCCAACGTTACTTTGGAACGCAAACTTCAGCGTTTATCAGATTTTGAAGATATTGCAGATACCCAAATGCCGGTAAACTTTAAAGGCAGTTTACGCGATTACCAAAAAGCGGGTTATAATTGGTTCAGCTTTCTTCGTGAATATAATTTTGGAGGTTGCCTTGCTGATGATATGGGTTTGGGTAAAACCATTCAAACTTTGGCGATGCTGCAAAAGGTAAAAGAGGATGATCAACTGGCATCAACGCATACAACATCTTTAATCATCATGCCTACTTCATTAATTTACAACTGGTTAACTGAAGCAAAAAAATTCACTCCAAAATTAAAAATATTAGCACATACTGGCACTGGCAGAAATAAAGATGTGGCCAATTTCGCCAATTACGATATTATCATTACCACTTACGGCATCACCCGTGTTGATGTAGACGATTTAAAAAATTTCTATTTCAATTACATCATCCTGGATGAAAGCCAAAACATAAAAAACCCATCATCAAAATCATTTAAATCTGTACGAAGCTTAAAATCGAGACATAAATTAATTTTAAGTGGTACGCCAGTAGAAAACTCTGTTGGCGATTTATGGTCGCAATTAACCTTTTTAAACCCAGGTTTATTGGGTACGCAAGCTTTCTTTTACGAAGAATATGTTCAGGCGATTGAAAAGAAAAAAGACGAGGAAAAGGCCCGAAAACTTCAATCCATTATAAAACCTTTTGTGCTACGCAGAACAAAAGAACAAGTTGCTGCAGAGTTGCCACCAAAAACAGAGCAGATTATTTACTGCGACATGAGCGAAGACCAAGCGGCTTATTATGAAAAAACAAAATCTGCTTACCGAAATGATTTGTTGCAAAGCATGGATGATGGTACTTTTGCTCAAAAGCAAGTGCAGCTTTTACAAGGATTAACGGCGTTACGTCAGCTGGCAAACCACCCCGTGATGATTGATGGTGAATACGATTCTGATTCGGGAAAATTTGAAAACGTAATCCACACGCTTGATAATGTTTTAAAAGGTGGGCACAAGGTTTTAGTGTTTTCGCAATTCGTAAAACACCTAGATATTTTCAAAAAACATTTTGAGAAAGAGCAAATTCCTTTTGCATATTTGGATGGTGCAACGCGAAACCGCGGAGAAATTGTTGCCGAGTTTCAGCAAAATAGCGATTTAAAGGTTTTCTTAATTTCGATAAAAGCCGGTGGTGTTGGTTTAAACCTAACACAGGCCGATTATGTATTTATTTTAGACCCTTGGTGGAACCCCGCTGTAGAGCAACAAGCCATCGACCGTACCCATCGGATTGGTCAAGATAAGAAAGTATTTATTTATAAATTTATTGCTAAAGACACCGTTGAGGAAAAAATACTGGCTTTACAAAACCGTAAAAAATCTCTTGCCAACGCTTTAATTACCACCGAAGAAAGTTTCTTTAAATCTTTAAGTAAAGAAGATATTCGGGATATTTTAAATTAGTATTTGCCACGGAAACACAGAAGACACGGAAAAGTGTTTTTTCAGGATTTCTATTATTCCTACTTCTGATAAAATTCCGTGTTCTTCGTTTTTCCGTGGCAAGAAATTAAAACTCAATCCGTTTTAGCTTGTTATATAGTTGAATTTAATTTCTATAATCATGATAAACGAAGATTTAAATACCACGATAAACAATATAAAAGAAGCATGGAAATATCCAGAGCTTTATGAAAATGTAAGCAAATCAGAACGTTGGTTATCTGGCGCAGCCGGAACATACTTACTTTATAAGGGTTTAACAGGCTTGTTCTCACACCCGATAATTGGTTTAACAGGAGTTGCTGTTGGCGCATCGTTACTTTACAGAGGCGTTACAGGTTATTGCCCCATGCGAGATTTTACAGCACAAAAGCAAGAAGAGATTGTGCCAGATGAGATTTTTGTAACGGAAACTTACATTACTGACGATTTGAAGTAATAAATTGAATACTAAATTTTCATTTCTTAATAAACTGGTTAACTTTAAGAGTTAAACCACATATATGAAAAAGTACGCACTATTATTTATTCCTGCATTTTTTGCAGTAAATGCTATGGCTCAGGATAAAAAGGTAGATCCTTCTAAAGATCCGAAAACTACAGAAGTTTGGGAACCTGTACCGAAAACAGTTATACCAGGGAATTTACCACAAGATGCTCCAAATGATGCGATTGTTTTATTTAATGGCAGAAATCTTGATGCATGGCATTCGGTTAAAGATTCATCGAAACCTGCTGCATGGACAATTGATGATGGATTTTTTACTGTAAAAAAAGGCACCGGAAACATTGAAACCAATAAAAAATTCACCGATTATCAATTGCACATGGAATGGAAAATTCCGGCAAATATTTCTGGCGAAGGACAAGCAAGGGGAAATAGCGGTGTATTTTTAGCTTCAACCGGAGGCGGTGATGATGGTTATGAAATCCAGATTATGGATGCATACAACAATAAAACTTACGTTAACGGACAAACAGGTAGCGTTTACAAACAAGGTGTGCCTTTGGCTAATGCCAACAAAAAACCAGGCGAATGGCAGTATTACGATATTATTTGGAATGCCCCACGTTTTAATGAAGATGGAAGTTTACTAAAACCAGCCAGCGTTACGCTATTTTTAAATGGTGTTTTATTACAAAATGGTTTTGTTTTAAAAGGAGAAACCAGATACATAGGTGCGCCGCAATACAAAAAGCATGGCCCATCATCTATTAAATTGCAAGATCATGGCGACCCTAGTCCGGCGATAAGCTTTAGGAATATTTGGGTAAGGGAGTTGTAAGACATTATAAAAACCAATACTTTAGAAAACCTGCAAATTTAACCTTGCAGGTTTTTTTATGCTTTGTGAAGTGCTTCTAAATAAATTTCTCGTTCAATCATTTCAGCTCCCAAACTCATTAAATGGTCGGTTGGCAACTGACAATCAATTAGATTGATATCCGTTTTACTCAAAAAAATTAGTGCCGCCTTTGATGCATTGCTAACGTGGCTAAACATACTTTCGCCACAAAAAACACGGTTAATTTTCACGCCGTAAAGCCCGCCAACAAGTTTACCGCTTTGCCAAACTTCTACGCTGTGGGCAAATCCTTTTTGATGCAAATCTATATAAGCTGCCTGCATTTCGTTGGTAATCCAGGTTCCATCCTGCCCTATTCGTGGTGTTAATGCACAGTTTTTTATTACTTCATCAAAAGCTTTATTTAAAGTTATTTCGAAAGTTTTATCCCTAAAAACTTTGAGCATACTTTTACTCACTGTTATCTTTTCAGGATAAATTACACACCGTTGATGCGGCGAATACCAAAGTATGGGATCGCCTTCGCTAAACCATGGAAAAATTCCATTTGAATAGGCAATCAGCAATCTTTCCAAACTCAAATCGCCACCAACTGCAAGCAATCCATCCTCTTCTGCAAGCGCCGGATTAGGGAAGTTGCAATCATTATCTAGCAATTGAAAAAACATTGGACTAAATTAAACAAAGAAAACAATGATTAAACCACTACGTTTTAATTAAGTCATACATTAAAATTTTGATTATGAGCCCGAAAGATAATTTCTCTAAAGTAAAGCATCTTTACAGCCGTGCAGGTTTTGGAATTTCGTACCGAGATTTGCAAAAACTCAGTAGAAAAAGTTATGAGAAAGTAGTGGATAATCTGCTTAAAACACCCAAGGAGCAAGATGAAATTACACTTATCGATACATCTGCATCGAAACAAAAAATGCTTATGCAGGCCGGTTTATACGCTAAAAAAGATTTAACTGACGAGGAAAAGAAGCAACGCCAGGAAATTGTTAGAATGCAAAATGAGCGAAGCCGTGATTTGAATATTGCCTGGGTAGAAAAAATGATTAACACTTCTACGCCACTTCGCGAGAAAATGACGCTTTTTTGGCATGGGCATTTTGCTTGCAGAAGCAATAACCCAATGTTTGCACAACAACTTAATAATATCCAGAGGGCAAATGGTTTAGGTAGTTTTAAAACACTTTTGGTAGAAGTTTCAAAATCGCCTGCAATGTTACAGTATTTAAATAACCAGCAAAACAGAAAAGGCAAACCTAACGAGAATTTCGCCCGCGAGTTAATGGAACTTTTTACATTAGGCCGCGGCAACTACACTGAACAAGACATTAAAGAATCTGCCCGTTCTTTTACCGGTTGGATGTATGATAAAGACGGCTCATTTGTTTTTAGGCAAAACTTACATGATGCACAACCAAAAACTTTTTTCGGCAAAACCGGAAACTTCGATGGCGAAAACATCATCGATATTATTCTGGAGAAACCTCAAACAGCTTTATTCGTCTCTCAAAAAATTTATAAGTTTTTTGTAAATGATGTGCCGAATGAAGCACATATTAAAGATTTAGCGGATACATTTTTCAAATCGGGATATGATATTTCGGCAATGATGAAAAAAATGTTTACTGCAGATTGGTTTCATAGCCCTGAAAATGTGGGCACTAAAATAAAATCGCCTGCTGAATTTTTAGTAGGTTTAAGCAGGGAGTTTTATGTAACCTATAATAAACCGCAGGTTTTAATTCAATTGCAAAGCAGTTTAGGGCAATATTTATTTAACCCACCAAATGTTGCAGGATGGCCGGGTGGACAAAGCTGGATTGATAGCTCATCTTTAATGTTGAGGATGCGCATTCCATCATTAGTATTAAATGATGGCGAGATAGATTTTAGTGGAAAAGCCGACCCTGAGGATGAGGCTGTAATTGCGCAAAGCCGTACGGCAACCATAATTGCAAACACAAAGGCGAAACCAAAATCTTATGTTGATGCAAAAGCAGATTGGCCTAAGTTTTTAGAATCCATTCCGAAGGGAACAACGCCAGTTGAATTGGCAGAATTTTTACTTCAGCCAAAGCTAAATAACAAAATTACTACAATGATAAGTGATAATAAAGGCTTGAGAAGCACTTCAGTAGAATTGACGAGCATGCCCGAATATCAACTTTGTTAAACTTAAAGATATGAACAGGAGAAATTTTTTAAGAAATTCTGGTTTTGTTGCCGCAGGTTCGCTTTTTGTGCCGGCTTTTATGAAACCGCTTGAAGCAATGGCGCTGGATGAATTAAGTTTGTACAAGAACCTCGTAGTAGTACAGCTTTCTGGTGGAAATGATGGTTTAAATACCGTTGTACCTTTTGGAAATGATGTTTACTATCAAAAGCGGAAAAGCATTGCTATTAAACCTGAAGATGTAATTAAGCTTAATGACATGCAGGGTTTAAACCCAAACATGGCAGCGTTGCAAGAAATTCACGACCAGGGCTGGATGACGATTATCAACGATGTTGGCTATCCAAATCCAGATCGTTCGCATTTCCGTTCAATGGATATTTGGCAAACCGGAAGCGACAGCAATCAATTCTTATCTACCGGATGGATTGGAAGATACCTGGACAGCAATTGCCAAACTTGCAAATTTCCTTACACGGCCATTGAAGTTGATGATTCACTTTCACTGGCAATGAAAGGCATGACTAAAAAGGGAATTGCTTTAAAAGACCCTGCTGCCTTATTTCGCAACACAAACGACCCTTTTTTTAAAGCCATGTTGCAAAACGATAAGGAGCATTTAGATGAGGATAATTTAGGTTACTTGTACAAAACCATGATTGAAACATCTTCGTCGGCCAGTTACATTCAAAACACTTCAAAGGTTTATAAAAACACCGCAACTTATCCGCAATCTGGTTTTGCAAATCAGCTAAAAACGGTTTCCAAATTTATTTCTTCAGGATTAAAAACCAGGGTTTATTATGTTTCTTTGAGTGGATTTGATACACATGTAAATCAACTAAATCAACAAGGAAACTTACTAAAGCAATATAGCGAAGGCATGGCTGCATTTCTGAAAGATTTAAAAAATAATAACAAATTAGATGATACATTAGTTGTTACTTTCTCTGAATTTGGCCGTCGCGTTGAGCAAAATGCAAGTAATGGAACCGACCACGGCACTGCAAATAATATGTTCATTTTTGGTGGCCGGTTAAAAAAACAAGGAATTTTTAATAGCGCTCCAAATCTTGGCGATTTAGATACCGGAGATTTAAAATACCAGTTAGATTTCCGTCAGGTTTATGGTACTATTTTAGATAAATGGCTGGATGTAAACAATGCAGATATTTTAAATAAAAAGTTTAACACTTTGGATTTTATATAGAATATTCATTGGTTAAAATCGTCATTGCGAGGCACGAAGCAATCTCAAGCGTATCAGATTGCTTCGTGCCTCGCAATGACGAAAAACATGTAGATTTTAGATTTTGGAAAGCAAAAACTGTGGTTAATCGGTTGCAGCAGCCCTGCTATACATTACAACGCCAACAATAGAAAAAATTGTTGGCGTTTTCATTGCTATCAGGTTTATTTAACTTAAGTAAAACGAAGAAACAATGTACTTAAAAGCCAAATCGTTATTTCCTTTTCATTAGATAAACAGGTCTGCTCGAATCTTTTCCAGCTTGCTCTGAATACACCCGAAAAAGCTCATAGCCGTAGTTTTTGAATTTGTTTAAAAAATCGATAGTTGAATTAAATTCCATACGCTTGCCAGAATCATCTTTTACAACCACGCTGTTATAATCTTGAACAACCTGACCATATTCTATTGAGATTAGGGTTTTATCTGAAAATGGCCTACCAGAACCTTTAATTTCAATAAAATCAGCATGAATTTCACTTAGTCGAACGCCATTAACAGTTTGGGCCTTTGCACCGGGTAGCGCAAAGCAGGCGACAGCTGTCGCCAGGAGGATAATTTTTTTCATAATAAGGTTTCATTTTGTGTGTATCCTAAAATAAAGAAATTATGTTGCGCTGTTTCATGCCATCTGTAACAAAATTGTATTTGTATTATCTTAAAATAACCAATGACGGAATTGGAAAGTATGCTGCCGAAAAAAATGCAGTCTAAATAAATAAAAACTAATATACAATGAATTTTATAGGCAATATTATCTGGATTATTTTCGGCGGTATCTTCATCTTTTTCGAATATATTATTGGTGGATTAATATTGTGCTTAACGATTGTGGGCATTCCATTTGGCATTCAATGCTTCAAATTTGCAATAGTTGGCTTGGCGCCCTTTGGCATAAAAATTACCGATACTTCTTCAAATACAGGTTGCTTATCAACCATTATGAATTTAATCTGGATATTTTGCGGTGGCTTTTGGATAGCACTAACACACTTGTTCTTCGGTATTTTGCTTTGCATTACCATTGTTGGCATTCCGTTCGGGCGGCAGCATTTTAAGTTAATGAACTTAGCTTTTACGCCTTTCGGTAAATCGATTTCTTAACGAATTGCTTATTGCCAAATGCGATGAATCTAATTAATTAGCCCCGATTATATTGAAGCCATTTTTCATGGCGAAAAGGAAAGCGGGACTATCGCAAGCGATTAACACTGCAGTTGCGCTCCAAAGTCTATTTTATTAACCCTATCTTTTTAGAGTGTTCAATCGCTTCTGAACTGCTATTGAAAAGGCAAGTCTGAATTTGATATGGGACCAGTTTGGCAAGCAAAGTCAAGGTTTCAGTTTCCTTTTCCGGCCTGATATTACGAATGTATATCGCCTTGATATTCTCTGGATATTTCTCGGCAATTGAAGTATAAATTGTTGGATCTTGCTGAGAGTTATCGCCAAAAAACACAAATTTTTGATTTGGGAAGGCATCCAGAATGCGCATGACCCTCAGTAGTTTACCTTCATGCCCGGTTTTGCCTGTACGCACCAAATCTTTCCATCTTTTTAAAGTATTAAGCAAGAAAGCACCGTTGGGTAATTTATTAAATCTGAATGTTTCTGATAAATAATCGTACAAATTCCATTCACTACTGCTCACATAGAAAAAAGGATTTGGCTGCTCACTTCTTGTATGCGATAAAGCCAGTTGCTGGTAATGACTCGCTGCGTCGGGAAAAGTTTTTCTGGTGCGAGGATTTTTAATAAAAAGCTCCCGCAACCGCCTGCCAATAGTTGCCGAATGAGAAACCATTACGGTATCATCAACATCAGAAATAAATGCATATTGCGTGATGTGCGGCACATAAACTTTACCCTCACCACTACAGATAACGGCATTATCATCGCCCAAGGCTTCAACTTTTACATAATGCCAACCAGCATCAATATCCCTGGTAGCTTTCCACTCGAACTTAAAAAAACCATCGGCTTCTGTTTTATTATAAATGGTTTGATCGAAAAATTGAAGTCGAATTTTAACAAATGGATAGGGCTTTAAAATGAAAAGTTTAAGCAGATGAGCAATGTTAACAAATAAGTTATTGCTGTAAATCTGGTTGCTTTTTGCCTTGCGTTTAAAAACATGCCCATATACCACTAAATTTTGCGTATGACCATAGCCATGATATATTTTTACACTCGCCGATTTATTCATCTATTTTAAAACAGACTTTACGTTTAGTTGTTTTAATGCAGCACAATAAGCTGGCATTCATGAAATTATTATTCATTATTAACCCTGGTTCAGGTAGTCACGATATCGACTTAAAAGAAGTTATTTCGGTCTATTTTAAAGGAAAAAATACAGATATTGATTTATTTGAACTGCCTGAAGATTGTTCAATAGATAAAATAAAATCAAAAATTAAGCAATCAGAAGCAGATAAAGTTATTGCTGTTGGAGGCGATGGTACATTAAAACTAGTTGCCGAATGCCTGCTGAATTCTGATACGCCTATTGGAATTATTCCGGCGGGCTCGGCGAACGGAATGGCTAAAGAATTGGGGATTCCAACAGAAATTGAGGAAGCTTTGCAAGTTGTAGAAAATGGGGAAGCAAAGAAAATCCACGTTATTAAATTGAATAATGAAATCTGCATCCACTTATCTGATTTAGGTTTTAATGCTTATCTGGTAAAAAGATTTGATAGTTTGCAGGAACGCGGAATGTGGGGGTATGCAAAAGCAACCTGGCATGCGCTATGGAATCACAAAAGGATGGATGTAGAGCTTGAGCTAAAAGGCGAAAAAGTAAAATCTAAAGCTGCAATGGTGGCTATTGCCAATGCAACTATGTACGGAACAGGACTTAAAATTAATCCCGATGGTAAACTGGATGATGAACTGTTCGAGATAATTGTTGTAAAAGATTATTCGTATTTAGAAATCTTAAAAATATGGTTTACCAAACTTCCGTTTAATCCAAAAAAAATAGAAGTATTTCAAACCTCAAATGTCAAAATATCATCAAAGCATAAAGCGCATTTTCAGGTTGATGGGGAATACATTGGAAAAGTAAATGCTGTTGAAGCTTCAATTTTACCTGCAGCAATTTCTGTAATTGTTTAGAATTTTCATCAGGCTTAATCTGGCTTAAGCAGTTTAAATTGTATTAACCTAAAATTCCTCCCGATGAATTTTAATCGTAAAGTAAAGTCTAAAAAATTCTGCGATAAAGCAGAGTTTAAAAAAGACATCAAACCAAAGTTCTTTAAGGTTTAATAACTCTGGCAAAAGTGTAACAAATCCTATTGAAAAAACCCAGATTACAAGCCGTATCGGGAATTGAATGTAATAAGCGATAAAACCAAACTTACGATACATAGTTAACCCAATGGCAGAAACAAACAGCAACAGGAACATCGGTAAGGTTAATATAACCCTAATTTGAGATAGAGTTTCTTCAGGAATTTCGTTGAAATGTGTAATAATTTGCCAAAAAGGTTGGGCCAATAAACAAATACTAATAATATCTAAAAGAGCAAAAATTCTAACCGTTAAACGCATTATTTGCAATATTTTGTGAGATAACCATCTGCTTTATCGCTGCCTAGATTTTTAACCATTGTAAAATCTTCACAAGCACCCTGTTTATCTCCTTGTTTTATTTTCTTTAACCCTGTAGTTATTAACGAATCGAAATAGTCATCATCTATGCCCAACTGAGATTTTATCGCCAAAATCTGACTTTCTTGTCCAGGTTTGGCCGCATCTCTATTTTTATAAAAATTAATAACTGCATTAGTTAATCCCTCCTCAGCTAAATAAGCATTAATAGAAGCCTTTATTTCGTTACTCGATTTCCTTTCGCAACCATAGCCAGATAACTTAAAGTTTACAGGAACGACAACAGAAACCGTTGTATCATAACCTTTTGGAACTTGCCATTTTCCGCTACTTAAACGAACCAACCTCAGGGCTTCATTATCCAATTCTGAGATGATACCTTTTGTAATTTTTGAAGAATAAACTTTACCGTTTTGATCCAATTTGAAGCTGATGCTCACACTGCCTTGTATACAATTTTGTTTGGAGAAAGCTGGGTAAATGGTATTGTTTTTTAAGAAAGTGGCAAAACCCGAAGGCCCGCTTTTAAACTGTACCTGAGCCGAGGCAAAGATATTGCTGAACAGAAAACATAGAATAATCAACTTCTTCATCAATCTAATTTACGTAAAAAAGCTAAAAGACTAAAAAGCTTACTCATGAAGATATTTTAAGCCACCTAAAAACAATAACATCAAATATTTGAAATAAACTATTTACGTTTAATTAAGCCTTCCGAATGCAGCTCCGTTTCACTTAGATCGGCCTAACAAATTTTTCGGGAAGCAGTATCAACCCCTTATTACTGACTTTAATAGAAAAATTTTAAGCCGACAGTTTTGTTTCTTTCGCTGCCAAAAGAAAAGAGCCCGTCTGGCCAAGACAAAATAAAATTTAATCTATTATTAAGCTACACTTCAAAATCAAATTCGGATTTGGGCAATTAGCCAGATATTTTTCACGTTCAGAAAACTTGCACACACCTGGATAATCGCCCTTTAAACCGTTCATATTTTCTATAATTTGAAAATGTAAATGTGGTGGCCAGAAACCGTTCTCTTCTTTAATGCCTAAAGTTGCAAAAGCTTTTCCTTTCGGGATAATTTGTCCTTCCTCTAAACCATGTAACGAAGCCAGACTTAAATGCCCATACAAAACATGAAACTCAAAGCCATCGATTTGATAAGTTAAGATTATTGTAGCGCCATAATCGCCGAAATTATTATTGTTGGCAAAGCTGTGCACCCTTGCATCATAAAAATTATAAATCGGGGTAAAAGCTGGCGCCCATATATCTACACCTAAGTGCAATCGCCTGGGTTCTTCACCCGCATCAAAATGTACGCTTCTGGTGTAAATCGTTCTATGTTCATCATAACCACCAATGCCATATGTTGCATTCTTATCTTTAAGCTGTTGATTTATCCAGTCTGAAAACAAATCCGTATCAGCTAAAATTTCACCTGTTAGTGATGTATTTGCTGCAGTAAAATCGAGCGGTAAAAGCGCATCAGTTTCCTTGTTGAAATCAATTACTTTTCCTATTGCAGATTTATTGGCTAAAATAACTTCTTCGAAAGTTTGCATTAGAAAACTATTCAGTTTCTTCGTCTGGTTGCCTTGGTTCTTTTGCTATCTTATCGAAAAGATGATCCATTCGCTCAACATATTCGTTTGTATCATCAACAAAGAAAGTAAGTTCTGGCACAACCCTAACCTGATGGCGGATTCTTGAACCCAATTTATACCTGATTTCGCCGGCATGGGCATTAACCGTATTGATTGAAAGTGTTGTGTTATTGGTATTAAAAAAGCTTAAATAAACTTTTGCAACGGCCAAATCTGGCGAAACGCGAACTCGCGTAATGGTTACCAATGTATTTGGCAAAAATGCAGCACCCTCACGCTGAAAAACCTGTGCTAACTCTACTTGTAGCACTCCTGCAAATTTTTGCTGACGTTTACTTTCCATAATGTTTTTATCTATCGTCATTGCGAGGTACGAAGCAATCTAATTTGTTAAAAGATTGCTTCGTACCTCTCAATGAAAGTTTAATTAATCTAATATAACAAATTACTATCGTAAGGATATCTTGCAACATGCGCTGCTTTTACCTTATCGTATAATAATGTTTTAAACTCTTCTATGTTTTCTTTTTCAGTTGCCGAAATAAACAAAACCGGAATTTTATCATGGCTCATCCAGCTACGTTTAAATTCATCAAGCGTTAATTTTCCATCGTCATCTTCATCATCAACTTCTGGAGAAACATAGGCATCAATTTTATTAAAAACCAAAATCATGTCTTTATCAATTGCACCGATATCTTTCAAAGTTTCATTAACGGTATTAATTTGGTCTTCAAAGTTTGGATGCGAAACATCAACCACATGAACCAGTAAATCGGCTTCACGAACTTCATCTAAAGTAGATTTAAAACATTCTACCAAATGGTGAGGAAGTTTACGGATAAAACCAACCGTATCTGATAAAAGAAAAGGAAGATTTTCAATAACTACTTTTCTAACCGTCGTATCAAGTGTAGCGAAAAGCTTATTTTCTGCAAATACTTCCGATTTCGAAAGCATATTCATGATGGTTGATTTACCAACGTTGGTATAACCTACAAGTGCTACACGAATTAACTGACCGCGATTTTTACGCTGCGTTTCATTTTGTTTATCAATGTTTCTTAAACGTTCTTTCAGTAAAGAGATTTTAGTTAAAATAATCCTTCTATCACTCTCAATCTGCGTTTCACCCGGACCTCGCATACCAATACCCCCTTTTTGACGCTCTAAGTGCGTCCACATACCCGTTAAACGGGGCAGCACGTATTGTAATTGTGCCAATTCTACCTGCGTTTTAGCCTGTGCAGTTTGCGCTCTGTTGGCAAAAATATCTAAGATTAAATTACTTCTATCTAAAACCTTTACCCCTAATTCCCTATCAATATTACGCAATTGCGATGGCGATAATTCATCATCAAAAACCACTGTATCAATCTCTTCTGATTTTACATACGCCTTAATTTCCTCAAGCTTACCCGTACCAACAAAAGTAGCACGCTCTGGCTTCAGCATTTTTTGCGTAAAAACTTTCTCTACTTTCCCACCGGCAGTATCAACCAAAAAAGCAAGCTCATCCAAATATTCCTTCGTTTGCTCTTCTTTTTCGCCAGGTGTAACCACCCCAACTAAAATGACCCGTTCCTGCTTTATCGCAGTATCATAAAATTTCTGTTTTCCCATTAATGTAGCAAAGATACAAAATTTGCAAAAGTTGATTTCAATTAGAAACCACGTAGTTGTAATAAAAGTTTTTAAAGCGTTCGAAAGTGAAACTCGAATGTAAAAGACCAGCCGTCATTGCGATGCAAAGTTTGTTCCGATACTTTGGGGAAGCAATCTATGGGGCGAGATTGCTTCGTAACTCGCAATGACGAATAAACTGAAAAAATTCCGTGGTTTCTGTGTTTCCATGGCAAAACATTACGCACTTATATCTGCGCCACAAAATCTTTAATCGCCAAACCCGGATTATCGGTTTTCATAAAATTTTCACCAATTAAAAACCCATTAAAACCTGCGCTTTTAAGCTCCTTTATCGTTTCCGGATTGCTGATTGCACTTTCCGAAATTTTCATAAACTCATTCGGGATTTTATTCACCAAATCAAAAGAGGTTTGAATGCTCACCGTAAAATCTGCTAAATTTCTATTATTAACACCAATCGCATCTAAATTCGGACAAATACTTCTCTCCAACTCTGCTAAATCATGAACCTCTAATAACACATTCAAACCAAGGTTTTGAGCAAATTTGCCATAATCACTAATTTGTTGCGGCGTTAAAATGGCAGCAATTAAAAGAATAATATCTGCACCCCAAGCCTTCGCTTCCAGAATCTGGTATTCATCAATTATAAAATCCTTCCTTAAAACAGGAATATTATTAGCTGCCCTTGCGGCCAGAATATCATCGGTTTTACCGCCAAAAAAATCTATATCTGTTAAAACAGAAAGTGCAGATGCACCAGCATCGTTATACGCTTTCGTAACTTCTGCAACATCAGAAATTCCGTTAATTAAGCCTTTAGATGGTGAACGACGCTTAAATTCTGCAATGATTCCATTTCTGTCATCTGCTAAAAGAAATTCTTTGAAAGAATATGGCTTTCTGTTAAAGTAAGTTGAACTTTCTAAATCAGCAATTGAAACCAATTGCTTGGCATCTGCTACTTCTTCTTTTTTACGTAAAACAATTTTATCTAAAATATTCATTTTTATAAGCTGTCGTCATTGCGAGGTACGAAGCAATCTATTAATGAGATTGCTTCGTACCTCGCAATGACGTATTTTTTAATTCGTCAACCAATTCTCCATCATCTGTTTACCGTACTCTGTCAGCACACTTTCCGGATGAAACTGCACACCTCGAACATCAAGTGTTTCATGTCTTAAAGCCATAATTTCACTTTTATGGTCTCTAGCGGTAATTTTTAAACAGTCAGGAAAGTTCTCTTTACTAACTACCCAACTGTGGTATCTACCTACATTAATGGTTTGCGGGCACTCCCAAAACAACGATTCATCGCCATCTACAACAGTTACCGGAGTTGCAATACCATGCATAGGTCGGCCTAAGTTTAAAAGTGTACCACCAAAAACTTCGGCAATGGCCTGCTGCCCCAAACATACTCCAAAAATGCTTTTCGTTGGTGCATAGGTTTTAATCACATCAAGTAATAAACCCGCTTCCTCAGGTATTCCTGGGCCTGGTGATAAAAGAATTTTATCGTATTTTTCTACATCAGCGAGCTCAAATTTATCATTACGCCACACTTCTGCTTCGTAGCCAACCTCATTAATTAAATGCACTAGGTTATAGGTGAAACTATCGTAATTATCAATTACCAGAACCACCCCCTTGCCCCCTGAAGGGGAAATATTATTGCTATTCATTTCTTCAATTTATAAAATACGAATTAGTATATATAGTTAATTACCTCAGGCTATCCATATTGATAACACTTTCATTATTTGGATAAAGCCCCCCTTTAGGGGTTGAGGGTTTTAAATATCCCTTGCCATTTCAACCGCTTTTCTAAGCGCAGCAATTTTATTGTTTACCTCCTGCATTTCGGTTTCAGGCACCGAATCGGCAACTATGCCTGCACCTGCACGATAATGCAATTCGTTATTTTTGCTCATAAAGGTCCTAATCATAATGGCATGGTTAAAATCTTCATTAAAGCCCATAAAACCGATTGCCCCTGCATAGAAATTTCTTCCTAACTTTTCGTTTTCATCAATTAACTGCATGGCCTTATATTTGGGTGCACCACTTAGCGTTCCGGCTGGATACGTATCGGCAACAACCTTAAAGGCACTTACGTTTTCTTGTAAATGGCCGCTAACTTTACTTACCAGGTGAATTAAATGAGAATAATATTGTACTTCTTTAAACGATTTTACCTCAACTCTGTTGCAATGCCTGCTCAAATCGTTTCGGGCTAAATCAACCAGCATTACATGCTCTGCACTTTCTTTCGGGTCTTGTTCAAGCTTTCTGGCTTGTTCTGCATCTTCCTCATCATTTCCACTACGTTTAAAAGTGCCCGCAATTGGGAAAATATTAGCTGCATTATTTTTTATGGTGATTTGTGCCTCTGGCGATGAACCAAAAAGCTTGAAATCGCCATAATCAAAGTAAAACAGATACGGCGATGGGTTGATAGAACGCAAGCAACGGTAAACATTGAACTCATCGCCAGTAAAAGCTTGTTTAAATGCTCTGGATGGTACAATCTGGAAAACATCTCCACGATAAATATGCTTTTGAAGCTTTTCTACCAGTTCAATAAAGCCTTGGTCGGTAAGGTTTGATTTCTCTTCACCTTTAGTTTGAAATTTATACTCAGGATAATTTTTATTCTGAATTAAATATTCCATTTTTTCCAAACCACTTTCTTCCTCTCCTTCAAATGAATTTCTAAACAAAGTGATTTCATTTTTAAAATGGTCGATTGCAATAATGTAGCGATACAAATGGTACTGCATTTCAGGAATTTCCTCACCATCGGGGGTTTCAGAACTGAATTTAATATCCTCGAAATGCTGTACGGCGTTCCAGGTAAAATAGCCAAATAAACCGCTGGTAATAAATTTAATTTCCGGAATCTCGGTTTCCTTAAATTTATCCTTAAAGGCTGTAATTTCTTCTGTTAAGTTTTTAGTTTCTTTAAATTCTACCGTTCCGTCAGGAAAATAAGTTTCCAATCGACTGCCTTTTAAAATAATTCCGGCAACTGGCTCAGCACAAACAAAACTCATCGAATTTTCACGACTGTGGTAATCAGAACTTTCTAATAAAATGCTGTTAGGGTAAACATCGCGAAGGCGAAGATAAATACTTACCGGGGTAGTGGTATCAGCAAGCATTTTTTTGTATTGTGTATTTATTTTAAACATTTAATTATCTGTTGTCGTCATTGCAAGGCACGAAGCAATCTTTCGATTGGGAAACAATCTGCTTTAATTTAGATTGCTTCGTACCTCGCAATGACGGAGTTTTATTTACAAATAAAAAGCCCGGCGTGTGGTTCTACGCCGGGCTTTAATGGTTCTTTTTAAGATTTAGGATGATTGAATATTTTCATCATACGCAGCCGGCGCAATTCTGTTTTGAATTACCTTGCCAAAGCCATGTATGTGTATTTTTAATCATGTACAGCAAAAATATAAAGAATTTTGAAAAATGGAAATATTTATAAAAATAGTTTAAACAACTCCGATTTTAATAAGCATACCCGAAATACCGAAAAACGATCTTCCTGGAACGCTTTTAGTCATCATAAATATAGAACCTATAATTATAAGTAACGCCAAACCGAAAAATACAGCAATTGTACGATGCTTGGCAACTGCTTCTACAACTTTTTTAGATTTTGCATTACCAACTGTAATTAAAATTATCGCTACAATCATCATACTGATGTGTTCCATTTTAAAATAACGAACCGCAGGTGCGCCTTTGCTGCTCATGGCATACCATCCTTCGGAAAAGTAAAGAATTAAGCCTATTAACAACTGCATGTGTGCGCTAATTAAGGTAAATACATTTAGTTTTCTGTCTCCTTCGGTATACGATTTATTACCGAACCAACCAGATAAAGCTTTAATAACAGCAACAATTAATAAAGTTAAAACTACATAGCGCCAGCCTGAATGGGCATTTTTTAAGATTTCGTTCATGATTGTGATTTTATAACCCTCAAAAATAGCTATTAATTGTAAAAAATAGGTTAATAAGCAATTTCGACGCTAATTTATATTAGTTTTAAACAAAATAAACCCCCTAAACATATTATGAAGAAAATTTTACTTGCCTTAGCGCTGGTATTTTCCTCTACAATTCTGTTTGCACAGCAAACCACCTATCCTGTTAATGGTTCTTATGATACAAGACCAGGTATGTTTGCCTTTACCAATGCAACCATTGTAGTAAATGCCACAAAAACTTTATCAAACGCTACATTACTAATTAAAGGACAAACTATTGAAGCGGTTGGTGCCGGTTTAGCAGTTCCGAAAGGTTATGTGATTGTAGATTTGAAAGGTAAATTTCTCTACCCATCACTTATTGATGCTTTTACAAACTACGGTACACCAGATGCCGCTACCCAGGTTCGTGGTTTTGGTGGTCAGCGCCAATCTATTTTTGTATCGACAAAAAAAGGTGCATACGGTTGGAACGAATCCATCAGACCTGAAACTTATGTAAAAAACATCTTTACCGTTGATAGTAAAAAAGCTGATGACTTACGTAAAGCTGGTTTTGGTAGCGTTAACTCGATTAGCCGCGATGGTATTGCCCGTGGTGTTTCGGCTGCTGTAACCTTAAACGATGGTGCAGATAACAACGTTTACCTGAAAGACCAAACCGCAGCCAACTATTCTTTCAATAAAGGCACTTCATCAAATGATTACCCAACATCTTTAATGGGTTCTATCGCTTTGCTTCGCCAAACTTATTATGATGCGCAATGGTATGGCAAACAAAAAGATGAATATAATATCTCGTTAGAGGAATTTAGCAAACAACAGGCAATGCCTCAAATTTTTGAGGTTGATGGCTGGGCAAATGTGCTGCGTGCCGATAAAATCGGGAAAGAATTTGGCAAGCAATTCATCATTAAATCTACTGGTGATGAATACCAAAGAATTGCAGAAGTTAAAGCAACAGGCGCAAGCTTAATTATTCCTTTAGCGTTCCCTAAGGCTTATGATGTTGAAGACCCAGCTGAAGCGAGAAACATTACTTTAACGCAGATGAAAGCCTGGGAAATGGCTCCAACCAACCCTGCTGCCTTGGAAAAAGCTGGCGTTAAGTTTGCATTAACTTCATTCGGATTGGACAACACGCGTGATTTCTGGACGAACATCCGCACGGCGATTGATAATGGATTAACAGAAAAACAGGCTTTAGCTTCTGTAACTGAAATCCCTGCATCACTCTTAGGCATTAATGATAAAGTAGGTTCTTTAGAAAAAGGCAAAGTAGCCAACTTCCTGATTTCATCAGATAATTTATTCAAAAAAGAAAATATCATTTTCGAGAACTGGGTTCAGGGAAAACGTTTCATTGTAAATAAGATGGATGTTTCTGATGTACGCGGTACTTATAACCTTAATGTTGATGGTATTGCCGGTGCATTAATATTAAAGATTACCGGAACTGCCGGTGGCTCAACTGCAGCGATTGAAAGAACTGGTGTGGATAGTGTTAAAACCACAGCAACTTTTACCAGAAATGGCGATTGGGCAAGCATCAACTTCAATTTAAAGAAAAACCCTAAAGGTGATGTACGCTTAAGTGGTTACTTAACTTCTGCTAATCCTTTAACTTTTAAAGGCGAAGTAGCGCTACCTGATGGAACGTTCGGAAAATTTACCGCAACGTATAAAGAAGCGGCAAAAGAAACACCTAAACGTGATGAACCAAAACCAACCTTAGCTGTAGGTACTTTGCTTTATCCTTTCGGGGCATTCGGAAATACTGAAATACCAAAACAGGAAAGTGTTTTAATTAAAAATGCTACCGTTTGGACAAACGAAAAGGAAGGCATTTTGCAAAATGCTGATGTACTTTTAGAAAACGGCAAAATTAAGGCTGTTGGTAAAGGTTTATCTGCCGGAAGCGCAAAAGTTATTGATGGTACTGGCAAACACGTAACCGCTGGTATTATTGATGAACACTCACATATTGCAGGTAGCGGCGGTATTAACGAAGGTGCGCAATCTGTTTCGGCAGAAGTTCGTATTGCTGATATTATCAATTCTGAAGATGTAAACATTTATCGCCAGTTGGCTGGCGGTGTGACCACTTCTCAAATTCTACATGGTTCTGCAAATCCAATCGGTGGTCAATCTCAATTAATTAAACTTCGTTGGGGTAAATCACCAGAAGAATTAAAATTTGCAGGTGCTGATGGTTTCATCAAATTTGCCTTGGGCGAAAACGTTAAGCAAAGTAATTTCGGTACTGGCGCACGTTTCCCGGTAACGCGTATGGGTGTTGAGCAAACATTTGTTGATGAGTTTACCCGTGCAAAAGAGTACGAAAAAGCAAGAGCGGTAAAAGGCAGCAATGTTCGCCGCGATTTAGAATTAGATGCAATTGTTGAGATTTTAAACAATAAACGTTTCATTACTTGTCACTCTTACGTACAAAGTGAAATCAACATGCTAATTCATGTTGCAGATAGTTTAGGTTTCAAAATCAATACATTTACACACATTTTAGAAGGTTACAAAGTAGCTGATAAAATGAAAGCACACGGTATTGCAGCTTCAACTTTCTCTGATTGGTGGGCTTACAAAAACGAGGTTGCAGAAGCCATTCCTTACAACGGAAAGATTATGCACAATGTTGGTGTAAGAACGGCTTTTAACTCTGATGATGCTGAAATGGCTCGTCACTTGAACCAGGAAGCTGGAAAATCGGTACTTTATGGTAACGTTCCGGAAGAAGATGCCTTAAAATTTGTGACTTTAAACCCGGCTCGTATGCTTCACATAGATGATAAAGTTGGAAGTTTAAAACCTGGTAAAGATGCGGATGTGGTTATCTGGTCGGCAAATCCTTTATCTATTTATGCAAAAGCAGAGAAAACTTTTGTTGATGGCGTGGCTTACTGGGATTTGGAAAAAGATGCACAGGTTATCAAAACACAACAAGGAGAAAAAGCTCGTTTAATTCAAAAGATGCTGGAAAGCAAAAACACTGGCGGTCGTACTCAACGTCCGTTCGGACCTGCTCCACGCCTTTACAATTGCGAAACTTTAGGAGATTATTCAGCAGATTTAAACGAAACAGAACATGCACACTAATATAAAGTATTTATTAAGTCTGGCTTTATCGGCATCCAGCCTGATGTGCTTTGCTCAGGCAAACATATCACCAGCAAAAAAACAAACCAAAACCATTGCCATTACAGGCGCAACAATCCATGTTGGCAACGGTACGTTAATCGAAAACGGAACAATCGTTTTCAGCAATGGAAAAATTGTATCGGTTTCTGCAAGCGGACAAGCGCCTGTAGATGATGTAATTCGTATTAATGCTTCTGGAAAACACATTTATCCAGGACTAATTGCATCAACGACTAATTTAGGTTTGGCAGAAACTGAATCTATAAAAGCAACTTTAGATTATCAGGAAATCGGCGACTACAACTCGCACATCCGTTCTATCGTAGCTTATAATACCGATTCGAAAGTTCCGGCAACTTTACGCAGTAATGGTATTTTAATGGCACAACCAACGCCACAAGGTGGAACAGTTTCTGGAAGTTCATCTGTGGTACAATTAGACGCCTGGAATTGGGAAGATGCAGCCATTAAAAAAGATGATGCCATGCACATGACCTGGCCAGTTACCCCTCGTTTCCGCGGTGGATTTGGTGGTTTCGGTCGCCCGCAAGTTTCTCCTGAAATGTTGAACGAGCGTACGCAGGCTGCTATCAATCAGTTAACATCTTTCTTTGCAGAAGCAAAAGCTTACTCGGAAATGGGTAAACCCGAAGTGATTAACACCCGCTTCGATGCGATGAAACCAGTTTTCGCTGGAAAAGAGAAATTATTTATCGCGGCTGAAAGTCAAAAGGACATTGTTGCGGCAGTAAATTTTGCTAAAAAATTCGGAATTACACCTGTAATTACTGGTGCTGATGAAGCTTACTTAATTATCGATTTCTTAAAGGATAACAACATTTCTGTTGTAGTTAAACAGCCTCATGCTTTACCAAACAATAACGATGATGATGTGAACATGCCTTATAAAAACGCTGCAGTTTTGGCTAACGCAGGCTTAAATGTAGTGTTAAGTATCGATGGTTACTGGCAACAACGCAACTTGCCGTTTATGGCAGGTACGGTTACGGCTTGGGGTTTAGATAAAGAAAAAGCTTTATCAACCATAACCTTAAATGCAGCAAAAGTTATGGGTATAGATAAAATAACAGGCAGTATCGAAACCGGAAAAGATGCAACTTTCTTTATCTCTGCTGGTGATGCACTAGATATGCGCACTAATAAAGTAGAGCAGGCTTTTATCCAGGGCAGAGATATTAACCTGGATAATTTGCACAAACAGCTTGATAAAAAATTCAGCGATAAGTACGAAGCTGAAAAGAAATAAGCTAACATAAGCTTAACAAGAAACGGTCAGTATTAATTTACTGACCGTTTTTTTGTTTAATTACTAGCCAACAAATCTAAAGCCTTTTATAGTTCCTTGCAGGTAAGCAGTTTAACTATTAATTCCAATTTAATTTGAATTTAATTCGGACTTTGTTCGGGCCGAATTGTCACAAGTCCGAACCAACCCCGAGCTAAATGCGTATTAAGCCCGACCATATTGTAAACACGTTATCAGTTTAATATGAAGATTAATTCTCCCGACCTAAGTATTAACTAAGAAAGCTTGGTGATTTTATTTTAACATTAAACAGTTTTTTACATAATTCTTAAACCATTTCTTAATCCTAAATCTAATTTCAGTTAACACAACAACATCAACTTTGCACCATAAAATCACAAAAAATTAATCATGGTCAAAAATTTACTCTTAGCAGTATTATTGTTGTGTTTCTGTGTTTCAAATTCCCTAAAAGCACAAACCACGCAAGCCTCAATTTCCGGTAAGGTTACCGATGAAAAAAAACAGCCAATTCCTGGTGTTTCTGTTCAAGTTAAAAACAATTCGACAGGTTTTACAACCCGAACATCATCAAACGCACAGGGAGAATACACATTTAAAGAACTTCCTCTGGGTGGCCCTTATACCATAAAAGCAATTTATATTGGTTACGCGGAGCAAAACAGAGCCGGTTTTATGCTAAACCAAGGAGATGCGGTTGTGGTACCCATCAACATGCAAGAATCAGCTCAAAACCTTGGCGATGTTGAAATCAATGGTTCTTCGTTAAGAAATAAGGTACAACAATTTGGCGCATCAACAGAAATTTCATCAAAAACGATGAATATTTTACCGGTAAATGGTCGTAACTTTTCTAGTTTAACGGATTTATCTCCATTAGCAGGACCGGGTGGTATTTCTGGTCAGTTAGGCTCATCTACTAATTTTACCATTGATGGTATGACGGCTAAAAACCCTACATCAGCAGGTAGCACAACCAGTCGTAGTGGCGCACCATACTCAATCTCAATAGAAAGCGTGCGAGAATTTAAAGTTGTAACCAATCAGTATGATGTGAGCTTAGGTCGTTCTGGTGGTGGAACCATTAGTGCGGTAACCAAATCGGGTACAAATGAAGTTACAGGAAGTGCTTTTGCTTATAATCGTGCTGATTTTTTGGCAAGTAAATATGACATCAGAGGAAATCCTAGAGTAAATGATTTTTCAACTTATCAGTATGGTTTTAGCTTGGGTGGCCCTATAATTAAAGATAAATTGCATTATTTCGCCGCTTGGGATCATCAAAGAGATTCTCGCCCATTAATTATTGCAGATATTAACTCTGATGCTGATGTAGCTCGCTTTAATATTACAAATAATACTTTAAACGATTTCTTAGCTGTTGCAAGAAGTAAATATGGTGTGGCTAATACACAACAGTTTGGTTCTTTCGCAAAAAAAAGAGGAACAGATGCCGGATTTCTTCGTTTAGATTGGCAAATTAATGACAAGAATTTATTAACCGTTAGAGATAACTATACCAACGATAGAAATCCGTTAGGATTAGCAGATAATACGGCTATCAACTTCTATGAAAGTTATGGTAATGATAAAAACGTTGATAATAGCTTATTGGCTACCTTACGTTCAACCATTAGCAGCAAAGTTACCAATGAATTAAAATTGCAGCATTTGTACACTTACCAGGCCAGTACTCAGAATGATGAGTTAGGCTTTGCAATACCAAGAGCTGTAGTTTCTAACTTAGAATCTATATCTCCTACTACCGGAGCAACATTAGCTACTGCAGTTCAAATCGGCGGACACCGTTTTGGCCAAGAGGGTTTTACCAATAATGTTTTCCAATTGGTAGATAATTTTTACTACAATACAGATAAAATCAAATATACTTTCGGGGTAGACATTATGTACACCCATGCAAAATCATTGTATGGTAGTGAAGTAAACGGTCGTTTTACATTTAACACCTCAGGTACGGTTGCAGCAGGAAACAGGCAAACTGCTTTACAGAATTTTAATAATTTAATTCCTATCAGCTACTACAGAGAAGTACCTTTAGTTGATGACCCAACTGTTATTGGTAATTTATGGAATACAGCAGTTTATGGTCAAATGCAAACTAAATTGGGTAAAGGTTTAGACTTTACCGGAGGTTTACGTTTAGACTTTAGTAAGTATCCAACTTCGCCACTTAACCAACAATTATTTGATGCGATTGGTGTGAGAACAGACCATAAGTTAAAACAATTTTTAATTCAACCACGTATTCAGTTTAATTGGGACGTTAATGAAAAACATACCGACTATGTTCGCTTAGGTGCAGGTATTTTTGGTTCTGACATTAATAACTACATGACCATTAATAACCTAACATTTGATGGTAAGCATTTTGCAACGGTTGACGTAACGGGTACAGGTGTACCAACGCCTAACTTTATTGGTTACAGAAATGGAAGCGCAACAGCGCCGACTTTAGCAGCACTACAAATTCCAACCATTAATACATACGCTGACGATGCTAAAATGCCTGTAGTTTATAAAGCCAACTTATCATACAACAAGTTAATAAATGATAAAATCCGTATTGGCATTACAGGTTATGCAACATTAGCACGCAATAACTATATGTATGTGGATAGAAACATGGTGGCAAATCCTTTCTTTACCTTATCAAACGAAGGAAACAGAGGAGTATATGTACCAGCAAATAGCATTATTGCGAGTAACGGAGTTACAGACTGGAAAAGAGGCCGTTTAACGAATGCGTTTGGTAGGGTATTAGAATTAAACAGCAAAGGAAAAGTTAATCAATTTGCCGTGGTTGTAGATGCTACCTGGAAATACTTTAAAGATGGCGAAATTTCGGCAAGTTTTACCTGGAACGATGCTAAAGATAATACTTCATTTAACGGTAACGTAGCCAATTCGGCAACTTTATCCTTACCTGTGGTTGATGACCCTAGAAACTTAAACAACATGACTTATTCTAACGGCCAATTTAGAAACAAGGTTGTTGTTTATGGAACATTGCCATCATTTTATGGCATTAAAGCCGGTATTCGCTACTCAGGTATTGGTGGCACCAGATATAGTTTATTATCTGGAGGAAACACAAACGGCGATTTTGTTGCCACAAACGATTTGGCTTACATCTTTAGTCCTACAAATAGCAACGTACCCGCGGCGCTTAGAACTGCTTTACAAACTTTATTGGCCAATGGCGATGCAAGTCAAAGTTTAAAAGATTACATCACCAAATACGAAGGTACATTTGCACAACGTAATGGTGGTATAAATGGCTTTTATGGTACTTTCGATTTAAGATTAGCTTATGAGTTTAAGTTTGGTTCAAGAAAAAAACAAAGTATTGAAATTTCAGGTGATTTGTTTAACGTAGCCAACTTATTTAAGAAAACATGGGGTACATCAGAAAATTTAGGTACACAAGCACTTTACGCGGTTACTGGTTTTGATGCTGCAACCTCAAACTACAACTACCGCTTAAATAATACTGGTATTGTAATTCCAACGGGTAATCCTTGGCAAGCACAAATTGGTTTGAGATACGGCTTTTAGTCACAGAAAGATACGGTGTATCTTTCCAAAAAGTCATAAAAAAAGGGAATGGATTTTTATCCGTTCCCTTTTTTTATGTTTGCACTTACAAACAACAAAACTTTAATGGGATTATTACTTAACTACCTAAAAAGCCATAAATGGATAGTGGCTTTGGCGCTGTTATTGGCGGGTATAAATATTGGCTTTTCGCTACTCGATCCATATATAACCGGGCGCATTTTAGATAACTTCATCAATAAAAAAGATAAGCTCACATACAGTCAGTATTTATGGGGTTCTTTAGGCTTAATCGGTTTAGCCATTGGTGCGGCAATGATTTCGCGAATTGCTAAAAACTTTCAGGATTACTTTACCAGTGTAATTGTTCAAAAAGTTGGCGCAAAAATGTATGCTGATGGCTTGCAGCATTCGCTAAAATTACCCTATCAGGTTTTTGAAGATCAGCGAAGTGGCGAAACGCTTGGTATCTTACAAAAAGTACGTTTAGATTCCGAAAAGTTTATCACCGCATTTATCAGCATTCTTTTTGTAAGCTTAATCGGGATGATTTTCGTTATCGTTTACTCGGTTTCGGTAAGTTATAAGGTTACTTTGGTTTATTTTTCGGCAATTCCAATCATCAGCTTTGTAAGCTGGTTTTTAAGTAGAAAGATTAAAACCATACAACGCTCAATTGTTGGTGAAACTACGGCTTTGGCTGGCTCGACAACAGAATCGCTAAGAAACATCGAACTCGTAAAAAGTTTAGGTTTAGCCGACCAGGAAATTGAAAGGTTAAATAAAACTACCTACAAAATTTTAGGCTTAGAACTTAAAAAAGTTAAATACGTTCGAAGCATGAGTTTTGTGCAGGGAACAACTGTAAACCTGGTTAGAAGTACAATGGTTTTGGTTTTGTTGCTCTTAATTTTTGATAATACGATATCTGCCGGACAATACTTTTCATTTCTGTTTTATTCATTCTTCCTTTTCGGACCATTACAAGAATTGGGTAATGTAATTTTAACCTGGCGGGAAGCTGAGGTTTCATTAGGTAACTTTAAGAAGATTTTAAGCACACCGATTGATAAAAAACCAGCAAACCCGAAATCTATTCAAAAGATTAAGGATTTAACTTTCAACGCTGTAGGCTTTAAGCACCAAACGGCAAACAGAAATGCTTTGGAAAATATTTCTTTCTCAACACATAACGGACAAACTATTGCCTTTGTTGGTCCGTCCGGAGCAGGAAAATCTACGTTGGTTAAGTTACTTGTTGGTTTATATCCGGCTAAAGCAGGAGAAATTTTATATAATGGTATTACAAGCCATGATATTGATTTGGATGTTTTACGTGAAAAAATAGGCTTCGTAACGCAAGACACACAACTTTTCTCAGGAACGATTAGAGAAAATTTACTTTTTGTAAACCCGACAGCTACTGATGAAGAATGCTTTAAAGTTTTAAATCAGGCAGCTTGCCAAACGCTTTTAGCTAGGGCTGATAAAGGTTTAGACTCGTTAATTGGTGAAGGTGGTGTAAAAGTTTCAGGCGGTGAAAAACAGCGTTTATCTATTGCGAGAGCCTTACTAAGACAACCAGATATTTTGGTTTTTGATGAAGCAACTTCTTCGTTAGATTCGATAACCGAAGAGGAAATTACCAAAACGATTAGAAATGTATCGGATTTAACTGACCACATTACCATTCTAATTGCACACCGTTTATCAACCATTAAGCATGCTGACGTAATTTACGTTTTAGAGAAAGGCCAAATCATAGAACAAGGTTCGCACGAAGCATTAATTGCTCAAAATGGTTTGTATCAAGCCATGTGGCGTCAACAAATTGGCGAGAGAATTGTTGAAGCATAATATATCTTTCTATTATGCTATTACAAACCAATGTTAACAGCAACCAAATTGCGTTGTTTATTATTATTCCGGCTATTTTATGGCTGATATTGATTCTTGTAGCGCTTTATCATATCTCAAGAAATACTGGAATGAACTTTACCGTTAAGGTTTTGTGGTTTATAATTATCGTTATGGCACCGTTTTTAGGCTCGATAGTTTATTTAATCTGGGGTAAAAACAGGAAGTTTTAATCGTTTTCCCGCAGCTTTAAATTGATAAGAAACGCAGATTTTGCAGGTTTTTATAGGCGATTGGACACTAATAGTAGCACAAGTTTTGGTTAAATAAACCTGACTGTACGGAAATACTTTTTGTTGCAGTTGCTTAAGAATTGTGTTGACGAAAACAAAAAGATTGGAGGAAGGCAGGAAGATGCTCAAATTTTAGCAGTCTTTCTGCTTTTCTAAATATTTGATTACCTGATATCTATTTTTTAAAAGTCTTAGCCAGACAGGCTTTTTTCTTTTTGACGTCAAAAAGACCAGCGAAGCTAGCTTGAACACAAATGAAAAAATAAAAGCTAGTGAAAAAACAAAAAACGCCTGCTGAATCCTGAAGTTTCGGGATGTTAGGCCGGAAATAAGTAAAACGAAGATTTAGTATTTAGGCTTAGCTAACCATTCACACCCGAAGAAAAAACCTAAACACCTAACCTTTAGCGGTTTGCTCGTTGATATCTTGCAAACTCAGCTTTGTAAGTGGTTTTGTTTTTAGCCAGGTTACAAAGGCAATCGCGATAGTCATACTCCCGCCAAATACAACGGCAGGAACGAGCCGCATATATTTAGCCGTTAAACCGGATTCAAATTCGCCAATTTCGTTTGATGAACCAATAAACATACTGTTTACAGCAGATACTCGTCCACGCATTTCATCTGGCGTGAGTAACTGCATAATGGTTTGGCGGATAAGAACGAACACTTACACTATCAAAAGAACCCTCAAGGAAAAGGAAAAACAGGGTTAAGTAGAAGTTTCTTGATAATCCGTAACAAACTATACTTAAGCCAAAACCTGTGACGGCAATCAGTAAATTGCGCCAAGGTTTTCCCATCGGGGAAAAGCGTGTCATTGCCAACATGGTAATTACCGCACCAAGAGATGCAGCGCCCCTCATCATACCCAAACCAAAAGAACCAAGATGGAAAACATCTTTCGCAAAAATTGGTAATAACGCCACTGCTCCTCCAAAAAATACTGAGAATAAATCTAAACTCATGGCCCAAACCATCATTTTGGTTTTAAAAACAAACTGAATGCCCTCTTTTAAACTATTGAAAATATTTTGAGTTGGTAAGTATGTTGCCTCATGCTTTTTAAAGGTTAAGATACAGATTAAAGCGATACTGACAAACGCTACAATTACGCTGTAAGCTGCCGTAATGCCCCAAAGCCAATTAACCAAACCACCCAAAGATGGCCCGATAACAGTTGCCAATTGAAAACTGCTCGTACTCCAGGTACTTGCATTTGGATACAGTTCTCTAGGGACAATTTTAGACATTAGGGAGAATGTTGCTGGACCAAAAAAGCCTCTTGCAATCCCGATGCAGAAAACCAGACCGTACATTATTAAAACGATAGCATCTTCTTTTAAATGGAGGTACTTACTGGTGATGATTAACATGAGTACTGAAACGAACCAAACACCAGAGAAAATTTTAATTAACAGACCCCTTTTTTCACTTTTATCGGCAATGTAACCTCCGTAAAGGGCTATACAAATTGCTGGAATTACTTCGCAAAGCCCTACCAAACCAAGTTTTAAAGGATCGTGTGTTAGATCGTAGATGTGATAGGCAATTACTACCGCCTGCATTTGGTAAGCAAGTGTAAAGAAGAAGCGCATGCCTAAAAAAGAACGAAATTCCTTATAACGTAATGCTGCGAATGTATCGGGTTTTACAGTAACGGGATTGGGGTCTGAATCTGCCATTAAAAATTTTTATGTAAAACTACGTTTTGAGAAATTAAAATTGCATTAGATTTTGATATACGATGGTAATTTACCGATAAATGATATTAGGAAATCTTGTCAAATGATATTCCCCTTTCTAACTTTCGTAAATGTGCTTTTAGCGATGCATGTTCTGGTTTTTCTAATTGAGGATCGTTTTCAAAGATTGAAATTACAGTGTTTCTTGCTTCGGATAATATTGCCTGGTCTTTTGCCAAATCGGCAAGTTTTAAATCGAGTACACCACTTTGCTGGGTTCCGGTAATGTCGCCTGGTCCGCGTAATTGCAAATCTATTTCAGAAATTTCAAAGCCATTATTGGTACGAACCATTGTTTCTAACCTGATTTTTCCTTCCTTACTGAGTTTGTTACTGCTCATTAAAATACAAAAAGATTGTTCTGCTCCCCTTCCAACACGACCACGAAGCTGGTGCAATTGAGATAAACCAAAACGTTCGGCATTTTCGATGACCATAACCGATGCATTTGGCACATTCACACCTACTTCTATCACGGTTGTCGCCACCATAATTTGGCTTTTACCATCAATAAATTGCTGCATTTCGAATTGTTTATCAGCATTTGGCATTTTACCATGTACAATACTAATCTGATAATCTGGTCGTGGAAATTGATAGCTTAATTGTTCTATACCCGCTTCCAAGTGCAACAAATCTAATTTTTCGCTTTCCTTTATTAGTGGATAAACAATGTAAACCTGTCTACCTTTGGCTATCTCCTGTTTCATAAAACCAAACATTCGCAAACGCTGACCTTCAAATAAATGCCTGGTTTCAATCGGTTTTCTTCCGGCTGGTAATTCATCAATTTGCGAAACATCCAAATCGCCATACAAAGTCATGGCCAAGGTACGCGGAATTGGAGTTGCCGTCATTACAAGAATATGCGGTGGAATAACATTTTTACGCCATAATTTAGCTCTTTGTTCTACACCAAAACGATGTTGCTCATCAATTACGACTAAACCTAAATTTTTAAACTGAACCTTATCTTCAATAAGCGCATGTGTTCCGATTAAAATATCGATTTCACCGTTTTCCAGCTGCTCATGGAGCATCGTTCTTTCTTTCTTCTTGGTATTTCCTGTTAAGATGGCAACTTTAACCAAATCATCGCTTACCAAATCGGTAATAGAAGCATAATGTTGTCGTGCTAAAATTTCAGTAGGCGCCATCATACAAGCTTGGTAGCCGTTATCATTAGCCAGAAGCATACTCATCAAAGCTACAGCAGTTTTTCCGCTACCCACATCGCCTTGTACAAGCCTGTTCATTTGAACGCCTCTCTGGGTATCCAAACGGATTTCTTTTACAACCCGCTTTTGGGCATTGGTTAATTCGAAGGGTAGAAATTCATTGTAGAACCGAGTAACCTTATCGCCAACCTTATCAAATAAAACACCTTTAAATTTTAATTGTCTGAGTTGCTTATTGTGCAGGAGTTGAAGCTGAATAAAAAATAATTCTTCGAATTTCAACCTTCTTTCCGCAGCATTTAAGTCTGTTTGATTTTTAGGAAAATGAATATTCAATAAAGCTATTCGCCTATCTGGAAGTTGATATTTTGATAAAATATATGGTGGAAGATTTTCAACTACCTGGGGAATAACTTGGTCAAGCAAACCGGCTATTAAACGCTGTAAGCCTTTCGAATCCAGATTGAATTTTTTAAGCTTTTCGGTTGAATTGTATACTGGTTGTAAAGTCTGGTTTCCTCTACCTGCCACTTTACTTTGGTACAATTCCATCTCGGGATGCGAAATGCTAAATGTATTATTGAACATAGTTGGCTTACCAAATGCTACGTAGGCGGCACCAACTAAAATGTTTTCCTCAACCCATTTTAGGCTTTGAAACCAAACCAGTTCCATCAATCCGGTTTCATCTTTAAAAACAGCAACAATACGCTTTGTACGCTTTTCGCCAACAACTTTTTTGCTTACAATACGTCCAATGATTTGAATGTGTTGCGAATCAAGGTTGATTTGATTGATTTTATGATACTTCGTTCTATCAATATATCTGAAGGGATAATGCGAGAGCATATCCTGAAAAGTAAACAGGCCTAAATCCTTTTTAAGCACATCAGCACGACTTGGGCCAACGCCTTTTATAAACTCAACAGGGGTATCTAAAATCGAGTTAAACAAAATATTTACTGCTTTTTAAAAATCAAACCTTTCATCAATTGAGCATTAAAAATAACTATCGACAATAGCAAAAGCAAATAAGCAAAAAGCTGATGCACATCAATTTTCTCCTTAAAATAGAAAAAAGCGACCGCAAATGCTACAATTGGATTCAGGTAGATTAAAATACCAAGTGCTGATGAGGGCATTCCTAAAAGTGCATAAGAATTAAGGAAAAGTGGAATAATGGTAAATATTATGGCAATTAAAAAAATGTGCGCCCAGAAAAAAGTATCCGTTGGGAAAGGCGCTGCGCTTGTTAAATACATAGGCAGCAACAACAATCCAGAAATGATTAATTGTACACCTAAAAAATTAAACTTGTCGATATGCTTAATTACTTTTAATACAATTACATACAAAGCATAAAATGATGCAATGACAACAGCCCATAAAACCTCGTGTAAGGAACCTGTAGCCAACAAAGCAATGCTTATAAAAGCTACAAGTAATGCAGTAATCTTTGCCTTTGATAATTGTTCTTTAAGGATTATAAAACCACACAAAGCGGTAAGCAAGGGGCAAACCATGTAGGCAAAGGCTGCCGATTTTAAACTAACGCTATTTACGGCGTAGATATATGTGAACCAATTTCCGGTAATTAGAACTGCTGATAGGAAGGTAAGTAATAATAATTTCGATTTCTCCTTAGCTGAAATAGATTTTAAGTATTTTAAGTCACTTGCCAAAGCCTTTCTTCTGAAGAATGCAATCGTACTCCAAACAACAACTATAGAAATGAAAAGACGATAATACAATATTTCCTGGGGAGGAAAACCTTTTATATTACGCAATGGAACCGACATTGTTCCCCATATGATATAGGGAATAATGCCGGCGATAAAATACTTTGCTCTGCTTGCTGCCAAAATTAACCTTTAACAGCAATTACAGAAATTTCTACGTTAACATTTTTAGGCAAAGCCGATACCTGAACAGTTTCTCTGGCGGGGAAATCGGATGTAAAATATTTACCATAAATTTCATTCACCTCAGCAAAATTCCCCATATCTGTTAAAAATATACTGCTTTTAACTACATTATCGAAGGTTAAACCTGCTTCTAACAATACAGCCTTTAAGTTGCGCATTACCTGATGCGTTTCTTCTTCAATGTTAGGCATATTTAATTCTCCGTTTTCTGGGTTTATAGCTACCTGACCAGACACGAATAAAAAGTTGCCAGCCATTACCGCCTGATTATATGGACCAATAGGCGCCGGCGCACTAGTGGTATTGATAATTTGTTTCATTTTAATATAATTATGATTTAGAAAGCCACTGGATGAGCTTATAGATTATGCCTGCAAGGAAAACAATAATGGCCAATGCATTTATAAAATGCATAATTTTCAAATTTATATTATTTGGTCTATTGGGATTCTTTTTCCTAAAGAAATACATGAGGCAAACTTAATAAAAAAGGCTCAGCCTGAAAATTAAAAAGGCATAAAAAAAGCCCCGATAAATATCGGGGCTTCTTAAACTTTATATTGAAATACTAGTTTCTAGCAGTTTCAACACGACGATTTTGGATACGACCTTCTTCAGTATCGTTTGAAGCAATTGGATTAGCTTCGCCTAAACCTTTTGTAGTAACTTGACTAGCGTTAACGCCAGAGTTTACTAAGTAAGTTTTAACAGAGTTTGCTCTGTCTTTAGATAATTTCATGTTATATGCAGCAGTACCTTCGCTTGAAGCGTAACCAGTTACAGTTGCTTTACCACCGTTTTCACGTAACACTGAAGATAATTTATCTAAAGTAGGATAAGACTCAGTTTTTAATACTGATGAGTTAAAATCGAAACCGATTTTCTCAAAGCCAGTAACATTTGATGAATCAGCAGGAGCCTCATATTTTGGAAGTGGGCAACCTGAACCATCAACAGCAGTACCTGCAGGAGTTCCTGGGCATTTGTCGAATTGATCAGCAACACCGTCACCGTCAGTATCTTTTTTCAAATCTTCAACAGATTTTTCAACAGCAGATACACGGTTTTTCAATGCTTCAACTTCTTGACGTAAAGTAGGATCTTTTAACTCATCGTACATTGTAGCTAATGGGTTAGACCATTCTAAACTTGGTTTTGCAGAAGAACCTAAAGAGAACTCTAAACCAGCATAACCGTAAGAGAATTTATCTTTAGTTTGACCTTTAGCATAAACTCCGTCTAAGTTATCAGCATCAACAAAGTTCATTGTATAACCTAAGTTAAAGTTAACACGCTCAGAAACTTTGAATTTAACACCAGCACCAACTGGGATATACATACCTTTCACGTAGTCTTTTGGAGAATCGTGTCTGTCATCAGCAGGGCCTAAAGCTTTACCTTTCCAATCAACAACAGTACCGTTAGTATAAGTAACTTTTGGAGCATAAGCCATGTAACCAGCACCAGCAGTAACGAAGAAACCTACAGCGTTTTCACGACGTAAGAAATCGATAGAACCTAAGTTGATAACACCGCGTAAATCTACAGCATATTGTAATTGAGTTTCGAATTCTCTAACAGTAGCACCAGTTACACCTTCGTTAGTACCAGAAAGTTTACCGCGAGTTCCGTTTAATTCTAAACCGAATGCGTGGCTTAATTGTTTACGGATGTTTAAACCGTAACCTAAGTTAGCATCCCATTTGTTAAAATCATTAGTACCACCAATAGCAACAATCGGCATTAATACACCACCGTGTACGCCAATCGACCATGTTCTGTACTGTCCTCTTCCACCAAATACCTTGGTAGAAGAAGTTGTTGCAGGAGCATCCTGAGCGACAGCAAGAGAAGCAACTCCTGTTAATGCCACTAAAGAAAGCGCAACACTTTTCTTTAAAGTAGAATAATTCATAATCTTTTTCTTTTTTAAGGGTTAAACAATTTAATTGATTAATTTTTCAGTAACTGCAAAATTAAACAAAATATTAAATTTTCAAACTTTTATACAAACTCCGTTCCAAACTTCGCTATCAATTATCATTTTCTTACATTTGGCCATCACCTGTTTTACAAAATAACAATTATGAAATATCCCCAAATTAATCAGGATTTATTTGTTTTAAATAGAATAAACTTCGTTAAACAATTAAAAAACAACTCGTTAGCTATATTTCAATCGAATGATGAATTCCCAAGAAGTGGCGATCAGAATTTTATTTTTAAGCAAAATCCAGATTTATTTTATTTATCAGGCATCGATCAGGAACAAACTATTTTGCTGCTTTACCCTGATTGTCCTAATCCTTTGTATAGAGAAGTCCTGTTTTTAAGACAGACGAATGATTACATCAAAGTATGGGAAGGATATAAATACACCAAGGAACAAGCTTTGGCAACTTCTGGCATTAAAAGCATATTCTGGTTAGAGGATTTCGACAATATCTTACACAGTATAGTTAATTATGCAGACAACATCTATCTTAATACAAACGAAAACGATAGATATGCACATACAGTTCCCTATCGCGATATCAGATTTATTAATGAAATCCGTTCCAAATATCCGCTGCATCATTTTGAGCGTTCAGCTCCAATTATGAGGCAACTGAGAGCAATCAAATCTGATGTTGAAATCGAATTAACAAAAAAAGCTTGCGCATTAACCCGAGATGCTTTTGTAAGGGTTTTGAAATTTATAAAACCTGGCGTTAATGAGTATGAAGTTGAGGCCGAAATTATTCATGAATTTATCAGACAAGGTGGAACCGGTCATGCTTATACGCCAATAATTGCATCTGGGCATAATGCCAACATTTTGCATTATAACGATAATAATCAGGAGTGTAAAGCGGGCGATGTAATTTTATTTGATTTTGGAGCAGAATATGCAAACTATAATGCGGATATGAGTCGATCGGTACCAGTTAGTGGCCGTTTTACCCCAAGACAAAAAGATGTTTACAATGCCGTACTTCATGTAATGAAAGAAGCAACTAAGTTGATTGTTGATGGAACGGTTTGGAACACATATCATGAGCAGGTTGGGGAAATAATGACCGAACAGCTTATTAATTTAGGTTTAATTTCTACAGATGATGTAAAAAAACAAAGTGCAACCTGGCCGGCTTACAAAAAATACTTTATGCATGGTACATCTCATCATTTAGGTATAGATGTACATGATTTTGCGGGAAGATACACGCCTTTTGCTATTGGAAATATCCTTACCGTAGAACCTGGAATTTACATCCCGGAAGAAGGGCTGGGTATTCGTTTAGAAAACAATATCTTAATTACCTCAAACGGAAATATAGATTTAATGGCAGATATACCCGTAGAAGCTGAAGAAATTGAGGACATTATGAACTCGTAAATTCATCAGCAAAACGATAAATATTAAAATTATCATTTTTTAAAGCTTCGCGGATTGATTCGCGGAGCTTTTTCTTATCAATACCTTTCATTTTTTCCTGTTGAATAAGTTTCCAAGCTTTTTCTGCAAACAAAAACTCCTTTCTTCCTGCCTGATTTCCATATACTGGCGACCTCATCCAATCGCATAAATCATCTATACCTGTATTTTTATCAGCAATGGTTTTAAAAACAGATATTTCTTTAGCGCCCTGATGAACCATTTTTTTCAAATTGTTGGCAAAAACATCTGCACCTTCCCTATCGGCTTTATTAACCACAAAGCAATCTGCAATTTCCATCAATCCAGATTTTATATTCTGAATTTCATCTCCCGATTCGGGTACTAAAACCACAATCGTTTTATCGGCCAAACCAGCAATTTCAACTTCCGATTGCCCAACGCCAACCGTTTCTACAATAATTAAATCGAAGTTTGCTGACTTTAAAACATCAACCATTTCGATAGTTTTTGCAGAAATGCCACCTAATGCACCACGCGTAGCAAGCGAACGGATAAACACATTCGGGTTATTAAATTGGCTTGCCATTCTAATCCTATCGCCCAATAAAGAACCAAAATTAAATGGCGAGGTTGGGTCGATTGCCAGAATGGCTACACGTTTATTTTCCTTGGTAAAATGATTTGCTATCTCATTAACGAGTGTGCTTTTCCCAGCTCCCGGTGGACCGGTTATACCAATTACCCTAACCTCTGCTTTACTCTCTAAACCCTTTAAAATTAAGTTTGAAGGTGCAATATCATTCTCAACCAGTGTTAAAGTTCTGGCGAGCGTTTTAATATTGCCTTGCTTAATTTCGCGTATAACCGATAGGTTGGTATTCATCAATAAAACTATATTTGTACAAATAAACAAAAATATATAGCGTTAAGAAGCTAAAATCAACAACAAATTTTATAAATGAAAGTTACCGGATTTACCTTTATCAGAAATGCTGTGGCGAACGATTATCCGGTACGAGAAGCCATACTTTCAGTTTTGCCTTTATGCGATGAATTTGTTGTTGCGCTCGGCAACTCGACTGATGAAACTGCGGCCTTGGTTAAAAGCATCGACCCAAAAATCAAAACTTTTGATACCGTTTGGAATGAAAGTTTGAAGGAAGGTGGCTTTGTTTTTGCCGATGAAACCAACAAAGCCATAGCCAAAATATCAAAAGAAACCGATTGGATGGTTTACATTCAGGGCGATGAAGCCATTCACGAAGATTATTTGCCGCTGATAAAAATGGAAATGGAGGCGGAACTGCATAATAAAAATGTAGAAGCGCTGCTTTTAAAGTACAAACATTTCTATGCTTCTTACGATTATTTAGCAGAATCAAGACGCTGGTACCGCAGAGAAGTAAGAATTCTTAAAAACCTGCCGGGCATACATTCTTATAAAGATGCACAAGGTTTTAGAATTAATGATAGAAAGTTAAAAGTAAAACTAATTGATGCCTTCATTTATCATTATGGATGGGTGAAACCACCAAAAGGTTTACAAGGCAAGGTTAGAAATTTCAATCAATATTATCAATCAGAAGAATGGATTGAAGAACGTTACCCGGTACAAAATACGTTTGATATGCATAACGCAGATAGATTGGTTCATTTTAAGGGCAGCCACCCAGAAGTTATGAAGGATAGAATTGCCGCTGCAAACTGGAAATTTGAGCAAGACTTGACGCAGCTGCCTTCAAAAATGAATTTCAGGAGAAAGCTTTTGCAAAAAATTGAAGATTTAACCGGACTACGTTTATTCGAATACCGTAATTATAAAATAGTGAAATAGATGCAAAAAAGCGTTTCAATTGTAATTCCAAATTATAACGGCAGGCATCTGTTAGAAAATTATTTACCATCAGTTTTTACTGCTGTAGAAAATGCTAAAACTGATTTCGAAGTAATCGTAATTGATGATGGTTCAAAAGATGATAGCATCAATTTTATTAAAAATAATTATCAAAATGTTAAGCTGCTTATAAATGATAAGAACAGGGGTTTTTCTTACACCTGTAATCATGGCATCCGCGAATCGCAATATGAACTAATTTTACTTTTAAATTCGGATGTTAAGTTAACGCCAGATTATTTTGAGCACCAATGGAAGTATTTTGAAAAGGAAGATACGTTTGGGGTGATGGGCAGAATAATGAGTGTTGATGGCAACAGAATTGAAGATGCCGCCCGACTTCTCTATTACAGCGGATGCAGAATTAAAGCCAATAAGTTCTATTACAGCGAAAACCCCGAAGACGAGCAAGTTTATACTGCTTATCTATCTGGCGCTAATGCTTTGGTTGAGGCTAAAAAACTCAAAGAATTAGGTGGTTTTGATGAAATATTTTCACCTTTCTCATCAGAAGATTTTGATTTAAGTTTAAGGGCTTGGCAGTTGGGCTGGAAGTGTTACTACGAACACCAATCTGTGTGTTTTCATCACGTTAGCGGAAGTACAAAAACCCAAATAAAATCGAATTTTATAAAGAAGATATATTATCGCAACAGATTTTTATTGCAAGCTATTCAGCTAAATGGCTTACGCTTAAACTTACTGCCTTTACATTTACTTTTTGCTGAAATTATTCCGAAAATTTTAACCGGCAAGTTCTGGATATGGAATGCCTTTCAAGAATATAAAGGAATGAAAAATGCAATTACAGCCAGTAGAAGTAAATTAATTAAACTGAAGAGCAAATACAATTCACAACTTGATGTGAGCGATATTACGCAACTCATAGATAAATCGCTCGCAGGCAAAAGCATAAAGCGATTGTAATTTTACAAGGCTAAACACCTCAAAATATAAACCTCTATTTGAAAACCGTACATTTGTTAAGTTTTAATTAGATTTTTTTTGGATGGTGTTTATTCATCATCCATCATACATATTCCATTTTTTATAAAATGAAGACCTATTTTCGTTTACTATCCTTTGCAAAACCCATTGAAAAGTTTGCCATACCTTATGTTATTGCAACGCTTTTTGCTATTATCTTTAATACGTTTTTATTCACTTTATTAGGACCGTTGATGACTGCATTGTTTTTAAAAGACGATTGCTCAACTCCAATACCAACCACAGAAAGCAAATCTCTTGTAGACCCAAGAGAGATTTTTCAAGAGTACATTAATAAGATTAGTCTTCAACACGGTGATGTTTATGCCTTAAAAATAATCTGTATTGTAATTGTGATAACAGTGTTACTTTCAAATTTTTTCCGTTATTTCTCTCAGCGATACATGGAAGATTTAAGGGTACATACTTTGCTAAACCTCCGCAAAACGGTATTCAACAATGTGATGAATTTGCATGTTGGCTATTTCAACAATGAAAGAAAAGGAGATATAATTTCTAAAGTTGCATCTGATGTACAGGTGGTGCAATTTACTGTTACAAACACTTTGCAGGTTGTTTTTAAAGAGCCACTACAACTAATCTTTTTTATTGCCGTATTGTTATCTATATCTGTAAAATTAACTTTGTTTTCGCTTTTAGTAATTCCGGTTTCTGGTTTTATCATTAGTAAAATTGTTAAAAGATTAAAGCAGCAGGCAACCCAATCTCATGAATCCTTCGCTAAAATGATTGGCTTTTTGGATGAATCTTTAAGCGGAATTAAAATCATTAAAGCTTTCAACGCATCGAGTAGAGTTAAGGAAAAATTCGGCGAAGAAAACAAATTCTATTCATTTTTAAATCGTAAAATGGCAAGAAGACAACAGCTTGCATCTCCCGTATCGCAAACATTGGGTGTATTAGTCGTTGTTTTTATTTTGCTTTACGGTGGTACAATGATTTTAACTGGTCAGGGAAATTTAAAAGGCGGTGAATTTGTGGTTTACCTTGCAACTTTTAGTCAGGTTATGCAGCCAATAAAGGCCATAACCGATTCTTTTAGCGGCATTCATTCTGGTATTTCGGCTGGCGAGCGTGTTTTAGAATTAATTGATACCAAACCAGAACTCACCAATAAGCCTAAAGCTGAAACATTAGATACCTTTGGAAAATCATTAGTTTTCGAAAATGTTGCTTTTAGTTATGGCGAAAAACAGGTTTTGAAAAACATTAATTTAACGATAGAAAAAGGAGAAACCGTTGCATTAGTTGGCCCATCGGGTGGTGGAAAAAGTACATTGATGGATTTAATTCCTCGCTTTCACGACCCAAAATCAGGAACTGTGAAAATCGATGGTCACGATTACCGTGATTTAACTGTAGAAAGTATTCGCAGCAATATGGGTACTGTTAATCAAGAATCGTTTTTGTTTAACGATACCATTTTTAATAACATCGCTTTTGCAAAACCAGATGCTACAGAAGCCGAAGTTATCGCGGCAGCAAAAATTGCTAATGCGCATGACTTTATAGAAAATACGGAAAGCGGTTACCAGACTTTGGTTGGTGATAGAGGCAATAGATTATCAGGTGGACAAAAACAACGCGTTTGTATTGCCAGAGCCGTTTTAGCTAATCCACCGATTATGCTTTTAGATGAAGCAACCTCTGCATTAGATACAGAATCAGAAAAATTGGTACAGGAAGCATTAAATAACTTGATGAAGAACAGAACTTCTATTGTAATTGCACACCGTTTAAGCACTATTCAGCATGCTGATAAAATTGTGGTGATTGATAAGGGCGAAGTTATCGAAACAGGTTCTCACCAGGAACTAATGTCGCAAAATGGCCTGTACAAACGTTTAATTGACATGCAAGCATTTAACGATTAAAATGAGTAGTATTTTAAATATCGCAAATTCTATTAAGGCAGAAAATTACGCTTTTGAATTTTCGATATGTACACTTGTAACCCGAAAACAAGAGTACAACGAAATGCTCGAATCATTTTTAACGGAAGGTTTTAACGAAGATAAGTGCGAATTTATTTATGCAGATAACGCAGAAAAAAATAATTTCGATGCATTTTCTGCCATCAATCTATTTCTAAAAAAAGCAAGAGGGAGATATATCATTATTTGCCATCAAGATATTTTGATAAACAAAGATGGTTATGATGAATTAGTAAAATGTTTGGCGCAACTCGATAATTTAGACCCCAGCTGGGGCGTTTGTGGCAATGCCGGTGCAGCCGGACCAAACCATATCGTATATTATATTTCTTATCCTGATGGAACTTTTATGAACAAAGGAAAGTTTCCATTAAAAGTTACAGGTTTAGATGAAAATTTCCTTTTGGTAAAAAATAGTGCTAACCTTAAAGTTTCGAATAATTTAAACGGTTTTCATTTGTACGCAACCGATTTGGTATTGCAAGCCGAACTAAATGGTTTTTCATCTTACGTGATCCCATTTAACTTAACGCATAAAAGCCGTGGAAATCGTGACGATGACTTTTTTAGAATTAGAACCGAGTTAATAAATAAATACAATCGCTTTTTTAGAAGCAGATGGATACAAACCAATTCAACAGTTTTTCATTTATCGGGGACATTTTTAGGCAAGTTAGGCGGAAACCCATTGTTTTTGTTTTTTGTTAGGATGTGGAACGGGTTACATAAGCGTAGAAAATAATGGCTACTAAACAACCTCTGGTTTCTATCGCTCTATGCACCTACAACGGCGAAAAATACATCGCTAAGCAACTCGATTCAATTTTAAATCAAGATTACCCAAATCTGGAAATTATCATTAGCGATGACGTTTCGAGTGATGGAACGGCAGCAATTTTAGAATATTACGCCGCAAAAAATCAGAATATTAAGTTTTGGATAAATGATTTTAATTTAGGTTTCAATCAGAATTTTAAAAAGGCGATAGATAATTGTTCCGGTGATTTTATTGCCATTGCAGACCAGGACGATATTTGGCTCGAAAACAAAATTTCTGTTTTAGTTAATAACATTGGCGATAATCTTTTGATTTACCACAATTCAGAGTTTATTGATAATCAAGACAAATCAACAAGAAAAAGTACGCTTTCGCACCATCGTTTTGTAAAAGGTGAATGCGCAAAAAACCTACTTTATTATAACTGCGTTTCTGGTCATACCTGCCTAATAAAGAAAGAACTTTTAACCTTAACACCTGAATTTCCAGCCCATTTTTATTACGATTGGTGGTTAGCCTATACTGCCGCTTGCACGGGTAGAATTACTTATTTAACAGATAAACTTGTGCTTCATCGTAAACATGAAGAAAGCTCTACCGGAAAAGATAAAACTGATGCTAAAACAACCAGAAAAGCGCATCTAAATTTATTCCTCAACCATCCTTTAACACCTAAAAATCTAAAAGAATTTATTCAATCTTTATTAAATGGTTATGAGCTATTAAATACGGATAGTTTCTCAACAAAGCTTTTTAACACCTTAGTATCTAATGTAAAATCACTTTTCTACATCAGAAAACGTTCTGTTTTCTCTTTAATAAAATTAATATACCGGGAGAGTTCAAAATAATATTGCTGCACATTTAAAGGATTAATATTATATTTTTGTTCGTTAATCGTATAAAGAAAGTTACCGTATGTTGAGTAAAATAAAATCATGGTTTAAGAATACACAACCAATAGCCATGGTCTTTAATTTTTTAGATTCATCAAAAAAAACAATTCTGGTTATAGATGATGATCTACCTCAACACGATAAATCTTCAGGTTCGAAACGGTTGTTTGAAATCATAAAAATTTTAAAAAACTTAAATTTCAATGTTATTTACCTTCCAAATAACGGAATAAAAATTTCGCCCTATTACGAACAGTTAACTGATTTGGGCGTTGATGTTCTTCTAAATTCGCCAGATAGAAATGGATTGCTTTATAATCTCGATGGGCTCAAAAAACATATTGATTTTGCATGGATTTCTAGACCGATTTTAAATATCGAATTCAGAAAAATATTAAAATCGAATAGAAAGATTAAAATTATATTCGATACTGTTGATTTACATTTTGTGCGGATGTTAAGGCAGGCAGAAAAAGAGCAAAATGAAAAGCTGAATAAAAAAGCCATAAAGTTTAAAAAAATAGAATTAAACCTGGCAAAAGAGGCAGACGCGACGCTTGTTGTAACCGATACTGAACTAAAACTTTTAGAGCAAGAGGGCATTAACAATATTACTGTTATCCCGAATGTACACGCTTTAAGTATTCCTGAAACAGAAATTAAATTTGAAAACCGAAAGGGAATTGTTTTTATTGGTGGATATAAACACGAGCCAAACGTTGATGCTGTGATATGGCTGATTAATGAAATTATGCCTTTGGTATGGAATAAGCTCGGCAAAATACCCGTTTATTTATTGGGTAGTTTCCCGCCAGATGAGGTGAAAAATTTAGCTGGAGATAATGTATTTGTGCCTGGTTTTTTAGAAGATGTAAGTGAGTATTTTCTAAACTCAAGAATTTTTGTTGCACCACTGAGATACGGAGCCGGAATGAAAGGTAAAATCGGGCAAAGTTTAGAGTTTGGTTTACCAATTGTATCAACAGAAATTGGTACCGAGGGCATGAATTTAACACATGAAAAAAATGTGATGCTCGCTAATGAAAGAAAAGATTTTGCTGATAAAATTATTCAATTGTATCAGGATGCTAATCTTTGGCATAGGGTAAAAGAAAATGCGTATCAATCAATTTTTGATTACACACCTGCTGAAGTTTCTAAAAAGTTAACTGAATTATTTAAAAAACTCGATACATAATTATTAAAAATGAGCGTAAAATTATCCATCGTTACTGTAAATTTTAATAACAAAATCGGGTTGCAAAAAACCGTTGACAGTGTTAAAGCTCAAACCTGGAAAAACTTTGAGTTTATCATTATTGATGGCGGAAGTACTGATGGTGTTGAAAGCGTATTAGTTAAAGAGCAGGCAAACATTACCTATTCGATTAGTGAAACAGATACTGGCGTGTACAATGCCATGAATAAAGGAATCAGCAAAGCTACAGGAGATTACATTTTATTTTTAAACAGTGGTGATTCTTTCTATGAAAATTCAACATTAGAAAAAGCTATTCCTCATCTGGATAAAAATATTGATATCTACTATGGAGATGCTGCATATATAGAAAAAAATGGTGAGCAAATTCGTACCTATCCGAATAAACTTACGTTTAGCTATTTTGTGGAGCATAATCTTTCGCATCAGGCAAGTTTCATAAAACGAACTTTATTTGATGATTTTTTTTATTATAATGAAGAGTATAAAATAGTATCTGATTGGGCGTTTTTTATTTATACTATTTGCAAGGCAAATGTATCATATCAGCACATAGATCAGGTTATCTGTAATTATGATACTGAAGGCATTTCATCTGTTATTGATAATCATAAATTAATGCATGCTGAAAGAGCTAAAACAATGGAGAAGTATTTTCCCCTATTTATTGAAGACTATAAAAATATCAAAGTATTAAACTCAAAGCGAACAAAACAGTTTCTAGCCATCTCAAAAAACAAAATCGCTTTTAAAATATTAAAAGGTTTAATGAGTACCTTAAGTTTATTTACGAAAAAGGAAGCGCAATAATGTCTAACTACACGGTAATTATTCCAATATATAAAACAGATTTAACGGTATTGGAGAGAATTGCGCTAAGTCAATGTCAAAGAATTTTATCATCACATGATGTAATAATAATTAAACCGAAGAGTTTAAATGAGCAAGCTATAAACTTTGATTTGTCGTTTGTAAAAGGTGTAATTTCTTTCTCAGATGAATATTTTAAAAATGTGTTTAGCTATAATGATTTGATGCTGGAAACAGATTTTTATAAAGCATTTTTGAGTTATGAATACATGCTTATCTATCAATTAGATGCTTTTGTTTTTGCTGACGAATTGAAGTATTGGTGTAACTTAGGCTATGACTATATTGGAGCGCCCTGGTTAAGAGAAAAAGAATATCCAACGCTTTTTAAAAAATTTAAGGAACAAATCAGAACTTATCTCCACAGAAGATATAATTACCTGGATAAACATGGTAAGCCTGAAATTCAACGTCAAATGAATAATAATGTTGGTAATGGAGGCTTTTCGTTAAGAAAAGTTTCTGCCTTTTACAACTTCTGCGTTGAGCAACCCGATTTAGTAAATTCATACAAATATCAAAACTCAGGATATTTTAATGAGGATATGTTTTGGACAATTGAGGTAAATAGAAGATCAAAGAGGATTACAGTTCCGCCTTATAAAAAAGCAATCCATTTTTCTATTGAAACAGCACCAGAAAGAGCAATTGAAATAACAGATGGAAAGTTACCTTTTGGCTGCCACGCCTGGGATTTACATTTAGATTTCTGGCGTCCGTATTTTAAATCTGCTGGTTACGAAATTTGAGTTCGGCGAATTTCCTTTACTAGTTTAAAAAATAATTTAAGATTGTGTTTTCGAAATGAGCTGTTCCAGAATATCTTAAAAATTTCGAATTTAGAGTACCCCACAGTTAACATTTGCTTTATAAAAACACGAAAAGAATATTTTTCGGCAATAAATTTTTCCTTTTTACTTAAGCCTTCATAATCTAATGGCAAATAGTTGCTCCATTTTTCATGAAGTTTGAGCGTTTCTTCTATCCAGGTTTTATCATAATTTCCCTCAGAAAAATGTTCCAATAATATTTCATAAGTTACCATTACATCATAAGATTGACTTACGCTAAAAGAAAAATCTAAATCGTAACAGTGAAATTTCTGAAAAAGCGTTCCATCAAACGGATATTCGCTGACAATTGATTTTTTGGTGCAGAACCAAACGCCATCAACTGCTGTAACTTTTGAAATTGAGCCGCCCTTTGGGTTTTGATAAACAAGTTTAGTTTCTGTTTCACTAAACTTATACCGTTGAAGCATATTTACATGATTGGTTATCTTTGATCCGGCATCGCAAAACCACCCAGAAGGAACCAGCGTTTTATACGAACTACCTGCAAGGCCAATTAAACCTACCTTTTCATTTTGCTCGAAAATATTAGCTATAACAACTCCCCAATTTTTAGTTTTGATGTTTACATCCTCATGCATAAAACATACAAGATCATACTTTGCCTTGTTTGCACCTCCATTGTAGAGTTCTGATAAACCCTTTTTACCATCTGCATTATCGAAACTAATAATTTCGAAAGTAAGCCCAACAGTTTCGGTAATATTTTTGGTTATATTTTCTAAAAAAATACGGTTGCTTGAAGATATAATTATAGATATCATTGAAAATTCGGGCTTTTAATATAGATTATACACGAAATTAAATATTCGAACCTCATTTATAGCAAACGATATAAAAAAAAATACAACTTCACTAAAGCTTAATGTTACTTTTGTTTTCAAATAATAAAAATTGCTGATAAATGTCATTAACACTTCCTTCATTAATTTTTCTTTAAGATATTGAATTATAGACCCTTAAAATTTTTAATTTAAAACACAAAGAATTTATGCCAATAGATATTTTGGAAAGTTATTTGATTCATAGACGAATGCCAGTCAATTACTCTGAAGGCGAATTAGATTTTTGCAGACGCGAGTTTTCATACAAAACCTTTGATATAAAAATTATCGATTTAATGGACTGTATTGTAAATTATCGTGGTTTTGCATACGAGCAAAGAAAAATGAAGCTTAATAAATTTTCATTACTTGATGATAAACCATTCCAAAATTCTTAAGCAGAAAGCATTACATTAAAAAGGTATTGATAAAGAAAAAAAGGAAATTAGATAACAGAAGATATTTATTAGCGTTTGACGATTGGTCAAATGCTCATTACCATTGGTTTTGTGATGTTTTACCTCGATTATTCTCTATAAAAGAGTTTCTTAAAGACTTTATAATATTATTACCTAAAACAGAATATGTTTTAAATATTGGATTAGAATCACTTGATTTTTTTGAATTAAAGCCTGCAGGTGTAGAGTTTATTGAGGAAAACGAGCTCCTAAAAGTTAAAAACCTTTCAATCGTAACCCATACTTGTTTAACAGGTTACACCAATGATAAAATAATGAAAGATATTCAAAATTACATCGGGGGCAAATTGAAAAATGAAGCTAACCTTAGCAAAATATACATTACCCGCGACCAAGCTAGATATAGAAAAGTTTTGAACGAGGATTATATTCAAGATGTTGTAAAAAGTAATGGATACGAGATAGTTCGATTTGAAGACATGAGCTGGAAAGAACAAATTTTAAAAGCTGCGTCTTCAAAATCAATTGTTTCAATCCATGGAGCTGGGTTAGTAAACACAATGTTTATGCCTAAATATGGTTCGGTATTAGAATTTAGAAGAGATAAAATTTATCATAATCAATGTTTTTGGCATTTAGCTGATGCATTAGATTTAAAATACTATTATCTTTTTGGAGAACCTGATAATGAAAACTTAGTTATAGAAGGAGGTGACTGTTGTAATTTAGCCATTGAACCTGATAAACTAAACAACTTATTACTAAATATGGAAATTAATTATAATAGTTAAGACTAATACTAAAAATTTATATCAATATTATAAGCAATAAACATTATTCAATGATTATTCACATTTAGTTTATAATATTGCAGAATTATGGATGGTGCTACAAAAAAACAAGAGAGAGCAAATTACGATTTTATTGATTCACTTAGATTTATCGCCATTATAACAATTGTTATAGAACATACTTATATGTGGCCTGAACCTAAATTTTTTAAGGATGTTTATGAGCAATCAATCCAGCTCTTTACCATGCAGGTTTTTAAGTTCGGTACAATTATGTTCTACATACTTGCAGGCTTTTTAATTGGCGATAAAATACATACTACAACATCGTTACAATATTTAAAAAGACGTTTTGATGGTACGTTTAAACCTTGGTTGTTTTGGGTATGTATATTTTTGATTCTAATATATGCCAATCTGTTTGTTGTTTACATAAAACATAGTTGGTCGCCAATGTTCGAAGAACCACTTTGGGGCCTTGGAGAACACATTTATAATATTGTGGTTAAAACAAGTTTTTGGTTTATTCTGAACTTTCTAGGGAGTATTTCAATTTTATTAATTTTCAGAAAGCATCTATACAGCTATAAAGTTGGTATTTTTTTAGGATTATGCTCATTATTTTACTCTATTAATTTATACCACGAGTGGATTTACAGCACGCATACTACAGCTATATTAGGCTTTGTTTTTTATTTGTGGCTAGGCGTAATTCTACACAAATATTTTAAAGAATTTAACACATGGGTTAAGAGGCGTTCTGTATATACATTAGGTTTGGCTGCTGTTATAGCCTTAGTTATTTCTTGCTGGGAAAGTTACTATTTAATAAATGCGGGTGTAAAAGCTGATCCATACAATACTTTAAAGTTTACCAACATTGTGTATTCATTAGTATGCTTTGTTTTCTTATACCGCTTAGGTAATCCTCAGTGGATTAAAAAATTAAATCCCCGTAGTAGCACATACGGAATTCATTTAATCCATTATATAATTATAGTACAGGTATTGCCCACAATCTTTAATCCTCTAGGCATTACATCAGCCGGAAAATCATCATTTGAATTAGTAATAATTCAATACGTAAGATTTTTTATGGCTTATTTTGCGAGTTATTTTTTGGTTTACTTGATTAATAAAGTAAATAGAATCAAATGGATTGTTGGGCAATAAATATTCCTATTTAGGATTTATATAAATAAAAAACTGCTGTATCGCCTTGGCCTTCTTTATTTAATTTTACCGACTGCTTTTCAAAATAATCAATTTCATCTGTAGTGAAAAACTTTTCTACAGGATAAGCTAATCGATTATTTTCTGCGGGAAAGAGCTCTATATCTTTTTTATACAATTCGCTTGCCCAAAACTGGAAGTTTAATGAATCAAAAAGCGTATGTTTAATTTGGAAACCAGTCTGCTCGGCTAAGATTTTCATGCTCTTTACGGTGTGGAGGAAAAAATGTCTTGGCGCATCCAACTGTACCCAATTCTCTTTATATACATTAAAAGCTTCTGCAACAATAGGAATGGCTATAAGCAAACAACCCTTTTCATTAAGCAATAGCCTACAATCCTTTAAAACATCCTGCTGTTCGGGCATGTGCTCCAAAACGTGGTTCATGATAATTAAATCATAAGTATTGGTATTAAGTTCTTTTATATCCTTTTTAAGAATACGTACACCAAAACCATGATCAATTTCTTTTGGGATGAACTTATCTACACCCTCAATATTTTCAAAACCAAGGTTAAATAAATCACAAATTTGTTTGCCTTTGCCGCAGCCTATTTCCAAAATTTTATCTGAGAAATTTGGATTAATTGGTTTTAGATAGCGCAAGGCTGGTCGGTCCTTTTTGAATAGCTTTTTCAACCTAAAATGACCCACAAGCCTTTTCAGAAATGGCTGTCTTTTCAAAAGTGCCGTTTCAGCATTAAAGGAGTAATAATACGGGGGATAATACTTGTCAATATTATTAGGAAATTCCGCAATTTGCAAACAGCCACAACTTGAGCATTGATTGTATTTAAATTCGTCGCGAAAGCCAAACATCATTTCTTTCACAAGGTATTTATTGGAAAAAGGCGAGTAACAAATTTTGCAATTTTCGTTACTCGCCTTCAATGAATTGGATATATTCAAAATAGATTTTGTTTATGTATTAGTCGTCGACAATATAATAAAAAAATCCTATGATGTTAAATTTATGACTTAAGCATGTGCATCACGCAATCTTTTAATTTCATCATGAGAAACTCTTAATGAAGCCTTTTGCTCGGAAATCAATTCTCTAATATTTGCAGGAACACCTTCAACTTCTAAAGCCATTTTATAAGCGTTTTGTGCCGCATCTTCACCAAACTCGCAATTGTTTAATACAGTTTGACGATCATGACCTGTAAATAAAGCTTTAACATCCATCCATGCTCTATAAATTTTACCAGAATTGGTTGTACCTGTCTCAACGTCTTCTCCTAAAACGCCAATTTCTTGAGCCAATGCCAACTTATTTTTTTGGCTTTCTTCTATCATATTTAAGAATAAAGATTTTAAATCTGCATCCCCATCTTTTAATTCTTTGCGAGCTCGTTCATAACCTTCAATTCTATCGTTGTTAATTTGAACAAGGTCATTTAAAACCTCCGCTGTTAATGTTGTAGTATTCATATCTTTATTTTTTTATAGTTTCGATGTACTTAAGCAACACGAAGGATTAAAAAAAGGTTTGTCATAATAAAAATTCCTTACACCGATTTGCTATAATATATCTTATAAGTACGCCCGACTTACAAATCATATCATATTACTATTTTATTAATTTTCAGTCGCAATTTTTTTACTTAGCGCCCAACACTAAGCGATAAAACATTGAGTTTATAAATGCACATTGCAATTATTAAAAAACTCATGTTGCAAAATATGAATGCACTAATTCAAACCCCACCAGATGGAGGTACAATTTATACCGAAACCAATCTGGCAAACTTCTTCCCCGAACCGCTCAATACAATTACAAGTTGTTTCTTTCTGGCTATTGCAGTTTATTTTAGTTTTAAAGTTTGGAGGAAATTTAAAACATATAAGTTCCTATCATTTGCCTTAGTTTTGCTTTACATTGGTGGCATTGGCGGAACAACTTACCATGGCTTAAGGCGCTGGCCGATATTTATTATGATGGATTGGATGCCAATAATGCTGCTATGTTTATCGGCAGGAATTTACTTTTTGGCTAAAATTACAAAATGGTATTTCGCCGTATTAATTGTCTTGGTATATGCTATTTTTCAACTTGTATTAAGGAAACAATTTACCGGTGGCGATTTTCAGATTTTCGTAAACATAAATTATGCATTCATGGCAGCTTTAGTGTTGTTCCCGGTATTTGGATATTTATTAAAAACCGAGTGGAAGAATGGCAAATGGGTAGGTTTTGCACTACTCGCCTTCATTTTTGCGCTAACTTTTAGAATTGCTGATAAGTGGGAAATATTGGAAATTGGCACTCATTTTTTATGGCATACGTTCGGCGCAATTGCTTCTTTCTGTATGCTGAATTACATTTTCTTAGATAGTACAACTCAAAAATTAAAAATCAAATAGATTTTTATTTAAGGTTAGTAAAAAGAAAAGCTCCAAATGATTAGTTTGGAGCTTTTTAGATATAATTAACGTGATACGGTTCTAATAAATGTTTTTGCCATTAAAACTGTGTTTCGTATTCGTAGATTTTGCGCTTGGGCTTAGTTAAACGTTCATGCTTATTGGCAAAATTAAGACCCATAACTTCAAATTATTTAAGTTTTACAAAACCCAGTTCCAGCCAAATTCATCTGCTATTAAGCCGTAACGAATATCATTTAATTTTTTCGCAATACCATTCGAAATTGTTCTTGTAGCAGAATCAGTTAATTTATAGGTTTTGCCTAAATAACCAATTTCACCAATTTGAGTAACAGTTGCAGCTGTACCGGCAGCAAAAGCTTCGGTTAAAGATCCGTTTTCGATACCTTCAATAATTTCTTTTACTGAAACTCTACGTTCCTCAACTTCTACACCTGCGGCTTTAGCTAATTTTATAATTGTATCGCGAGTTACACCATCTAAAACCGTACTGCGCACAGAAGGCGTAACCAATTTACCGTTGATAACAAAGATTAAATTTGCAGTTCCGGCTTCTTCAATATATTCATGGTTCACAGAATCTGTCCAGATAAGTTGGTCGTAACCTTCTTTCTTGGCTTGTTCAAATGGGTATAACGAACGGGCATAGTTACCAGCCGTTTTTGCAAAACCAACGCCACCATCATCTGCTCTTGTAAATTCAGTTTCAATTTTAACTTTTAAAGCACTGCTGTAATACGGACCAGTTGGCGTAGTAAGCAGGGCAAACTTATAAGTATCTGAAGCTTTAACGCCTAAATAAGGGTCGGTTGCAAACATTACCGGACGAATGTATAATGCATAATCATCTTGAGCAGGTACCCATTTCTGATCTATATTAATTAAAGTCGCCAAACCTTGCATAAAAATCTCTTCAGGTATTGTCGGCATCGACATTCTTGCAGCAGACTTATTAAAGCGCTCAAAGTTTTTATCCGCACGGAAGAGACTTATTTTACCATCTGGCTGGCGATAAGCCTTTAAACCTTCAAAAATTGCTTGACCATAATGTAAAGCAGAAATAGCCGGACTCATTGGAATTGGTCCGTATGGCAAAATCTGTAAATTTTTCCACTCCCCATCTTCATAATCTGCTGTAAACATGTGGTCGGTGAAAACTTTACCAAATGGCAATTGGGAAAAATCTGTAACTGATAAACGTGTTTTATCGGCTTTAACAACTTTTATATCTAATGTTTCAGTCATTGTTATTTAATTTTTGAATGATTGCTTTTTGAATGAGTAATAGACATGCATTCTCTAATTCAATCATTAATTATATTGCGCAAGGTACTAAAAAACGAGCTATCTTAATAGTATTTTAGGATATTAATCTTTGTTCTTTAGTGTTTTAAGCACACTAAGCACCCATCCTCTACCCCATTCATCCATCTGTTCTTCAGTCCATAAAAACGGATAAAATATTCTTTTTTGGAAACGCGGAGGTAAATATTTCTGCCAGTTTGTACCGCCTGTTGCGGCAATATCTACAGGGTCTTTTTCGAGATAGCGAACTGCAGATTTATAGTGCGATAAAGGCCATTCTACATTAACATATAAATCGAGCTTTCTCAATTCTTCTGCCAATAAAGTTATATCATCGCCTTTGGCTTCTAACTTATGGTACAAAGCTGCAAAATTGCTTAATGCTCTATTTTTTGCTAACTCCAAAAATTGAGCAGCGTATTTCTTGATAAATTGCTTTAAGGTTAGTGTTTCTTTACCTGATGCGAGTTCTGTTGCACCAAATTTCCAGTAAATGTGTTCAAACTGTTCTTCAATCGAAGCATTTTTTAGTTCTTCGCGTTTGCTTTTATCTGTAAGGCGGATGAAATCTGTTGCGCTAATTTCAATCATTCTGTATTGGCCAGATTGAAATCCACTAGCCGGTAAAAGCGACATTCTGAATTTCAGGAATTGTTCCTTTTCCATGCCATCAACCATCACCTCAAACGAAGTTGTTAAGGCATTAAAGTACGCGTTTATCCTTTTAACCCTGGCTGTAAAAAATTCAACGGTAAGATTATCATGTTCAGCAACCTGATTAAATTCATGTATGGCTAGTTTAAAATAAAGCTCCGTAATCTGATGGTACATGATGAATATTTCTTCATCCGGAAAAGGCGTTTTTGGACTTTGCAGACTTAACAGCGTATCCAAATGTATGTAATCCCAATAGGTTAAAAAATCAGCGTACAATAAACCATCAAGGTAAGAAGCCATATCCTGCCCCATAGCAGTATATTTTTCCTGTAATTGATTTAGCTTGTTTTTAATTTCTGGTGTAAAATCCATCAGCAATATTTATTCTTTACAAAGGTGTTAAACATTTTGCAACAAAAGCTAAATTTTATAAATTTGAGCGCATGGCGATGGGGTACCGCCAAAACCGCCCAAACAGGCTGATGACTCCTACGATTTATAAAAATTGATTCAAATGCCTGTTAAAAAATTAATGGAAGTTTTTCTTCTATCTGTTACCCGATTCTTAAAATTAGATGTCCGTGTTTTATGGTTAAGCTTAACAAAGTGGCTTATTATTTCAATTATATTAGGAGTCATTGTAGGCACCGCATCTGCTCTATTTCTTATTAGCCTTGATTTCGTTACTACCTATCGGGAGGAAAATACACAAATTATTTATTTGCTTCCAGTAGCAGGCTTGCTCATTGGGTTATTTTACTACCATTTTGGTAAAGATGCTGTAAAAGGCAATAATTTACTGATTGAAGAACTTCAAACCCCCAAAAAAATAATACCATTAATAATGGCGCCTTTGGTTTTTGGTGGAACAATCATTACACATTTATTTGGTGGCTCAGCCGGAAGAGAAGGTACTGCAGTTCAAATTGGCGGAGCATTTGCAGATCAGTTTACAAAACTATTCAAACTAAAGCCAAGAGATAGGAAAGTTATATTAATTTGTGGAATAAGCGCAGGTTTTGCCTCGGTTTTTGGAACACCATTGGCTGGTGCAGTTTTTGGCTTAGAGGTTTTCATCATCGGAAGCTTATTTTACACCGCTATGTTACCTTCATTTTTAACTGCGGTCATTGCAGATTATGTTTGTAAGACGTGGGGTGTTAGTCACAGCCATTATGAGATAAATGTTATACCTCAATTAAATGCATTAAATCTTCTACTAACTATTTCCGCGGGAATTTTATTTGGGCTTGCTGCCCGTGCCTTCTCAGCACTGAGTCACGGTTTCAGCACACTTTTCTCAAACATAAAATATCCGCCATTAAGACCAGTTGTTGGTGGAGCAATATTGGTCATCTTAATTTTCTTTACGGATGCTTTTAAATATATTGGATTAGGTCTTCCAACGATAGCAGAATCATTCCAAATCCAGCAACCATATTTTGCCTTTGCGATAAAAATATTTTTAACTGCATTAACCTTAGGTTCCGGTTTTAAAGGTGGTGAAGTAACCCCCTTATTTTTTATAGGCGCAACGTTAGGCAGCTTTTTAAGCATTTTTATACCGCTACCGATTGCATTGTTAGCAGGCATGGGCTTTGTGGCTGTTTTTTCTGGTGCCGCAAATACACCATTAGCTTGTATGATAATGGGCATCGAATTATTCGGAAGCAGCAGTGGTATTTACATTGCTATTGCCTGCGTTATTGCATATCTATTTTCTGGGCACAGCGGAATTTACCGTTCTCAAGCTGTGGGAAGCCCAAAACATTTGCTAATAAAGAGGCATCATTTTTAAATGAATTTGTCATTCTTATTTTAGCGAAAAACCTTGAAGAAACTCTTCGCTTTTATCAGAATGACAATAATACCTTAGTACAAAACTCTGAATTTTATGGTATGCTCAATCTTTTTAAGCGCCTTAAACAATTGCTTATCATACTCCGTATTAATATCTGTAATGGCATAGCCGATATCTGTATTGGTCATTAAGAATTGACCAACAATGTTGATATTATGCTTCGCAAAAACCGTATTAATTTGCGCCATTATACCTGGCACATTTTTATGAATATGGATTAAACGGTGCGATTTATCAATTTTTGGCAATTGCAAATTCGGATAATTCGTGCTCAGATAAGTTGCTCCGGTGTTCATAAAATAGATAATCCTTTTAGGTATAAAATCGAAGTTACGAGGGTTTCCCTTAGCATCATCAAAAATGACGATGCCCATTTTGGTACACAACGCTGAATCGATTTTATTTTTTGAATTGCCTAAATAACCTATCGTTTTTAGTTTTACAGCATTTTTAAGCTGAATTTTTTCAATTTTCTCTCCATCTGCAAGTAAAATTACGCCAACATCTTTAACGTACTTTTCTTCGAAGCTCGTTTTATGCCTGATTGATAAACCATCATTTTTCAATAGTGTGATACTTTTAGGATCAACATCACCAATAACCAGACATAAAATGCGGTTTTTTGGATATGAAATTGCCCTTGGCAAATCATTCACATATAAAAACTCATCAAAACTTGGTGTAATGTGATCGGCTTTTGCAACAATACTTTCACGGGCGATATTTTCAGTGAAAGCAAAAAATTTATTGATCAAACCGCTTTCACGAAGTTGGAAATCTGAATATCCATCTCCAATACCGAAAAGCTCACCCTCTAATTTTAAATGCTGTAGCAATTTAACCTTTCCACCTTCCTCGCTTAATGGATTTGCATGGTCGTAATCTATAATTTTTCCATCACCTGTGGTTACAAAAGTGTTGGCATAAATGTTTTCCTTTTTAATGTGATACTGACTTACAACAGGCGTTATAAATTCTTTAAATCCGCCAGAAACAATCAAAACCTCATCAGCATGTTTTTTAAAAAACTCTGCATTTCGAGAAAAAGAAGTCGAAACTTTTTTCTTCAAATGCTTGATTAATTGTTTTAAGTGCTCCTCATCTGCCTCTAATAATTTTACACGCTGCGCTAAACTTTCAGAAAAAGACAACTTTCCTTCCATCGCCAGATTGGTATAATCTTCAATTTTTTGAAAAATAGATTCTTTCTGCGGATGCTTTTTTAAAGAAATTCTGGCAAGTTCATCTAATGCTTCTACTTGTGTAAAAGTGCTATCAAAATCAATAATGTAGTAGGCTTTTTGTTTAGGCATTATTTTAAGTGTTGGGTGATTTCTGCAATACTATTTGAAAGTGGCTTAAATTGTATGCCGATTTGGTTTACGATTTTATCATTTGAATAGTAGCTTAAAGTTACGCTACTTTTGGCTGTATCTTTGGTAATTGATGGTTGGCTTCTGGTAAAAAAGGAGAAGAATTTTAAGGCTCTCCAGGCAACTCCAAGCATCCAGGGTTTAGCTTCTTTGGTTGGCGCCTTTACGCCAAAACCGTTGGCAATCGAAGTAAATAAATCTTTATAGTGGATGTTTTCAGAAGAAATAATATAGCGCTCTGCAATAACATCGCTATCCATAAGTGCAATCATCGATTTTACAACATCTTCAACATCAACAAAACCCGATGCGCCATTCGTGTAAAACGGAAAGCCGCCTTTTACCAATTTGAAAATTGCACCACTACCTTCAAAACCAGCATTTTTACCAATAATTACGGATGGATTAACAATCACGGCATCCAGCCCTTCCGTTATGCCACGCCAAACTTCCATTTCGGCTTCATATTTAGATAAACCATAAGCATGAGCCTTCGCATCGTATTCCCAAACATCTTTTTCTGTAATTTGATTTCCTTTTTTAGGTTCGCCCAAAGCTGCAACAGAACTTACATGCACCAATCTGCAATTATTATCTAAACAGAGGTTTACAAGGTTTGAAGTTCCATCAATATTAACATGGAAAAGTTGTTTTTTATGGTTCGAATCTAAAGAAACAAAAGCTGCACAATGGAAAACTTTTGTAATGCCAACAAAGGCTTCTTCCAAATCAGCGAGCTCGTTTATATCGGCATCAACCCAAGTAATTAATTTTATGTTTGCAAGTAGCGATGGGATTTTAGATGTTTTTCTTCTCAGCGCCCGCACGGCTAAACCATTATCAGTAAGCTGTTTTATTAATTCAGATCCTAAAAATCCCGTTCCGCCGGTTACGAGTATCATTATATTTTTTGGGGCTATTGGTGAAAATACGCTTTCAAAAATAGATATTTGAGGCGATAGTTTTAAATATATGTCATTAACCGATTTCTTTTCTCCCTTAAATATTGATCAATTTACACCAAAACAAGGTTTTTTAACCAGTCAGCTGGGCATGAAGACTGAATTTCATACTGAATCATTTCCCGATTTGGAAGAAGGTAAATTTGATATTGCAATTTTTGGAGTTTTAGATGGAAGAAATGCGGTAAATAATGAAGGCTGCGGAATTGGCCCTGATTATTTTAGAGAAAAGTTTTACAAGCTTAACGAAGGTGCTTTTGAAAGCAAACTTGTCGATTTAGGAAATATAAGACCAGGGGCTAACGTTTCTGACACTTACATTGCAGTGAAAATGGCTGTTTCTGAATTAATTAAAAACAACATTATTCCGGTAATTATTGGCGGCGGACAAGACATCACATACGCTCAATATTTAGGCTATGAAGATTTAGAGCAAAAAGTAGATTTGGTGGTTGTTGACAACCAATTTGATATCGACGGGCACGAAAGTGAAGGCATTGAAACCCGTTCTGATTGTTATTTGAACAAAATATTCTTGCATCAGCCTAACTATCTCTTCAACTTCAGTAACCTTGGCTATCAAACTTATTTTGTAAATCAGGAAAGTTTAAACGTTATGGATAAGCTTTATTTTGATGCACACCGTGTTGGCGAATTTGCACAAGACATTACCCTTACCGAACCAATAATCCGCAATGCGAATATGGTGAGTTTTGATATTGGCGCCATACGTTCTGCTGATGCTGCTGCAAATGCGAATACAACGCCTAACGGATTTGATGGTGAAGAAGCTTGCAGAATTGCCCGTTATGCAGGCATGAATGATAAGTTAACTTCTATCGGTTTTTACGAATTTAACCCAGCCTATGATAATAATGGTCAAACTGCATTTTTACTGGCACAAATGGTTTGGTATTTTGTAGATGGCTTTTATGCTCGTAAAAAGGATTTTCCATTGACTCCAAAATCTCAATTTATTATCTACAGAACAAGTTTAAAAGATGGTTCTGGCGAGATGACATTCGTGAAAAGCAAAAAATCAGATAGGTGGTGGATGCAGGTTCCATACCCTGCGCAGCAATCTAAAAATGAGCGTTATCATTTGGTTCCATGCCGTTATGATGATTATCAGACTGCAGTAAATGGCGATATGCCTGATTTATGGTGGCGTACATACCAAAAACTATCATAATTTTACATAAATTATAACCTGATAAGATTACATTTCTTTACATTTGATTTTAAGAGTTTTAACCCTCATCAAACTTAAAAAACCAACTAATGAAAAAAATAATTTTATCAGCAATGGCAATTCTGCCTTTCGCTGCACTAGCTCAAAAGCCCTTTACGGTTAAGGGTGATGCAAAAGCTTTAAAAACCGGCGACAAGATTTATCTTATCTACAACGAAAATGGTCAGCGCAAAACAGATTCTGCTGCCGTTACCAATGGTAAATTTGAGTTTAAAGGAACTGCTACCGATCCAATATCTGGTAATCTTTTCGCAAAAATAAATCCTTATGTTAAAGGTGCAAATACCAAAAACTTAGACTATGCGAATTTATTTTTGGAGCCAGGGAATATTGTAGTAAGCTCTGCTGATTCAATTAAATCAATAGCTGTAAGCGGAACTCCAGCCAATAATGATAATACAAAATTAAAAGCTAGCTTAAAGCCTGCTACAGACAAACTCGAAGCATTAAATGCTGAGTACGCCAAACTTAGCGCAGCAGAAAAGGAAGATAAAGCAATTGTATCTGGTATACGTGAGCGTTTTGAAAAAGCTTCGGAGGAAATGACGCCAATTTATTTAGCTTTCGCTAAAAGTAATCCAAAATCTTATGTAAGCTTGGTAACATTAAGCCAGTTATCTGGAGATCCGAATGCTCAAACGCAAGTTGAAACTGCCTTTGCAGGCTTAAGCCCTGAATTAAGAGCAACTAAAATTGGTACAACTCTAGCTAAAACTTTAGAAGCTACTAAAAAAACAGCTGTTGGTGTAATGGCAATGGATTTTACACAAAATGATGTTAATGGTAAGCCTGTAAAGCTATCTGATTTTAAAGGTAAATATGTTTTGGTGGATTTCTGGGCATCTTGGTGTGGACCATGCCGTCAGGAAAACCCAAATGTTGTTGTAGCTTATAACAAATTTAAGGATAAAGGTTTTACTGTTTTAGGCGTTTCTTTAGATAGACCAGGTGCAAAAGATGCATGGGTGAAAGCCATTGCTGATGATAAACTAGACTGGACACAAGTTTCAGATTTAAAATTCTGGGAAAATGAAGTGGCAGTGATGTATGGCATCCGTTCTATTCCGGCCAACTTCTTAATAGACCCAAATGGTAAAATTATCGCTAAGGGATTAAGAGAAGAAGCCTTACAAAGTAAATTGCAAGAGCTTTTAGGCAGCAAATCGAAGTAAGATTTTTTCTATAATATAGGAAAGACACAGATTAGCAGATTTTAGGTAAAAATAATCTGTTAATCTGTGGCTTTTGATTTTAAAACCGATTTTCCTAAGCCCCTTTCAGAAAATCGAGGGCATTGATAAAATAATTCTCTATACCTTCATATGGGTCTTCTCCAGGAATCCATGATGCGAATTTCCAATATTCCCATTCGCCACTTTCTGATAATGGCGGAACTAAGAGGAAGTATTGCTCTTGATTTCTGCCACCAACAATAATGCTTCTGGCTAATTTAATTGCAACATCCAAAAGTTCATCGTTATTAATCCAAATTTCAATTATTTCCGGGTCAATATCCTTTAAAAACCCAACATTAACCGTCGATTCAAAAGTAGGCTCAATGTTTTCATTTGGGGTAGTAAAGCCATTTGTAATCGATAGAAAGTCTTTATAATCTTTTGGTAGAGTGATTTGTAATCTCTCCTCCAGTTGCTTAATCTCATCCGCAGAAGCTGGCTCATTTCCTAACCATTTCAACTTAGTTTGTTCATCAGTAAATATGAACTCTCCTTGTTTAATCGCAGTTTCTGAAATTTTCTTCAGTGTTTTTTTCAGTTTGATATCCATCAAAATTAAATTAAATCGAAACCAATATCTTCCCTAAAATATTTACCGTCAAAATAAATTCTGCCAGCATCAGCAGTTGCTGATTGAAGTGCGGTAAACAAATCTTTTTGCAAACTTGTGATGGCAATTACACGCCCACCGTTTGTTTTAACAACATCATTATCCAATAAAGTTCCGGCATGGAAAGCATTAGAATGACGAAGGTTTTCAATGCCTGAAATGGCTTTCCCTTTTATGTATTCGCCCGGATATCCTCCAGCAACAATCATTACGGTTGCAGCAGTTTCTTCGCTAATTTCGAGCTTAACCTGGTTTAAAGTTTTATTGGCAGTTGCCATAAAAAGTTCAACCAAATCATTTTTTATTCTTGGGATAACACTTTCTGTTTCCGGATCACCCATGCGGGCATTGTATTCGATAACGTAAGGTTCGTCTCCAACTTTTATCAAGCCAAAGAAAATAAAACCCGTATAATCGATATTATCTTTCTTTAAACCATTTACCGTTGGTTTAATAATTCTTTCTTCAATTTTATTTAGAAACTCTGCTGATGCAAAAGGAACCGGAGAAACAGAACCCATACCACCGGTATTTAAACCTGTATCGGCCTGTCCAATGCGTTTGTAATCTTTAGCTTCTGGTAAAGTGATGTAGTTTTCGCCATCCGTTAAAACAAAAACAGAAAGCTCGATACCATTTAAAAATTCTTCTATTACAACTGTTGCGCCAGCAGCACCAAATTTGCCGCCTAGCATTAGCTTAAGTTCTTCCTGAGCCTCAATAGTTTCAGTACAAATTAAAACGCCTTTACCTGCCGCCAATCCATCAGCTTTTAAAACCACTGGCAAAGCATGGTTTTGAAGGTAAGCTAATCCATCTTCTAAAGTATCTGGGGTAAATGAACGTGAAGCTGCAGTAGGAATGCCGTGACGCTCCATAAACTGCTTAGAAAAATCTTTACTACCCTCTAAAATTGCGCCTTCTTTCTTTGGTCCGATAACGGGAATGTGTGCAATGGTTGAATCAGCAAGAAAAAAATCATGAATACCGTTTACCAATGGTTCTTCCGGTCCAACTACAACCATATCAATTTGCTCAGTTAAAACAATTTTTTTAATTGAATCAAAATCGTTTACGCTGATGTTGATATTGGTTCCGTAAGCGCCAGTACCACCATTACCAGGTGCAATAATCAATTTATCACAATGTGAAGACTGGTTGATTTTCCAGGCGAATGCACTTTCTCTGCCACCTGAACCTAATAGTAAGATATTCATGTGGGCAAAGATAATAAATGAGGGATGGAAAATGGTAAATGGGCGATGGAAAAAGATGGATAAGGGAAAATGGTAGATGGATAAGGGAAAAAACATGGATGATGGAAAGTCCAGCATTTTCCATCATCCATATTACATCTTTCATTTTTTTAACTTCCTTTTGCGCTTCTGGTCATTTGTTCCAACATATCCCACATTTCGTTCGGGATAGCTTCTAAACCGTTCATTTGACCAGCACCTTGAAGCCATTCACCACCATCAATTGTGATGATTTCGCCATTGATATATCCAGAAAAATCGCTTACTAGAAATGCTGCAAGATTTGCAAGCTCCTGGTGTTCGCCAACTCTTTTTAATGGCACACGATTTTTAAAATCAAACTTTTTGGCCAAATCTCCGGGTAACAATCTTTCCCAAGCGCCCTTTGTAGGAAAAGGACCTGGTGCTATTGCATTTGTACGGATGCCATATTTACCCCACTCAACCGCAAGCGAACGCGTTAAAGCTAATACGCCTCCTTTTGCACAAGCAGACGGAACAACATACGCAGAGCCTGTAAAAGCATAAGTTGTAATAATATTCAAAACCGTGGCAGCTTGTTTTTCTTTTATCCAATGCTTTCCAAAAGTTAAAGTACAATTAACTGTGCCTTTTAATACAATATCAATTATTGATGAAAATGCATTCGCTGAAAGGCGCTCGGTCGGCGAGATGAAATTACCCGCAGCGTTATTCAAAAGCGCATCTACCGAACCGAATTTTTCGATTGTTTTTGCGAGAACGTTTTCAACTTGTTCAATCTCGCGTACATCACAAGCTACAGCCAAAACTTTACCGCCTGTTTTCTCTTCCATTTCATCAGCCGTTTTTTGCAAAACATCTTGCTTACGACTGGTGATAACCAAGTTGGCACCCAATTTTAAAAAATAAATACCCATCGCCTTTCCTAGTCCAGTACCACCGCCTGTAATTAGGATAGTTTTACCTTTTAAAGCATCATCACGAAGCATTGGTTGATTGAAATTTAACATATATGTGGTTGTTTTCTGGTTAATTGATGAACTGACTAAGCGGTTAATTGGTTAATTGTTGAATTGGTTAACCGTTTAATCGTTGAAATTGGTTATCTGTTGAACAGGATAATTGTTCAATTGTTCAACTGTGATTTTGAATTTGATTATTTTCTCTGAAGATTTTCTAAAATGGTTTTCAAGATATGTCTGGTTGATGGCGACCACCATTGCGTCAGCATTTTCTCGAGTGTAGCAGATTGGTCGCCATTTACGGCAGCTATTAAATCCTTTCGAATATTGAGTTTACTTTGCGACCAGGTGTTGCTTTCAAGCTCCATAAATTTCTTTATTTTCCGCTCTGCAGCAGTAAGCAAACTTTCATTTTTTACAACTTCATCTACCAAACCGATTTTTAATGCTTCTTCAGGATTAAACAATTTTCCGGTTAACAAACTTCGTGATGCTTCTGCGCTGCCAATCCAAAATGAATATAATTGAAAAATACTGTTCGGCACGATAATCCCAACCGGAACCTCATTTAAACCAATGATGAATTGACCTTCTGCCATGATTCTGTAATCGCAGGCCAAGGCCATAACGCAACCACCCGCAGGGCTATGACCACTAATGGCGGCAACAATTGGTTTTTTAAAAGCGACCAGATTTGCCGTAAAACTGAAAAAAAGTTCAAAGAAAGATTTAGCCTCTTCTTCATTATACTTATAAAGTTCTACAAGGTCCAGCCCTGCTGAAAAGAAAGGCGCCTTACCTGTTAAAATAACACCACCAATATTATCATCATTGGAGATGTTTTGCAACATATCATTAAATTCTACAATTAATTCCCGGTTCATGGCATTAGACTTGCCTCTATCTAAGGTAATCGTAGCCAAACGATCTTTAACGCTAACTTTTATTGTATTCATTTTAATGATATTTTGAATGTATTTGAAGCAAAGTAATAAATTTGAATTAGTATGCATGCATACTAATTCAAATTTATTACTTTTTAGTTATTTAACGCTATAAGTATATACTTTTCTCGCTAAACGTCCTGATACATCAATACCTTCTATAATCATTCTATAATTTCCTGGCTCGTTAGCATTATAGAATTCAAACCGCCCTTTACCAGTATCATTTGTAATAACTTCCGGATTCCAATAGATTGTATTTCTTGTATCATCAATATTTAATGGCTCTGGCTTATCATATTGCGGTGCATAAAATACTTTAGAGACAGTAATACCCTTTGGTTTTAAATTAACAATACCTTCAGGAATATACGGTGTATCTACTCCTCGCCTGGTGGTAATTACAAGAACTCCTCCGCCAGCATCAAAACCATATATAGTTGTATAAGCGATTGTCTTTAGTAGTTCTATACTCTCAATATCTGCCGGCATTAAACCCTCTAAACTACCAGGATATATACCATCTACAACATACAGCATAGGCGTTTGCTTTAAAGTAGTTGAGCCAAAACTGCCTCTTATTAATCTTGGCGTATCTAACCTTGCAATTATACCAGGGATTTGCCTCCAAACACAAGTCCAGGTAGGGCAATTTTTCATCTTATCTCCACCCAATACAAAATCTGCCATTCCAGGCCCGTTATAGTTAGATGAGTTTGGCGCTAAGTTCTTTTTTCCTGCAATGGTTACTTCATTAAGTTTTATGCTTTTATCCATCAATCCTAAACGCCTCATTTCATCGAAATAGCTATCATTGGCTTTAATATAGGTCATTAAAACCTCATTTACATTAACCTCAACATCTGCCAGATTTTTATTTTTTGTGATGATTTGAGCAGGTACATTATCTAGTATAATGTTCACATTTTTTTCATTACTTTTTGTACGGGCCTGGACAACAAATCTTGTACTATCTTTGAACAACAGGTTTTGGAATTTGAACCTACCTTGTGCATCGGTTATGGTATCCAAAACAAAAGCTTTTGAATCCTTTGCCATTAACATCACTTTACCGCCAACTACTGGCTTGCCTCCCTTTTTAACAATTCCACTTATTACAGCAGATTGCTCTGCGGCATATGTTATTTTTGGAGCAACATCATTAATTACATTCTTCCATACAAAGCGGCTCCAGCCTTGAGTAAGCATTAAATTATCCAATTCCTGCCTGGTTTTTTCATCATCATTTAAGAAATAGTGATTAGGATTTTCAACGTATCCGGCTAAATCTGATGTAAGTAATAAGTTGCTTAAAATATTGCTTTCGTTATTTTCATCGGGTTTAATCTTACTAATATTGGCAACAGATATAGAAAAGCTACCAATTGCTGCTTTGCTATTATCAGATGCGTTAAAGTTAAAAACAGTTTTGCCTTTTCTACTTGCAGAAACTGAATCTGCATTTACATCAATAGCTAATTGATTGTTTTTATGATTTAGAAACACCAAACGTTCCGCAATTGGCTGATTATCGCCAGAAAACAATGTAAGCTGCGTAATACCTGATGGAAGTTTACTTTTATCAATTGATGTTGATACCAATTGCTTATTAATTCTAGCCTTCGCCACATGAAAAATAGAACCATTTTTCTGCGCTATAATTTTAAGCTCCGCTCCATTTATTAAATCCGAAGAGGATAATATCTTCACTTTTAATATTTTATCATCGGTATTATCAACCGAGATTGAATGGCCTTTTTGTATTTCAGGAAATTTGAATTCCTTTTCAGAACCATCTTTAAATTTAACCAAAGCCGTATAGGTTTTACCGGGTTGTACATTTGTAATAAAATTGCCCATGCCTAAATGTGCGGTTTGGAAGGTGGTCACTACTTTTTTATTATCATCTAATACCACGCCCGAAATGTTTTCGCCTCTACCAGTAGAATTTATAGCCTTAACGGCAATTTTTTGTGGTAAATCTTCAAGCAGAACACCACTTTCGGGTAAAAATTGAACATCTATTTGGTTAGATGTACTTAAAATTGGTATCACTTTTAAAACCTTTGACTTGTTTGGAAGTTGCAAACGAGCTAAGATTTTACCTTGCTTATTAAATTGATTGCTGGTAAAATTAATTTTTGCATCACCATTTAAGTCTGTTTTAGCTTTACCTTTTGATTGTGTTTTATCATCAATTTGAATCTCGTAACTAATCTCATCTTCCCGATATGGCATACCATTTTTATCTTCGAAATGTATGGTTGCATTAATATTATTCAAATTATTTTCTTTGCTGAATTTATAGGCTGTTTTAGTGAAAACCGTGTTTGAAATGCTATTGCCAACTTTAATAGTTTTATCATAGAAATAGTCGGTTTCGAAATTCCGCATATAGTTTGTGTATGCCCGAATTCGGTAGTTGCCCTCCATCAAACTATCAGCTATTTTAATATTACCCCAGCTTACGCCATTCATAAGTGGCAATTTAAGTTGCCTCTTCAACGAATCTTTTTCATCAATTAATTCAACATAAATTATTTTGCTTAATGATGAAAGTCCTTTAGTATTAGAATTTGTTGCGTAAGCTTTAAACCAAATGTCGTCTCCTACGGCATAATATGGTTTATCGAGATGGAGGTAAACTTTTTCGTGTGGATACTTTGTATTATAATCAACCAATTTTTTAAGGATAGCATTAAAAGGATCGTCATCTCCTTTAAAGGCTAAGAGTGTTACAAAAACTGCCGAGAATAGCAGGAGGCGAGTGATTAGATTTTTCATAATGGTTAGGTAAAATGATTATGCCTCAAGTTAATAAACCTGAGGCACAAATCAATAGCATAGTACTAACCTTTTAGTTATTGCAATATTTATTTTACATCAAATGTTGATACAGATCTTGCAAAATGCCCGTCAGCATCTATGCCCTCAATAACAATTCTGTAGGTTCCAGCTTCATCGGCATTATAAAAATTAAAAGTTGCCTTTCCATCTTTATCACTTACAACTTGCGGATTCCAGTAAATCGTACTACGAAAATCTGCTCTTGAAGTGCTTGTTGCACCATCATATTTTGGCGCATAAAATTCTCTGGAAATGGAGAAACCTTTTTCGTTAACCGTAACTACACCGGGCGCATAACTATTAGCTACAACGCCGCTACCACCACGTTTTGTAGTTATAACGAGCACGCCACCACCACCACGGCTGCCATAAATCGCTGTATTGCCGGGGGTGCGTAAAACTTCAATCGTTTCAATATCATTGGGATTCAAAACATCAAGAAAATCAGCTTCAACATTCATGCCGTCAACAACGATAGCCATTGGTGTATTTTGACTTCTGGTTGAGTAAGGGATGCCATTTCTCCACAAAACAAAAGGTATTCTTCCGTTTAAGCATTGCGAGAGTGTTACACACATTTCCAAATCCTTTGCAGTTAATATAAAATCAGCACGACCAGCACCATTTAAATTCGCCGAATTTTTGGCTGGATTTCTTTGCTCAGTTACGGTAACTTCATTTAATTTTATGGTTCGTTCCAGCAATCCCAATCTTGTCATTTCATTAAAGTATGTATCGCTTTCTTTAATGTATTTCATTAATGTATTGTTCACATTAACATCTATTTCTGCTCCATTCTTGCTTTTGGTAATAATTTGAGCTGGATGCGCATCAAGTTTAATTTCTACAAACTTTCTATCTGTTTTTGTTCTGGCTTGTACTACAAACCTTACACTATCGTTAAATTCGAGGTTATCAAAGCTAAATCTACCTTCGGCATTTGTTATCGTATCTTGAATAAATAATCCTCCTTTGGTAGCCATTATCATTACTTTACCATTAGGCACGGGTTTACCACCTTTAGTTACCACACCACTAATCGAGGTAGATTGCTCAGGCTTATAAGTAATTGTCGGACCAACTCCATTGATTACGTTCTTCCAAAGAAATCTCCGCCAGCCTTGTGTTAATAGCAAATTATCTAAATCTTTTATGGTCTTTGTATCATCATTTTTAAAGTAATAATTTGGTTTTTCTACATAACCAGCCAAATCTGATGTTAGTAATAAATTGGCAAATATATTACTCTCATTATCTTCATCGGGTGTAACTTTACTGGCGTTTGTAACAGAAACAGAAAAACTGCCAATCAAAGGCTTTTGTCTGTTTGATACATTAAAATTTATAGTCGATTTTCCCTTTTTCTCAGCAGAAGCGCCAGACGTATTTAGTTTAACATCTATCACATCAATTTTATTTTTATTAAAAATCAAGCGTTCTGCAAGGGGCTGATTATTAGCAGAAAACAACGTAAACTGAATAATTCCCGAAGGCAATTTACTTTTTGGAATAATTGCAGTTAGCAATTGTTTATCAACTTTTGCCTTCGAAACATAGTATATATTTCCACCTTGTTGTCCTACAATCTTTACCTCATCAGAATTTGTTAAATCTGCGGTTGTCATTATTTTAACAGATACTTTTCCAGTATCTAAATTATTTATAGATAACGCATAACCGCTTTTTTGAGCCAAAGGCAATCGAAAATCTTTTTGAGAACCATCCTTGAAAGTAACTTTTGCCGTGTACAACTTTCCTGCCTGCATGTTTAAGATGAAACTTCCAATGCCTAAATGTGTAGTTTCTACATTTGTAACTTCTGCTCCGGTTTGATCTACAATTTTAGCCTTAACATCTTCTCCCAAACCCGCTCCATTAACTGCTTTTATTGCTATTTTTTGTGGCAATTCTTCTACCATGGCACCGCCTTCGGGCAAAAACTGTACATCAACTTCGTTACTTGTCGATGTTATCGGAATATTCTTAATAACCTTTTGTTTGTTATCTAATGTAATTGCTGCAATAACTTTTCCTTTTTTATTGAGGAAAGATTGATTATTCGCAAAATCGATATTTGCTATTCCAGATTCATTAGTTTTGGCCTTACCTTTGGCTATTGTCCTGTAATCCAGCTGAACCTCGTAGGTTACATCATTATCCTTATAAGCAACTCCATTCTTATCCTCAAAACGAATACTTGCATTTACTTTATCGGTATTATTTTCTTTGCTAAACTTATATTCTGTAAAAGTGAAGACTTTGTTTGCCCAGCCATTACCAACTTTAATGTTTTTATCAAAGAAAAAGTCTGTTCCGAAATTACGCATGTAACTTGTGTATGCCCTAATTCGATAATTTCCTTCGCCCAGTGAATCTGTAAGCTTAAAATCACCCCAGGTTATGCCTCCCATTAGTGGCAGTTTTACAAGTCTTTTTAAAGAATCTTTTTCATTAATAAGCTCTACATATAAAATCTTACTAATTTCTGATGGTGCAAGCGTTTTAGTATTTACAGTATAAGCTTTAAACCATATATCATCGCCAATGGCGTAGTAAGGTTTATCTAAGTGGAGATATACTTTTTCTTGTGGATATTTATTTGAGTAATCTTCTAGCTTTTTTAGCAATTGGGTGAATGGATCATCGTCCATTTTAAATGCTAAAAAACTAAAAAGCACAGCGAAAAAACCTAGAAGGAGCGAGACTTTGATTTTCATTTGGTGTAGTGTAAAAGTAAATATGCCTCAAGATACAAAACCTGAGGCATATAATTATGAATTTTACATGAAAACCAAATTAAGCTAAAAGCTGTTCTTCCACATCATACTTTCAACAGGCCGGGTTGTTTTGTTATTATATTTGGCGTTGCCTTTACTGTTATACATGGTTTCTACTTCGCCTTCTACAACAAAATAAATTAATTGCCCAATTGGCATTCCTGCATAAACCTTAACGGGTTGCGCTACTGAAATTTCCAAAGTCCAGGTGTTGCAGAACCCAACATCGCCCTTACCAGCAGTAGCGTGTATATCAATTCCTAATCTTCCGGTGCTACTTTTACCTTCTAAAAATGGCACATGACTATGCGTTTCGGTGTATTCTAATGTTACACCCAAGTATAATGTACCTGGCTGAAGCACGAAACCATCCTTTGGGATTTCGAAATGCTCAATTTCATTATGTTTTTTTGCATCCAATACACGGCTTTTATAGGTTGCTAAATATTTGCCCAAATGTACATCGTACGAATTGGTGCCTAAGCAACTGCGATCGAAAGGTTCAATAATTATTGTTCCTTTATCAATTTCCTCTAAAATCCTTTTATCAGATAATATCATTATTATGCGTATTTTTGGCCTAAATTATCATTTATTTAAGATAATTTTGCATGTTAAATTTCAATTTTATAAATGCCAATAGTTTATAATAAAAATATTGATGAACACTCTGTTCTGGCAATCTGGAAAATTGAGGAAACAGAAGCGCAACTTTTAGCCGGTTTACAGTTAAAACAGCATGAGCTCGATATCATTTCATCATTAAATAATGGAAAACGGTTGCTCCATTGGTTAAGCACTCGTTTACTTTTACGTACGCTTTTAAATACCGCCGAGTATATCGATTGCAAATTTGATGAAGATGGCAAACCATACCTCGTAAACTTCGATTATAAAATTTCTTTAAGCCATTCTTACGATTACGCAGCTGTAATGATTAGTAAGGATTACGCTGTAGGCGTTGATATCGAACTCATCAAACATAAAATAAAAAGCATAAAGCATAAGTTTTTAAGTGATGTTGAGCTTGCACAAAAGCAAATTGGCGATAACACCGAAGGACTTTATGTATGTTGGTGTGCTAAAGAAGCAATTTACAAATGGCATGGTAAAAAAGGGCTGGAATTTAAGGCCCACATACACATCAAACCCTTTAAGCTAAAAAGCGAAGGCAGTTTAAATGCCTTGGTAGAGTTACCAAACGGAACACGCGAACTAACTGTAAATTATTTTAAAACAAAAGATGGCTATATGGTTGGCTATGTACAGGCTGCGGAAAAATAAACCGTAATAAGAAGATGAACGAGGAAAGTGAAAAATACGCTGCGGATAAATTAGTAAAAACACAATTTATAGATTGGGGGTTAACAGATTACCAGCAAGCCTGGGATAGGCAGGAAGATTTGTTAAATAAAACCGTAGCCATCAAAAGCGAAAATCGCGTTAATGGCACAAATTTACCTACACCTAACTATCTTATTTTTAATGAGCACCCGCATGTTTATACCTTGGGTAAAAGCGGTCATCCAGAAAACTTGCTGCTAGATGAACAAGGCCTTAAAGATAAGCAGGCAACATATTACAAGATAAATCGCGGTGGCGACATTACCTATCACGGCCCTGGCCAAATTGTTGGCTACCCGATTTTAGATTTAGATAATTTCTTTACCGACATACATTTATACCTTAGAATGCTAGAAGAAGCGGTAATTTTAACCCTTAAAGATTACGGAATTGAAAGCGGAAGATACGAAGGCTATACCGGCGTTTGGCTGGATGCTGATAATGAGAAAGCCCGAAAAATTTGCGCTATGGGCGTTCGTTGCAGTCGTTGGGTTACCATGCATGGCTTTGCCTTTAATGTAAACGTTGATTTAGATTACTTTAAAAACATTGTGCCTTGCGGTATTGATGATAAAGCGGTTACCTCTTTAGAACATGAATTGGGCTATAAACCCAATATCGAAGAAGTGAAGGAAAAACTGAAAAATCATATTGCCAATCTTTTCAAAATGGAATTGGTATAATATAATTTTTTTGAAAATGAACGGTTGGTACTTTTGGCGGGCATCAGTCCCGCTTTACGTTACAAGTCCGCACTCGTGCCTCGCTTGCGGGCTTTTCACTTCAATCGGGTTTGAGAACAAAGAATAGTGCACAAAACTTGCGAATCTACAAAGTGCTTAACATAAAACAGGCACCTAAAGCAAGCCTGCAATAAACAACTTGTTCTCCTTAAAACCCTATAAAACTTCCTAATGCTCTTTGCCGTTGGTTTCAACCAACGGATAATTGTGATAATTTTAACAAGCCGCGAACATTAGCCCCGACATACGCGAAAATACTTTTGGTTCTTTAAACTTACGAAGTCTCTACTGGAAGATGCCTGTTAGACTTCGTAAGTTTAACCAAAAGATTGCAGCATTGGCGGGACAAAATTAGCCATAAACGCAAGCCCGTTGAGCTTCTAAAAATCTAAAACCGTGTAAGCTACTTTTGCGTAAATTAGTGCATGAAAATTTTATTGAGCGCTATTTTATTTTCTTTTCTATCTTCGGGTTGCACTAAGCAAAATCCAATGCCTGTAAATCAACCAACCGATACTTCTTTTGTAGAAAAAAACACAACAGGTATTTTTACATACCTTGCCTTGGGCGATTCGTATACAATTGGTGAGGCGGTTAGTCAAAATGAATCTTTTCCTTTTCAACTTAAAAATTTACTGGCAAAAAATGCAATTAACTTAGAAACGCCGAAAATAATTGCCAGAACTGGCTGGACAACCGACGAGCTTCAGGGCGCAATTGTACAGGCAAAAGTTACCCAAAAATTCGATTTTGTTACCTTACTTATTGGCGTAAATAACCAATATAGAGGTTACAGTTTAGAAACTTACAAAAAAGAATTTCGTGAGTTATTGGAAACCGCCATTGGTTTTGCTGGCGGGAAAAAAGCCAGAGTTTTTGTAGTTTCTATACCCGATTGGGGCGTAACACCTTTCGCAAAAAGTGGCTTCAAATCTGCTGAAGCAATTGCCAAAGAAATTGATGCATTTAACACAGCAGCAGAAAAAATAACTAATGATGCAGGCGTAAGTTTCACAAATATTACACTTGGCTCTAGAATGGCCGCAAATGATGCTACATTAATTGCAAACGATGGTTTACATCCAAGCGGTAAAATGTATGAAAATTGGGCAAGCGCACTGCAACCAAAAATTTCTGCAGTACTTAAATAATTTAATATCAGCTTCTTTCATTTTTAATTTTAAAATTTTAGCTTAGTTTATTATTAATCTAAAAAACGAAAACTTATGAATGAGTACGAATCTTATGAAGGTAGCGGTATAGCCGCGGGCATTGGCGCAGTTGCTATTATTGTTTATTTGGCAATTATTGTATTGCTGATTGTTGGAATGTGGAAGGTTTTTGAAAAAGCCGGCAAACCAGGTTGGGCAGCTTTAATTCCAATTTACAATTTTATTGTGATGATTGAAATTGTTGGCAAGCCAATGATTTGGATTTTGTGGTTATTGATTCCATGTACTTATCCTGTTTTCGTCATTTGGTTAATAAACTTAATAAGTAAAAGTTTCGGAAAATCAGAGGGTTTTACCGTTGGCTTAGTTATATTTCCTTACGTTTTCTGGCCACTTTTAGGTTTTGGAAATGCTAGATATTTAGGTCCATCAGCGGCAGAGGCTCAAAATAATGGCTTCGGAAATAACCCGTTCAATAACCAAAACAACAACTTCAATAATCCATTTGGTAATCAAAACAATCCTAACGATACGCCTCCTCCGGTTGTTTAATGTTATTGATTACTTTACAAATATTTTGCAGCACAATCAATTTAGTTGATTGGCTGCAAAATCATTTAATACCCTGCCCTATTAAAACATTAACTCATTTAGATTGCCCTGGTTGCGGTTTTCAGCGTTCAGTTATCTTGCTGTTTCAGGGTAATTTTCAACAAAGCTGGGAATTATACCCTCCAGCAATTCCATTAATTTTGGTGTTTATTTCAGCTTTTATCATTCAAAAATTTCCCTTTGCAAAAAGCCCGATTGTGCTAAAATCAATGATAATTATCGTTGGTAATTTTGTATTGATATGTTACTTATATAAAATGTTTATCCACTAAACATTAATATTGGCGGTAATGTGTTTATAATCTCTCATAACGGTTTCCAGAAACTGAAGTTCGTTCATCCCGGCAGGAATATTCACAGCGATATGTGCTTTAATTTTTGCGGCCATCGCATAAATTAAATCTGCATTTCCGGTTGTGTAGTAACCCGTTAAAACCTCGTAAACAAGTTCAGCATCTCTATCATTTAAATGCAAAACCTCTTTAAATATGGGCTCGTAATCTTCTGGCAATGAAAAACTAAAGGCAACGTTATCAATTTTTGTACGGGGAACCGTTTTAATTAATGTTGTTTTCGCTAATTTATCGCCAATACGCTGGTGCTTTTCTGTAACTGCTACAGAAATTAAGGCAACTACACCCCATCCAAACCACACTCCAAAATCTACAATTCTAAAAATCCAACGCATTAAATATTGGCCGAAGGTTGGTTGTCCGCCATCAAGGCTGATGACTTTTATCTTCATAATTTTTTTCCCGAAACTTTGCCCGTTCATCAGCATTTCGCAAACCAAGTCATAAAAAATAAATATTACCGCAAATAGAATAATCAGGACGATTGAAATATTGCCCGATGTACTGAACTGTGCCGCAACCATTAAAATTAAAACCACGATGTACAAAACTGCAAAGCCAGCAAGATCTATTAATCGGGCAGCTATGCGTTCGCCCAAGCCTGCAACTTCATATTCAATATCAACATTTTGAGCAGTGCTAATTGTAATGGTTTCCATATTTCAAACATAATTTTTTTTATGCATAGATGATAGTTTCGCGTTTGTAAATTTTTCAGCGTAAAATTGATAAAGCAATTGCCGCTTATTTTTGTTAGCAAGAAAATTTAAACTATTTTAACCACAGATTTGAGTAGCTATTAATGAGAGAAGCTTTATTTGTTAAACAAAATACAGAAAAATGGCAGCGATTTAACGATTTGCAACAAGCAAGTCCTGATGAACTTGCCGATCGTTTTACTGAAATAACAAATGATTTAGCTTATGCTAAAACTTTTTATCCAAACTCAAAAACAACAGCCTATTTAAACGGCTTAGCCTCCAAACTTCATGGCTCGGTTTATAAAAACAAAAAAGAAAAATCAAACCGGTTTTTAATTTTCTGGAAAACAGAATTACCCTTACTCTTCTTCGAGCATAGAAAACAAGTCATTTACTCACTTGTATTTTTCTTGGTTTCTTGTGCAATTGGCGCAATTTCTGCAAAGTATGATGATACTTTTATCAGACTAATTTTGGGCGACGGTTATGTAAACATGACCAATGATAACATTGCAAAAGGCGACCCATTCGGCGTATATAAGCAACAGAACCCAATAATGATGTTTATCCAAATTGGGGCAAATAACATTTTCGTTTCTCTATACACCTTTGTTCTAGGTATACTTTTTTCCTTCGGAAGCATTGTTTCCTTATTCAGAAATGGTGTAATGCTAGGTTCGTTTCAATATTTCTTCTTTAGCAAAGGGTTGGGTATTCAATCGGTTTTAGTGATTTGGGTTCACGGCACTTTAGAAATTTCTGCAATTGTTTTGGCCGGTGCCGCCGGACTTATTTTAGGCAACAGCTTTTTATTTCCAAAAACTTACACGAGAATGGCATCCGTTTTAAAGGGTGCTAAAGATGGTTTAAAAATAGTGTTTGGACTTGTACCAATATTTATTGTAGCTGCTTTTTTCGAAAGTTTTGTTACCCGTCATACCGAAATGCACTGGACGTTAAGCGGCCTGATTTTAACAAGCTCTGCCACTTTCATCATTTGGTATGTTTTTATCTACCCTAGAAAAATTTATTATAAATCACAATTAAGTTAATATGCTCCTTAAAATAGAATTTAAGAAAATACGCGATTTCGGTCAGATAATTAACGATACGTTCACGTTTGTTCGTCAAAATTTCAAACCACTCGTTAAAACCTATTTTATTTTTTCCGGACTTTTCATGATTGCCGGAATGTTGGCCATGTTGTTGCAACAGTACAAAATGGTGAACATCGTAAACAATTTAGACGGATTTAGAAACAGGGGATTTGGCGCAGGTCTTTATGGCCTGGAATATTTTCTGGCCATTTTATTTTCACTTGCTGGCTACGCCAGTACAACTGTAGCAACACTTTCTTACATTGCGATTTATGTGCAAAAAGGCAATCTAACACCTACAACAGATGAAGTTTGGGGTTATTTTAAATATTATTTCTTTCGGATTTTTGGAAGCTCACTGCTTTTAGGCTTACTGCTTGCCGTTGGTTTTCTATTTTGCCTGCTTCCTGGTTTTTGGCTTATGCCAATTATCTCATTGGTATTCCCGATTATCGTTATCGAAAATGGCACAATTGGTTACGCATTTAACAGAAGTTTTAAACTAATAAAAGATAATTTTTGGATAACCTTTGGAACTCTATTTATTATTTGGATAATCGTTTACGCCTGCATGTCGTTTGTGGTTTTACCAACAACATTATTTAGTATGCTTGGCTTATTTTCTGGTAGCAAACCACAAATGTCGTTAACGTTTACAATGCTTGGTACGGTTATACAATACCTTTGTCAGGTTTGCACCGTAATTCCAATTATTACCATCGCCCTATCTTACTTCAGTTTAGTTGAGCAAAAGGAAAGCGCAGGCTTAATGCAACGTATTTCTACATTCGGAAACGAAGAAAAACCAGTTGATAATCGTCCGGAAGAATATTAAGCGCATGTTAAAATCGGTGTTCAAGTTTCTTGTTTGTTATTTATTGCTCTTTACGCAAGCGAAGGTTTATGCGCAAGTTGAAAAAACTAAATTAACCGCATCAGTTAAAACGGATAGCAGTAAAGTAACCCCTTCATCTTTTGATAAAAGAGCGATTGAAACCTATTCGGAGCAGAAAGAATTTCAATATGATGAGTCAAAAACCCGCGATTTATCCCTTTGGGATAGGTTTTGGATGTGGTTTTGGGAAATGATTTCCCGACTAATAACTACTGCTGGTTCTACTCCCGGGTCTAAATATTTCTTCATTTTTGTAGGTATTGCCATTATGGTTTACATCATCATAAAAATCATTGGTTCAGAGAATATTTTCAGCAAAAAATCAAAGGAAACCATTCTACAGTATGATGTGCTGAATGACAACATCCATGAAATCGATTATGAAAAAGAGCTTCAGAAATTAATCGGACAAGGAAAATATCGCCTTGCGGTGCGACTTTTATATTTAAGAAGCTTGAAGAAATTAAGCGATGCCAATATTATAGATTGGAAACCTGATAAAACAAACTACAACTATTTAACAGAAATAAGCAAACCAGAATTGCAATCTGCATTTGGTAAACTTACCCACCAGTTTGATTATATATGGTATGGAGATTTCCCGGTTGATGAAAATAAATTTGAGCCAATTAACCATTCCTTTAACCAGTTTAACGCTGCAATTAAATGAGGAGTTACAAGGTATATTTCGCGATTGGGCTAATATTGATATTGGTTTACCTTGTGGCTCAATTTAACAAACCAACACCAACAGATTGGTCGCCTTCTTATAAAAAAGATAGTAAAATCCCTTACGGAACATTTATTTTATTTAACCGGATACAGGATGTTTTACCCGGCACAAAAAAGCAAGCATCTGCTACACCAATTTACAACACCTTAAAAGGCAAAAACTACAATAACGCCAGCTATTTAATTATAGCACCTGAGGTAAAAATTACCAAGCAAGATTTTGAGCAATTAAAAAAGTTTGCTTCTGCCGGAAACAAGGTTTTTATCGCCAGTTATAATTTAGGGAATTATGCTGAAAAAGAACTAAAAGTAAAATCAGCTTATAACTTTAATCAAGATGGAAGCTCCTTAAACTTTACCAACCCGAGTTTAAAAACGGTAGTAAATTATGGTTTTGATAAGGGTATCGGCAATCAATATTACCGAAATGTAGATACTTCAAAAACCACAATTTTAGGCATTGATGCGAATAACAAACCAAATTTTATCCGCTACAATTATGGTAAAGGTGCATTATATTTAATCGCCGGACCAGGTTTCTATAGTAATTTTAACATGCTTGATAAATATGGGCCGGAGTATGCAGCCAAAACCCTTAGCTATTTAAAAGGTACTAATACCTTAATTTTTGATGAATATTACAATATCGTTGATGCCGGGCAAACCGATATTTTGCGTGTATTTTTTAAACATCCGGAGTTAAAATACGCTTATTACCTCTGCATTTTTAGTCTGTTGCTTTTTGTTTTTTACGATATAAAAAGACGACAAAGAATTATTCCGATTGCAGATCCATACACCAATACATCTGTAGAATATGCACAAGTCGTAGGTAGCGTTTATTATCACGAGCACAACAACCTCGATATTGCGCAAAAGAAAATAAGCTATTTGCTAGAGCATTTACGCAGTCGCTATTATTTAAGAACGAATGAAATTGATAGTTCATTTGCTACAACCTTAATGCATAAAACCGGTATTAACGAAGCAATGGCGAAATCGCTTACCCGATATATCATGCAAATACCATCGCTAAGTAGTTATAGCGATACAGAATTAATTGGTTTAAACCAGATTATAGAAGATTTTTACAAAAACACTAAAGCCTAATGGAAGAGGAACAATTTAACCAGCGCACAGATTTAACTGCACTAACCGATTCGGTAAATCAAATCCGTACGGTATTGAGTGGCATTATTATCGGTCAGAAACAAGTTATCGATTTTTTAATTGTTGGTTTGCTTTCTGATGGACATATTTTAATTGAAGGTGTTCCGGGAGTTGCAAAAACCCTGAGCGCAAAATTATTGGCAAAATCCATTGATGCGCAGTTTTCGAGAGTACAGTTTACGCCTGATTTAATGCCATCTGATGTTTTGGGAACGCCAATCTTTAATACAAAAACCGGAGATTTTGAATTTAGGAGAGGTCCGATTTTTGGCAACATTATTTTGGTTGATGAAATTAACCGTGCGCCTGCGAAAACGCAATCTGCCTTATTCGAAATTATGGAAGAGCGCCAGGTTACTATTGATGGCACAACCTATAAAATGGAAGAACCCTTTATGGTTTTGGCAACGCAAAACCCGATTGAGCAAGAAGGAACCTATCGTTTACCCGAAGCACAATTGGATAGGTTTTTATTTAAAATCGAAGTTAAATATCCATCGCTTGAGGAGGAAACCGAGATTTTAATGAAGCAACACACATTGGTGAATAAAACTTTACTTGATGAAGTGAAACCTGTTTTATCTGTAGCGCAAATTAAATCGGCAAGGGAAATTATCCGCAACTTATTTGTAGAGCCAAAGCTTATCGAATTTATTGCCAAAATCGTTAACGAAACCCGGAATAATCCATCGCTGTATTTAGGTGCATCACCAAGGGCCTCGCTGGCAATTATTCATAGTGCAAAAGCTCTGGCTGCTATACAAAATCGTGATTTTGTAACACCTGATGATATTATTACGGTCGCAGTACCAGTTTTGGCGCATCGTATTATTTTATCGCCAGAAAAAGAAATGGAAGGCATTACCACAACTGATGTTGTTCATCAAATTATTAAAAGAATAGAAATACCAAGATAGTTTTCAGGCTTAAAACTCAAATCAATTGAAAAAAATATTTCACCAGTATTACCAAAACTTATTTCTAAGCAACAGGTTGTTCGCAGCCTTAACCGCTTGTGTAATATTGTTTATTTTGAAGTTTTTTTTTGGTTGGTTGAGCGAAATTCCGGAGATAATTACTGGAGCTGTTTTTATATTGTTGCTTATAGATATTGTAATTCTTTACCGCTTAAACAATGGCATTGATGCGCATCGAATAACCTCAAAAAGATTAAGCAATGGCGATGAAAACCCGATACAAATTCAAATTCAAAACAAATATGGTTTTGGCGTAAAACTTAGGGTAATTGATGAAGTTCCATTTCAGTTTCAATTACGCGATAAAGATTTCAAATTGAGTTTAAAACCTGGTGATGTTAAATCTATTCATTACAATTTAAGGCCAACAAAGCGTGGCGAATACGACTTTGGTTTTATTAGGGTTTACACCAGTTCTGCGCTTGCCTTAGTTAGTCGTAGATTTAATTTCGATGGTTCAAAACTGCTTCCGGTTTACCCATCTTTTATAAATCTTGGGCAATATGAGCTAATGGCAGCTTCTCATCACCTAACAGAATTTGGCGTAAAAAAAATCAGAAAAATCGGACAAAGTACCGAGTTTGACCAAATCAAAAACTATGTTGGCGGTGATGATATCAGAACAATAAACTGGAAAGCTACAGCAAGAAAGAACAGCTTGATGGTGAATACTTATACCGATGAACGTTCGCAAAATATTTACTGCATTATCGATAAATCGAGAGTAATGCGAATGCCATTTGAAGGTTTAAGTTTGCTCGATTATGCCATTAATGCAACCGTTGCTTTATCAAAAGTGGCAATGCTTAAGCAAGATAAAGCTGGCATTATTACTTTATCTGAAAAAATTGGTTCTATTGTACCGGCAGAGCGAAAATCGACTCAGCTGAGTCACATTATGCAAGTGCTTTACAAGGAGAAAACACGTTATTTAGAAAGTAACATGGAAGCGCTTTATAGCACCATACGTTCGGTTATTAAACAACGTGGTCTTCTGGTTTTTTTCACAAATTTCGAAAGTTTATCTGCATTGCAAAGGCAAATGCCTTACCTAAAAAGAATTTCAAAATACCACTTGCTATTGGTTGTGTTTTTCGAAAACACGGAGTTAAGAAGTTTAAGTACCGAACCTGCGAAAGACATTGAAGGCATTTACCACAAAACCATTGCAGAAAAATTTATCTACGAAAAAAAAGTAATGGTTAAGGAATTAAACAGACATGGCATTCTTTCTATTTTAACCCCACCGCAGAAATTAACGATTAATGTGATAAATCAATATTTGGCTTTGAAAGCACAGCAAAAAATTTAATGGCGAATTAACACAATAGATATTTATTTTTTGTCCTGGCCGGACGGGCCTTTTTCTTTTGGCAGCAAAAGAAACAAAACTGTCGGCTTAAAATTTTTGTATTGAAGTTAGGAGTTTGGCTTGGTTAAGCTATCCCCAAAAATTTGTTAGGCCGATTTAAGCTTAACGAAGATTTGCTGCTTAGGCTTAGTTGGGCGGGAATACAAAAATATCATTATGAGTTTGCATCAATACATTTATATGGGTCAGAGTATGTAAAACTACTCCTTTCTAAAAAACCAACCAACTAAACCCCTACTCCTCTTCTCTGAAATAAACTTTATAATAATTCATCGATTTTTCATCATCATAACCCTTTTCAATCATTTCTTTATTGCCATGAATGTAGATGTGGAAATTCTTATCCAATTTTAAAACACTTTTATAAACACGGGCTTGCTTTTTAACCGCAGCATCTGCAATCTCAAAACTATCCGCAATCGGACTTTCATACTCTTGCTCGTAACTTTTCTTGTAATTTTTAAAAGATTCAATCCCTTCGGCATTTCCAATAACTTCATTTCCGAATTCTTCAATATCAAAAGTTTCTTTTTCCTTAAAATATTTCATCGAACGGTTAAGTAAATCAATTTTATCGGCTTTGCTTATTTCGTAATCTTCATCCAGCTTTTGGGTTACAAAATTTTTATAAACCCCCAATACATTATTGGTTTGGTTATAACTGTCGTTCCTAATTTTAAGCTTTAAAAATTCATCTTTCCAATACACAGCACTATCATTACTGCTTTTTGCCTGGTCTAAAACCACAACTTTAAACCCATTCTCTTTCTCCACATTAAAAACTAAACAGCCTTTATCCAATTTATTAATGTTAATTGCCTCCTGCTCATAACTCACATTAAAACCATCTTGCTCGGGGTAAACTTTTAAATAAGTATCCTTATTTTCCGATTTAAAAATCCCAACAACATCAAGCTGCTCGCCCTCGATTTGAACTTTTTCAAAATAGGCAACATACAATTCCCCTGATTTTATTTTCGGGTGGTTCGCCACATCATATAAATGTTTCGCTAATTGCTCGGAATTTTCGTGGAAGAGCGAATTATTTTCAAAAATCTCATTCGCAAAATGGAAAACCTCGTTTAACTGTAAATTATCGCTTGGGTGATATAAATGATAAACCTCATTTACCTTTTCAAAAGGCTTTAAAAAATACTGCATCAACAAATTACTCAATATTTCATCGTCAATTTTCAGAGGCGCATCAGATAAATTATAATATTCTTCCAGTAATTTATTGCCGGTGTGGTGTATAGAAAGTTGCTTTAACGAAGCTTCGAAAAATGAAATCATGGGGCCAAAAGTAAGTAAAACCTACCGGAAAGATTCGTAACGATTTTTTAAAATCCATTTATTTTTTGAAAATGATTATCGGTAATTCTTGGCAATTTCAGTCCCGTTATCCGCTCATACGCCTGCAGGCCTTAACCACAGGCCGGTATCCGCTGTTACCGGGTTTAAGTGTGAAAGCAGGTTAAGGCACATTTCCGTCATTGCGAGGCACGAAGCAATCTTAATGCAATAGATTGCTTCGTGCCTCGCAATGACGACCAATTCAATTCTAAAATATCCGTGGTTATTAATCCTTTTTGTACTTTTGCGGCTATGTCAGTTATTAAACCCTTATTAGCAAAAGGTACACGCGATTTTTCTCCGGTAGAAATGGTAAAACGCAACTTTATTTATGATACCATCAAAACGGTTTTCAGGAAATACGGTTACGCGGAAATTCAAACACCAAGTATGGAAAACCTTTCAACTTTAACCGGAAAGTACGGCGATGAAGGTGATAAACTGATTTTTAAAATTTTGAATAGTGGCGATTATCTGAGCAAGATTGATGAACAATTACTGGCAACCCGGAACTCGCAACTCGCAACATCTAAACTATCTGAAAAAGCACTCCGTTACGATTTAACTGTGCCTTTTGCCCGTTATGTGGTGATGCACCAAAACGACATTACACTTCCATTTAAACGTTTCCAGGTGCAGCCGGTTTGGCGTGCAGATAAACCACAAAAAGGTCGTTACCGCGAATTTTACCAGTGTGATGTAGATGTTGTGGGTTCAAAAAGTTTGCTAAATGAAGCAGAATTTATTTTGATTTACGATGAAGCGTTGGGCAAATTAGGCTTAAAAGATTTCAATATTAAAATTAATAACCGCAAAATTTTATCCGGAATAGCCGAAATTATCGGTAAACCCGATTTAATTATCGACATGACAGTTGCCATTGACAAGCTTGATAAAATTGGTTTGGATGGCGTAAGCAAAGAATTATTAGAACGTGGATTTACAGAAGCTGATTTGGAAAAACTTCGTCCGGTGATTTTACTGGAAGGTACAAACGAAGAAAAACTGGCCAGCTTAAAAACTGTTTTGGCAGAATCTGAAACCGGTTTAAAAGGTATTGCAGAAATTGAACAGGTTTTTGAATATGTAGAAAATCTGATTGCTTACACGTTGCCGCTAACGGCAAAATTAGAACTCGATATTACGCTTGCCCGTGGTTTAAATTATTATACAGGTTGCATTTTTGAGGTAAAAACTAATGAAGTAGCAATGGGTAGCATTGGCGGTGGTGGTCGTTACGATGATTTAACCGGCATGTTCGGCTTAAAAGACTTAACAGGTGTTGGCGTTTCTTTCGGTGCAGATAGAATTTACGATGTTTTAGAAGAACTAAACCTTTTTCCAGCGTCAGCAGAAGTTGGGACAAAGGTTTTAATTAGCAATTTTGATGAGGAAGCCGAGCGCTTTGCCTTACCAATCCTGCAACAATTCAGAACGGCAGGTATTGCAGCAGAACTTTATCCAACGTCAGCAAAGTTGAAAAAACAAATGTCGTACGCTGATGCGAAGAAAATACCATACGTTGTACTAATTGGTGGCGATGAAATTGCAAGTGGAGAACTTACTTTGAAAGATATGCAAAGTGGTGAGCAGAAAAAAATGACGGCTTTGGCGATTATGGATTTGTTGAAATAAGGGTTTAGAATTGGTTTGTGGATATCAAGAATCCGTTGGTTGAAACCAACGGCAATGAATATCGGCAAATGTTTCTAGCCACATTCCTATGTTTTTTAAACCCGTATTCTATGGTTTTTGCAAATAAATGGTTAATTAATTTTTCTGAGTAGCATTAATTTAGGTTGCTATTTCGGCAAGATACGGTGTTCCTCTTTTTACGGCTGCAAAGACTCTGCTCAGTAGTTTGTTCTT
>NZ_JAUFPW010000028.1 GCF_030409415.1 Pedobacter aquatilis | reverse complement strand
GTTTGTCAAACTTCTGCTGTTTACTACTCCGGGCGGAATAGATAAACTCTGTTTCTTTTATTTCCATACACTGATTTTAGTGTATAGCATTTTCAGGAATCGACACAAAATGCGAGTCAACTCGGTCGTTGATAACTGGAAATACTTATGAATGTATCTACATGGATAAAACCAAATAATGGATATGATACATAAAAAATGCCCCCAAAAAGTATTTAACTTCTTGGGGGCTATTTATATTAGTTTTTTTATACTAAATGCCAAATGCAGCTTTTACTTTATCTACGAAATCTAATTTCTCCCAGGTAAACAATTCTACAGTTACACTTTTTTCTTCACCATTTGGAGTTCTAAATGTTTTATTTACGGTTTCAGGTTTTCTACCCATGTGGCCGTATGCAGCTGTTTCACTGTAAATTGGATTTCTTAATTTCAAGCGTTGCTCAATAAAATAAGGGCGCATATCAAATATCTCCTCTACTTTTTTGCTGATTTCGCCATCCGTTAACCCAACTTTGGCTGTTCCATAAGTAACAACATTAATCGATGTAGGCTTCGCAACACCAATTGCATAACTTACCTGAACCAAAACTTCTTCGCACAAGCCAGCTGCTACTAAGTTCTTAGCGATGTGGCGGGTTGCATAAGCAGCACTTCTATCTACCTTACTAGGGTCTTTACCAGAGAAAGCACCACCACCATGAGCACCTTTACCACCGTAAGTATCAACAATAATTTTTCTACCCGTTAATCCCGTATCACCATGAGGACCACCAATTACAAAAACGCCAGTTGGGTTAATGTGATAAGTAATCTCCTCGTTAAATAAATGTGCATATTGTGGATATTTAGCCTTAATCCTCGGAATTAAAATTGAAACTAAATCGCTTTTTATTTTAGTCAGCATTTCATCGTTCGCATTATCTTTATCTTCTTTTGAAGATGAAGCAGGCTTAATAAAATCATCGTGCTGTGTCGAAATTACGATAGCATCAATTCTTTGAGGTTTGTTATCGTCAGAATATTCTAACGTTACCTGCGATTTTGCATCAGGGCGTAAATAGGTAATTTCAGTATTTTCTCTTCTTAAATTAGCCAGTTCTCTTAAAAGTGCGTGAGATAAATCAAGTGCCAATGGCATATAATTTTCGGTTTCGTTAGTTGCGTAACCAAACATCATCCCTTGGTCGCCAGCACCTTGTTCTTCCTTACTTGCTCTATCTACACCTTGGTTAATATCTTGAGATTGCTCGTGAATTGCAGATAAAATACCGCAAGAGTTTGCCTCAAACATATATTCACTTTTAGTGTAGCCAATTTTTTTGATTACATCACGAGCAATTTGTTGAACATCTAGGTAAGTTTTAGATTTAACCTCTCCAGCCAAAATAACTTGCCCTGTAGTTACTAAAGTTTCGCATGCAACCTTCGATTCAGCATCGAAAGCTAGAAAGTTATCAATTAATGCATCCGAAATTTGATCGGCAATTTTATCTGGATGACCTTCAGATACTGATTCTGATGTAAATAAATATGACATTTATTAAAAAATTTAAAGATGAAAATAAACAATTTAATAAGTGCTAAAATTCCCTGAAAACAGGTTCATTTGAATTGAGGAAGGTATTAGCACTTTTTTTAGAGTGGTTGCAATCCCGTTCATTTATCAGAACATCGCAAATCAATCCACTGTTAATGTTGCAAAATTAGTATATTTTCTTTATTTCAAGAAATTATAGATTATTTTTGTGTCCTCATTCTCAAGCTTTGCAACTCAAAACTAACATTTTATTCATCATCAATCCAATTTCTGGAGGTCGGGCAAAAACGCTTATTCCTGCATTAATTGATAAGTATCTGGATAAGGAAAAATTTAATGCTAATTTTCGTTTAACGGAATTTGTTGGCCATGCAACAGAAATTGTTGAAGAAGCAATTGCCAAAAATTTCGAAGTTATTGTGGCTGCGGGCGGCGATGGAACCATTAATGAGGTTGCATCGAAGGTAATGCAACATAATAAAATTTTAGGGGTACTACCTTTAGGTTCTGGAAATGGTTTGGCAAGGTTTCTTAACATCCCACAAAATTTAAAAGATGCTATTCTGCTTCTAAATCAATTAAAGACAGACGAAATTGATACGGCTAGCTTTAACAATATGTGTTTTTTTAATATTGCAGGTATAGGTTTCGATGCTCATTTAAGCGCTGCATTTTCTCACGATAAAAAACGTGGCTTAGCCGGTTATATGAAATTAGCCTTAAAAGAGGTTTTAAATTATAAAACAGAAGTTTATCACTTAACGATTGATGGGGTTGAATACCAAAGAAAAGCCTTTGCCGTGAGTGTTGCAAATTCATCTCAATATGGTAACAATGTTTATATTGCTCCAAATGCATCGGTAAAAGATGGTTTATTAGATGTTTGCATCATCAAGCCTTTCTCTATATTAAAATTGCCAGCTCTAAGTTATGTTTTATTTAAGGGGAAGGCAGAAACTTCAGATTTAATTGAGATTATTAAAGGCAAAGACATAAAAATTGTTCGGGATAAGGATGGTCCGGTTCATGTAGATGGAGAGCCTTTATGCATGGGCAAAGAAATTGAGATTTTAGTAAAGCCATTGTCTCTAAAAGTTATTGTTCCTTAGTTTAAATTTCAGTGTATATGAAATCGAAAAAAAATAATTTAAGTGATTTGGGTGGAATTATGTTTTCTACAAACCCTGATTTTGAATTTGAGCAAGAGGTTGATAATACCGTAACTGCGCCAAACCAGCAACAGGATTTAAGGGTAATGCTTGATAAGAAAAACAGAGGGGGTAAAGCCGTAACCTTAATAACTGGGTTTAGAGGGAAAAACGAAGATTTGGAAATCTTGGGTAAATTACTTAAAAATAAATGCGGCGTTGGTGGTTCTGTAAAGGATGGTGAAATCCTGATTCAGGGTGATGTAAGGGATAAAGTTATGGGTATTTTACAAAAAGATGGTTATAAGGCAAAAAAAGCCGGCGGTTGATATTGGCTTAGTGTATTTTTTTACGAAAATTTATAAGTTTAAAATCGTATATAAAGTATTGTAAATCAGAGTATTGAATCATAGTGTAAAGACTACAATATGTAAAAAAAGACTAAATAAAATTGGTTTTTTTGCATTTTATCTGCATACCTTTGGCGCACTAACTAACTTATTGTTATGAGCAAAAAAGGATTGCAAACGCCAGATTTAAGCTATTTAAATCTGAAAGCCGGTTTGGATGTAAAATATCAATTATCAGCGGCTGAACTCATTGAAGAATCTTTAAAAAATGGAGAAGGGAGTTTGGCTTCTTCGGGCGCACTTGCCGTTGATACCGGGAAATTTACCGGGCGTTCTCCTAAAGATAGATTTATAGTTTGCGATAACATTACAGAAAACGAAGTTTGGTGGGGCGATATCAACATTAAATTTAAGCCTGAAAAATTTAATCGCCTTTTTACTAAGCTCACCCACTATCTAAATCAGAAATCTTTTTATGTTAGAGATTGCTCGGCATGCGCCAGTGCTGATTACAGTATGTCCATAAGGGTAATTACAGAAACAGCTTACCAAAATCTATTTGCAAATAATTTATTTATCCGCCCTGCGGATGAAGACTTGAACACCACACCAGAGTGGACTATAATTGCTGCACCTGGCTTTTTGGCTAATCCAGAACTGGATGGAACCAGACAAGAAAACTTCTCTATAATCAACTTTACCAAAAAGATGATTATTATAGGTGGAACAGGTTATACAGGCGAAATTAAAAAGGGAATTTTCTCTGTCTTAAATTTTATACTTCCGGTATATAGGAATACACTTTCTATGCATTGTTCGGCAAATGTTGGTGTAAATGGAGACACTGCAATCTTTTTCGGTTTATCCGGAACTGGCAAAACGACTTTATCTGCAGATCCTGAACGAGCATTAATTGGTGATGATGAACACGGATGGAGCGAAAATTCTATTTTTAACTTTGAAGGCGGTTGTTATGCAAAGTGTGTCGATTTAACACTAGAAAAAGAACCTCAGATTTATAATGCCATAAAACACGGCTCTTTATTAGAGAATATTAATTTTTATCCGGGTACAAACGATGTTGATTTTTCTAACATCGAAAAAACCGAAAATACAAGGGTTGCTTATCCAATAAATTTCATTGATAATGCCGTTTTACCATCGATTGGTTCAACCCCAAAAAATATCTTTTTTTTAACGGCTGATGCTTTTGGTGTTTTGCCCCCAATATCAAAATTAGATGTAAACCAGGCGATGTTTCATTTTATGAGCGGCTATACTGCAAAAGTTGCCGGAACTGAAGCCGGAATTACAGAGCCTCAACTAACTTTCTCTGCATGTTTTGGTAAAGCATTTTTACCATTACATCCATCCAGATATGCTGATTTACTTGGAAAGAAAATGCAACAGGAAGAAGTAAATGTATGGTTAGTTAATACAGGTTGGACTGGCGGACCTTACGGAGTAGGAAAGCGAATGAAATTAGGGCATACAAGAGCGATGATTAAGGCCGCAATAAACGGAGATTTAGAGCATAATAACTATAAGTTACATCATGTTTTTAAATTAATGATGCCTTTACATTGTGTTAACGTGCCGGATGAAGTTTTAGACCCATCCAAAACATGGAATAATCAGGAAGAATATTTTTTAAAAGCATACGAATTGTCGGAGGCGTTTAAACGAAATTTTAGACAGTTTGAACTTACAAAAGTTAAAAATAATGAAGAAGTACCGTTAAAAATGTGTTAAATGTAGGTTTAAATGCATTTTTTCGCCAAAAAATTTGCAATTCGATTTTTTTTTAGTTTTTATTGTGAAAGAATTGCCTCCGGCTGAGGCAATTTTTTTGTTATATACCATATATAGTTTAAGCCGTGAACTAAAAATTTAAGTAACGATTTAATTGTTTATTGATTTATTAATTTGTAATTTAAAATCAATTTATAAATTTGTTTTCGCAACAAAATCGGCTAAGCCTACGTTGTGGTAATAGTAAAAGAAAAAACAGCTAAAAAAATTAAAAACAAGAACTAAAACTAAAAATTAAAAAAATGGCAAACGCACCAAAACCAACAACTGTTAAAAAAGAGAGCTCTTCAAGTGCTTCAAATGTATTTGCAACATTAGTTATTCCAATTTGTATCGTTATTGGATTTGTTATCTGGAAATTTGTATTAGGAGATCCATCAAACTTTATCGATAATAACAATGAAAACCTGCCATTACCTAATAACTATCCAGGTACAGCTTATAAAGGTGGACCAATCGTTGCAGTATTAATCGGTTTATTATTAACTACAATCGTTTTCTCTATCGAGCGTTTAATCGTAATTGGTAAAGCAAGCGGAAAAACTAGCTTAGATAGTTTCATCATCAAAGTAAAAGGTTTATTAAATTCTGGTAACATCGAAGCTGCAAAAGCTGAGTGTGACAAACAAGAAGGTTCAGTTGCAGCAGTAATTAAATCAGGCTTGAAAAAATATAGCGAAGTAGAAGCAGATACGAATATGGATGTTGAGCAATCAATTGTTGCTATCCAAAAAGAAGTTGAAGAAGCTACAGCATTAGAAATGCCAATGTTAGAGCAAAACTTAACCATCATTGCAACTCTAGTATCAATCGGTACATTAATCGGTTTATTGGGTACGGTAACAGGTATGATTCGTGCATTCGCAGGTTTAGCAAACTCAGGTGCTCCGGATCAGTCTGCGTTAGCAGTAGGTATCTCTGAGGCACTTATCAATACAATGACAGGTATCTCTGTTTCTACTTTAGCGATCATCATGTATAACATCTTAACTTCAAAAATTGATAAGTTAACTTATGCTATTGATGAGGCTGGTTTCAGCATCGTTCAAACTTATGCTTCTACGCATAAATAAAATAAATGAAAATAATTTTTACCGGCTTTATGGAAAACCGGAAAAAAGATCATCATTATTAAAAAGTATTAAATATTATGCCTAGAATTAAAGTTAAAAGAACCAGTACGGTAACAGATATGACCGCCATGTGCGACGTAGCTGCACTGTTACTTACGTTCTTCATATTAACTGCTACGGCTAAGCAACCTGAACCCTTGGCGGTATCTACACCTTCATCTACTTATGTATTTAAGGTGCCTGCCGAAAACAATGCGATTTTAACAATCGGACAAGGTAAGGTTTTCTTTGAGGTAGCAGGACAAAAAGTAAGGGCAAGAACGTTGCAGTTAATGGGAGAGCAGTACAAAGTTACTTTTACTCCTGATGAGATTACCAGATTCTCTGTAGTAGGCTCATTCGGCGTTCCTGTTTCGAATCTTAAGCAGTTTATTGGTATGTCTGGTGCAGATCGTATGAAACCAGGTGTTCAGCCAGGTATCCCTACGGATTCGACTGACAACCAATTAAACTCATGGGTTTTAAATGCTCGTAAAGCTACTCAAGAACTTAATGGCGCAGCAATGCGTGTAAGTATTAAAGGCGATGCGAAAGAAGAATATCCAGTTGTTAAAAAAGTTATCGATGTTTTGCAAAAACAAAAAGTGAATAAATTTTTGTTAGTAACAAACTCTGAAGCTCCAAGAAAATAAGAAATGGCAGAATTAAACACAGGCGGGAAGAAAGCCACACCAAGGGTTGATATGACTCCGATGGTGGATTTGATGTTTCTTTTGGTAACTTTCTTTATCTTAACGACTAGTATATCTACGCCACAGGCGATGGATATTACCAAGCCCGATAAAGAAGAAAACTTGCCAGAGAACAGATTGGCGCTAAAAGCTTCTAAAACAATGACAATTTTATTAGGTAAAAATAATAAGGTTGCATGGTATATGGGTGAAGCAGGAGAAAGCTCTCCAACAATTGAACCATTACAAGCAATTGAGGCAGCAATTGTTAAAAATAAAAAAGGTTCAAACGAAACCGAAAAGGATCCATTCGTTGTCTTGGTAAAACCAACGTCAGGCTCTACGTTTCAAAACTTTGTTGATATGATGGATGAATTGGAAATTTTAAAGGTTAGAGCTCGTCAGATTGATGATGACAATATCCTTGACAATGAAAAGCAATTCATGAAAGAACAAGGTATTTTATAATCAACTAAACCAGTAATCATGTCGAAATTAGATATATTTAGAAAGGAATGGTTGGAAGTAGTTTTTGAGGGTAAAAACAAAAACTATGGTGCTTACGAGTTACGTAAGTCATCTCCGGCTAATACCACAAAGGCACTAATTTATGGCTCTGTAGTATTTCTTGTTTTGTTCTTTGCTCCAAAAATTTATGGTATCATCAAAGGATCGTTACCAGAGGAAAAAGAAGAAATTGCACAAGAGGTAGTACTTACGCCGCCACCACCGGTTAACCCGGAAACACCTCCACCGCCACCGGTAGAGCCACCACCACCAAAAGTGGATCAGGTAAAAATGCCACCTCCGATTGTAAAACCTGATATTGAAGTTCAGGATGAACCACCTACAGTTGAAAAACTTAAGGAGGCTGACCCAGGACAGAAAGATATTAAGGGTGACCCAACTGCTGATATTGTTATCGCAGAGCCTGTAGGTGAAGGACCGAAAAGAGAAGCTGCAGTAGCAGTTGATGACAACAAGGTTTATGACTTTGTTAGTATCGAGAAGGTTCCTGAATATCCAGGTGGTTTGCCAGCGTTTTACAAATACCTAAGTGGAGCAATTAAATATCCGCCAATGGCACAGGAGAATAATGTTCAAGGTAAGGTATCATTATCTTTCGTAGTAGAGAGAGATGGTTCATTAACTGACATTAATGTTATTCGTGGCCCTGGTAGTGGTACTAATGAAGAAGCTGTACGTGTACTTAAAGCAAGTAAACGTTGGATTCCAGGTATTCAGAACGGTAAACCAGTTAGGGTAAAGTACAACATCCAGGTAAACTTTACACTTAGCAATTAAAATGTTAAATTTTGATATTTTTAAGCAAAAATCGCCTAAACAGCGGTTTTTGCTCATTTTAGGCCTAATCATGTTTGTGTTTTACCTGGTTATAGGTTTAGCATGCATATTTTGGAAAGATCTACCTTTAAATATAGCTTATCCATATAAAGTTGCAATTGGAATATTTCTTATTGTTTATGCATTTATCAGATTATTAAGCTTAGGAAGACGCGATTAAAATCAATGAGATATATCTTAATATTATTACTGGCTCTATTTACATTTTCTTCATGTAATCATAATAAAAAGGAACAAGAGGTTAAAGAGACCAGAACAAGCGGAACTTTAAAAATATTGGTTGATGAAACTGTAGGTCCGATTGTTCAGGATGAGATTGATATTTTTAAAATGGATTATCCGCAGGCAACATTTATTACAACTTTTAAGCCTGAAGAAAAGTTATTGCCCGTTTTTTTAAATGATAGTGTAAGGGTTATCGTTTTACCGAGAATGCTAACTAAGCAAGAGGAAAAATATTACAACCAGCGTAAAATCAAAATTAATACTTCGCGTTTTGCGGTTGATGGAATTGCATTAATTACAAACGCAAGCAATATTGATAGCACTATTAACGTTAGAGAAATTATTGATATATTGCAGGGCAAGGATTCGGGTAAGAAATTGGTATTTGATAACGCTTATTCCAGTACTTTTAAGTACTTTAAACAACTGGCTAATATCAGTCAGTTTCCCCAAAAAGGTGTATATTCTAAAAATTCCAGTAACGAGGTAATTAACCTTATTGCAGAAGATAAAAGTTTTATTGGTGTTTTAGGTGTTAATTGGCTTTCTGAAAAGAATCCGGAGATGTCAAAAAATGAAAGTAAAATTAAAATACTTGGAGTAAAGAATTTAAAAGGAAGCCCTGGCGATGATAAGTTTTATAAACCGACTCAATTAAATTTAATTGATGGGGTTTACCCGCTCTTGAGGAATATTAATATTATAGATTGCGAGGGAAGAGGCGGTTTAGGCACAGGATTTGCAACATGGTTAAGGAGCCAAAGAGGTCAGTTAATTGTACTGAAATCTGAACTGGCACCACATAAATTAATGCCAAGAGAGCTTAACATAACAAAAAAATAATAAATTGAACCACGATTGCACTTAAGTAATCAAACAAAAAAATATCAGATGAAGCTTGCATAAGCTTATGTAAACTTGATAACCATTAAAAAACAAAAAAAGAACTATGAAAATTTTAAAGAAAGCAATAACCTTAAATGTAGGTTTGGTGTTGATGGGTTCTGCAGTTTTTGCTCAAAGTTTAAACGACGCGAAAAAAGCGATTGATGCTGAACAATACCAAAAAGCAACATCAATGCTTAAAACATTGGTAAACTCTCAAGCGTCGAATGGTGATAACTATTATAACCTTGGTCTTGTTTATTTAAGAACCGGCTATATTGATTCAGCTAGAGCTGTATTTACTAAAGGTACAACGGCTGATCCAAAAAATGCTTCCAATTTTGCAGGTTTAGGTCAGGCAGATTTACTATCAAACAACGCAACATCTGCTAAAACAAACTTTGATAAAGCGGTTTCAGTAGCACCAAAAGATTATAAAACATATTTAGCAATTGGTAAAGCATATTTAGCTCAGGATAAACCTAGTGAGGATGTTTCGAAACCTGATTTTGCTAATGCTATAACTAATTTAACTAAAGCTGACGAATTAGATTCGAAAGATAAAGATGCTGAAGTATTTATTGGTTTAGGTGATGCTTATGCATTACAAAAGAAAAACTCCGAGGCAATTGGTCCATATTTCCGTGTAGCAGATATCGACCCAACAAATAGAAGAGCCGGAACTCAGGTTGGTAAAATGTACAAGGAAGCACGCTCATTCCCTGAAGGTGAAGCAGAGTTAAATAAAGTTATTGCAGCTGATGCAAACTATGGCCCGGCTTACCGCGAATTAGGTGAGTTATACTTACAGTGGAGTAGCTTTGGTACTGATAAAGAAAAGGCTGCAAAAGCAACTGAATTGTATAAAAAATATATTGATTTAACAGATAAATCTTTAGAGTCTCAGTTACGTTATATGCAGTTCTTATTCTATGCAAAGGATTTTCAGGCATTGGAGCAACTTGCATCATCAATTCAGGTTCCAGCTAACGATCCAAAAGGTATTATCGTTTCAAGATTAAAAGGTTGGTCTGCTTATGAGAATAAAAACTATCCTCAGGCTTTAACTAACATGACTGAATATTTTGCTAAGCAAAAGGATACCACAAAAATTTTAGGTTTCGATTATCTTTATTTAGGAAAAGCACAATTGAAAGCTGGTCAGGATAGTTTAGCATTAATTAACATTACAAAAGCAGTTGAAAAAGATTCAAGTAATACAGATGCATTAGCTGAAGTTGCTAAAACTTTTTTTGATGCTAAGAAATATGCTAAAGCAGCGCAAATTTATGATAAAGTAATTGCTGCGGGCCCTAATTCTAAAGGGGTATTGTACAGCTATTTTTATGATGGTTTGGCTTATTACTTTGAATATGCAACGCAATATTCAGCTAAGAAAAACCCATCAAAAGACTTATTAGTTAAAGCAGACTCTGCGATTGCTAAAGTTGCTCAGCTTTCTCCAGAAACTACTGACGCATACTTGTATAGAGCTCGTATTAATAGCTTATTAGATGATGAGAAGGCACCAAAAGGTTTGATGGTTCCGCATTTTGAAGCTTTTATTGAGAAAGTTACAGCAAAGCCAGAGTTAGTAACTCCAAATGCTAAAAAATTATCTGAAGCATATGATAACTTAGGTGGTTACTATTTCACTAGTGATAAAACTAAAGCTAAGGAATATTTTGATAAGAGTGTAGCTGTTTATCCAACTGGAACATTTGCAGCAGCTAAATTGAAAGAATTAGCAGCTCCGGCTCCAAAAGGAAAAGGTAAATAATTCAATAGTTAAATAATTTAGAAAAGGCAGAGTTTTGTTACTCTGCCTTTTTCTTTTACTTTTGCATCAGAAAATTAAGATTATGCATGCGCAGAGTACTTCAATAGATTTTTTACCGATTATATTTCAGGTAATAGTGGCTTTAGGTTTTGTGGTAACCACCTTGGTTGCAACTCACTTTTTAGGGCCAAAGCGTAAAACAAGTGATAAGCTTGAAGTATTTGAGGCAGGTGTTAAAAGCATCGGTAATGCCCGTCAGCCATTTTCTATCAAATATTTTGTAGTGGCTATTCTATTTGTTTTGTTCGATATTGAGGTGATTTTTATGTACCCTTGGGCAGTAAATTTCCGCGAACTTAAAATGGATGGTATGATTGAAATGTTCATTTTTATGGGCACCTTGTTGCTTGGGTTTGTTTATGTAATTAAGAAAAAAGTATTAGATTGGAATTAGAAAAATGAAGTGTATCGAATACACTTTCTAAAGGTTTTTCAATTTATTTAGAAAGGTTCTAAATCAAGTTAAACTAGTTTAATTGCCTTTTAAATATTGTAAATTTGTTGCTCATTCTGTAAAAGGGTGAGCATTTTTTGTTTATAAACATGAGTGAAATTAATATAGTTGATGCGCCTCCAGGTACCGAAGGACCTGGCTACTTTGCCACTTCTTTAGATAAAGTGATTGGTTTGGCTCGTTCAAATTCATTATGGCCTCTACCATTTGCAACTTCGTGTTGTGGAATTGAGTTTATGGCAACCATGGGTTCTCACTACGATCTAGGTCGTTTTGGTGCAGAGCGCTTAAGCTTTTCTCCTCGTCAGGCCGATGTTTTAATGGTAATGGGTACTATTGCTAAAAAAATGGCTCCTGTACTAAAGCAGGTATATATCCAGATGGCAGAGCCGCGTTGGGTAATGGCTGTTGGTGCTTGTGCAAGTAGTGGTGGTATTTTCGATACTTATTCTGTTTTACAAGGTATTGATGAGGTTATTCCTGTTGACGTTTACGTTCCGGGCTGCCCACCAAGACCAGAAGCTATTTTAGATGGTTTTCAACGCATTCAGGATTTGGTTAAAAACGAATCGGGCAGAAGAAGAAACTCTGATTATTACAAAGAACTCTTAGGTCAATACGGCATTAAATAATGGAAGAAACAACGTTAAATAACGATATCCACGTTAAGCTTAGCGAAAAGTTTGGCGATAAAGTTACTGCTGTTTCTGAGCCTTATGGTTTACTAACTGTTGTAACCTTTAAAGATGTTATCATAAATGTACTTTCGCATCTAAAAGAAGAGTTAAAGTTTAATTTCCTGACTGATATTACTGCGGTTCATTACCCTGGTAAAGATCATGGTATTGCTGTAGTTTACCATTTGAACAACATGGTAGAGCGTGTAAGAATCAGGGTTAAGGTTTTTATTTCTGAGCAAAATCCAACCATTCCTACTGCAACAACGGTATGGAAAGGTGCAAACTGGATGGAGCGTGAAACTTATGATTTGTTTGGAGTTAAGTTTGAAGGTCACCCTGATTTACGCCGTATTTTAAATATGGATGATCTAGGTGTTCATCCGATGTTGAAACAATATCCATTGGAAGATCCGAACAGAGTAGATAAAAAAGACGAATTTTTTGGAAGGTAATTTATATGAATCATAACCATCCGGTATTTACAGATAACGACCCGCAAAGTGAGCTGGTAACCTTAAACTTAGGTCCAACGCACCCTGCAACTCACGGTGTTTTTCAAAACGTTTTGCAATTAGACGGCGAGCGTATTGTAAGCGGCGTTTCTACAATTGGGTACATTCACCGTGCTTTCGAAAAGATTGCCGAGCATCGCCCATTTTATCAAATTACACCATTAACCGACCGTTTAAACTATTGCTCATCGCCAATTAATAATATGGGCTGGCACATGACGGTTGAGAAATTGTTAAATATCCAAATGCCTAAACGCGTTGATTATCTTCGCGTAATCATCATGGAGCTTTCGCGTATTGCCGATCACATTATCTGTAACACGATTATTGGTCAGGATACCGGTGCAACAACAACTTTCCTTTACCTTTTTCAATTCCGTGAACACATTTACGAGATTTTCGAAGAAGTTTGTGGTGCTCGTTTAACTACGAATATTGGTCGCATTGGTGGCTTTGAGAGAGATTTTAACGACATCGCTTTTGCGAAAATCAATAAATTTTTAAAAGAATTTCCGGTTGCTTTAAAGGAGTTCGAAAACCTTTTAACGCGTAACCGTATTTTTATCGATAGAACTGCTGGTGTAGCTGAAGTAACTAAAGAAGCTGCGTTGGAATACAGCTGGACTGGCCCGCTTTTACGTGCGGCTGGTGTTGATTATGATGTTCGCGTTGCTGACCCGTATTCTTCTTATCAGGATTTTGATTTTGAAATTCCGGTAGGTACAAGTGGCGATATCTACGATAGGTATTTAGTGCGTAACGAGGAAATGTGGCAAAGTTTGCGCATCATCGAACAAGCAATTGTAAAGTTGAAAACAGAAGAAAAGGGCATTTTCCATGCTGATGTTCCTGAGTTTTATCTTCCTCCAAAACAAGAGGTTTACAACAATATGGAAGCATTAATCTATCACTTTAAAATTGTGATGGGCGAAATTGATGCACCAAAGGCAGAAGTTTATCACGCTGTAGAAGGCGGAAATGGTGAATTAGGTTTCTATCTGATTAATGATGGAGGACGTACACCATATCGTTTACACTTCCGCAGACCAAGTTTTATAAATTACCAAATGTTTGCACCAATGAGCGAAGGTATGTTATTATCTGATGCCATTATAAACATGAGTAGTATGAATATTATTGCAGGAGAATTAGATGCTTAAAGTAGAAGAACAAACACCTGTAGAATTCTCATCAGAATTGCTGGCCAAATTTGATGATGTAAAAAGTCGTTATCCTGAGGGTAAAGAGAAATCAGCTTTGCTGCCATTATTGCATTTGGTGCAGGCAGAATTTCTTTGGGTACCAACATCTGCAATGGATAAAGTTGCCGAATACTTAAATATTCAGCCCATTGAAGTTTACGAGGTAGCTACTTTTTACACCATGTACTTTTTAAAACCACAAGGTAAATATGCTTTGGAGGTTTGCCGTACTGGTCCTTGCTGCTTGGTTGGTGCAGAAAAAATATTAAGCCACTTAGAAGATAAGTTGGGTGTTAAAGAGGGTGAAGTTACTGCCGACGGTTTATTCAGCTTTAGAGGAGTTGAATGCTTAGCGGCATGTGGTTTCGGTCCGGTATTACAAATTAGCCCGGAATATACCTTTTACGAAAACCTGACTACCGATAGTGTAGATAAATTGATAGAAGATTTGAAAAATAAGTCCTAGGTCAAAAGTCTGCAGTCGGGAGTCTTTATGATTCTTGGACTATAGACAATAGACTACAGACTATAGACTAATAAAAATGAGTCGCAAATTATTACTTGAGCATATAAACGTACCTGGCATCAATACTCTTGAGGTCTATCGCCAAAAAGGCGGGTACCGTGCCGTGGAAAAAGCCCTTAAAACTTTAACACCTGAGGAGATTGTTGAAGAAGTTAAGAAATCAGGCTTACGCGGTCGTGGTGGTGCGGGTTTCCCAACCGGGATGAAATGGAGCTTTTTGGCTAAACCAGAAGGAGTTGCACGCTATTTGGTATGCAATGCCGATGAATCTGAACCAGGAACTTTCAAAGACCGTTACCTGATGACTTACATTCCTCATGCTTTAATTGAAGGAATGATTGTTTCGAGTTTTGCCTTAGGTGCAAAGGTTTCCTATATCTACGTTCGTGGAGAGATGATGCCTCAAATCCGTATTCTGGAAAGAGCAATTGCTGAGGCAAAAGCTGCCGGATGGTTAGGTAAAAATATTTTAGGAACAGGTTACGATTTAGAATTATATGTTCAGCCAGGCGGCGGTGCTTACATTTGCGGTGAAGAAACTGCATTGTTAGAATCACTTGAAGGTAAAAGAGGTAATCCAAGAATTAAACCACCATTTCCTGCAATTGCGGGATTATATGGTTGCCCAACGGTAGTTAATAACGTAGAATCTATTGCTGCCGTAGTGCCAATTATTAATGACGGTGGCGATGAATACGCAAAAATTGGCATCGGTAGAAGTACAGGGACAAAATTAATTTCAGCATCAGGTAATTTAGTAAAACCAGGTGTTTATGAAATTGAATTAGGTTTACCAGTTGAAGAATTTATCTATTCTGATGAATATTGTGGTGGTATTGCAAATGGTAAACGTTTAAAAGCAACAGTTGCAGGTGGTTCATCTGTACCTGTTTTGCCAGCAAACTTAACATTGAAATATGCTAACGGTGAGCCTCGTTTAATGAGTTACGAATCTTTATCAGAAGGTGGATTTGCAACTGGAACCATGATGGGTTCTGGCGGTTTTATTGCTTTTGATGAAGACCAATGTATGGTTCGCAATACCTGGAACTTCGCTCGCTTTTATCATCACGAAAGTTGCGGACAATGTTCTCCTTGTCGTGAAGGTACAGGATGGATGGAGAAAATTCTTCATAAAATTGAGCATGGACATGGAAGCATGGAGGATGTGGATTTATTATGGGATGTTCAACGCAAAATTGAAGGAAACACCATTTGCCCATTAGGTGATGCAGCAGCATGGCCTGTGGCGAGTGCAATTCGTCATTTTAGAGATGAATTTGAGTGGCACATTAAAGAGCCAGTTAAAAGCCAACAACAAAATTATGGTATCGCGAGTTATGCAGTACCGATTGAGAAAACTCCGGTAACGGAAGAAAAATAAAGCTCAACGTCATTGCGAGGAACGAAGCAATCCTAATGCGGTAGACGTAAAAAATATAGAGATTGCTTCGTGCCTCGCAATGACGGCATTAAGCATAAAAAAATAAAAGATTATCATTAACCATGAGTGAAAAAGTTAAGGTTACGATAGACGGAATAACAGTAGAGGTTGACAATGGAACCACTATCCTAAATGCTGCAAGGCGAATAGGCGGTGATATTGTTCCACCAGCGATGTGCTATTATTCTAAGTTAGAAGGCAGTGGTGGTAAATGCCGTACCTGTATTGTTAAGGTAACAAAAGGTTCGGAAAAAGACCCTCGCCCAATGCCGAAATTGGTTGCATCTTGCCGTACAACCGTTATGGATGGTATGGAAGTGTTAAACATTACTTCACCAGAGGTTTTGGAAGCACGTGCAGGCGTGGTAGAGATTTTATTGATTAACCACCCTTTAGATTGCCCAGTTTGCGACCAGGCCGGTGAATGTGATTTACAAAACTTAGGCTACGAACACGGTTTACAGAAGACCCGTTACGAATTTGAGCGTCGTACTTTTGACCGTATTGATATTGGTGATAAAATTCAGTTGCACATGAATCGTTGTATTCTGTGTTACCGTTGTGTTTTCACTGCCGACCAAATTACGAACAAACGTGTTCATGGTATTTTAAACCGTGGCGACCATTCAGAAATTTCTACTTATATCCAACAGGCGGTTGATAACGATTTCTCAGGAAACGTAATTGATGTTTGTCCGGTTGGTGCTTTAACCGATAAAACTTTCCGTTTTAAAAACCGTGTTTGGTTTACTAAACCTGTAGATGGACATCGCAATTGCGACCACGAAAAATGCAATGGAAAAGTAACACTTTGGTATAAGGGTGAAGATGTTTTACGTGTTACTGCTCGTAAAGACCAATTTGGTGAAGTTGAAGAATTTATCTGTAATACTTGTCGTTTTGATAAAAAAGCAACTTCAGATTGGACTATCGAACATCCAACACACATTGATGATACTTCAGTAATTGCATCAAACCATTACGAAACATTAAAACCACTTCCTGTAATTAAGCCAAATGCGGCGTTACAAGCGGCTAATGAAATTGAGTTACATAAAACCGTAAAATACTAATGGAGTTAAGTTTTGTTATAGAAAAATTTATTCTGGTTGCCGTAATTTTCGGCATCAGTTTAGTTGTAGCCATGTATTCTACTTATGCAGAACGTAAGGTTGCAGCCTATTTGCAAGACCGTTTAGGTCCGGATAGAGCTGGTCCCTTTGGTATTTTGCAACCATTAGCCGATGGTGTTAAAATGTTTATGAAAGAGGAAATTATTCCTGCATCATCTAACAAATGGTTATTTATCGTTGGTCCGGGTTTAGCTCTACTTTGTGCCTGTATTGGTACGGCAGTTATTCCTTGGGGTAGCCCGATGGAAATTGGGGGCAAAATGGTTCCACTACAAGTTGCTGATATTAATGTAGGTGTATTATACATTTTCGGCGTGGTTTCTTTAGGGGTTTATGGCGTAATGATTGGCGGTTGGGCATCGAATAATAAATATTCTTTATTGAGTGCTATTCGTGCGGCATCGCAAAACATCAGTTATGAAATTGCAATGGGTTTGTCTATCATCGCTTTGCTTTTAATGACAAATACCTTAAGCTTAAAAGAAATTGTTGACCAACAACATGGCTGGCATTGGAATGTTTTATATCAACCACTAGGTTTTTTAATTTTCATGGTGTGCTCATTTGCAGAAACAAACCGTGCGCCTTTCGATTTACCAGAATGTGAAACTGAATTAATCGGGGGTTACCATACAGAGTATTCATCCATGAAATTGGGTTTCTATTTGTTTGCTGAATACATCAACATGTTTGTATCCTCAGCAGTAATGGCAACTTTATATTTTGGCGGATACAACTATCCAGGAATGGATTCGATGGCAGTTTGGTTAGGTCCAACCTGGGCACCGTTGTTTGGAACAGCTGTTTTCTTTGCTAAAATCATTTTCTTCATCTTTTTCTTCATGTGGGTACGTTGGACAATACCTCGTTTCCGTTATGACCAATTGATGAATTTAGGTTGGAAAGGGTTAATTCCATTAGCCATTGCCAACATTATAATAACAGGTATTGTGATTGCGATTATTGAGAAGTTTTAATTATGGAATCATTAAGTAATAAGAAAAAAGTACTGGAACAAAAGCCATTGAGCTTTATGGAACGTATGTACCTGCCTGCAATTGCAAAAGGTATGGGCATTACCATTAGTCACTTATTCAAAAAAGAGGCTACAGTAAGATATCCAGAGGTAGAACGAGAATTTTCTGCGAACTTTAGAGGCATGCACTCGCTTAAACGTGATGAGAACGGCAAAGAGCGTTGTACTGCTTGCGGTTTATGTGCATTATCTTGCCCTGCGGAAGCAATTACCATGATTGCTGCTGAACGTAAAAACGATGAGAAGCATTTATATCGCGAGGAGAAATACGCTGCAACTTATGAAATTAATATGTTGCGTTGCATTTTCTGCGGATTATGTGAAGAGGCTTGTCCGAAAGAGGCGATTTATTTAGACGGACCAATTGTACCAGCAGATTATTTACGTAAAGATTTTATTTACGGAAAAGATAAATTGGTTGAGGCTCCGTTGGAGATGAAAAAATAATTTTATGGTTCGTGAAGACACGAACCATGGCAATTGGCGTAAGCCTCAGTTCGTGTTTTCACGAAACGAAATATAAAATGGTTTGTGGAGACACAAACCATGGAACAGATTGCTTCGTACCTCGCAATGACGGACGAAGAAACAAATAAAACAAATAACAAATTAATGAGTACACAAGTATTCTATTTCGTAGCCACATTAAGTATCATCTTTTCGCTGATGGTGATTTTTGCAAAAAATCCAATCCATAGCGTATTGTACTTAATCCTTACCTTTTTCACATTTACGGTACATTATGTATTGTTGAATGCACAATTTTTGGCCGTTGTAAACTTCATTGTTTACATGGGTGCCATCATGGTATTATTTCTATTCGTACTGATGCTCCTTAACCTGAACAAGGAAACAGAGCCCGTAAAATCGCCATTGATTAAAATTGTTGGTGTAATTGCAGGATCTTGTTTAGCGGTAACCTTAGTTGGTTCGTTTAAAGCGGCAAGCATTAATAGTCCGCTGGTATTAAAAAACCAGGGATTAGGTTTGGTAGAAAACTTAGGCAAGGAGCTTTTCGGGCCATTCTTATTACCATTCGAATTATCATCTCTGTTACTATTGGCCGCAATGGTTGGAGCAGTTTTATTATCTAAAAGAGATGAGGTAGAAGCATAATGGAAAATTTAACTACACAAATGGCAGGCGTTCCGCTAAATCACTACATCTACTTATGTGCAATTATTTTCACGATAGGTGTTATTGGCGTGTTAACCCGTAGAAATGCAATCGTAATTTTTATGTCGGTTGAGTTGATGTTAAATGCAGTAAACCTGCTTTTAACTGCTTTCTCTGTGCATAGCAACGACCCATCCGGACAAGTTTTTGTATTCTTTATTATGGCGCTTGCTGCTGCAGAGGTTGCAGTTGGTTTGGCCATAATCGTAATGGTTTACAGAAATACGAAATCGATAGATATTAATGTTTTAAATCGCCTTAAGTGGTAAATATATATTAAGAATGACAATAGAACAATTGATTTGGTTGGTTCCTTTACTTCCCCTTTTAGGGTTTGTAATTAATGGGCTGGGCAGAAACTCTCTATCTAAAGGACTTGTTGGCATTATTGGAAGTGGTGTAATTTTAGCTTCTTTCATCATCAGCGTAGTTATTTTCTTTAGTTTACAAGGCGATACACAGAAATCTCACGAAGTATTTTTATTCGATTGGATTAGCGCAGGCGCATTACACATTCCACTTTCATTTTTGGTTGACCCATTGAGTTCAATCATGCTTTTGATAATTACAGGAATTGGCTTCTTAATCCACTTATATTCTACCAGCTACATGCATGATGATGCAGGATTTGGTAAATTTTTCGCTTACCTGAACCTGTTTGTATTCTTCATGCTGTTATTGGTATTGGGTTCAAACTACATCGTTATGTTTATCGGTTGGGAGGGCGTAGGTTTATGTTCATACCTGTTAATCGGTTTTTGGTACACAAACAGCGCTTATGCATCAGCAGCGAAAAAAGCTTTTGTAATGAACCGTATTGGTGATTTAGGCTTTTTGTTAGGTGTATTCTTAATGTTCAACTTTTTCGGAAGTTTGGAGTTTTCAAAAATCTTCCCTCAAGCGGCAAATATGTTGCCTGGAAATAATACCCTGGTTTTAATTACCATTTTATTATTTATTGGTGCTTGTGGTAAATCGGCACAGTTGCCTTTATTTACCTGGTTGCCAGATGCGATGGCAGGACCAACACCTGTTTCGGCATTAATCCACGCGGCTACGATGGTAACGGCTGGTATTTATATGATTGCTCGTTCAAGCGTATTGTTTGATCTTGCGCCATTTACGCAAAACATTATAGCGATAATAGGTGCTGCAACTGCACTGGTCGCTGCAATTATCGCCTTAACGCAAACAGATATTAAGAAAGTATTGGCTTATTCAACCGTATCTCAGTTGGGGTATATGTTTTTAGGCTTAGGCGTTGGTGCTTATACAGGTTCATTCTTCCATGTATTAACCCACGCATTCTTCAAAGCATTACTATTCTTAGGCGCAGGTTCGGTTATTCATGCCATGCATCATGAACAAGATATGCGCCATATGGGTGGATTGAGAAAGAAACTTCCGGTTACTTTCTTAACCATGATGATTGGTACCATTGCAATTGCAGGCTTACCGCCATTCTCGGGTTTCTTTTCAAAGGATGAAATTTTAGCGCATGCTTTCCAGGCAAGTCCTATTCTTTGGGGTGTTGGTGTGGTAACTGCATTCTTAACCGCATTTTATATGTTTAGAATGATGTTCCTTACTTTCTCTGGAAAATATAGGGGAACACATCACGAAGAAAGCCATGTTCATGAATCGCCAGCGGCGATGACTACGCCATTAGTCATTTTAGCAATTTTAGCTGCTATTGGTGGAGCGATTAATATTCCTCACGTTTTCGGTGGGAACGAGTGGTTGGCGCATTGGTTAACTGGTGCAGGTATTTCGCAACATGAACTAGATTTAAGTCATTCAACAGAATTTAGTTTGATGGGTGTTTCGGTTGTGGCGGCAATCATCGCTTTGCTTTATGCTTACACCAGATATGTAAAAGGTGCACGCGTACCAGTTGCTGATGAAGCACCACGTTCAGCATTGGCTAAACTATCTTACAACAAATTTTATTTAGATGAGATTTACGATTTCATCATTACAAAACCATTAGATGCATTTTCGAAATTCTTTTACAGAATTATCGATACTAAATTTATTGACGGCATTGTTAACGGATTGGGTTGGAGTACAAACGAAGCCAGTAAAGGCGTTCGTTTATTACAAAGCGGAAATGTAGGTTTCTACATATTTATGATGATTATTGGTATCATCGCATTGCTTGCTTATACATTTTATTACATATAAAAAGGGTTCAAAAATAATAATGGAACAACTTTTACTACTTATATTTCTTCCGCTTGTTGGTGCTATCATTACGGCATTTTCAGGTAAGTCGGCTAAAATCGTTTCGACCGTGATTGCGGTTGCATCTTTAGGCGTAGCCTTGTTTATTGCCTGTAACTTCATTCCAAATGCAAGTACACAGTTCGAGGCAAATTTACCATGGATTGCAGACTTAGGCATCCGCTTTCATGCAGGTATCGATGGTATCAGTATGTTGGTGGTTTTGCTAACCAATTTGTTAATCCCGATAATCATTTTGTCGAGCTACAAACACGACTATAAAAATCCATCTGCCTTTTACGCATTGATACTTTTTATGCAAGCTGGTTTATTATTGGTGTTTACTGCAATGGATGCTTTCTTATTCTACATCGGATGGGAAGCGGCTTTAATTCCAATCTATTTTATTTGCGCATTCTGGGGTGGAAAAGATAGGGTTCGCATTAACATGAAGTTCTTCGTTTATACGATTGCAGGTTCATTGTTTATGTTGATGGGTATTATTTACTTGTACTTACAAAACCCTGCTAACAATTTTGAAATTGCAGAATTTTATAAGTTAAACTTAGATAGTGCACAGCAAGGCTGGATTTTCTGGGCTTTCTTTATTGCATTTGCGATTAAGATGCCGATTTTCCCATTCCATACCTGGCAACCCGATACCTATACCGCTGCTCCAACTCAAGGAACGATGTTGTTATCAAGTATCATGTTAAAAATGGGTATTTACGGTGTAATCAGATGGTTGTTGCCAATTGTACCTACAGGTGTTCAAGATTGGTCTTGCCTGGCGATGGTGCTTTCTATTATCGGTATTGTTTATGCATCAATAATTGCATTTACACAAAAAGATGCAAAACGTTTGGTCGCCTACTCATCAATTGCCCACGTGGGATTAATCTCGGCAGGTATATTTGCATCCTTTAATCTTGGAAATCTTGGTCTACAAGGGATGCAAGGTGCAATGGTGCAGATGTTAAGCCACGGTATTAACGTAGTCGGTTTATTTTTCGTTTTAGATATTATCTTTTCTCGTACAAAAACCAATAAAATTGAAGAATTAGGCGGTATTGCTAAAGCAGCACCTCAATTGGCAATTGTGTTTTTAATCATCGTTTTAGGAACTGTTGCTTTACCAGGTACCAACGGATTTATTGGTGAGTTCTTATTGTTAATGGGTGTTTATCATTATAGCATTTGGGCGGCTGCCATTGCGGGCTTAACCATCATCTTCGGGGCCGTTTATATGTTGCGTATGTACCAGAACGTAATGCTTGGCAAAACAAACGAACTGACCATTACTTTCACCGATATTCAAGGAACTGAAAAATTGGTTCTTTATATTATCTGTGCTTTAATTATTGTTTTGGGTGTTTATCCAAAACCATTATTGCACTTAACAGAGGCATCTGTACAACATTTATTAGAACAGGTAAATCAAAAATTAACATCAGTAAAATAAGCAATGAATATTATTATAACCATTAGTATAACCGCTTTTATTGTGCTTTATGCAGGTTTGTTTAAAGCAAAGAAAGCATTATTGCCGCTTACCGTTGTTGGCTTACTTACTGCATTAGGCTTTACAGCTGCTGCATGGAATGGCAATGCCATTCATTTCGGAATGATGCAAACTGATAATTTTGCTCTGGCTTTTTCTGGCGTTTGCATCGTTGGAACATTGTTGATTTTCTTACTTACCCAAAACTATTTCCACTCAAAGAGCGATAACATAGCCGAATATTACACCTTAATTCTTTTCGCCCTGGCGGGGATGATTATGATGGTTTCGTACAAAAATATGGCGATGCTGTTTGTAGGCCTGGAAATCATGTCAGTGAGTTTATATATCCTTGCGGGTATCCGTAAAAAAGATTTTGCCTCTAACGAAGCTTCATTAAAGTATTTCCTAATGGGTGCTTTCTCTACAGGGTTTTTACTTTTCGGTATTACTTTAATCTATGGTGCGACAGGTTCATTCGATTTAGATAAAATTCAAGCTTACTTAGTAGAAAATAGCAAAGCGATTTCGTCAATTTTTTATCCAGGTGTTATCCTGATGATGATTGGTTTGTGCTTTAAAATTGGTGCTGCTCCATTCCATTTCTGGACTCCAGATGTGTATGAAGGTTCACCAACCTTGATTACGACCTTCATGAGTACAGTTGTTAAAACTGCTGGTTTTGCTGCCTTCTTAAGATTGTTTGCTGATGCTTTTGCACCGCTTCATGATTTTTGGGTTGTGCCTTTAATTGTGATTGTTTGCATTACTTTATTTATTGGTAATGTTACCGCATTGTTTCAAAAGAACTTCAAGCGTATGCTTGCCTATTCAAGTATTTCGCATGCGGGCTACTTATTATTTTCTTTAATCGTGATTAGCGCAAATTCGGAAAATAGCGTTTTAGTTTATGCAGCCGCTTATACCTTCGCATCCATCATCGCTTTTGCGGTATTAATCTTAGTGAAGCAAAAAACAGGTAGCGATAGCTTTGAAAGTTTTAATGGTTTAGGTAAGAAAAATCCTTTAGTGGCGATGGCACTAACAATAGCCATGTTATCTTTGGCGGGTATTCCCCTAACAGCTGGTTTTATTGGTAAATACCTGATGTTTTTGAACGTAATGGGCGAGTATCAAATACTATTAGTCGCATTTGCAGTATTGAATGCATTAGTAGGTTTTTACTATTATTTTAAGGTTATTGTAGCTATGTGGTTTAAAGATGGTGCTGAAGTTGAACTTTCTACGCCAATGCAATACAAAGTTGTTTTGGCAGTTTCAGTAGCCATTACCTTAATTTTGGGTATTTATCCTGCAATAATTTTAAATCTGATCTAATCTTTTAATCTAAAAAACTTAATAAATCATCCCTGTAGGTAGAAGTTACCGACAGGGATTTTTTATTTGAGAGGTATATGAAGCCGTCTTGATACTTTTCTATAAAAGCTGTAGATATAATAAATGACTTATGAATTCTTAAAAATCGTTTGAAAGATGATAGTCGCTCTTCAATTTCTGAAAGCTTCATTAGCGTTGTAAATTGTTTTTTTGTAGCATTAATGATTACATAATTTCCATTTGCTTCGATATAGATAATTTCCTCAAGCCAAATTTTCACTAATTCTTTACTGTCTTTAATTTTGAATATGATGAATGGTTTGTCTACCTGTAAGGTTTCAAAAATACTTTTGGTTGCCGATATGAATTTTTTGTAAGCAATAGGTTTTGATAAGAATCCATTTGCCTTTAAATCATAACCATCTATTGCATAGTGGAGATGCCCGCTCATTAAAATTAGAAATCTGGTTTTATGCCTCAATTTAGTGGCAAGCTCTAAACCTGAAAGCTCAGGCATTTCTATATCCGTAAATAAAATGTCTATTTTATCCTGACCGTTTAATATGTCGCTCATCGCATTTTTAGGGTTTGTATAGCTTTTTACAAATTTTAAATCCTTTGTATTGGTTATATATTCCTTTATCTGTTCAATAACTATTGGGTCATCATCTATTACGATGCAATTTAGCGTCATCTTCTCTTCGTTTATTTTGAAAGCATTTACCGAAGGGATGATTGGTAAAATTTAGTGTAACAAATGTAAGACAATAATTTAGGCTTAATTTATTGTTTTTTAAAATTTCATCCTTGAAAAACACGATTTCATCCTTGAAATGAGAAAAGGAATATTCTTTTTGCCAGTATTGTACTACAGAAACAACTGGCCAGAAGTTTTTAATTAATGTTAAACTTAAATTTAAAACAAAATGAAAAAATTAAAAATTAAGCAAATGGAAATTCTTGTAGGTGGCGGCATGAATCAAAGAAATTGTATGATTGCTGGTGCTACAATTATTATTGGAAGTGGGGTAGGTCTTCTAGGTTTTGCAGGTGGATTTGTTCTGTCTGGGGGAGCATTTTTAGCTGCAATGAGTGGAGACTGTTTTTAATGAAGTGATTAATATCATGAAAAAAAGGGAAGCATATTTTTTTTTCATTACAATAATTTTAAGTGTTGTAATTATCATATTTAATGACAAGTATGATTTCTTAGATCCTAGCTGGAAGTTTTTTTTCATGATAATAATTTTTATGTACAATGGGGTTGAATTAATTAAATTAATAAAAAGTGGTAAAGATTTCAAATGAAAAAATGTCTTCTGTTAATGGAGGAGCAAAATGCATATATCATGTTGCAGGTTTATGGCTTGGATTGATTGGTGTAGCGCTAAATGCTAATGCGGTAATTGAATGCTGGAACAATAGCCATTCAGAATAAACAAATTGTTTACAGAAGGTTGGTTTTTAGAGTGCCTTCTGTAAGCATTTCTCTAATTAATATTTAACAAATGCATATTAATAAAAATATTTATTTATACACTGGGTTAGCCATTAGTACAGTTATACTTATTTTTATTATCAATAATTGGTTAATTACAAGAGAAACTTACTATAATACGTTTCAAGAGCAAATTTAACTGCTATTCCGTTAATGGGTTTTATTGTCTGGAAATACAATGCAAAATTATTGAGGGTAATAGAAGTTATGAGCGGTTATGCTGCTAACGAAAGTAATTACATTGATAATATTCAAGGGATAGCCGTTATTAAATCAATTAACAAGGAAAGTCTTTTTAAAAATAGAATAAGCGCATATTTTGCTCAGTTTCAAGCAAAAAGTATTAATCTTGGTAAAACAGGAAACCGCTTTAATTTGATAGTTGAAGTTTTATCAACCATAATAGTTATTGCAATAATGGCTGAAACGGCATACCTTACCTTAGAAAAAACATTGAAAATTGGCGAAATGATGGCTATACTTTCAATTGGTATAGGAATATTACCATCATGTACAAGGTTGATGTTAACAAACTTTCAACTCCAAGAAGCCAAAGTTGCATATAATAGAATGTATGAATTTGCTTCTATTGAACCAGAAGACACTCAAACTACTTTAATCGAAGATGATGAATGGGATAATAGGCTTGAACATTTAGAATTAAGAAACTTAACATTTCGCTTTGCTGGCAGAAGTCAACTGTTAAAAAATATTAACCTAAAAATTAACCATCACGAAATTGTAGCAATATTAGGTGAAAGTGGTTGTGGGAAAAGCACTCTATTTCAAATTCTCCAAAGATTCTATGTACATGAATCGGGGTATATCTTAATTAACGGAAAATTTAGCCTAAATAACTTATCTACAAAAAGGTGGAGAAGTATAATTTCTGTAGTTCCTCAAGAAGTTAAAATATTTAACTGCTCAATTCTAGAAAATATATGTTTAAGTGATAATGAAGATGATTTTAAGACAGTTTTTGATTTATGCGAAGAGCTTAAGTTAGGTAATTATTTTAACCAATTTCCGAGTGGCTTATTTACAAAGGTTGGTGAAGATGGTTTAAATCTTTCAGGCGGTCAAAAGCAAATTTTAGCATTTTTAAGAGCGCTATTTACAAAACCACAATTATTATTATTGGACGAAGCAACAGCAGCTCTTGATCCAAAAACAGAACAATTCATTTTAGAATTATTAATAAAATTGAAAAGCAAAATGACTATTTTAATGATTGCGCACAAAGACAGTACAATAAAAATAGCCGATAGAATTTATGAAATTAACAATGGAGTAAGTAAACATCAAAAAGAAAAGAGTGAGATTCATTAAGATTACTTTAAAAGAAATTCTATATTGGGTAATACTCACTACTGCTATAAAAGTAGTTTATCATTCACCAATATCAAAATCTGTTGTTAATTAAACTTATAAAAGTTTAGCATGTAAATTTAATTTAACATTTTTAATTAACTTGGCTATCATTGATTTGATAAATATGAAAAAAGACACTAACTCTTTCTCTTTTAAAACGGTTTTGCTGTTTTTTGGAGATTTTTTTATATGTTTATTGTAGCGAGAAAAATTTGGGGGAGATTTTATTTTGTCTTGAAATCTTTCCTGAGTTATAATTGTAATGGATAATAAAGACATCAACCCCTCTTTCTTTAAAAATTATTTGTAGTTTTACGAATAATTCAATATGCACGATTTTTGGACTAACCTTCAGCATCTAATCTCTCCCGAAAAACTATTGAGGGAGGGCGGATTCTATCTTGTTGTGTTTGTTATATACGCAGAAACGGGCTTGTTTTTTGGCTTTTTTCTGCCAGGCGATTATTTATTATTTCTTGCAGGTATGTTTGTTGCGACAGGCAAACTCGATGTAAACATTGCGGTTTTGTTAGCCGGACTATGTGTGGCTGCAATTTCAGGTAATTTTACAGGTTATTGGTTCGGGCGTAGAACCGGTCCTTTGCTATATACCAGAAAAGACAGCTTTTTCTTTAAAAAACGCTATTTAAAAGCCGCAGAGAATTACTACAACAAGCAAGGTGCGTTTGCATTAATTATGGGCAGGTTTGTGCCAATTGTAAGAACTTTTGCGCCGATTTTTGCTGGCGTTGTAAAATTAGATTTTAAAAAATTTGCGCTTTATAACGTTGTTGGTGCATTGCTTTGGATTTGCTCGCTCACTTTATTAGGCTATTTTTTGGGCAGACGATTTGAAAAACAAATAAACGATTATTTATTATATATTATTATTGGCTTCATCCTTATCACAACTATCCCATTATTAATTACCTTTGTAAAAAATAAAGTATCAACTGCTGAAGAGGAAAAGACAGATTTAAATTAAAAATGGCAAAAGAAGAAAACCACGCTTGGCATAGCGTATCACCTGGAGCAAACGTACCAGAAATTGTAAATGCAATTATAGAAATTCCAAAAGGCTCAAAAGCCAAATATGAAATAGATAAAGAATCAGGTTTAATTAAATTAGACAGAGTTCTTTTTTCATCAGTAATGTACCCTGCAAATTATGGCTTTATTCCACAAACTTATTGTGATGATAAAGACCCATTAGATATTTTAGTACTTTGCTCGGTAGATGTTTATCCAATGACGGTTATAGAGGCTAAGGTTGTTGGTGTAATGCACATGGTTGATAATGGCGAGCAAGATGATAAAATCATCGCTGTTGCAAAAAATGATATGTCGGTAAATTACATCAACGATTTAGATGAATTACCTCCACATACTATGAAAGAAATTGTTCGTTTCTTCCAGGATTACAAAGCATTAGAAGAAAAAAATGTAACGATTGAGCACTTACTTGGCGTACGTTATGCACACAAAGTGATTAGAGAAAGTATAGAACTATACAACACAACATTTAGAGAATTAGCTTAATGGATTTACCCACGGTCTGTTTGTTTTTAAATTTAAAGTTAAACGCAATCCTACCATCCTCAAATTTGGCGATGGTTGCCTTACAGGAAACTGATACTTCATCAGTGGGATGGCGGTTATTTTTTGCTCTATTTTTGGTGCTTTTAAATGGATTTTTCGTTGCTGCAGAGTTTGCAATCGTTAAAGTTCGGGCATCACAAATCGAAATAAAAGCAAAATCGGGCAGTCGAGTTGGCAAAATGGCTAAAACAATCATTCATAATTTGGATGGTTATTTAGCAGCAACACAATTAGGTATAACGCTTGCATCGCTTGGTTTAGGTTGGGTTGGTGAAGGCGTTATGCATACCATTTTCAAAAATCTTTTCGATAGTTTAGGATGGGGATTTAGTGATGCAACAATCCATACGGCTTCAACAATTGTAGCTTTCTCACTTATTACCATTATGCACATCGTTTTTGGCGAATTAGCGCCTAAATCGTTTGCAATTCAAAGACCTGTTGCAACAACACTTTTTGTGTCGGTTCCACTTCAGATTTTCTATGTTGTATTTAAACCATTTATCTGGACTTTAAATAGCCTTGCCGCCATTATATTAAAACCATTCGGTATTGATACTTCTGCCGGACATGAATCTTTACACAGTACAGAAGAATTACAGTATTTACTCGACCAGGGTAAAGAAAGCGGTGCTTTAGACAATAATGAACATGAGCTTATTAAAAACGTTTTTGATTTTAATGAGCGTGTTGTAAAAAACATTATGGTTCCGAGAACCAAAATTTCGGGTATTGAATTATCCTCTACTAAAGAAGATGTTATTGATAAAGTTATAAAGGAAGGCTATTCCCGTTTACCTGTTTATGATGAAATCATGGACAAAATTGTTGGTATCATTCATGCCAAGGATATATTGCCTTTAGTTGCAGCTGGTAATCAACATTGGACATTAAGCGATATTATCCGTAAACCTTATTTCGTTACAGAAACAAAAAAAATTAACGATTTGATGAGTGAGCTGCAAAGCAACCGCATTCAAATTGCCATTGTTTTAGATGAATTTGGTGGTACTGCCGGAATGGTAACACTCGAAGATATTGTTGAAGAGCTCGTGGGAGAAATTCAAGATGAATATGATGAGGAAAAACCTTTGGTTGAGCGGGTATCTGATAATGAATTTATTGTAAATGCTTTTGCAACGGTTTATGATGTAAATGAACATCTGCCGCATGATTTGCCAGAGGATGAAGATTTCGATACAATCGGAGGATTGGTCTCTCACGTTTTCGAGCGAATTCCTGAAGTGGGAGAAAGTAATGAATCCTACGGTTATCTGTTTACCATCCTTAAAAAAACAGAGCAAAATATCGAAACCGTTAAATTAGAATTAGTCCTTAATAAAGAAGATATGGTTGATAATCACTAATTTCAACTATGAATATTTTTTATACTCCAGATATAACCGATTCATTTTATACGCTTAACGAAGAAGAAAGTAAGCATTGTGCAAGGGTTTTACGTTTACCTATTGGCGCATTGGTTTATTTGGTTGATGGCATTGGTGGATTTTACACGGCCGAGATTACTTCTGACAATCCAAAACGGGTTACGCTTAAAGTTATTAAAGCAGAAACCGAATATGGAAAAAGAAATCACTACCTCCATATTGCGGTTGCACCAACTAAAAACATTGATAGGCTGGAATGGTTTCTTGAAAAAGCTACGGAACTGGGTATTGATGAAATTACGCCAATCATAACAGATAGATCTGAACGAAGGGTTGTTAAAGCGGATCGATTAAATAAGGTTATAACATCTGCAGTTAAGCAATCTATTAAAGCTTATCATCCAAAATTGAATGAAGCCATTTCTTTTGATGGTTTGATGAAACAGCGATTTGAAGGCGATAAGCTTATAGCACATTGCATTGATAATCTGGAAAAAAAATATATTTCAGATTTAGTGAGACCATTTCAAAAATATTTAATTTTGATTGGTCCGGAAGGTGATTTTACCCCTAACGAGGTCAACGATGCTTTGAATAAAGACTTTAAACCACTAACTTTAGGTAATAACAGATTGAGAACTGAAACTGCAGCACTTGCAGCCTGTTTTGAAATCAATTACCTAAACAGATGAGTTTGATTTACAATTTACGATTTACGATTTACGATTTCAAGAAACTAAGAAAGAAGAAATCTATTTCGTTTATCTTATCATTTCTACTTCATTGTTCTTTAATCTTTGCTCTTTGTTCTTTTAGTTTTCCTCCCTCATATCGCATGGCCAAATTAAAATACAATGGTGGTGGCGATTGGTATGCAGATAGAACAGCACTTCCGAATTTAATTGCATTCTGCAATTCGAATCTAAAAACGAACTTTTATGCAGAAGAAAGTGTTGTGGAGGTTGGAAGTAAAGAACTATTTAATTTTCCCTTCATTTACATGACTGGACACGGCAATGTTGTTTTTAGCGACCAGGAAGCCAAAAACTTAAGACAATATTTGACTGGTGGTGGTTTCCTTCATATAGATGATAATTATGGCTTGGACAAATTTATTCGTCCGCAGATGAAAAAGGTATTTCCAGAATTAAGTTTTGTCGAATTGCCTGCCAATCACTCTATTTACAATCAGAAGTTCAAATTTCAAAATGGCTTGCCAAAAATCCATGAGCATGATAACAAAAGACCACAAGGCTTTGCTCTAATCTATAAAGGTAGAGTTGTTTGTTACTATACTTTCGAGTGCGATTTAGGTAATGGGTGGGAAGATTTTGGTACTTATCCGGAAGACACTCAGGAAACTCGTTCAAATGCTCTTAAGATGGGCGCTAACTTAGTTCAGTATGCTTTAACTCAATAATTATGTTTAAAATAAAAGTTAATGATAATTTTCAGTTTGACGTTGAAGAAAAGTCAAACGAATTTTTTGTAGATGGTTCAAAATTAAATGTAAATTTAAGTACCACAGCTCCTAACACAGCCAGTATTATTTTAAACAACAAATCATTCAATACTGAAGTTATCGATTTTAACAAAGTTGAAAAGACTTGTACTATAAAAGTTAATGGAAATAACTATACACTAAAAGTGGAAGATAAATTTTATCAGTTATTAAAGCAACTTGGTTTAGATAATATTGCATCGGCTAAAATTGCTGAAATAAAGGCGCCAATGCCAGGTTTAGTTTTAGATATTATCGTAGAAGAAGGTACTGAAGTAAAAAAGGGAGATAATCTTTTGATTCTGGAAGCCATGAAAATGGAAAATATTATTAAATCTCCAGCAGATGGGGTTGTAAAAAAGCTATCCATTATAAAGGGAGATAAGGTAGAAAAGAACCAAGTTCTACTTCAGTTTAAATAAAAAACTTATTCAAATAAAAAGCCCCGAAATTTTCGGGGCTTTTTGCGTTTATTATCTTTTCGGATTAAATGGCTTTGGCTTTGCTTGCTTAAAGTTCCGCTTACCTGCCGTACTAATTTCAGGTGCGCCAAGCATAGTCATTGCACAACGGAAACCAACCTCTGCAGAAGCATCATCTTGTTGTAAGAAACGACGGGTTGCCGGATTTAACCAGTAAGCCATATCATTCCAAGAACCGCCTTTGTAAACTCTGGATTTATCATTCACCAATGAAATTCCTTCATCATTAAGAAGTTTATTCTGTCTATCGCGATATCCACGCTCATCTGCTTGATAACTTGTTACTGCTGATGTTGGATCTGGTGATTTAGCAATTGAATCAGCTCTTTTTGCCAAAGCTTGCTTCTCTGCCCAAGTTAATTTTTTACCAGAATAAGCATTTGCTTTAATTGGTTTACCATATTTGTCCAAAGCAATTTTACCATTAGCTGCATCTGCTAATTGTTTATCCTGAAATTGGTTACCACGATAAGGATTAAATGCTTCAGCATCAGTGAAAGTACCTGTACGGTAAACGTCGTTGACCCATTCATTAACGTTCCCAGCCATGTTGTATAAACCAAAATCATTCGGATTATAAGAGAGAACTGGTGCAGTTAAATCTGCCTTATCATTTAACGAACCACCAACGCCCATATAATCACCAGGAGCTCTTTTAAAGTTGGCTTGAACCAAACCTCTGGTTTTTTTACTTGCAGAACTAACACCTAAACCATTCCAAGGATAGATTTTATTTTGGTTAATGTTTTCATATTCAGTATTACCAATTAAACCTAATGCTGCATATTCCCATTCTGCCTCAGTTGGCAAACGGTAAGGTTGCATAATCACACCATCTTCCAATGTTGCGTTTCTTGTTGGTGTTGCATTGCCACCACGTCCACCGGCAGCACCAACAGATGCACCAGCTTTAGCATTGTAATCCTTAGGCGCATTTTTACCTTTATCGTCATACTGGCCATTTAGATACGCATCAGTATTGAAAGGTTTGTCTGGTCTTGCAGTAGTAGCAGCCGTAGTTGTATTCCCTCTCGCAGGGCTATTGCCTTGCGCTAGTGTTTTGTAATCAGTTAAAATACCTTTTTGGCGAAGAATATATTCGTTTGCCTGAGAAGTTCTCCATTCGCAGAAACGAGAGGCTTGTTCCCAGCTTACGCCAACAACAGGATAATCTCTGTAAGCCGGATGTCTTAAGTAGTTATCTACGTAAGGCTCATTGTAAGATAAAGCACGGCGCCAAACTAAAGTATCAGGAAGCTCATTGTAATAAAATTCTCTATCTTCAGGATAACTTGTTCTGATCCAGTGTAAATATTCCAGCCAGTCTGTATTAGAAACTTCTGTTTCGTCCATGTAAAAAGATGGTACGGTAACTTGTCTCTTATAGTTGTAAATGTTTGGCTCTACTCCGGCTACTTCGATAGCACTACCGCCAACAACAAGAACACCACCTTCAATGGGAATTAAACCTGGTCCGGGTGCACGTTTGTACTTTGTAGCAACAGCAAAACTACCGTAAGTTTTGTTGTTTTTATCAGCATAAGGAATACCTGTTTTACTTGAAACGCCGCCTTTATTACCTCCACAAGAAGATATAAGTGCAGCAAAAGCAATGAAGGTAATAGAATATAGTAATTGTTTTTTCATATTGATGCAATATCGCGGATTAGGGCTTATTCAACCGATAAATTTACGGAAATTAAAATGATTTAGTAAAATTTGTGTTAATAATTGTTCTCGATATAATTTTTTAAGCAAAACGTATTAATAATCAATGTATTGTGTTTTATTAGAAATATTTTATAAAGTTGATTTATTAAAAGTTTTGAACATAGATTGGTGTGCTTATTGCCATAAATATCTCCAAATTATATATTTTAAAAGGTTAGGTTTATGTTAAAGAAAATAATAATAATAGTTATTTCGCTATTTGTGTTGTTGTTGGTCGCTGCGGCAGCTATTCCGCTGTTTTTTAAAAAGGAAATTAATGCTAAAATTAAATCATCGATAAACAAAAATGTAAATGCGAAGGTTGATTTTAAAGAACTCAATTTGTCACTGATTTCGTCATTCCCCAACCTGGGCATAAAAATCAACAATCTTTCCATAATTGGTATAGATAGTTTTGATAAAGATACACTCGCAAATGTTAAACAACTGCAACTAAATGTTAATTTATTGAGTGTTTTAAAGGGCGAAACCTATCAAATTAATTCCATTAATCTTGAGGAACCAAAAGTTTTTGCAAAAGTACTCAAAAGTGGAAAGGCAAATTGGGATATTAGGAAGCCCGATTCAGCTCAAAATTCAAACGAATCAAAACCAACTACTTTTAAAGCTGCATTACAAAAATATTCTATAGAGCAGGGAACTGTTATTTATGATGATGCCTCATTAGGTTTTTATATGAAACTTGATAGCTTGAATCACACGGGAAAGGGAGATTTTACACAAGATTTATTTACGCTTGATACAGAATCGGATATTGAAAAACTAACGGTTAAATACGGGGGAATCCCTTATCTGAATGGTATAAAGTTGAATGCAGAACTTCCTATTGAAGTAGACATGAAAAACATGAAATTTACTTTCGCTGATAATAAAATTAAACTAAACGAACTCCTTTTATCCGCGGTTGGATATTTGGCTATGCCAAATAAAACAGATATGGTAATGGATTTTAAGTTTGATGCAAAGGAATCTGAATTGAAAAATTTTCTTTCTTTAATCCCATCAATTTACGCTGCTAATTTTAAGGATTTAGAAGCAACCGGTAAATTTTCTATGAATGGTGTTGCTAAGGGTACTTATAATGAAAAATCATTACCAGCTTTCAACCTTAATTTGAATATAGAAAATGGGAAAATCAAATATCCTTCATTACCCTCAGCTATAAATAATATTCAAATTAAATCACAGATTAGTAATCCCGATGGTGTGATTGATAATACCGTTATTAATGTTCCATCATTTCATTTAGAGTTCGGGCAGGTTCCTGTAGATGGCAAACTGTTGGTTAAAAACCCGGTTTCCGATCCATTTGTCGATATGGCTTTAAAGGGAAAATTGGATTTAAAACAATTAACAGCTATTTTCCCGATGAAGGATATGATTTTAAACGGGATTTTGGATGCGGATGTTAAAGCGGCTGGTCGTAAATCTTCAATTGACAAGCAACAATATCAGGCATTTAAAGCATCAGGACAAATAATCGCTAATAACTTTAATTATGCTGGTAAGAATGTTCCAATGCCGATAAGCATCCCTTCAGCAAAATTAATATTTAGCCCAAAAAACATAACTTTAAGTAATTTATCTGCCAAAGTTGGAAGTAGCGATTTCGCTGCAAATGGCTCATTAAATAATTATTTAAGTTACTTTTTTAATAAAAATCAATCCCTACAAGGTAATTTTAGTATGGTTTCGAACCTTGTTAATGTTAACGAATTAATGGGGCCAAAATCTACCCAAACAACATCTTCTAAAAATGTAAATTCAAAGCTTTCAGTATTTGAAGTGCCAGATAAAATTAATTTTAGCATTGCTGCAAAAGCCAATAAAGTAATTTATGATAATTATGATATTTCGAGTGCAAATGGAATCCTTTTAGTAAAAGATAATACAATAACTTTTAAGGATTTAGGCATGAGTATGCTTGATGGAAGATTAAGAATGAATGGGACTTATGCTACTTTAAATCCTAAAAAACCAAGAATTGATGTTGATTTTGGAATTGATAAAATGAACATTCAAAAAGCTTTTCAAGCTTTTAATACAATAAAATTATTGGCTCCAGTGGCAAAATATGCAAAGGGTTCTTTCTCAACTGATTTAAAGTATAATTCTGATTTGGATGAAAATATGATGCCTGTTTACTCTAGCATCAATGCAGAAGGGTTAACAAATATTATTCAGGCAATGATTGATGGTTTTGAACCTTTAAACAAATTAGCATCCTCATTAAGTTCTGATAAATTGAAAAAACTAGAGCTTAATAATGTGATTACAAAATTTAAAATCAAAGATGGAAGGCTAAATGTTGCTCCATTCGATATTAAAAAGGATGGTATTGTTATGAATATCCAAGGCTCTAACGGCTTAGATCAAACTATGGATTATGATCTTGCTATGAACTTACCACGAGCAATGCTTGGTGCAAAAGCCAACGAAACTGTTAACAATATGCTTGGTAAATTAAATAATAAAGCAGGTACTAATGTTTCAGTCGGCGATAATGTTAAAGTTAATGCGGTATTGGGTGGTACTTTTTTAAAACCTACAATAAATTTAAAGTATGGTATTGCTGATGTAAAATCAACAGCAAAGGAGGCCATAAATAATGTAATAGCAGAAAAGAAAGCAGAATTACAAACTAAGGCGCAAGCAAAAATCGATACCGTAAAGGCAAAGGCTACAGAAAAAGTTAAGGATGTTATTGCAGATAAACTCAATAATCTTTTTAAGAAAAAGAACAATAATTAAATATTAAACTTAATATAGAAAAACAGTTGAAATAAATCTGGTAAATAAGATTTTCAGTTTTTACAAAAATTCGTAGTTTTAGTTAGTCTAAACTTGTAAAATGGTAAGTTTACTGTAAAATATAAATTGTGCTTTTACGTTTGATGATTATATCTTTTAAAAGTATTAACTTACCTGAAATCTTAAATACATACCCTAAGGATGAATTTCAAGTACATTTGTAAACTTGCATTTTCTGCATTATCGGCAGTTTTGGTATTTGGCAAGGCGAATGCACAGGTAACAATTGGCAATACACAAACTAACGGTAGTGAATCGAATAACATCATTACCGCTGTTCCATTTTTATTAATTACACCCGATGCCCGTGCTGGTGCTATGGGCGATGCGGGGGTAGCAATAATTGGCGACGCAAATTCTGCAAGTATAAATCCTGCAAAGCTTGCATTTTTAGAAAAGCCATATGGTTTTTCGCTCTCCTACAGCCCCTGGTTAAAAAATCTAGTGCCTGATATTAATCTTGCATATGTTGGTGGTTTTTACAAGTTGGATGATAGAAATACGATTGGTGCGTCATTAAGGTATTTTTCTTTAGGCCAAATTCAGTTAACAGATATTAATCAGCAAGATTTAGGCATTGCAAATCCAAATGAGCTTGCCTTTGATGTAACTTTTGCCCGCAATTTCGGTAAAGACTTCTCTTTGGGTACTTCCTTGCGATATATTTATTCAAATCTTGCTTCCGGTCAGTTTTCTTCTACTGGCCAGGTTAGAGCAGGTAATGCGTTAGGTATTGATATTGCCGGTTTGTATAAAACGCCAACAACCATGTTTGGTAAAAATGCAATAGTTTCTGCCGGGGCAAATATTTCTAATATCGGTACTAAAATGAGCTATTCGGATGGTGGCGAAAATTACTTCTTACCAACAAATTTTAAACTCGGTGGTGCATCAACAATAGAGATTGATGATTTTAATACTTTCACTTTTGCCTTAGATTTTAATAAACTTTTGGTTCCAACGCAACCGATTTACGATTCCAATAATAATATTTTAAAAGGTAAAGATCCAAACCGTTCTGTACCGGCGGGGATTTTTGGCTCGTTTAGCGATGCTCCAGGTGGTATTAGTGAAGAATTTAAAGAAGTAGGAATTTCTACTGGGTTGGAATATTGGTATAATCAGCAATTTGCAATTCGAGGAGGATATAATTACCAAAGTCCGCAAAAGGGCGATAGCAGATATTTTACTTTAGGCGCTGGTTTGAAATATAATGTGTTTAACATCGATTTTGCTTATTTAATTGCAGATGCTCAAACCAGTCCTTTAGCAAATACATTGCGCTTCAGTCTCCTTTTTAATTTCGGGGATAAAAAAACATTTAGATAGTTTCGTTTAGAAATATTTTGGCAATTTCGTGCCATAATTATAAAATTCATTATGAAGATTAGGGTAGGTTTCGGATTTGATGTTCATCAATTAAAAGAACAACATCCTTTTGTTGTTGGTGGTGTAACGCTCGAACATCATAAAGGAGCTTTTGGTCATTCTGATGCAGATGTATTGCTCCACGCAATCTGCGATGCTTTACTAGGTGCGGCAAATTTAAGAGATATTGGCTTTCATTTTAAAAATACCGATGATAGGTGGAAAGGCATCAGCAGTATTATTTTATTAAAGGAAACCGTAAAATTATTAGCTGAAAAAAATTGGCAGGTCGGAAATATTGATGCTATGCTTTGCTTGGAAGCTCCAAAAATAAATCCACATATACCAGACATGCAAAAAAATATTGCAGAGGCAATAGGCATCTCTACAGAGGATATTTCGATAAAAGCAACCACTAACGAACTGATGGGATTCGTTGGCAGGGAAGAGGGTGTTGTTGCTTATGCGGTATGTTTAATCGAAAGGACATAAAAAAACCGAGTGCGCTTTTGCTTGCCGGCGGTTGTAATATAAATTTAAACCTGTTTACTCCTCTAAATAGCCAAATTTACCTTGGTTGTAATCTGCAATAGCCTGATGAATTTCAGCTTCTGTATTCATTAAAAAAGGACCATATTGGTGGATAGGTTCGTTGATTGGTAAGCCACTTAAAACTAAAATAATACTGTTTTCTATTGCTTCTATAGAAATCGATTCGCCTTCGTTTTCAAAATAAATAAATGAATCAGCTTTTGCATTTTCCTGCTCATTTACAATTATCGAACCTTCAATTATCATAAGGCCTATATTGTGTTTTTTAGGGAAAATAAATTCAGCTTTTCCATTTTTGTTTAGGCGAGCATTGTAAACTTCAATTGGTGTAAATGTATCTGCCGAACCTTTAATGCCTTTATAATTTCCAGCAATAATTTCGATTTTCCCTCCACCATCGGGTAAATTGAAAACAGGCATATCAGCTTGTTTAATAGCCTGATATTTTGGCTGGCTCATTTTGTTTTGAGCGGGCAAATTAACCCATAACTGCACCATTTGAAACGGACCACCATTAAGACTATACTCCGCTTCGTGATATTCTTTATGCAGTATACCAGCTCCAGCAGTCATCCATTGGACATCGCCAGGATAAATAACGCCACTATTACCAGCACTATCATCATGCGCAACAGCACCATGATAAGCTATGGTTACGGTTTCAAATCCGCGGTGTGGATGAACGCCAACACCGCGAGGATTTTTTCGAGCTGAGAATTCTATCTTCGAGCCATAATCCATTAAAAAAAATGGATTCATATCAATTTTATATCCACTTGGGAAAAAATTATGCACTCTAAATCCATCGCCAACCATGTGTGGTGCTGGCGCTTTTAATACTTCAGCAACTTGTTTTTTTTCCATAACAGGAAATAATTAAATCGGCTTTACCGAATTATGCTTGTTTAACGAATTGTAATTCGCCTAATATTCTAACTTCTTCGCTCACCATCACACCACCGGTTTCTAAAGCAGCATTCCAAGATAGTCCGAAATCTGTACGGTTAATTTTTCCGCTCAATGTAAAACCTGCTTTCGTATTTCCCCATGGGTCGGTTGCAATACCACCAAATTCGGCTATTAATTTAACAGGCTTCGTTTCGCCTTTGATGGTTAAATCCCCTTTTAAAATATAATCATCACCATCTTTTTCCATTGATGAAGATTTGAATTCGATGGTTGAAAATTTTTCTCCATCGAAGAAATCACCACTTTTTAAATGGTTATCACGATCAGTATTTCCAGTATCCAACGAATTAATATCCCCAGAGAATGAAATTTGAGCTTCTTCAAATTCGTCACCTTCTGATGTTAATTCAGCAGAAAAAGATTTTAGATTACCAGTTACCGTAGTAATCATAAGGTGTTTAACTTTAAATTGTAATTCGCTGTGGGTTGGATCTAATGTCCATTTAGTAGTAGCCATATCTTTTGGTTTTAATTTTTAATATTTACAACACAAAAGTAAAGCAAGGGGTTTGGTTTGAAATTGATGTATGGTAAGTAATGCCTGGATTAAAGAAGGGTTGAGTTTTGAATGACTGAATGATTGATTAATGATGCTCTTTTAATCATTCTCTCATTCGAAATTATCATGGTCTGAAATGTTTGTTTGCAAGCTCTTTTCTAACCCTGCTTAATGATTCTGGTGTAATACCCAGATAGGAAGCAATCATCCATTGCGGAACGCGTAAGGTTAAATTTGGATATAATTTAATAAAATCAAGATATCGCTCTTCTGCCGTTGCACTTAAAAGCATGTTGATTCGCTTTTGCATAAAACGAATGGAATTGTTTAGTAACCTGGTTTGCATAGGTTGTAAACAAGGAACTTTTATGCCGGCTTGCTCCATGAAATCATTTGGCATAATTACAACTTCCGTTTGTTCTATCGCATCTATAAAAAATACTGAAGGCTCATTATTCATACTATTTCTATCAGACATGAGCCAGTTTTCTGGTGCAAACTGAAGAATGTGTTCCTTGCCTTTTGAATCAATAGAGTAGGCCCTTAATAATCCCTTGCAAACAAAAAAACCATGCTTTGTAATGTCGCCGGTGTATTGGATAATTTCGTTTTTATCGAACTTTTTTATTTTTAAATCAGAGGAAATGCTATCAAATTGATCATCTGTAATTTGTATTTTCTCTTTGAGATAATTTCTAAACTGATCAATCATAAAGAATATAAATTACTTTTTTACAGGTTTAATATCAGAAAAATCTACGCCACATTTGCAATTGCCACCGCAGCCATCTTTTTTTACCTGTAAAGATTTATAAACCAAACGGCCTACATATACCAATGCAACCGCAAAAAGTAAAAAGACTAAAATCGTTTGAGTATTCATAAAACAAATATAAGTAGCTTTACTCGTTTTGCTTTCAGTTAAATGTAAAAAGGTGGGTTAGCCACAGATTTTCAGATTAGTAAATTAAAATTTATGGTGATTAATTAATAAAGATCTTATTCTTCCATAAAACCAATTGTTCCGCCAACCCAATCGAAATCTGCGTTGTAACGAACACCAATCATTTTTCCGCGGCTTAATCGTGCTAAGTTTATGCACAACTGTGGTTCTCCACCATCGGGCCATAAATACATCATTCTAATCTCAGCTTTCACGCCGCCATCAGGCGATTGAACAACAGGTTCGTAACTTACTTTACGTTGCAAAATCCAGTTTTCAGGGTCTGATATTTTTTTAATGTCAGCTTCTGTAACATCTATAATTACTCCCATGCCGGCGAAGGAAAATAGTGGTTTCAGAACGTAATTTTCTAAATCACCGGGTATTGATTTCACTTTATTTAAAAACCTGGTTTCAGGAACAAACTCACTTTTTAAAAAAGGCATGGTATACTTACTGATTCTATAAAACCAATTCGGGTGCGTAACCCATTCAATATCGAGTTCATCTCTGGGATCGAAACTATTCTTAAAAATTTCAGTGTTAGCTGCAACTTCGTCAAAAATCAATCTGTTATAAATTCTTTTAAGTTGAATTTGCTGACCATTTTCTACATAAAAAAGCTGTTTGCCAACTTTCCTAATGTCTTCTAACGCAAGTATTTTAATACCCAACATTTTCTGCGTAACAAAAAAATCAATAGCGGTTTTTTGGTTTTTGGCATCAACGTCCATTAAGGCAACTTCATGAGGTTGATGTTGCCCGATAATCACTTCTTTTAAAAGCTTAATGTAACTTTCTTCATCATAACCATTTAGTAGATAGCTTAGTGAATCATCTATTTCATAGTTCTTTCTAAAAGTTTTTGCTAAATGATTTTGAAAGCCATATAACGAGGGAAATCCTTGCATTTCGATTAGCATGGGTGTTAGTTCACCTGCATCATTTTTACAAATTCCAAAATCGAAAGTTAAGAAGTGAGGCTTTTCGTTTTCGTTAGGCACATTCCAATCCTTTGGAATTGAACTTTTTGTTAATTCTTTGAAGTTTGGTTGCTTAATTAAATTAATAATTTCTTCGCCTGCGGCGATCAGTTTTTCTTTAAGCTCTTGTGGAACAAATATTGGCGTTTCTGCAACTCTAAATGGAATTTCAGGATAACCTTCTTGCAAATCTGCCAAGAAATCTTGATACTTTTTTTCAGTAAACTGATGATTGAATTTTTGACGTTGAGCAGGTATCATAATATTTGGTAAGGTTAGCGTAATCGTCATTGCGGGGCACGAAGCAGTCTCCCTCAAAAAAGGATTGCTTCGTGCCTCGGAATGACGGCCATTTTAGATTTTTATTTCAATTTTTTGGCATTTATGCCTCTTGTAAATTTCCTACAGCTTTATTCAAGAAGTTTGGAAGAATTACACTTTGAGTTAGTACAATTCTATCCGGATCATCTAAACTATTCAGCATATCGTAATATTTTGCTTCTCCGTGTGTGTCGATGATAACTTTTCTCTTTTCATCCTGCAGAAGATACATTTTCATACCAATTGGGTCTGCTTCCGGATGAAATTGAGTGCCAACAATCTCATCAGAAAATCGAATTGACATCATACAACGTTCTAAATCAACGTGTTTTCTCTCTTTTTCGATAGCTAATAATTTTGCTCCTTTTACCTCAAAAGCTTCTAAATTTGGTTCAATTACTTGCCAATCTCTACTGTCAACAGAAAAGAAAGGATTTGTAATGCCTTCGAAAATTTCATCTTGCTCACCATCTTCGGTAAGGGTAATTGGAAAAATACCAAAAGCGTTGGAGCGTCTTTCTGTTACATTACCCAGATTATATTTTCGGCAAGCCAACTGAAAAGAGTGGCAAATTAGAAAAGCATATTTCTTCTCATCGTTGGAAGCATTGAAGTCTTCAATTTTATCTAAGAGATGAAAAAAATCATTTTCCCACTTTTCGCCCTTGCTTTCTATGGGGCTTCCCGGACCACCGCTTGAAATATAAGCATCGTAATCTATGCCCGGGATTTCGCCCTTTTGCCTTAAATCGAAAATATCGAAGGTTAAATTTATATTGTGTTCAATTTTGTACCGGGATAAAATTTCCTGAATTCCCCGCATGCCCTGATTTGGAGCGCCGTTATTCATATCAATAACGGCAACCCTTAAGCTCCTTTTATCCATAATAATTTTTACTTTGCACCTATAAGTGTCTGTGTGGTAATGTAATCTACCACGGCTTCAAAGTTACCAGTTTGTTCGTAAACTGCCAACTGCCTATCTGCGCCTGTACCGTGTTCTAAAATTTTATGTACGTAATTTATATCTTCACGGCAGCCTAATTCATCTACAACATCATCTACAAAATCCAGAAGTTCTAAAACAAGATTTCGGCAATTTACTTCCATTTCTTTACCAAAATCGATCAGGTTTCCATCAATTCCATACCTTGCAGCACGCCATTTATTCTCATTAATTAAAGCACGCGAATAATTAATAAACGTCATGTTTTGTAAGCGAAGTTTATAAAGCTTAGCACAGAGTGCCTGAAACAAAGCTGTAAAAGCCATTGTTTCATCAATAAGCATTGGGCAATCACAAATTCGAAACTCAACTGTATCAAAAAATGGATGTACTCTTATGTCCCACCAAATTTTCTTCGCATTATCCATGCAATTGGTTTTAATTAGTAGCTTAACATAGCTATCGTAATCTTCAATGCTATTGAAAATATCTGGAATTCCGGTGCGTGGAAATTTATCGAAAATTTTGGTTCTGAAAGATTTGTAGCCTGTATTTCTTGATTCCCAAAACGGAGAATTTGTGGATAGCGCAAAAACGTGAGGCAGAAAATACCTTACCTGGTTTGCAATGTGTATGGCAAGCTCACGCGATTGAAAACCAACGTGAACGTGTAAGCCAAATATTAAATTCGAGCGTGCAGCTTCCTGCAACTCGTTAACAATTTCATTATAACGGGGATGTTCAGTAATCAATTGTTTTTCCCAATGTGAAAATGGGTGTGTTCCGGCAGCGCCAATACGTAAACCTTGTTCGCCTGCAAGTTGCGAAACGGTATAACGCAACTGCGAAATTTCCTTTCGGGCTTCGCTTGTTGTTTTACAAATTCCGGTTCCAACTTCTACAACAGCCTGGTGCATTTCTGCTTTAACCTGGTCTTTATGTATTTTTTGCGCTGCTTCAACAATTTTTTGGTCGTGCGAGGTAAGTTCCCTGGTAACGGGATCAATTACCATGTATTCTTCCTCTATACCAAGCGTAAATTCATTCATCCTGATGGTTATTAAATTCTAAATCCCGTTTATTTTTTTGCAGCTGGTTTTTTAGTTTTTGCAGGTGCTTTTTCTGATGCAGTTTTTTTAACAGCTGGTTTAGTTGCTGCATTTCCAATAAGTGGTTTTCCTGAAACAGAAGATTTAATATATTCTCCCCAGGTTAAATTATCCTGACCATCTTTTTGTGCCTTAGCTCTCTCAATTGCATAATTAGCAGTAGTTTCTACAACCCAATCAAAGTTCTCCTGGCCTACGCTTTTAATGTCAGCATCTGGTGCAGGGTTACAAAAGTCAATCGCGATAGGCACACCATCACGCACAGCAAATTCTACCGTATTAAAATCGTAACCTAAATATTGGCAAAGTTTTAAAGTATATTCTTCAACGGTTTTTAATAATTTTTCGCTCGATGGTTTGGTGTCTACTGCGTAGCGTAAATGGTGTGGGTTGCGTGGATCATATTGCATTATGCGAACGTGTTTTCCGCCAATGCAATAACATCTAAAATATTCTTCAAAAATAATTTCTTCTTGTAGAAGCATAACCAATTGTTCAGTTCCGCTATGTTTGTCGAAGAAATCTTCCTTATCATGAAGTTTATAAACATCTCTCCATCCACCGCCATCATAAGGTTTCATATAAGCCGGAAAGCCTGTGTATTCAAAAATGGCATCCCAGTCTAAAGGCATGGCAAGGTTAGAAAAAGATTCGCCTGTTGTTCCTGTTGGATGTTGTCTTGATGGAATTAATGCGGTTTTGGGTACAGGTACACCAATTTGTTCTGCCAGGGCATTATTAAAGAACTTCTCATCGGCACTCCACCAAAATGGGTTATTAATGACAGCAGTTCCGGTAATGGCGGCATTTTTTAACGATGCACGGTAAAAAGGCACATCTTGCGAAATCCGGTCGATAATTACCGAATAACCCAGCGGTGCATTTTGGAATATTTTCTCTATTTTAACGGCTTCGGCAATGATGCCTTTTTCAGCTTTCTGATTGATTCTTTCAATTACGGCTTCAGGAAAAGAGCGTTCCTGGCCAAATAAGATCCCTATTTTTTTCATTGGTATATATTTAATGTTTTATCGTTGATCGTCTATCGTTTTTCGAAAAACAAGCAACGAACAACTGTTTATTATAATTGTGCAATATAATTTGGAAACATTTCTCTCCATATTGGCCAGTCATGGTCGGCATTTTGCCTAATATCAAGCCAGTGATTTATTCCTTTTTGAGATAGAATTCGTGATAAATTCTCGTTATCACCTCTGCACATATCTCTATCGGTTGTACCCAAAACTATTTTCATATAATGAAGTTCTGGATTGCTATTGTTCATTAAATTATCAACCGGATTGTTAAAATAAACATCGTCATTATAAAATCCATCTAGCTGACCAGTAATATCAAAAGCACCACTCATGCTAAACATGTGGCTAACTAACCATGGATGACGGAAAGCAAAGTTTGCTGCATGATAACCGCCAAAACTACAACCTGCGGTTATAATTTTGCTATGTCCGGTTTCATGTCGGGCTAAAGGCGCTACTTCCTCTAATAGGTATTTATCGTACCAAATATGATTTTTTACTCTATCTGCGGGATGTATGCTTTTGTTGTACCAGCTTAATTTATCAATGCCGTCAGGACAATAAATCTTAATTTTTCCTTCGTTGATAAATCCTTCAACAGAATCTATCAATTTGAAATCTTTATTCTCAAAATATCGCCCCATGCTCGTTGGGAACAGTAGAATAGGGATACCACCGTGACCAAAGATGAGCATGTCGATTTCAGCACTTAAATTTGGGCTGTACCACTTTTTATGTTCTTCTTTAACCATACAAAAATTTTAATGCTTTAAGGTATAAATTAAATTCTACAAAATTGAATGCTTTTGTTTAAATTAAAGCTTAATGTAAAAAATGGTAACTGATATTTAATAGTTTATCAAGATTTGTAACTTTGCCTAAAATTTTGAGGCGGTTGCCATGTGATAGGGGTTTTGAATAATTATGTATAGTACAATTTTATCTGTAAAGGTTAATACCAGTAGTTTTAAAGTTCCTTCGGCTTATTTAAAGCACGAAGTTGAAATAGATATATATGCTCCTGAAGGTATTTTGGGAAATGAAAAAATAGAATTATTACTACTAAATGATGGGCAGGATGTTGCAAAAATGGATTTTGCAAAAATTCTTCAAGACGCCCATCAATATAAAAGAAATCACCGTTTAATTGTTGTGGCCATTAAGGCATCGACAGAACGTTTAATGGAATATGGTGTAGCAGGTACGCCCGATTTTAAAGGTCGTGGTGCTAAGGCAAATTTATATTCTGATTTTATTATTAAAGAGTTATTGCCTTTTGTAAAGAAAAAAATTGCGATGCCAATTAATGGAAAAGTTGCTTTTGCAGGTTTTTCTTTGGGTGGTTTATCTGCTTTTGATATTGCCTGGAAAAATCCTTCTGTTTTTGATGCCATAGGTGTTTTCTCTGGTGCTTTTTGGTGGCGTAAAAAAGATTTAGCTGATGGTTATACCGATGCTGATAGAATTATGCACGAACTTATCGATACGACCTCTACCAAACCAGATATGAAATTTTGGTTGATGACGGGTACGGAAGATGAAAAGGCAGACCGAAACAAAAACTTTATTATCGATTCTATTGATGATACCATTGATGTTGTAAAATCATTAATGAAGAAAAATTATAAGCGCCCCGAACATATTTTCTATTACGAAAAAGTTGGCGGAAAGCATGACGTTCCAACTTGGGAAAATGCGATGCCTGCCTTTTTAAACTGGGCTTTTGAGGTTTAAGAAATAAAAATTAACCATTAAAAAACTGATTTTTTGATGGTTAATTTTTCTCCCTTATCAGTAATCACTGAAAATTCTTCTTTTTTAGCTTGTTCGGCATACCATATTAAAAAATCACATCTATCAGTAAAGCTGTCCGCATTTCTGGCATTCAACTCTGTAATTGTTTGTCCGATATTTAGCAGATTTGCGCTGTGCTCAGCTGAACCATTTAGTGCAACAACCTCAATTTTACGTTTATCATTAAAATGGAAGCTGGCATCAAAATTCATTTGCCTTTTTGGTGCAATATTATTTGGAAGTAGCCAATATTTAAGGTCAATACTGTTTATTATCAGCTGGTTAAAATTGTTTTTTAGAAAATAAAGTCCAATTTTATTATGCGTATTCACCATAGCATTTATCTTAAAGTTATTTAATACAACTCCTCCAAAAACTACTGAATCCATAAAAAACGTATTGGTTGGTTTACCAGACGACATTGTGTTTATGCCCATTGATGAGCTTTTGAATTTGTATAAATTCTCAGGCAACACTTTTTTAGCGACTTCTTTAGTGCTTTTAATGTTGGCATCCATTGTACAATTTCCGGCATAGCCGAAGTCTATTAATATATTATCTACGGGTGTATTAGCAATAGTTAAGTTTGTGAAATGCCTGTTTCCAACAATTTTAAATGGCATTTGCTGCATATTATTTTCTGGAGTAAAGGCCGTTTTAGAGAAATAAACGATGTTTTTCTTAAAGTCGAATTTCCAATTTAGTTTGTTAATGATATCTCCGCCTAGAAGGTAAGTTTTATTGCAGAAAAGAAATGGCATATCTGCAACAACGCTGGTAATATTTGAAAAACTATGCGGACCAATTTTTAAGGTATTTATCTTGGCTAAATCTAATTTTGCTGATTTTTTCTGACTATCTCTAATGTTTTTTGAGCCCGATATTTCAATCTTTGCTTCATCTAGGTTTTTGCTATTCAATGCGCCCAAGCTGGCGCCAGTATCAAATGCAAAATCTGTTTTCACACCATTTAAGTAGCCCTCGAATATTAGAAGTCCTTTTTCGGTATTGAATGAAAGGCTATCTATCAGATTATTCTGTGCCGAAGAAGATTTAATCGTAAAGGTTAGGATGATCGTAAAGATTAAAATTGGTTTCTTCATATAATTGTTTTACTGCATGACGAATCATTTGAAAGATAGGTTGCATGTTGCTTCACTTTTGATTGACAATAAGTTTTGAATTTTGGTTTCTGCAGGTGTTTAATTTGCGCACCGAAATGTATTAATTAAATCGATAGCAGTGAACACGGAGCGTAGCGGAGTAAAAAAATAGCGGGGCGAACATCAAAATGAAATGCTGTTTTTGCTTTACAAATTTTTATGATGCTCACAACCCGCTTTTTACCAAATGAGATTTTCTGATTGCGTTGGTGTCGGTTTGATGTATTAAACTATTGACAATCAAAATTTAACGAAAACATAATGAGATAAATAGTAGGCTTAACCCTTAAAATTTCATTTAAAAACACTATCTTTGCGCCAAATTTATAGGCGCATTTTATGCAAAAGATTAGAAATATAGCTATTATAGCACACGTTGACCACGGTAAAACCACATTGGTTGATAAAATTTTACACTCTTGTTCTGTTTTTCGTGATAACGAACAAAAAGGAGAGTTGATATTGGATAACAACGATTTGGAGCGTGAGCGTGGTATCACAATCGTATCTAAAAACGTATCTGTTCAATACAAGGATGTAAAAATTAACATCATTGATACACCTGGTCACGCGGATTTCGGCGGTGAGGTAGAGCGTGTTTTAAAGATGGCTGATGGTGTACTTTTACTTTGCGATGCATTTGAAGGTGCGATGCCTCAAACGCGTTTCGTAACGCAAAAAGCTTTGGCTTTAGGTTTAAAACCAATTGTGGTTGTAAACAAAGTTGATAAAGAAAACTGTCGCCCGGAAGAGGTTTACGAGCAAATTTTCGAATTATTCTTTAACCTTGAGGCAACTGAAGATCAATTAGATTTCCCGGTTATTTACGGTTCATCTAAACAAGGGTGGATGAGTACAGATTGGCAAAAACCAACAACTGACATTTTTGCTTTGTTAGATGCTGTTGTAGAGAATATTCCTGCTGCACCAATTAATGATGGTAGCTTACAAATGCAAATCACTTCGTTAGATTATTCATCTTTCGTAGGTCGTATTGCAATTGGCCGTGTACATCGTGGTACAATTAAAGAAAACCAGCCGGTAACTTTAATTAAACGCGATGGCAAAATTGTTAAATCAAGAGTAAAGGAACTTTATACTTTCGAAGGTTTAGGTAAAATTAGAACTACAGAAGTTGGTTCTGGTGATATTTGTGCAGTTGTAGGTATTGATGGTTTTGATATTGGCGATACCATCGCTGATTTCGAAAATCCAGAGCAATTACCAGTAATTAGCATTGATGAGCCTACAATGAATATGTTGTTTACTATTAACAATTCACCATTCTTTGGTAAGGAAGGTAAGTTAGTTACTTCACAACGTATCAAAGATCGTTTAATGAAGGAGATGGAGAAAAATCTTGCACTTAAAGTTGTTGAAACTCAAGGTGCAGATTCATGGTTGGTTTATGGTCGTGGTATTCTACATTTATCTGTTTTAATCGAAACGATGCGTCGTGAAGGTTACGAATTGCAAGTTGGGCAACCACAGGTAATTGTTAAAGAAATCGACGGTAAAAAACATGAGCCAGTTGAAACCTTAATTGTTGACGTACCTGCTGAAGTTTCTGGTAAGGTAATCGAATTGGTAACGCAGCGTAAAGGTGAGTTATTAATTATGGAACCTAAAGGCGATTTACAACACTTAGAATTCGAGATTCCATCTCGGGGTATTATTGGTTTACGTAACAACGTATTAACTGCAACTGCTGGCGAGGCGATTATGGCACACCGTTTCAAAGCTTACGAGCCTTGGAAAGGTACAATTCCTGGTCGTTTAAATGGAGTTTTAATATCTATGGATAAAGGTACAACTACAGCTTATTCAATCGATAAATTGCAAGATAGAGGTCGTTTCTTTGTAGATCCAGGTGTTGATATTTACGAAGGACAAATTTTAGGAGAGCACATCCGTGATAACGACTTAGTAATTAACATCGTTAAAGGAAAAGCGTTAACCAACATGCGTGCTTCTGGTACAGATGATAATACGCGTATTGCACCAGCAATTAAATTCTCTTTAGAAGAATCTATGGAGTATATCCAGGCTGATGAATACATCGAAGTTACGCCTCAAAGCATGCGTTTACGTAAAATTTTCTTAACAGAGCAACAACGTAAAGCAAACGGTAGTAAAAACTAGTAACTACTAAATTTTCTCGAAGAGGATTTTAAATACATTTGAGCCCATTTCTTAATTGAGATGGGCTTTTTTGTTTTAATTCAAACCATTTGAGAAATATAAGCTTGCAGAATTTCGAAATATTTCCTAGGTTTTCGAAGTTTTCTTAGATGGTTAATTTTTTATGAAAAGCAATTTTCTGAACCTCACTTAATGTCTGTCCTTCTTTCCGCTTAATCTTTTTGGCTGTCCTTCGACAAGCTCCGGATAACAGCCCAAAAGGATACCGCTGCAATAAGGTTTAAAGAAATTCGGCTTTGCAATAACCAACGATTTTCATATCAGCCCATTAAAAAATTAATCACTTGATTGATTTTTCGTCAGCGGAATTTCAAAACTCCTTTTTGGAATAAAATTCTAACAATTTCATGGCAATTGATTTTTACGTTGCATCTAAATTTGTACTAGTAAACTAATCAGGCCTATTATGATTAATAAGGTTTTATCCCGAATGGGAATATTTTTCTTAAACGCACTTTCTCTTTTGCCACTTTTTCTGCTTTACAGATTAGCTGATGCTTTTTATTTATTGATTTTTCACGTTGTAAAATATCGTAGAAAAGTGGTAAAAGAGAATTTATACAATGCCTTTCCCTATAAAAGTTCACCAGAACTTAATTCTATTGAGAAAGCATATTATAAATTCTTATCTTCTTTGTTCGTGGAGGTAATTAAAATGAAAAGTATCTCAAAAAATGAGCTTAACAAAAGAGTTATGTTCAAGAACAAAGATTTGGTTGAAGCTTATTTGCAAAATAACGAAAGTGTGCTTTTTTGTTCTTCTCATTATGGAAACTACGAATGGGTTTGCATGGCAATTGGCTTAAATTTTTCTGGTCAGCATTTTCCAATTTACAAACCTTTAAGTAGTCAAATTTTCGATAACTGGTTTCTTAATATGAGAAGTAAGTTTGGAAATAAAATGGTTTCTATGCGTCAAACTTTAAGGGCCGTACAAGCAAGTAAAAACAGCGCAAGTATGTTTACTTTCGGCAGCGACCAGGCACCATCGAAAGAAGAATCAATCTACTGGACTAATTTCCTCCATCAAGAAACCTCGGTTCAGCTTGGTGTGGAAAAGATTGCCAAGAAAACAAATCGTCCGGTTTTTTATCTAAAAATTAACTATTTAAAACGTGGCTACTATGAAGTAGATTGTGTTCCAATTTGCCTGCATCCTAAAGAAACTGCAGAGTTTGAAATTACCGAACTTCATACCAGATTTTTGGAAGAAATGATAAATGAACAGCCTGCATATTGGTTATGGAGCCATAGAAGATGGAAATATAAACGCGATGTTAAGCCTGCCAGATTTAAAGAAAGGGAGCAAAACCTTTCAGATAGTTTAGCTTAAATTCTTTTAGCTAAACTCTATATTTGCTGTGGTTAACACGCAACTAATGAAATTTTTTAAAAGAAGTTTATATACTTTAATATTATTCCTTATTATATTTTCTGTCGGATTGTTTTTTCGGCACCCATATTTAATTCGTGTTTTACAATACCGAACACCTGATGCAAATACTTATAAAATTTTTCCTCAGGCTGTAGTTCACAAAAGCAATTCCCCATCTTATTTCATCAGAACAACAAAAAGCAGAAGTGATTTGGATACGCTCCATGTTTTTGATGGAAATCATCAATACATAACTTTTAAAGATTATATCAAAAACGGAGAAATTAATGCATTCTTGGTGATTAGAAACGATACTGTTCTTTATGAAAAATACCAAAATGGTTATGCTGATAGTACTTTAACAACTGTATTTTCTGGAGCAAAGAGCATCATTTCTATTATGATAGGAAAGGCATTGGATAATGGAAATATTAAAAGTTTAAATGAAAGGGTTACAGTTTACATCCCTGAATTAAAAGCTAAACCTGCTTTCGAAGATATTACCATAAAACACTTGTTGGATATGAAATCGGGTTTGGAATTTCAAGATGCACTGGGTGGTATTACAAAAGCATTCTTTTCTGATGAAGCTAAATACTTTTATACACATGACATGAAAGCTGAATTGCTTAAGGCAAAACTTGTAAATAAACCTGGAACAGTTTGGCAATACAAAAGCATCGACCCGATTCTTTTGGCCTGGGTTTTAGAAGCAGCCACGGGGAAATCGGTTTCCGAATTTTTCGAGGAAAATATTTGGAAAAATTTAGGGACTGAATATAATGCAAGTTTTGGGTTAGATCATATAAATGGGTTGGCAAATACCGCGAGTCGGTTTCAGGTTGCAGCAATTGATTTTGCAAAAATTGGCAAGTTATTTCTAAACAAAGGCAACTTAAATGGCAAAGAGGTTCTTTCTGAAAACTGGATTAATCAATCTGTAAACATCGGGGCTGAAAGGCCGGCCTCTGCCAAAGGGTGGCAAAAATCTGCCCACCATTTTTTATGGTGGATTCCGCAAGAAGGTGATGCCGGAGATTACGCTGCAGAAGGTATGCGTGGGCAGAGATTATACATTGATCCGAAAACTAATACCATAATTGTTCAATTTGCAAACCGTGGTTCGGGCGATTATCCTTATCGTAAAATTAGCAGGCATTTGGCCGGTAAGCCATTTTCTTATCCCAAGCGGTAAATAAAAACGGCCAACCAAGGTCAGCCGTTTTGAGTAATCTAGAAAGAGCGTCCAAACCCTTTAGGCATGCTGTCCATCATGCACACCTTCTGCAAATTCTTCGACAATTTTGTCGTTAAATGCAGGTAAATCTTCGGGCGTACGACTGGTAACTAAACCTTGGTCAACCACCACTTCTTCATCGCTCCAATCAGCTCCAGCGTTAATTAAATCCTGAGAAATATTTTTAACCGAAGTAAGTTTTCTGCCTTTAACAACATCAGCATTAATTAGAGTTTGTGGGCCATGGCAAATCGCAGCAACAGGTTTGCCGGCTTCAAAGAAAGCCTTAACAAATGTAATTGCATCTTCATTAACACGTAATTGGTCTGGGTTTATAACGCCTCCGGGTAAAACCAATCCATCATAATCCGCTGCATTAACTTCTGAAATGGTTTTATCAACATCAACTTCAATCGACCAATGGTCGTGATTCCATGCCTTGATTTTGCCGCTCTTTGAAGAAATAATGTGTACAGTTGCACCTTCTTCTTTTAAACGTTTTACCGGTTCTGTTAATTCAACTTCCTCAAATCCGCTTTCTGATAATATTGCAATGTTACGGTTGCTTAATTGTGCCATAATCTTAATTTTTTAATAGGTTGATGTAATTAAGACAGTTGTAGAGAAGATATTGTTTTAATAAATAAGTTTTCTGTAGTTTAAAGATTACAAGTATTAAGGAATTTAATCATTTGTTCTTCTATTTTTCAAGAAATAGAAAGCTAAATTTCCTGCAATTATCAAATGGTTAAATAGGTTAGGAATTAAGCCATAATATTTGGTAAAAATTTCAAAACGTTCTTTTAAGCTTTCGCGATGCTTTTTCTTGCTCATGCCACCAACCAGATATTTAGCCACGTAGCGATGAACATTTACAATATTTGATGATTTTTTTGCCGCCTTAATAATCCAGTCGATATCCGAGCTGTATTTGTATTTTAAATCGTATGGTGTAAGAATGCTGCGGCGAATGTAAATCGCCTGGTGGCTAATGCTCATTCCAAATTTAAAGCTCTTCCAGGTAAAGTTTTCGGGAGCTTCATGTCGCCTTTTTCCCAAACTTTCCCAATTATCATTGTACATTTCTGTTTCACCATAATAAATGTCTGCTCCGTTTGCCGTAGCAAAAATGTCTTCAACGGTTTGCATATCATAAATTTCATCACCAGAATTCATAAACAATACGTAATCTCCCGTTGCTAAGGCAAGGCCTTTATTCATGGCATCGTAAATGCCTTTATCCTTCTCAGAAATTATTTTTGCAGTCTGGTTCCGGTATTTTTCGATTACTTCCAGCGTCCCATCGTTCGATGCACCATCGATAATAATGTACTCAATATCTTTAAAAGTTTGATTAATAACGGATTTTATCGTTCGCTCAATATCCCGAACGTTATTGTAAACGATTGTTATTACGGTTAGTTTAGGCATTATTAATCCATTAATTTTTTGTATCAGATAATTTCCAAATGATGCGTAAAACTAACACTTGCAAACATATTTTCTAATTGGTCCGTCACTGTCGGACTAATTTTAATTTCCTTTAAAAAGTTTAGATAATTCCATATTACTTCGGCTGCAAATTAATTAGCGTTTCATACAGGTTAATGTGTTCAGCGGCAATTACCTCTTCCGAAAAATCGGTTAAAATACTTAATCTGGCAGCTTTGTGTAATTCTTCTTTATTCGGGCGATGGTAAAGCCATTCAATTCCATTGGCTAAATCTTCAGCATTTTTATATTCGGCCAAATAACCGTTTTGCATGTGCTTAACCATGTCCGGAATGCCGCCAGTTGTAAAGGCGATAACCGGTGTTGCACAGGCTAAACTTTCCATAACCGTATTTGGTAAGTTATCCTCTAAAGAAGGCGTTATAAAAGCATCAGCAGCAGAATAACATTTAGCCAAATGCTCGTCTTTGTTTATCGTACCTAAAAAAGTTGTTTTAAAAGGGAAAATAGGCATTTCGGCATTTTCCCTATTCCCAAAAATTACCAGCTCAATATTTTCCTTATCAACACCTTTTCTGCGTGATAAAATTTCTAAAGCCTCAATTAAATAAGGTGTGCCCTTATGTTTGTCGTTTTTAGATGGCATAAAACCACTCATCAACACAAATTTTTCCGGATTAATTTTAAGAATTTTCTTAGCTTCTGATTTAACATACGGCTTAAAAATTTTAGTTTCGATGGTATTTGGAATAACTGATGTTTGCCTTGTGCCGAGCAAACTGCTAAATTTTACCGAACGAGCCATCCAGTTACTTGGTGCTACGATATGGAAATTTAATTCGGTATAAGCTTTTTGCTTGCGTAACCATGTTTTATGCGAAATATCATTTATGCCACTTATTGTTAAAATCGGGCAATTACCGCATTGCTGATGAAAGTTTTCGCAGCCATAACGCACATGGCAACCACCGGTAAAAGCATTACTATCATGAAATGTCCAAACAATTGGTTTTTCCAATTCATCAAGCTGTGCTAAAAATTTAGGATTAAGAAAGCCATGATTAACCCAATGTAAATGAATTACATCGGCATTTTTTACATCGGGGTGGTTAATAACCGAGCGACCAAACCATTGCAAACTAAAAGGTGTTTTAACCGATTTGCTCAGCCATTTGGAATAATATCTTTCAGAAAAAATATTATAAATGGCCTTAGCTTTTTGAAATGGCGATTTGCTAAATGTATCTACATCAGGGTTCTGCCCAAATTTGTAATAAACCAATACTTTCGAATCGATACCGCTTGCTTTAAGCGCATCACTCAAGCGTAAACAGGCCCTTCCTGCTCCGCCATTTCCGTCATAGGTATTTAGGTGTACAACTTTCAAATCACTCAAAAATACATTTTATTGTTTACGATTATAAAAACTGTTGCGTATTTTCATCCTTCTAAAGCCAAACAAACAAAATCATGATTAAAAAACTATTTAAATCGCTAGCGGCAATAGCTTTTTTGTTGCCGTTTAATTCATTTTCTCAGGGCCAAACTTATTTTGCCGCATACCCAGCTTTAACGCCGGATGCACAAACAATAGTATTTGCCTACGATGGTGATATTTGGAAAGTGCCATCTAGCGGTGGTGTTGCTTCACGCATAACGGCGATGCAAGGCGAAGAAATTAATCCAAAAATATCTCCAGATGGGAAATGGATGGCCTTTTCTTCTAATCAGTTTGGAAATTATGATGTTTACGTAATGCCTTTGGCGGGTGGCGATATTAAACAGCTTACTTTTAACGATGCAGCCGACGAAGTGGATAACTGGAGCTGGGATTCTAAAACGATATACTTTACATCCGGTAGGTTCAACTCATTTTCGAGTTATAAAGTTGGTATAAATGGCGGTACGGCTGTTCGCATGTTCGATAATTATTTTAACACCACACACCATATTGCCGAAGCTCCAAACGGCGAATTATTTTTTAGTGATACTTGGGAAAGCTATCGTTTCGCCAACCGTAAGCATTACAAAGGTGCCTACAATCCTGATATTCAATCTTACAATCCGAAAACGAAGGCTTATAAGCAATATACCAATTATATCGGTAAAGATTTTTGGACAAGCGTTGACCAAAAAGGCAATATTTATTTTGTATCGGATGAAGGAAATGAAGAATACAATCTTTACACGTTCCTTGGCGGTAAAAAAACTGCTTTAACCAACTTTGATTCTTCAATTAAACGTCCTTTTGTGTCTGCGAATGGTTCAACAATTGTTTTTGAGAAGGATTATCAACTTTATACTTATGATGTTGCTTCAAAGAAAGCAACGAAAATTAACATTAGTACCTCAAGAAATCAGGTTTTAAGCAAGGAGCAAGAATATGATGTTCGTGGAAATATATCGGCTTTTGATGTTTCAACAGATGGAAAGAAAACAGTATTTATCTCCAGAGGAGAAGTTTTTGTTAGCGATGCCGATGGGAAATTCATCCGTAAAATAACCAATAGCGGCGAAAGGGCTTTGCAATGTAAATGGCTGGCTGATAATAAAACCATATTGTTTAGCCAAACCTGGAATGGCTACCAAAATTGGTTTACAATAACAGGCGATGGAAAAGGACAAATAAAGCAGTTAACGAAGGATAAAGCCAACAACAGAGATATCACCTTGAATAAAGCTAAAACTCTGGGCGTTTATTTAAGCGGGAGAAACGAATTAAAGCTTATCGATTTAAAAACTTTTGATAGCAAAACGTTGGTAACGGATGAGTTTTGGGCAATTCAGAATTCTACGCCAAGTTTTTCTCCGAATGATGAATATGTGCTTTTTACAGCTTACCGTAATTTCGAGCAAGACATTTTGGTGCACAGCATAAAAGGAAACAAAACCATCAATTTAACCAATACGGGCGTTACAGAAACTGCTCCGGCTTGGTCGCCTGATGGAAAATATATCTACTTTACAAGTGCTCGTACAGATCCTTTCTATCCATCCGGAAGTGCAAATGTTCACATTTATCGCATGGCGCTAAACAATTATGATGCACCATTTCGTGCCGATAAATTTGATGATTTGTTTAAAGAAACACCAATTGCACCAAAAGAAGTTACACCATCAGAAGGTAAAAAAACTAAAAAAACCACAGATACCGCCAAAAAGAAAACTGATGTTAAACCAACACCAAAACCTGCAAGCATTATTACAATTAACACGCAGAATATTTTAGATAGAATTGAGCTAGTTAGTCCGGGTTTTGGTAGCCAGTTTGGAACAGATGTTTTTGCCAAAGGCGATAAAACTTATGTTTTTTACAGCTCTAACCACGAAGGTGGAAAATTTGGTTTATACCGAACGACTATTGAACCATTCGAAGCAAATAAAACCGAAAAAGTTGGCGATGGACAGGATTATACAATTATTCAAAGCGGAGATAAGTTTTTTGCATTAATTGGTAATGCTATAAATAAATACAACCTGGAAACCAACAAGCTTGATAAAGTAGAGCATGCATACAAATTTGCCAGAAATCTAAATGCCGAATTTAACCAGATGTTTTACGAAACCTGGGTTGGTTTAGATGAGAATTTCTACGATGAAAATTTCCATGGTGTAGATTGGGAAAAAATGAAAACTCGTTATTCTGCTTATTTGCCATACGTTAACAATCGCAGCGATTTAAGGATTTTATTAAACGATATGCTTGGCGAATTAAATTCATCACACATGGGTTTCAACAGTTTCGGTGCTGAAGAAAAGAAAAATTTAAATTACATCACCAACCAAACAGGTATCATTTTCGATAATGAAAACCCTTTAAAAATTGATCGTGTTGCGGCAAAAAGCAATTCATCTTACGGTAGCGTAAATGTTTTGCCTGGCGACATTTTAAAGAAAGTTAATGGGATAGAAGTTGATGAAAAAATCGACCGTGATTATTATTTCAGCAAGCCTTCGTTAGATAAAGAAATGACATTAACTTTTACCAGAAGTGGTAAGGAAGTTAATGTAAATATTCATCCACAAAGCGCTGCAAGTTTGAGAAATAATCTTTACGATGAGTGGATTGCAAAAAACCGCGAAAATGTAGATAAATGGGGCAAGAACAGAATTGCTTATTCTTACATGAAAAACATGGGAAGCGGAGAATTGGAGCGCTTTCTGTTAGATATGGTAGAGCAGGAAGAGAATAAAGATGCCATTATTTTGGATTTACGTTACAACACAGGCGGAAATGTACATGATGCAGTATTGAGATTTCTATCTCAAAAACCTTATTTGAAATGGAAATACAGAGGTGGAAAAATGGCACCACAAAGCAATTTTGGTCCGGCAGCTAAGCCAATTGTATTATTAATAAATGAACAATCGTTAAGCGATGCGGAAATGACCGCAGCAGGTTTTAAACAGCTAAAACTTGGAAAAATCATCGGTACAGAAACTTACCGTTGGATTATTTTTACTTCGGCTAAAGGTTTGGTTGATGGTTCTTCATATCGCTTACCATCTTGGGGATGTTATACAATGGATGGCAAAAACATCGAAAAAGAGGGTGTAATGCCAGATATCTATGTAAAAAATACTTTCGAAGACCGTTTGCAAGATAAAGACCCACAGTTAGAAAAAGCAGTTGCTGAAATTTTAAAAGATTTGAAGTAAACGTTAATTGGTTAATTGTTTGAATTGGTTAATTGTAGATGTAGATTTCACATTGCAATTAACCAATTTATCATTTCAACATTTAACCAAATTTTCCCAATTTTTATTTTGGGTCGTTAGTTTCTTTCAATTAACCAATTTCGCAATTAACCAGTTTATCCTTCACACAGTTAACCAAATTTTCCGTTTCTTTGAAGCTGGAATCTATTGAAACATGGCAAATTTATTAACCGACAGGGCTTTTTGGGTAAATTATTGGGAAAGTAAAAAAGGACTCGCAGTTCAATTACCAGAAAACTACCTGTTCCACAAGCAGCTTGCCGAAGTGATAAAAAAGGACAACGTAAAAACAGCAATTGAGCTTGGTGGTTTTCCTGGCTATTATGCTGTGTTTTTAAAAAAGTTTTTCAAGCTTGATGTAACTTTATTAGATTATTTCGTTCATCCACCAGTGGTAAATGAGCTTTTGGAGAAAAATAATTTATCGGAAAAAGACATTAATATCATCGAAACAGATTTATTTAATTATCAACCAGAACAACAATATGATTTGGTTTTAAGCTGCGGATTGATTGAACATTTTAACGATACAGCAGATATTATAAACCGCCATATTGCTTTTGTAAAACCTGGCGGTACTTTATTCATCACCTTGCCAAACTTTAAAGCGGTAAACGGCTGGTTTCAAAAAAACTTTGACAAAGAAAACTACGATAAACACAATATCGATAGTATGAATCCAGAATTACTAAAATCAATCTGTGAAAGGGCAAACTTAAAAGAAGTAAAATCAGGCTACTTTGGTCGTTTTAGCGTTTGGTTAGAAAATGAAAGTCAAAAATCTGCAAGTGTTCGTTTATTCAAAAAAGCAGTTTGGTTAACAGGCAAAGTTTTCACCAAGATAATTCCTTTTGAGAGCCAAAGTTTATCGCCATATATTATAATTGAAGCTAAGAAGCCATTATAAACTTTTCTTATATACGCCAAACTCGCTTAAAGTAATACAAACAGGCGCTTTTGTAATGTTTACTCGTAGTTTTTGTGCTGTTATGGGTTGCTCCAATTGGATTAATCTTTTTGCACCGATACTTTCTCCGCTATAGATTTTTTTCCAGATATTGTTCTCAAAAACTTCAACATTAAATCCCTCAATTCTTTGTCCTAAGGGAATGTATTCCTGTAAACTAATAATATCAAAAGTCTTAGCGTCTTTTAAATCGATTTCTAAACTTGCTGTGTGGATTGCATCTGCCGTGGCCCAATAGCTATTTTTAATACCATCTATAAGGCTAATGGCATTAAAATTTTTGCCTCTTGTATTGGTTGGAATTATCTGCGCATTTTTAGCCAGATTATTAGCAAAAGTATGCTTAACCATATCACCAAAACCTTTCAAAGCGGCAACATCGTCGCTATGTAATTGTCCTCTTGTATCAGGCGCCAAGCCTAAATCTAAAGCAGCACCATTTCCTACACTTTGTAAATATAAATCGAACAGCGTTTCTGATGATTTTGGTTTTTCATCCTCGTGGTAAAACCATCCTTTTCTTAACGGTACATCGCATTCTGCAGGCATCCAAAACTTACCATTTCTAATGCCCATTGGGCTTTGCGGGTAGTTCGCCTGACCAGGAACAGCAACATTTTTACCTTCTGGCGGAAGCGGCGTAAAAGTTGCCCAACTTGTTTTTGCGGCAGTACCATCTTCACTTCCAACCCATCTTACATCTAAACCAATATCGCTGAAAATATTTGCCATTGGCTGCATTTTACGGGTTATCGCCCAGGTATTATACCAATCATAGTAGGTTGTATTATCAATAGAACGCTTTTCTTTAGCACCACCATAATAACCATCACCACCGTTAGCACCATCGTGCCAACTCATAAAAAGTTCGCCATAATTGCTGTACAATTCTTTAAGCTGCGCTTGATAAATGGCTAGGTATTTATCAGTTCCATAAAGCGCATTATTTCTATCCCATGGCGAACAATAAACACCAAATTTTAAACCATTTTTTCTAGCCGCTTGTTCAACTTCTTTTACCAAATCTCCCTTTCCGTTTCTAAATGGACTTTTAGTAATGTTGTATTCAGTTGTTTTTGTTGGCCAAAGCGCAAAACCATCATGGTGTTTGGCAACTAAAAGGATGCCTTTTAAACCGCCATCTTTAGCCGCATTAATAATTTGTTCCGCATTAAAATCTGAAGGATTAAAGGTTTTTGGGTCTGCATCACCAAATCCCCATTCTTTATTTTCGAATGTTGTAGGCGTAAAATGTATCAAACCATAAACTTCTACATCATGCCAGGCGAGTTGCCTTTTAGATGGAAGAGCACCATAGGGTTTTGGCGCTGTTTGAGCAAAAATATTTATAGAGATTAATATAAATAAGGCAGTTAGAACCCTCATAATTATGGTTTTGGAAACCCAAATTACAAAGAATTATTTAGAATAGCCTACTTGTTATTTTGAAAAGTACTGAGTGAGCTTTTCTTTTACAAAACGTTTAATTCTCGAAACCATATTACCTTTTCTGTTTCCTAAAAAGTGTTTAATCGCTTGGTAAGCATTTTTATCTTCAGCAATAATTTCTGGAAATTCGGTTATAGGTTTTGGGTTGATGATTACGTTGTAAATATCATTTATACCAGAGTGAACGCCAGTGCCATCATGCCCAATATTATTAACTAGAGATTGAGCCGGATTTAGTGTTAAGCCATTTTTTAGAAATATGGATGCATACCAACGGATTGCCCAACTATTGTTTTTACCTTTTTTGAATTCCTGCATCTGCTTCCAAAAATTCATGGTATTATCAATGGCAAAAGCTGATTTCTTTTTCGCGTCAAATTGATTTAACAGTGTGTCGATATTTGGTTCAAAATGCTCCCACGCCCTTGCCCAGGTTGCCCACCCCCAACTTGTAGCCGCCCGGAAGAAAAAAGATTGGGGTAGATTTTCAGCTATCAAAGGATACATGTATGCACCAATATGCATAACTTTTTCTTCTGCGTGATAACGGTTTAAAGCATCGTTAAAATAAGTTAAAGTGTAAGGCGAAGTAACTAAATCATCTTCAAAAACAATAACGCTACCATAATCCTTTATCAACTGACTTACACCTGCTATAACAGAATTAGCAAGTCCGGCGTTTTCTTTTCTTTCGATTATTTTAACAGATTTAAAGCCATCAATTTTTTTAATGATTGACCTTACTTCCTCAACTTTATCAATGTCGTTTTCAGTTTTAGCACCATCCGAAAAAATGTATAAACGGCTATCGACAGCAAGTTCATTTTGATGTAAAAACTTCAAAGTACGCTCCGTATGCTGCGGACGATTATAAACGAAAAGTGCTATTGGCGCAAGGTTTTGCATGCTTTTATTTAACTTATATGTTCTTTGAATTGGATGATGATTTATAATGTACCAAAGGTTTCCTGTTTAATCGCTTCTCGATTTGCTATTAGCTAAGCCAAAGCATTAAATTTTCGTTCTACTTTAAACCGGCCTAACCTCCCGTACGTACGGGATTGGGGTTGCACTATCAAAGCCTACTTGCTAACTTTAATACAAAAATTTTCAGCCGGCAATTTTATTTCTTTTGTTGTCAAAAGAAAAAAGCCTGTCTGGCCAAGACAATCTAAATTAATTACTCCCTTTTAAAATATATGCAAATTCGAATCTGATTTTTTAGTCAAAACCGTATAAGCATTTGCAAACTGCTCCTGTTTTTTTCTCCCAAGGAAGTTTCCAAGCGTCTTTTTAATTCTATATTCGAGCTCTATTTTTAAATTTTTGGTAAAGGTTTTAGGCGCTTTTTTATTGATAAACTCATTAAATTTAACAGTTTCGGTGGCAGTCATCGAAACTTTATCCTCTATAATTTCAAGCCCTTCACTTTGCAATAAAAACCTTAGAGATGTTGGCGTGTACATATTGATGTGCCCATAATCAAGAAAATGCTTCATGCGTTGGTCTACACCAAAACGATAATCTTTCGGAACTTCTACAACAATATATTTCGAAACCCTTTTTAGCTCACGAAGTAAAATTCTTTCGTGCTCCACATGCTCCAATACATGTGCTAAAATCACCAAATCGAATGTATTATCTTCAAATGGAATTTTGTATCCATCAAAGGTTTGAACAGATTTCAGACTAGATAAATTTCTGCTTTTAATAATGTTTACCCCACTTTCTGCTATTTCCAAAGCATGAAGTTCAGGTGCAAAATTCCATTCGTTTAAAAAATGAAGAATGCTACCATCGCCTGCGCCAACTTCCAGAACTTTTGCAGGTTTTATACGCCTACAAACTTCTACAATGTTTTTTGCTTTGTATTTTGCACCCAGCATTCTCCATGCAACATCGCTATTCGTATAAAAATTATCGTAGGCGGTTTTTACTTCTTCGCTAAGCATAGTATAAGTGAATTAAATGCCTAAACAGTTATTTGCCTTGTAAAAAACTGAGGTTGCTTTTTCGTAAAATAAGCCAGGAGAAATTCCACTGAAACTAATTTCCTTAAATCCCTGCTCTAAAAGTAAAACCCTTGCCGGATTATAAACCTCACGTTCACTATCATCTAAAACAATTACACCATCATTTGTTAATGCATCCAAACTATATTTGCAGCAGCGTACTCTATCTCTGCCATCAACAATAATAATTTCGAATTTCTTATTTAGTAAGGCTGCTTTTTTAGCGTAGGCTCCATCTCGTTGCAATTCACAGTAAATCATTTCTGCATTTGACGGACTTGTGTTTTTTACCTTTTCAAACCAGCTTTTATCGTGTTCTACAGATGTTACCGAACCAGCTTTATCCGCATAAAAAATGGTAGAGTTGCCAGAGCCATATTCAAAAATATTGTGCGTTTTATTTATTCGGTTTTTAATAAAATCGATAAAAGAATAAGTAACCCAGGGAAGTGCTTTTCCCTCGCCATCTACAGCTTGTTTGTTATCAAAAGCAGTAAACCAGCCAATGCTGTTTAGGTAGCCCTTATGTCCGTATGATAATAATGCCTTCAACCTCGAAGGTTTAGCAATCAATGTGCTTAATGCTTTTAATGTACTCAACGTTTTAATATTTTTTGAAATGCAGTTATCAAAAATAATGATTTTAACATCATTATACCTTGTTGGCGTGTTTTTGGAATTAATAAAAGATAAAAGGTTGAAACGAAACAAGCTATCAATGTAGCAATTGACGCTCCAACGCCGGCATATTTTGGAATTAACCAAAAGTTAAGTGCAATATTTACAATGGCACCAGCAGCAGTTCTGTAAAAAGATATTTTTGTGTAACCCTCTGCAATAAGATATTGAGAACTTGCACTGCCCAAAAACACAAAAATCCCCGACCAAATATGGATAGAAAGCATTGCGCCGGCACCTTCAAATTTATTCGAATAGAGAAAATGGATAATGTAATCAGCAGTAAAACTGATAAAAATTCCAACTGGTAAACATATAAATACCAGTAAATCGTATAAATTGCCTAATCGTTTGTGATAGCGTTCTAAATCATTTTTGCGGGCATTTATAAGTGCAGGGAAAACAGAAGTTACAATAGCAACCGGGATAAAATACCAGGCCTCGCTAATATTGGCTGCAGCACTATAAATACCAACAGCTTTACTCCCAACTTCCTTAAGCATTACAACATCAATCTTCATGTAGATTGACACCATCACGGCTGATAAAATTAAAGGCGAAGATTGTTTTAATAACGATTTTGCCCGGCTGGAACTAAAATTCCATTGGGAAATTTGTAAACCTCGTTTTTGATAAATAATGATTAAACCCAAAGCTAAAATTAGCCCATCAAATACAAGCGCTAAAACGATATAAATTAGTGGCAACCCTAAATAAATTAAGATAATTTTAACTGCTGCCGAGATAATCAGACAAATGTTTTGAACCTGTACAACGTATTTAGATTGTACCTGAGATTGAAAATAAGCATCGATAACGTTAAAGGATTTAAAGAATGAAGCCAATGCAAGTAAGCCTACAATTAGGGTAAGTGGTTCTCCAGGGTTTGATGAAATTTTATGACTAATGTAGTAAATAGCCATTGCAAGGGGTATAGCCGCTGCATTTGTAACTAATCTTAACCATAATGAAGTGCCCAAGATTTCATCTCTTTTGCCAGGCTCTTTAATAATTTCTCTGATGATGAAAGTATCTAAGCCTAATGCGCCAACTGCAGCCAATATGGCAACTAACGAAAGTCCGAAGTTTAGGTCTCCAAATAAATCCGGCCCCAGATATCTGGCAATAAAAAGCCCAACAACTAAGCTTAGTATCTTACCAAACATTAACCAACCCGTATTTTTTAAATACTTGTTAAACGCCTCCTCATCAAAACCTTTTATGGTGGGTAATTTCATTAAAGCAAAGATGTGAATTTTAAATGCTTTGCTGAAAACTTTGCTCAATTCGAATTAACTGCTTCAAGTGGTGTTTCAAGTGGATTTCTATAAACCTTAACCATTGTTTCGCATTTAAATAACCTAAACGTGGGTGCTTGGTTTTCATCGTTTTGCTTGCGCCAGCAACAAGTGGATATACATTTTCTAATGCCTTTTCAAATTCTAAAATAAAATCTAAAGCCTCAGTTTTGCTGATTTTCTTTACTCTACTCGCTAATCTTTTGGGTACTTCATATTTTTTTGCCGGAGGTAAAGAGCCAAATAAAAGAATAAGTTTTACAATAAAGTGTGTTGGTTTATTTTCGCCATTACCGTTTGCCGCATTTTCAAGCGTAATTGTAGAGAGTATGCTCGAATCGAAAATATGACAAAAAACTTCGCTATAGCTCCAGCCATTAATTGGTGGTGTGGTTTCAAAATTATCATCTTTATATGATGATAATTTAGTTTTATAAGCATCAACTACTTGCTGTATCGAAACTTTTATTTTGGCTGAATTCATTTGTAGAAATTAAAATAGATGCAGTAATTCTTCGAGATGCGTAATTTCTTTCTTTACATCTGCTGGTTTTTCTTTTTTTAGCGGATTAAAAAATATCGCATCCATTCCAAAACCAAGTGCACCATAAATATCCGCCTCCAAACTATCCCCAATCATAATGCTATGTTCTTTAACAGCTTTCGCCTTATCCAAAGCATATTCAAAAATTAATGGGTTAGGTTTGTTTACGCCAACATCTTCTGAAATAATTACACTGGTAAAGTAAGGGTTTAAGCCAGACAAATCCATTTTGGTCAGTGTAGTTTCTTTAAAACCATTGGATATTATATGCAAAGTGTACTTATCTTGAAGGTAACTTAAAACATTTTCTGCGCCATCAAATAGATTTGTTTTTGTTGGCGAGATACTAACATAATCATCTTCAAATTGCTGTGGAACTATATCGGGATGAATGCCTAATTGTATAAAGGTTGTACTGAATCGCTCTGCCCTTAAAAATTCTTTGGTAATTTTTCCTAAGTGATAATCTGCCCAAAGTTGGTGATTATTTTCTGTGTAGGTTGTAATAAATTCATCGCAAGAGTTCAATCCTAAATCACCTAACTTATAAGTATGAAAAAGCTCATTTAAAGTTTCTTCTGCATTTCTGTCAAAATCCCAAATTGTATGGTCAAGGTCGAAAAATATATGTTTTTTGTTTTTCAAGATGTTGTGTTGTTTTAAAGTTGAAGGTTGTAATGTTGCGATGTTTTGAATACTTAATCGTGTAATCTTAAAATCCTATAAATCCTGTTCAAACTTTCTCACCATAAGCTAAATCTCCGGCATCGCCTAAACCCGGCACGATGTAAGATTTGCTCGTCATTTCCTCATCGATTGCGCCAAGCCAGAGCTTTGCTTTAGGTAAATTAGCTTTAACATGCGCAACGCCTTCAGTACTCGCAATTGCAGCCACAATATGTAATTCTGCAATTTTATAACGGCTTAACAATTCCTTGCAACACATAACCATGCTTTGCCCGGTTGCCAACATTGGGTCTGCCATTATTAAAATCCGTCCATCTAAATCTGGTGTAGAAATATAGTCCATCTGAATAATAAAATCGCCACTTTTTTCAACCTTCCTAAAGGCAGAAATAAAACAACATTCGGCTTTATCATAAATATTTAATAAGCCTTGTTGCAAGGGTAATCCAGCTCGTAAAATTGTAGCAAGTACGGGTTGCGTTTCTAGAAAATCGCATGTTGATGTTCCTAAGGGTGTTATAATATCTCTCTGGTTAAATTTCAATGTTTTACTGATTTCATAAGCGAAAAACTCACCTAATCGTTCAAGGTTTTTACGAAAACGCATTGAATCTTTTTGTACAATTTCATCGCGAAGTTCTGCAATAAAAGTATTTGCTATTGATTTAGTTTTGCTAAGATCGAATGTCATAACTTTAGTTTCCGGCATATTTAATCATTTCGATATAAACTGTTCGATATTTTTTAAATTTAACGTTTTCTGACAAGTTTTTTAACTTCCAGCTGCTGTAAAATTGGCCATTCACCACTTTTACAACATCAATAAAGGTATGAACAATTTTAATGGCATCGTTCAGATTTAAATATTGAATTGCACTATCGCAGAGCGAATAAGAGTTTACAATAATTGGTGTAACTTTTTCCAATTGTAAATCGTACCAGTTAAAAGGTGTGCAAGTTCCGGCTCTAAAACCTGGAGTATCTTCATAACCCATCGAAAAATCAGAACTTATGCCGGCAGAAAGTAAATTTAAGTAGCATGAAGGTAATCTTAAATCTTCCGTTTGCTGACTCAATAAATTAATAGTGCTGTTTTGTATTTTTGATAATTTCAGCAAATCAATTTTTAAGGAGGCTGATTTTTCTTTATCGCTTGTGCAAGGACGGAAAAGTCCGGTTGCTTTATCCCTCAAAAACGAACTGCTTTTTTCAAACTTTAATCTGTTTTTAGAATCGGCTGGAAAATTTACAAAGTAAATGGGTTTTTGATTTAAATTAATGCTTGTTAGCGATTCTATTGTGATGTCAGGATTTACATTCAGTCCTGTAATATCATCAAAAACCGAACTTAAATATTTCTGTTCCTTGTTAAAAACTGAGCTAAAAATAAACTTTGTTTTAGGTATAAAACCTTCTGGAACATCAGATTTTAAAGTGAAGTTTATGGTTGGCTGATGCGTAAATTTCTTTTCCAAAAACTTAATGGAAGGATATTTCTTCCTAACAAGATTCTTTATCATCAAGGCCCACTCATCAATTATTGGCCTGTTTAGAAGTTTCCATTTATGCTGATAACTTTTCTCGGCTTTGAAAGTTGAGCTACTTTTTTCTTTATGAATGTATTCTTCATACCTGCTTAGGATAAAAAATGAAGCTGCAAAAACATCGAAGGGAAAAGGTGAATCATCTACTGGAAAGGGAACCTTATAATCATCAAATTGAATAGATTTTAGCTTCAGTTCTTCAACTTTGTTAGATAGAAGCAGGCTTGAGTTTTTAAAAAATAGCTCATTGCCCAAAGGTTTATCAGCATAGCTGATTTTTGCCAAATCGCTTTGTAGAAAGTATTCTTTATTCCCAGTAAATTCTAGCTCAGTTTTTAATATATCTTTAAATATAAAGGTGAAGATATACTTTATCCGAGGTGTTAATACAGGCGAAAAGACGATTACGTGCATATCTTAATAACAATAGGGAGCGGTATAAACTTAATTTCTTAAACAATTTATCCTGCCAAATATTGCCTTTTCACATTATCTTACGATTAGGGCATCTATTAAAATTAAGGTTTTTTAACCTTAATTTAATATCTAATACAAAAATTACAATTAAAAGTTTGCCGAAAAGGTCTTATCGGGATAAAGAATTTTACCGCTTTTCCTCGTTGCACCTTTAACTAAATGTACGATACTCATTTGGTCATCGAAGAGATCGTAAAGAATTGAACTGTTTACTTCGAGGGTTTTAACGGTCGATATTTTTTCAACTTCCAGATAAATAATTGTGGCCTCGTGGTCAATTTCAAAACCGATATAATTTATGCTAACTGGTTTTCCGTTTGCTTTAATCACTAAATGATTTTGAAGGTATTTTTTTACTAAAGCATCCATTTGGTTTTTTAAGGCCGGATTAACCAAATCTGTTTTCTGTTTATAGGTTTTTGCCAATATGCTTTCAAAATCATCGCTAAAAATCCGGCAACTTACTTCCAGTGTTTTATCCTTTTGATTAAAACTTACCTCGGTTGTACTTACATGAAGTGGATGTTTTTCGCTATTTCTATTAACAAGTAAAGAAATAATCAAAAATAAGGTAACAAGTTTGGTGTTTAGTGCTGGCATTTCGTCGATTTTAATTTTTTTACAATTAAAATTTTAATTTTAAGGATTCAAAAATACTAAAGCTTATTACACAAAGCTAATTTATAATGCCGTTGCAAGATTTCTTATTTTATTTTAAACTCGGTTGGGAACACATCATCAGTGCTGATGCATTGGATCATCAACTTTTCATTTTAGCTTTAGTGGCTATTTACAGTTACGAAAATTTTAAGCAGGTTTTAATTCTAGTTACCGCCTTTACCATTGGGCATTCGCTTACATTGTTTTTAAGTGTAACAGATGTTTTTCGCTTCGATAGTAAATGGGTAGAATTTTTAATACCCTGCACTATTGTTTTAACGGCCATAAGCAATCTTTTTCGTAGAGATTTTTCGCTGAAATCTATTAAAATAAACTACTACCTTGCATTGGTATTTGGTCTAATCCACGGAATGGGTTTTGCAAATTCAATAAGGATAATGCTTGCTAAAGGCGATAATATTGGCTGGGGTTTGTTTGGATTTAATATAGGTTTAGAGGCCGGACAAGTATTTATGGTGTTGATAATTCTGGCCATCACCTGGATTATTTTTAATTACACAAGAATTAAACGCAAAGAATGGGTTTTATTTATTTCAGCCGCCGTTTTTAGTCTTGCTTTACAAATGTCGTTACAAAGAATTCCTTTTTTATAGATATCATTATGAATAAATTATTTACGTTAACCGGTTTATTGCTTTTTACAGGAAGCTTAGCAATAGCGCAAAATATCCAAAATAATCCGGGTAGCAACCACGGGAATAAGTTTGAGCAATTGGGCACAATTTTACCAACCCCAAATGAGCAAAGAACGGCCAGTGGCGCACCAGGTGTTAAATATTGGCAACAAAGAGCCGATTATAACATTAAGTGTACACTCGATGAAAAGAATTTATTGTTGACAGGGAGCGAAACCGTAACCTACACCAATAATTCGCCAGATCCATTAACTTATATATGGTTGCAACTTGATGAAAACGAGCATAGCACGAGTAAAAATGCAAATTATCAGGATGCTACAAAAATGCCTGCTGCAGGTACAACAAAAACTGTTGATGCTTTAAGCTCCAAAACAGATAATGGTTTCGGAATTAACATTTTAAAAATAACTGATGCCTTGGGTAAAAAACTAAGTTATACAGTTAATAAAACAATGATGCGTGTTGATTTACCGGCACCATTAAAAACCGGACAGAAATTAATTTTCAATATCGATTGGAATTACAAAATTACTGATAGAATGACGGTAGGTGGCCGCGGCGGTTATGAGTATTTTGCAGGAGATGGCAACTACCTGTTCACCATGGCGCAATGGTATCCGCGTTTATGTGTGTACAGCGATTTTCAGGGATGGCAAAATCATCAGTTTACAGGTAGGGGCGAATTTGCTTTAACCTTCGGTGATTTTAAAGTGCAAATGACGGTTCCTGCTGATCACCTTGTGGGCTCAACTGGTGCATGCTTAAACTATAGCGCAGTTTTAAATCCAACTCAATTAAGCAGATATAATGCTGCAAAAACAGCAACTGCTCCGGTAGAAATTCAAACTCTTGCCGAAGCAAAATTGGCAGAAACCAGAAAATCAACCGCAACCAAAACCTGGGTTTTTCAAGCCAACAATGTACGCGATTTTGCATGGACTTCTTCCCGTAAGTTTATTTGGGACGCCATGCCTCAGAAAATAGAAACCAACAACAATACAGTAATGTGTATGAGTTTTTATGGTAAGGAAGCTTATAATTTATATAGTAAATTCTCTACCCGAGCAGTTGCACATACCATTAAAACGTATTCTGATTTTACGATTCCTTATCCTTACCCAGTTGCACAAAGTATTGAAGCGGCGAACGGAATGGAATACCCAATGATTTGCTTTAACTATGGTCGTACGGATGCTGATGGAACCTATAGCGAAAGCACGAAAAACGGAATGCTTGGGGTGATTATCCACGAAGTTGGGCATAACTTTTTCCCGATGATTGTAAATAGCGATGAACGCCAGTGGACCTGGATGGATGAAGGCTTAAACTCTTTTGTTGAATATTTAACTGAAGAACTTTGGGATAATACTTTCCCAAGTAAAAAGGGCCCGGCTTATACAATTGTCGATTACATGAAATTGCCGAAAGATGAGCTTGAACCAATCATGACCAATTCTGAAAACATTGCACGTTTTGGTCCAAATGCCTATTCTAAACCGGCAACAGGTTTGAATATTTTGCGTGAAACCATTATGGGAAGAGAGCTATTCGATTATGCTTTTAAAGAATATTCTAGAAGATGGGCTTTTAAACATCCACAACCGGCAGATTTATTCCGTACAATGGAAGATGCAAGTGGCGAAGATTTAGATTGGTTTTGGAGAGGTTGGTTTTATGGAACAGAGCCTTGCGATATTTCATTGGATAGCGTAAAATTCGCGAAGGCAGATTTTCCAACTTCAGTTCCCGAAGCAAGATCAAGAATGGTAAAAATTGATAAACCTGCGGTTAATGCCTTTCAAGATATTTCGAAAATAAGAAACAGAGCGGATAAAAAAATAAGTTTCTACACAGATAAAACGCCTGCAGCACAAGATTTCTATTATAAATATGATAGAGGGTTGGTAAGTGTAGATACTACATCAGCAGTAAAAGTAGAAACTACCTCGAGTTTAGAAACAGTACCTAAAGATGATCAAGCAAAATATGAAAATAAGTTTTTTTATGAGCTTGTATTTAGCAATAAAGGTGGTTTGGTTATGCCGATCATTGTGGAATTTACTTATGCAGATGGAACTAACGAAATCGATCGCATTCCAGCTCAAATATGGAGGCATAACGAGTTGAAAACATCGAAATTTTATGTTAAGGATAAAGAAGTGCAATCTATTTTAATTGACCCACTACGGGAAACTGCAGATATTGATACCAGTAACAACAGTTGGGGTGGTAAAGCTAAGGAAAGCAAATTCAAGGTTTTTAAAGCTAAAACTGCAACAGCAGTCAGAGGTCAATCAGTTGGGATGAACCCAATGCAAAAAGCCGCAGGTAAATAAGCTCAGTTTGACTTAAAGATTTAAGCCCCGAAATCTCGGGGCTTTTTTATTGAGTTCCCATTTGAAGAAAAGACTTTTTTAACTAACGTGATTTTAGGGCTTTTTTCCGTCATTGCGAGGCACGAAGCAATCTTAAAGCGGTAGTTGAGGGATTGCTTCGTGCCTCGCAATGACGGTTATTTTTCAATATTACTATTGCAATTGATTAATAATCAGCTTAAATGCCTAAAACTCCCATTAACTAAACCCGGTAGGAGCGAGGCACGAAGCCCGAATTTTCTCGGGCAAGTAAAGCGGATAACGGGGCTTTCGGAACCGAGAAACACCGAAGCCTGCTTTTCAAATAAAAAAACTATGTGAATTTTATTACGTTTAACTGGTAATGCTAACAGGTTTTGAAATTGTTTTGCAATGCAATATTAGCTAAATTAGATCCCGCTTATGAAATTTAAAATCACTTCGGCATATAAGCCAACCGGCGACCAGCCTAATGCCATAAAACAGTTGGTAGATGGGGTAAATGCGAACGAAAATTATCAAACTTTGCTCGGTGTTACTGGCTCTGGTAAAACATTTACGATTGCAAATGTGATAGAGCAAACGCAAAAGCCGACTTTAATTTTAAGTCACAACAAAACTTTAGCAGCGCAGCTTTATGGTGAGTTTAAAAATTTCTTCCCTGAAAACTCTGTAAACTATTTTGTTTCGTATTATGATTATTATCAGCCTGAAGCCTTTATAGCATCGAGCAATACTTATATAGAGAAGGATTTGAGCATTAATGAAGAGATTGAAAAGCTAAGGCTTCGTACTACCTCATCTTTAATGAGCGGCAGACGAGATATTATCGTCGTTTCTTCCATTTCCTGCATATATGGTATGGGAAACCCGGAAGATTTTTCGAGAATGGTTTTCCGCTTTGGGGTTGGTTTAAGAATCTCGAGAAATGCGTTTTTACACAGTTTGGTAGAAATTTTATACGCCAGAACAACTACTGATTTTAAACGTGGAACTTTTAGGGTTAAGGGCGATACGGTTGATATTTTTCCGGCATATCTCGACCATGCATATCGTGTTTCTTTTTTTGGTGATGATATTGAAGAACTTTCGGCAATAGATCCTGTTTCTGGTAAAACAATTGAGAAACTTGAGGATATGGCGATTTATCCGGCAAATCTTTTTGTTACACCAAAGGATAAATTTAATCAATCTATTTGGGGAATTCAGGAAGAACTCGAAATTAGAAAGAATCAACTAATTGGTGATAAGCATTTATTAGAAGCTAAGCGACTGGAAGAACGGACAAACTTCGATATCGAAATGATGAAAGAATTAGGTTACTGCTCTGGTATTGAAAATTATTCAAGGTTTTTCGATGGCCGTTCACCTGGTATGCGTCCTTTCTGTTTGCTTGATTACTTTCCTGAAGATTATTTGATGGTAATTGATGAAAGTCATGTTACGGTTCCTCAAATTAGGGCCATGTATGGCGGCGACCGCTCACGCAAGTTATCTCTTGTTGAATATGGCTTCCGTTTACCAGCTGCGCTTGATAACAGACCACTAAATTTTACCGAATTTGAAGCGCTTGCACCACAAACCATTTATGTGAGTGCAACGCCGGCAGAATATGAACTGGAAAAATCGGAAGGTGTGGTTGTTGAGCAGGTTATTCGACCTACAGGCTTGCTTGATCCGGTTATTGAAATTAGGCCGGCAATTAACCAGGTTGATGATTTACTTGATGAAATTGACTTAACAATTAAGCAAGGCGGCAGAATTTTAGTTACAACCTTAACCAAAAGAATGGCTGAAGAGTTAACTAAATATTTGGATAGGTTAAACATTAAAACGAGATACATACATTCTGAAATTAAAACGCTTGAACGTGTTGAAATACTTAGAGGTTTACGTTTAGGAGAATTTGATGTATTGGTTGGAATTAACTTACTGAGGGAAGGTTTAGATTTACCTGAAGTAACATTGGTTGCCATTTTGGATGCTGATAAGGAAGGTTTCTTACGTTCTGAAAAATCATTAATTCAAACCATTGGTAGAGCGGCAAGAAATGATAAGGGTAGAGTAATTATGTATGCTGATGGTATTACAGAAAGCATGGAAAAGACAATTTCTGAAACCAACCGCCGTCGTGATATACAAATTGCCTATAATTTAGAAAACGGCATTACGCCATTAACCGTAGGCAAATCTCGCGAAGCAATTTTAGAACAAACTTCTGTGTTGGATTTTTCTCAGAAAGCCAGCGATAATAAAGCAAGGGCATACATCGAAAATGCAGAAATTAGTATAGCTGCCGACCCAATTGTGCAGTACATGGGTAAAGCCGAATTGCAGAAAGCAATAGATAACACCAGAAAGGATATGCAAAAAGCGGCAAAAGAAATGGACTTTTTGCAAGCTGCCAAATTGCGTGATGAAATGTTTGCATTAGAAAAAATGTTTAACGAAAAGTTTCCTAAGTAATATGCAAGGACAAAATAGAAAAGACATATTTCCCGGACTTGATGTGGGTATAATTTTAAAGAAAGACCAACGGAATGGAAATGTAACTTATGGTGTGGTTAAAAATTTATTAACCTCATCTGCCTTTCATTCAAGAGGTATAAAAGTTAGGCTTGAAGATGGTCAAATTGGTCGGGTATGCGAAATTATTGAAGATTAGGTTTTGTAATGAAAATGCAATTAATCTTCAAAAAAGTAACAAATTATTTAACACTACGTCTATATTTGTATAATAGTTAAATCAGAATGGGATTAGTTAAATTCATTTTTATAACAATATTAGTGCTTTGGATTATCCGAATGTTAATTCGTTTAATATTACCAATGTTGTTTAATAATATGGCAAGTAAAATGCAGCAGCAAGCTACAGGTCAGCAGTATCAACAGCGTAAGAAAAAACCTGAAGGTTCAATTTCAATTGATTACATGCCACCAAAGCCAGACCAGAGTAAAACCGATAAACTCGGTGATTTTGTAGATTACGAAGAAGTTAAATAATGTAAGTCCTGATGAAAATCAGGACTTTTTTTATTGTGTTGCCACAGATATTTTAAATGTCTGCTACTTAAATACTTTCAAAATTGAACCCCAAAACCAACTTTCCTCTGCTTTTAACATGGTTTCGATAGTTTTATCCGCATTATTTGCCAGTTTATTAATGTCTGTAACAGACTTTTTGAAGGTAGCGTATTCAGGGTCTTTTTCATCACCAGTTACAGAAGAAAGTTCAGAAAGAATCTTTAACACAGGTTCCAGCTCTCTCTTCTTACGTTCTTTGGCTACTTGCCTCGCAATATTCCAAACATCCTTATCCGCAAAAAAGTATTCTTTACGCTCACCAGCTTTATGTTGCTTTTCTACAAGCCCCCAACCAATTAAATCACGAAGCGTCATATTCGCATTGCCTCTCGAAATACTCAGGGTTTCCATAATTTCTTCCGTTGTTAATGCGTTTGGGGATATTAAAAGCAAAGCATGGACTTGTGCCATCGTTCTATTTATCCCCCATTCGGAGCCTAACTTACCCCAAGCCTCTATAAATTTTAATTTTCCCGCTGCTAAATCCATAAACAAATATAATTATGTTTCTTAAACTTTCAAAAATTATTGAAAATATATTCTATTAATTTCTACTCAAAACATTGATTTTTCTATAAATCAATAACTATTCCAATTGATGAAATTATTAATTATCAGTACAGTTAATTTATTCCTTTAATATACGATGCAAATTTTTATTTTTGACGTTCGTTTAAACTTAAACAAACCTTAATGAATAACTGGTTTAAAAACAATGGCACTCACTTAGCCATTATTGCAATTTTTGTAGTCATTTGTTTTGCTTATTTCAGTCCTGTATTACAGGGGAAAGCACCAATGCAAGGTGATGTTTTGCAGGCGAAGGCTATGCAAAAAGAAATTATGGATGTTAAAGAACAAACTGGTAAAGGGCCATTATGGACTAATCAGATGTTCGGTGGAATGCCAGCTTATCAAATCTGGGTTCAATATCCAATGAACGTAGCATCTTATGGTATTGATATTATTAAAGGTGTATTTCCAGATCCAGTAGGAACAGTTTTATTATACCTTTTAGGCGCCTATCTGTTGTTTTGTGTGCTAAAAGTAAATCCGTGGCTTGCTGCAGCTGGTGCTGTTGCTTTCGCATTTACATCTTATAATTTTATTATTATTGCTGCTGGGCACAGTAGTAAAGCGTTGGCAATCGGCTTTTTTGCACCAATATTAGCCTCTATTATTTTAGTTTTAAGAGGCAGATATTTAGTTGGAGCGAGCCTCTTAGCTTTGTTTATGGCTTTAGAAATTCGTTCTAACCATGTTCAAATGACCTATTATCTATTCATAGCTATATTTATTTTAGGGTGTATAGAACTTTATCACGCCGTAAAAGCAAAGCAATTACCAGTATTTGGCAAAACCGTTGCTTACATTTTCGGCGGTATTCTTATTGGTGTTTTAGTTAATGCTTCTGCATTATGGTCAACATACGAATATGGTAAAGAAACTATTCGTGGTAAATCTAATTTAACCATAGATAAAGCTGAGCCAGCAACTGGTTTAGATAAAGCTTATGCTTATCAATGGAGTCAGGGTGTAGGAGAAAGCTTTACGTTTCTGGTTCCAAATTTATATGGTGGCGCAAGTGGTGGTGCATTAGATCCAAAAGGCGAATTTGTTAAAATTTTACAAGATGGAACTGTAGCAAACGTTTTAGGTCCGTTGTATGGCGAAAACACCAATCAAGCGCTGAATGCGATTGCACAACAAGCAGGCTCACAATATTGGGGCGATAAGCCGGGTACATCAGGCCCATATTACTTCGGAGCTATTATTTGCTTCTTATTCGTATTCGGATTATTTATCGTAAAACATCGTTGGAAATGGTGGATTTTAGGCACAAGTATTTTGTTGCTTTTCCTTTCTTTTGGTTCTAACTTTCCATTAATTTCTGATATTTTCTTTAACTACTTACCAGGATATAATAAATTTAGAGCAGTTGAATCTATTTTAGCTGTTGTTGGTTTGTTAGTGCCATTCTTAGCCGTTTTAGCGATTAAGGAAGCGCAGGATGGTATGTATGATCAGAAATATTTAGTGAAGAGATTAACTTGGTCGGCAGCTATAACTGGTGGCTTTGCTTTATTAATTGTATTAATGCCAACTGTATTTTTCAGTTTCAAAAGTGCAAACCAGGTTGAAATTACAACTTGGCTTAATCAGATTACTCAGAATAATGCAACATTAGTTGCCAGAATTACCGATGCAGTTATTGCGGATAGGGTTTCATTAGCTAGAGCAGATGCTTTGCGTTCGTTATTATTTATTGCCATTGGTTTTGGTTTAATATGGGCGTTTATCACCAAAAAACTTAATATGCAACTTGCCTTTGGCTTATTAGCATTGGCAATACTTATCGATTTATGGCAAGTAGATCGCAGATACTTAAGCAATTTAAACTTTGTAAATAAATCTGATTTAACAGACCATTATAAAGCCAGAGATGTAGATAATTTTATCGCTGCTGATAAAGATCCCAATTTCAGGGTTTTCGATTTAACTTTAGGCGATCCATTTAAAAGCGCTGAAACTTCTTACTTCCATAAAACAGTTGGGGGTTTCCACTCTGCAAGATTAAAGCGTTTTCAGGAATTGGTTGATCATCAATTAACCAAAAGCATTAATCAGGATGTTTTAGATATGTTGAACACCAGATACATCATCACACAAGATCAACAGAATGGTTCTTACAAAATGCAGCGCAATCAAACTGCTTGCGGTAATGCTTGGTTTGTACAAAGCGTACAGTACGTTAAAAATTCTGATGAGGAAATGAAAGCCATTAATAGCTTCGATGCTAAAAAAGAGGCAATTGTTGATGAAAGCTTTAAAAGTTTACTAAACAGTAAAATTTTAGGAACCGGGCAAGAAGGTTTTATTAAGCTTACAACTTATACACCAGACCACTTAACTTATGAGTATTCTTCTGCTAAAGATGTGGTTGCTGTTTTCTCAGAAATTTATTACAACAAAGGTTGGAAAATGTATATTGATGGTGTAGAAAAACCTTATTTTAGAGCAGATTACGTGCTTCGTGCGGCGCAGTTGGAGGCTGGGAACCACAAGCTCGAATTTATTTTCCACCCGGCATCGTATTATGTTGGTGAAAATATTTCATTAGCAGGTTCGATACTTTTAATAGCCGGTTTAGGTTTAGGTTTTTATTCAGAAAATAAGAAGAAAAAAGCGAAGGTATAATTTAGACAGTATTGGAAAATAAAAAACCCACAAGCAAAGCGCTTGTGGGTTTTTTTATGCATTTAACAAATTTTAATAATGCGTAACAAGATTTAACAATCCCGTAACATTTGTTTGATAAACAGCGTCTTATCTTTGTTTGTAAATCAGATATTATGCTAGAATTATTTTTTGCGATATGCCTGTTAATTATTGTTATCTATTTTTTTAGTCCTTTTGAGGTAAAGCTCGATGAGGAAGAAGAGTGGTAGCAATCTTTCCAAAAATGTAAACTGCTTTAAAGAAGCGGTAATAAAATCCCTCCCCCAAAAATTTCTTAACTAATGTGAATTATGGGTATTAATTTTATTGATATGCACGAACGTTTTGCTAAGTCCAAATACCACATCTTCGTTATACCTATTCCCGGCCTAACAATTTTTTCGGTAAGCAATGTCAAGTCCAACCCACTTACTATAATAGAAAAATTTTCAGCCGGTATTTTTTCTTTCTGTCCGGCCAGGACAAAACAAGCTCATTTAATATGAAAACACAGGTTTTAGTGTCAAAAATAATTTTTTATACCAATAGCTCATATTGATTATGGATAAAAGAAATGTAGATATTGTTGTGATATCTGATGTGCATCTTGGTACTTATGGATGCCATGCAAAAGAACTTTTAAAATACCTTAAAAGCATCAAACCAAAAAAATTAATTCTTAACGGAGATATAATCGATATCTGGCAATTTAGCAAGAGTTACTGGCCAGAGTCGCATATGAAAGTTATTCGCAAGCTAATGAAGTTTGTTTCTGAAGGGGTGGAGGTTCATTACCTAACCGGAAACCACGATGAAATGCTTAGGAAATTTGATGGTATGGAGATGGGAACTTTCCACTTAAGTAATAAGCTGGTGATGGAATTAGAGGGCAAAAAAGCATGGTTTTTTCACGGAGATGTTTTCGATGTTACCATGCAACATTCTAAATGGCTGGCGAAAATGGGTGCTGTAGGTTACGATACCTTAATCTTAATCAACAGCTTTGTAAACTGGTTTTTGAACATTTTAGGGCGAGAGAAAATGAGTTTCTCTAAAAAAATTAAAGCTAAATTTAAGGATGCTGTAAAGTTTATAAACAGTTTTGAACAGGTTGCAGCAGAATTGGCCATAGAAAAAGGCTACCATTATGTAGTTTGTGGGCACATACATCAATCCGAAAAAAGAGAAATTACAGCGGAGAATGGATCCGTTACTTATTTGAATAGTGGTGATTGGGTTGAAAGTTTAACTGCTTTAGAATACAAGGACAAAAACTGGGAGATATTTAAGTACGATCATAAAGATTTTATGAAAGATGAAACAGACGAGGGTATTCTATCTGATGCGGAAGATTTGAAAAGTAAATTGGATATTAATTTACTGTTGAAAAATATTAAGTACGAAATAGCCTGATAATTGCAGATATTCGGGCTCAAATGAAAATACTCTACGCAATTCAAGGTACAGGAAATGGTCACATCAGTAGGGCAAGGGAAATTATACCTTTGTTGCAAAAATATGGTGAATTGGATATTCTGGTTAGCGGAACACAGGCTGATGTTAAATTAAGTCAGCCGGTAAAATACCAACTGCATGGTTTTAGCTTTATTTTTGGTAAAAAAGGTGGTGTGCATCATTTTAAAACCTGGCTTAACATGAATCTTTTCCGCTTTAGAAAAGATATGAAGCAATTGCCGCTAAAGGATTATAATTTAATTGTAAACGATTTCGAGCCGGTTAGTGCGTGGGCTTGTAAATTGCAGGGAATTGAATGCGTTTCTTTAAGTCACCAGGCTGCGTTTAAATCAAAAAAAGTACCTCGCCCTAAAACAATCGATTGGGGAAAAGTGATACTTAGCCATTATGCACCAACAAAACACCATATTGGTTTTCATTTTGATAGATACGATAGTTTTATTTACACACCCGTAATCCGCTCCGAGATAAGGCAATTGCAACCTACAAATCTAGGTCATTATACCGTTTATCTTCCAGCTATAGACGATAAACGTTTGGTAAAATTGCTAAGCCAAATTCCATCTGTTAATTGGCAGGTTTTCTCTAAACATACTAAGGAAGCGTATCAGTTTGAAAATGTTTTTGTAGAGCCGGTAAACAACGAAAAGTTCAATAAGAGTTTGGCAAGTTGCACAGGTCTTTTTACCGGTGGTGGTTTTGAGGGTCCATCAGAAGCGCTGTTTTTGGGTAAGAAATTATTAGTTGCCCCAATGCGTTTTCAGTTTGAGCAACAGTGTAATGCCTACGCTTTAAAAGAACTTGGTTTGCCTGTTATTTGGGGAAGTACCAAAAATTGGCTACCGATAATTAAAGAATGGGTAAAAAAACCACAGAAACATCAATTTAACTTTCCTGACGAAACCGCTCAGATAATTGATAATATGGTTAAAAAGTATGCAAGAGTTTAGTTTTAGAATTTTCTTCTTTGTTCTTTAATCCTTGCTCCTTCATCATTACCCTTTCATCTTTGCGCTTTTTATCTTTACTTTGCCCTTCTCTTAACAAGGCATGATTAATCAGTTTAGAAAATTAAACCCAGTTAACCTCATATTACTACTCGCATACACCTTTGTTATGCGAATAGTTCTTTTTTATGAAGTGCCTGATAAAATTAATTTTGATTTTTTGGAGCCTTTCGCCCGCCTTTTAATACATTACGACCCTACTAATATGTTCTCGCCTACGGCAAATATTTTTTTTGCTGCCGTTCTTGTTTACATTCAGGCACTAATATTTAACCGGGTAATAAACACCCAAAATTTATTACTTAAGCCCAGCTTTTTACCAGCATTAATGTACATAACAGGTGCAAGTCTGTTTCTGCCATTTATGGTTTTAACACCGGCATTAATTTGTAATTTCTTGCTAATTTGGATAATAGATAAATTTCTGAAGCTCAACAAAAACCAAAATTCAATAACTGCGGTATTCGATATCGGTATGATAATCGGCTTAGGCACATTAATTTATTTCCCGTTTATATCAATGCTGTTAATGATTTTCTTGTCATTATTGCTTTTTAGAGCGTTTAATTGGCGAGATTGGATAGCAGGTTTAGTTGGATTTTTAACGATATTTTTCTTTTTGGCAGTGCTATACTACTGGAAAGGTAATATCAGTTCCTTTTACCAAATATGGAAACCTTTAGCGAATAAGTTTCCTGCCGTTTTCAAAATTAATTATAACGATTATCTGGTATTGATTCCGGTTATGGTCATCATCGTTTTAGCTTCATTACAACTTCGTGAAAACTTTTTCAGAAGCTTTATAAGCACACGTAAGGGATTCCAGATGCTGTTTTTTATGTTTTTAATAGCAGGTGTAAGCTTTTACTTAAAGCCTGATTTTAGAGTATCACACTTTTTGCTCTGTGTTCCGCCAGGCGCCGTACTTTTAGCATATTATTTCAGCAACGCAAAAAAAAAGTGGTTCTACGAAACATTATTTCTCTTGTTTTTACTCTCTGTACAGTACTTTCTTTTTGTTTAACCTTTTTTAACAAAATGATACCTCGAAACTTGTTAAAGATTAATAGCTTTGTGGCTGATTGAAGAGTTTTGAGCTTTTCTATATTAGTTTTTAACATTGAAAATTGATTCCTTTTAAGGTAAATGCACAATTTAAGTATCGATATTGGCAATACTTCTACAAAGATTGCCGTTTTCTCTGGTAAAGAGATTATTCATTATCAGAGATTTGATGTGCTGGAAGCAGACGATTTATCACAAATTATCAATCAGTTTAATATCCAGAAAACGATAATTAGTTCTGTTGATGAAGATATTACCGAACTGGAGGAATTTTTAAGTAATCAAACTCAATACATACGTTTCTCGACATTGCTGAGTAATGGAGTGCAGAATAAATATAAAACACCCGAAACCTTAGGTTTGGATAGATGGGCTGCGGTGCTAGGCGCAAAGGGAGTTTTTGGAGTACAAGCTTGCCTGATAATTGATGCCGGAACCTGCATTACTTATGATTTGCTGAACAAAAATCTTGAGTATTTCGGAGGTAGTATCAGCCCGGGAATTAATATGAGATTTAAAGCAGTTCATCATTTTACGGGTAGGTTACCCTTGGTAAACTGGAACGCAAAAGAGTCAATCCCGGCAGGAACGGATACTCAAACTGCTATAAAAAATGGCATTTTGCAAGGAATAATAAATGAAATTGAAGGGTTTATTTCCCTGAATAAGATACAAGAAAGTGCCTTAAGGGTGGTTATAACTGGGGGTGATGCTGATTTTTTGGTTAACCAATTACAAAACAGCATCTTTGCGCCTCTAATAATTAAAGATTCCTATTTGGTATTAAAAGGATTAAATGAAGCTATTGCAGATTAAAATGTACAAGAGAATAAATTATATTGCAGCCATACTCGTTTTAGTTTGTGGTTTAGGTGTTCAAGCACAGGTTACCACATCATCACCCTATTCAAGATACGGATTTGGAAACGTTAAAGGCTCATTGTTGCCCCAGCTTCGTGCTATGGGAGGAATTTCGACCGCTGTAAGTAAGGTTAATGGGTTCAATTATATCAATATGCAAAACCCAGCATCTTATTCGGGCGTTACCTTAACTACAATCGATATTGGGATGAGTGCCGGATTAAATAATCTTACCAGAAATAACGCAAGCGAAACCAACTTTAACTCCACTTTCAGTCACATTGCTTTTGCAGTTCCGGTAAGCAGGCGTTCAGCAATCAGTTTTGGGGTTTTGCCGTATTCTGATTTGGGTTACAGCTACAAAAACTCAGTTAAAATTGATACAATGTCTGTCGATCAGCTTTATGAAGGTGAAGGTGGGTTGTCAAAGGCTTATTTTGGTTATGGTTATCGCTTTGGCGATCACTTAAGCATTGGTGCTAACGTAGAATACATTTTTGGTAATTTGATTTCTACCAGAGCAACTGAATATGCTGAAGTAGGTGCCTTAAACTCTAAATTGCAGAATAAGAACAGCGTTGGAGGATTAAATTATTCCTACGGTATTCAGTATAATTTCAATATTGCTCCAAAAACCCTTGTCACTTTAGGTTATTCTGGAAGCAGCTCAGGTAAAATTAATTCTAGCCAATCTTATTTTGCTACGATTTATCAGCGGGATCAGAATGGAAACGAAAATACAGCGCTAGATACCTTAAATTCTGTAGTTAGTGCCAAATCTCATTTAAAGCTTCCATTATCTCACAACTTTGGTATCGCCATACAACAAACTGATAAATGGTTAATTGGGGCAGATTTTAGAATGAGTAAATGGGCAGATGTAACCCTTAATAATGTTAATCAGGGTTTACAAAATAGCTATGGTGCTTCATTGGGTGGACAATTCACACCAGATATTACCTCATACAATAACTATTTTAAACGTATCGATTATCGTTTGGGTGTTAACTATGATAAAACTTACATTAAAATTGGCAGCCAGGATATAAAACAGATGGGTGCTTCATTAGGTTTTGGCTTTCCGCTGGCATCTGCTAACGTTGGTTCAACTTTTTATAAAATTAACTTTACTACAGAAGTTGGTCAGCGTGGAACAGTGGCGAACAACCTTGTAAAAGAGCGCTATATTAATTTTCATTTAGGCTTTACACTGAATGATACTTGGTTCCGTAAGTATAGAGTAGATTAATGAACCACAAAGCATTGTTATTTGGTTTAATGCTGGTATTACCATTGTTTTTGGTTTCCTGTAGTGATGATGATCTTAAAAAAGCAAATGCTGTTAAAAATCAAAAGCTTAGCCTGAATAGGGATAGAACCATCGGTGTAGAAATCATTTATAGTGATTCGGCAAGGGTTAAAGCGAAAGGTAATGCTCCAATTATGGATAAAGTTACCCCTACAACAGGTGGGGAATATCAGGAGATGGTTAAAGGCGTTAAGATAGATTTTTTTAACGCTCAAACCGGAGCCATAGATGGCACCTTGATTAGTGATTATGCCATTCGTCGTTCTCAGGAGCAAAAAACCATTTTCAGAAAAAATGTTATTGTTAAGAATGTTAAGGGTGATACCTTTTCTTCTGAAGAGTTGATTTGGGATGAAGCCAAGAAGATATTCTATTCAAAGCAAAAGGTAACGGTTAAAACCATCGACGGTAATGTTTTGGATGGTGTAGATTTTGAGGCTCCCCAAGATTTTAGCACTTATACATTTAATTCTGCAACCGGGCAAGCTGTAATGAAAGACGCAATCGCCCCTTAAAACCCCTTTTAAATGCAAGTTATTTGCTTAAAAATTAAACACTTGATAAATAAAATTTAGTGTTTTCTTTTTTAAGGCAAATTTGTATCTTGCGCCCTCTTAAAAAAAACTAAATAATTTAAAGTACAATATGGGATTAATGACATTTTTGCGTAACCGTGCCGGATACATTCTTGTATTCATGATTGGTTTTGCAATTGTTGCATTTTTAGTAGGTGATGCAATTAACGTGGGTAAGCCTTTTTGGGCAGCCAACCAAAAAACTGTTGGTTCGGTTGACGGGAAAGACATCAGTATTGATGATTTTGGTCCAAAGGTAGAACAAAGTGTAAATCAGTTTAAACAACAATATGGTGGCGGTTCTAATGCTCAAATGCAATCAATGGCTGTTGATCAGGTTTGGAATGCAGAATTAGCTAACGTATTATTAACAAAAGAATACGATCGTTTAGGCTTAACCGTGTCTGAAGACGAATTGTTAGATTTATTGGTTGGTCAAAACCCAAGCCCATTAATTAAGCAATACTTTACAAACCCTCAAACAGGGCAATTGGATAGAATGTCTTTAAACAGCTTTTTAAAATCTAAAGAGCCACAGGCACAAAGTCAATCTTTAATGTTGCAAACTGAAATCAAAAATCAGGCTTTACAACAAAAATATTCGAACTTAGTTCGTAATTCAGTTTATGTTACTTCTTTAGAAGCTACTGATGAATATACCAATCGTAACAAACTAGCTAACTTTAAATATGTAAGCCTTGATTATGCTTCGATTCCAGATGCTTCAGTAAAATTAACGGATGCAGACTATTCAGAATATTACAATGCAAACAAGGCTCGTTTTAATAATGCTCAGGAATTACGTTCTTTCGAGTATGTTACTTTTAGCATAAAACCAACCAAGGCTGATTCGGCTGCTGTAAAAGCACAGGTTGATAAAATCGCTGCTGATTTTAGAACTGCTAAAAATGATTCACTTTATGCAGCTATTAATTCTGATGTTAAAGTTCCGTTTACATATTTAACTAAAGGAAAATTAGATCCTGCAGTTGATTCAGCTGTATTCTCTTTACCTGCCGGAAGTTATTATGGACCAGCATTATCTGGTAACTCTTACAAAGTGATTAAAGTTGTGGCTACACGTTTCTCTCCAGATTCAGTTAAAGCAAGTCACATTTTAATCGACCCTGCTAAAGTCGGTGGCGAAGATAAAGCAGTTAAACTGGCAGATTCATTGAAAAGCTTAATTGCTGGCGGAAAGAGTTTATCAGATTTGGCAAAAATCTACAGTGTAGATGGTTCTAAAGATAAAGGTGGCGATTTAGGTACTTTTGCTCGTGGTACAATGGTTCCTGAGTTTGAAAATGCAGCTTTTGATGGTAGTACAGGTGATTTAAAAGTTGTTAAATCTCAATTTGGCGTACACTTAATTAAAATCGAGAAACAGATTGGTTCTTCTAAAGTTGCAAAATTAGCTTATATCGAGAAATCTTTGGCAGCTAGTAGCAAAACTCAAGCGGCAGCTTACAAAGCAGCTAGTAACTTCTTAGCTAATGTAAAAGGAAACGACTTCGCAAAACTTGCAGAGAAAGATAAATTAAAAATTGCTGTTGCTGATAGAATTACCGCTACGCAAGGTTTTGCGCCAGGCTTGGATAATCCTCGTAAATTAATTCAGGATGCTTACGCAGCTGATAAAGGTGATGTTTTACCTGAAATTTATACGATGGGTGATGCTTATGTTGTCGCTCGTTTAACTGATGTGAAACCAAAAGGTGTTTTACCTTTGGATGCAGTAAAAAAGGAAATTCAGCCGATGGTTCTAAGTGCTGCAAAAGGAAAATTACTTGCTGCTAAATTTGAAGGTGCTGGAAAAGGTAGCTTAGCTCAAATTGCATCAAAGGTAGGTCGTACTGTGGTTCCAATCCAAAATATTGTTTTCGCTAACCCAATCATTCCTGGTGTATCACAAGAGAATAAATTAGTAGGTTCTGTATTTGGTTCTCAGCCAGGTAAAGTATCAGCACCTGTTCAGGGTGAGCGTGGTGTTTATGTATTTACTGTTGATGGATTTACAAATCCTGCACCAATTGCAAATATGTTCAAACAGAAAGAAAGTATGTTGATGACAATTGGTCAGCGTTCTTTAGGTTCAGCTTTCCAGGCATTACAAGATAATGCGAAGATAAAAGACAATCGCGTGAAATTCTATTAATAAGAAATTCCGTAAATTTGAACCGTTCTGATGTGGAGTCAGAACGGTTTTTTTATTTATAAGTCATGGAGATTCAGGAAAACATCATAAATAAGGTTGCCAACAGCGGTTTAATCACTTTAAATCTGGAAGAGTATTACCATCCGGGAGAAAGAATCGTTTACGATATTAAAGACAATCTTTTTCATGGATTGATGTTGAGGGAGAAAGATTTCAGGGATTTTATCAAAACACATGATTGGTCGCAGTACCAGGGAAAAAACATCTCGGTTATCTGTTCAACAGATGCCATTGTGCCAACCTGGGCTTATATGCTTTTGGCTAACAAGTTAAAACCTTACGCGAGTGAAGTCGTTTTTGGAAGCTTGGAAACATTGGAGGCCATATTATTTTCAAAAGCCATTTCAAAAATTAATCCCGAAAATTTTGCTAACGAACGTGTTGTGGTAAAGGGTTGTGGTGATATCGATATTCCGGTTTCGGCATATGTGGAGATTACCAATTTACTTACACCCGTGGTTAAAAGTATTATGTTTGGCGAGCCTTGCTCAACCGTTCCTGTGTACAAAAGAAAAGATTAACTTTTGCTATTGTTGGTGATGAGCATGTGCTTAAATTAAATTTTGGATTGTTTTTTGTATATCTTGTATGATAGCTGCAAATCACACGTTATGATGCAGTAAAAACACAAACAAAACACACAACTAATGAACAGGTTATTAATCATATTATTCATATGCGCTTCATTTTACACTAGTGCTCAAGAACTTCCGCTCAAAAAGGAGGCAGTTTTTCAGGAAGGTGAGGTGTTAAGCTATAAACTTCGTTACGGTTTTATTACTGCCGCAGAGGCAACCATCAAGGTTCAGAATTCAGATTTAAAGTTTGATAATAAACCAACTTACAAACTAACCGTAGATGCACAAACATCTGGAACATTTGATGTCTTCTACAAGATTAGAGATCATTACGATTCTTACATCGATAAAACTGAGCTTACTCCATACTTTTACCAGGAAAACATAAGAGAGGCGAGTTATAAAAGACAAGATAAGGCAAGGTTTAATCAGGAGGGCAAAAAGGTCGTTTCTAACAGAGGTACCTTTACAACACCAACTACCCAAACTTTTGATTTGGTTTCTGCTTATTATTTTGCCAGGAGTCTGGACATATCTAAAATAAAAATCGGAGATAAATTTAAACTGAACTACTTCCTCGGTGATGAAATTTCTGCATTGGAAGTTGAATATATTGGCAAGGAAGTGGTGAAAAGCAAACTGGGAAGCATCCGTTGTTTAAAATTTAGCCCATCTATAAAACCAGGTCGGATTTTTAAAAAGGATAGCCGTTTGTATCTTTGGGTTACTGATGATGGAAACCGTGTACCGGTGAAGGCTCAGGTAGAAATTTTGGTTGGTGCAGTTACCATGGAACTGAAATCAGCAGCAGGTTTAAAATATGCTTTAGCAAAAGAATAATCATGATAGAGGTAGAACAAGTGCTGGTGCACGAAGATGTGTTAAAAGAAAATTTTGTTTGCAACCTAAGTAAGTGCAAGGGAATCTGCTGTGTAGAAGGTGATTCGGGCGCACCACTCGATAATGATGAAACTGCAATTTTGGAAGAGATCTATCCAAAAATAAAGCACTTGTTAAACGAAAAGGGTATAAAAGCAATTGAAGAACAAGGTGCATATGTTGTTGATGAAGATGGAGACCTGACCACGCCATGCGTAGATAAAAATAAGGAATGCGCCTATGTACTTTTTGAAAATGGTATAACTAAATGTGCTATCGAAAAAGCTTATGAACAAGGCATCGTCGATTGGCAAAAACCAATTTCTTGTCATTTGTACCCAATCAGAATCACAAAATACCCGGAATTCGAGGTGCTAAATTACGATCGATGGCACATTTGCCACGATGCTTGTACTTTTGGAAGAGAATTAAAAGTTCCGGTTTACAGCTTTCTTAAAGGACCACTTATCCGTAAGTACGGCGAACATTGGTACAAGGAGCTGGAAGAATCTGTTGCAGCGATGTAAATAAATAGAAAATCACAATCTTACAGGTCGTGATTTTTTATTTAAATCAGGTTTCTCGTAATTTTTCCTTTGATAATATACAGGGTGTAATGCTTTCTTTTAGAATGATGGTATCACCCTTAAAGTTAGAATTTGAAGAACGTAAAATCAACTAACTTTTGTCGTTGTGTTCAAAAATCAATTTAATGCTTCGTAAATGATTTGATTGCTCATTGGTCATAATTACATAGGCCTCTCCCGATTGTAGAACATCAAAATTGGTTAGCGCTCTAACTATAATAATCTCACCTGATGCATATTTAGGATACATGCTATCTCCATATACAGGTAAGTAAGCTGTGCAATCATTAAATGGTTTGTAATTTACAAGTAATCAGCTTTCTCCTCTTTGAGTATTAAGGTTTCGGTATCTGATAAACTAATATCGAAATAAGGAACAACCTCCTTACTCTCTGACACTGCAGGCCCACGCTTAAGAAGAGATTCTCCTACACCGGTTTCTAACCTTTCAATGTTTACATTAAACCTAAGGTCTAATTTATCTCAAAAACTTTCTGAAATTCCCATTCCACCCCGTGCACGTAATATGTCTGAGAGTGAACCTGCCTTAATTTTTAAGGCATCGGCAAAATCTTTTTGGGTTTTAAATTTTAAGAGGTCTATTAAAATTTTTAGTCTTTGACCTACCTTTTTTATTGCAAGGAACATATAAAGAAGATCCACATTTAATGATATAGTCTTTTTTTAGTCTCGCAAGCCTAGGACGGCATAAAAGTGACTTACAGGAATGGTTTGATGCTGCCTCATCTAATCAGCATTGCATTAAGAAAGCCTATCAATTAATATTTTTTCATGGGCAACTGGTTCAATTAATCCATTCCGGTTACCTGATCATACAACATAACTTAAGTTACAAAAGAAGACAGCCCTATAGCGAACATGCTTTAATTTTTAGCGACTGGATAAGTCGGGTTAAAATGGCTCAGAAATCAAGTAGTGTAGATGCTGATTGTTAGATACTTTTACTAAACCAAAAGGAAAGAAAAGAGCCTTTAATTATTTTAAAACAATATTTAAACTTCAAACATACTAAACCATAAGGCATGCTTTGCAAGAATGGCTTTATTATGGTTTAAATAAAAGTAATAGTGTCACAGAATCAGAAAATCAAACAGTAGTCAAGCTTTACAAGAAGTTAAAAAAAATGCTAGAGTATTATTTATTCTGGTAATGCAGCAAAAGAATATTTAAAAGATCAAACATTTCAAATTATTCGAAAAAGTTGAAGTTAAATTTGCACTATGTTTGTAGATAACTAGCACATAAATTGCTTATTTATAATAAGTATCTTATTTTAGCGGATTGAAACCCATTATCTTTGATAACAACGTGAAAAAAATTCTAATTACCGGTGGTGCCGGATTCATCGGCTCTCATGTAGTACGCCGTTTTGTAAACAATTATCCTCAGTATGAGATAGTCAATTTAGATAAACTTACCTATGCTGGTAATTTGGCTAACTTAACGGATATTGAAAATAAACCAAACTATAAGTTTGTTAAAGAAGATATCGCAGATGCTGCCGCAATGAATGAACTGTTCAAAGCAGAGAATTTCGATGCCGTAATTCATCTGGCGGCAGAAAGCCATGTAGACAGATCTATCGCTGACCCAACCGCTTTCGTGATCACGAACGTAATTGGTACTGTAAACTTATTAAATGCGGCCCGTGAATACTGGAAGGGTGATTATGATAAAAAACGCTTTTATCATGTAAGTACTGATGAAGTTTATGGCGCACTCGGGAAAGAAGGTATGTTTACAGAAACAACCGCGTATGATCCACATAGTCCATATTCGGCTTCAAAGGCAAGTTCTGATCATTTTGTACGTGCTTATCACGATACATACGGTATGGATTGTGTAATTTCTAATTGTTCGAACAATTATGGTTCACACCATTTCCCCGAGAAATTGATTCCGCTTGCCATCAATAACATTAAAAATAATAAACCAGTACCGGTTTATGGTAAAGGCGAAAATGTACGCGATTGGTTATGGGTAGAAGATCATGCCCGTGCAATTGATGTGATTTTCCATACCTCAAAAAACGGGGATACCTATAATATTGGTGGACATAACGAATGGAAAAATATAGATTTAATTAACCTGTTATGCACTATAATGGATGAAAAATTAGGGCGTGAAAAAGGAGAATCTGCTAAATTAATTACATACGTTACTGATAGAGCGGGTCATGATTTAAGATATGCCATTGATTCTTCCAAACTGCAAAACCAATTGGATTGGGTACCAAGCTTACAATTTGAAGAAGGCTTAGCCAAAACCGTTGATTGGTACCTACAAAACGAAGATTGGTTAAATAATGTTACGTCAGGTAATTATCAATCTTATTACGAAAAACAATACAATAACAAATAATGGAGATTCAGGAAACGGGATTAAAGGATTGTGTAATTATTAAGCCAAGGGTTTTTGAAGATTCAAGAGGCTATTTTTTTGAGAGCTTCAACAAAAAAACATTTGAAGAAAAAACGGGCATGTCTGGCGCATTTGTTCAAGACAATCAATCATTTTCTACCTATGGAGTAATCAGAGGTTTACATGCTCAGGCAGGTGAATTTGCACAAGCAAAATTGGTTCGTGTATTAAAAGGTGAGGTGTTAGACGTTGCTGTCGACATCCGTCCGGGTTCGCCAACTTTTGGAAATCACATCTCCGTAAAACTAAGTGCAGAGAACAGGCTTCAATTATATGTACCGAGAGGTTTCCTTCATGGTTTTTCTGTATTGAGCGAAACCGCGGAGTTTTTTTATAAGTGTGATAACTTCTATGAAAAATCTGCTGAAATCGGAATTATGTATAATGATAAAGATTTTAATATAGACTGGATGATTCCAGAGGCTGACGCATCAGTTTCAGATAAAGATTTAATTTTAAATGCCTTTTCGTCCTTAAAATAATATGAGTAAAATATTAGTTATAGGTGCTGGTGGTCAATTAGGGCAATGCCTTAAAATGGTAGCCGAACGGAGGGGGATTACAGGAATTGTGTTTCCGGTAGAACAGGAAGCAAACATCTTGAATGAAGCTTTATTAAATACTTTACTCGAAAAAGAAAAGCCATCTTTTGTCATCAACTGTGCAGCCTATACTGCTGTAGATAAAGCAGAGGATGAAACGGATTTAGCAAAGGCTGTAAACGAAACAGGAGTTGCTAATTTAGCAAGGGCATGTAAAGCGGCCAATGCGACCCTCATACACATTTCTACAGATTTTGTGTTTGAAGGCAACGCAGTAACGTTGCTAAAGGAGGAAGATGAGGCCAAGCCAATTAATGTATATGGCGTAACAAAATTGGATGGAGAAAAAGCGGTAATTTCTATCTTGAATAAATACTTTATCCTTCGTACCAGCTGGTTGTATTCAGAATATGCCAATAACTTTGTAAAAACGATGTTAAAGCTTGGTGCAGAAAGAGAGGAATTAGGCATTATTGCCGATCAGGTTGGTACACCAACCTACGCCATCGATTTAGCCAACGCCATATTTGATATTATAGATTCTAAATCTGATAGTTACGGACTTTATCACTACAGTAATGAAGGCGTAACCTCCTGGTACGATTTTGCCAAAGCCATATTCGACATTAGTGCAACCCAGGTTAAAGCCAACCCGATTCCGGGCTCTGCTTATCCAACTAAAGCTAAGCGACCAGCATTTTCAGTGATGGATAAATCAAAAATCAAAAATACTTTCAATATATCAATTCCTTACTGGAGAGATAGTCTGGAAGTATGCATTTCTAAAGTACAAGCTTTAAACGGTTAATTGTTTAAATCGCTTAATCAAATAAAAAATAAACAATAGTAGGTTATATATACGAGCTGGTAAACACTTAAAATGCTCTGCGAATAACCAATTAAACACGAAAATATGAAAGGTATAATCTTAGCCGGCGGAAGTGGCACACGTTTACATCCCTTAACACTAGCATGTAGCAAACAAATGATGCCTGTGTATGATAAGCCGATGATTTATTATCCGCTATCCACGTTAATGCTTGCCGGTATTAAAGAAATTTTAATCATTTCTACACCTCACGATTTACCGAACTTCGAAAAATTATTAGGCGATGGTGCTTCACTAGGTTGTAAATTCAGCTACGCGGTGCAGGCAGAGCCTAATGGTTTAGCACAAGCCTTTGTAATCGGCGAAGAATTTATCGGTAAGGATAAGGTAGCCTTGGTATTAGGCGATAATATTTTTCATGGAGATGGAATGGCTAAACTTTTGCAAGCCAGTTCTGAACCTGAAGGTGGAGTAGTATTTGCTTATCAGGTCTCAGATCCGGAACGTTATGGCGTTGTAGAATTTGATGAAAATAAAAAAGCCATTTCAATTGAAGAAAAGCCAATAAATCCAAAATCGGACTACGCAGTACCAGGTTTATATTTTTACGATAATGATGTGGTAGAAATTGCGAAAAACATCAAGCCATCACCAAGAGGTGAATATGAAATTACCGATGTAAATAAGGTTTACCTGGATCGCGGAACCTTAAAAGTTGGCGTGTTAAGCCGTGGAACTGCCTGGTTAGATACCGGAACTTTTACTTCGCTCATGCAAGCAGGCCAATTCGTTCAGATTATAGAAGAACGCCAGGGCTTAAAAATCGGTTGTATTGAAGAAATTGCTTACCGTATGGGATTTATCACTGCTGAGCAGTTGGAGGCAATTGCTAAACCGCTTGTTAAAAGTGGTTATGGTGCATATTTGCTGAAACAAATAAAGTAAAGCCATTAAAAAATACTGAAGTCGTATTCATTCTGATAAGGATTAATACGGCTTTTTTTATTTAAAGCTATACAGTTGATTTTAGAGAATGGACAAAAAAACAAAAATAGCAATCATTGGATTGGGTTATGTTGGCCTGCCACTTGCAATAGCATTTGCAAAAAAATATGAGCTTATAGGGTTCGATATTAATAAAACACGTGTACAAGAATTGCAGAATGGGCATGATCACACTAAAGAAGCAAATCTTGAGGAGCTGAATACAGTGATTACAAAGCATGAAATCAAATTCAGTAGCCAACTTTCAGACATTAGCGATTGCAATCTTTATATCGTAACGGTGCCAACACCGATTGACCACTTAAAACAACCCGACCTTACGCCACTACTTTGTGCCTCCAAAATGCTGGGTATTGTGTTAAAACCAGGTGATATTGTGATTTACGAATCAACGGTTTATCCGGGTTGTACGGAAGAAGATTGCGTACCTGTTTTAGAAAAAATTTCCGGCTTAAAATATAATATAGATTTCTTTTGTGGTTACTCACCTGAGCGCATCAATCCGGGCGATAAGGTAAACACCCTAACTAAAATTAAGAAAGTAACTTCTGGCTCAACGCCCGCAATCGCTACCAAAATCAACAAACTGTACGCCAGCATCATCACTGCCGGTACATATCTTGCACCAAGCATAAAGGTTGCCGAGGCCTCTAAAGCCATCGAAAATGCACAAAGGGATGTTAACATTTCCTTCGTAAATGAATTGGCCTTAATTTTCGATAAAATGGGTATTGATACCAGTGATGTATTAGCTGCCGCTGCAACTAAGTGGAATTTCTTAAACTATAAACCAGGTTTGGTAGGCGGCCATTGCATTGGTGTAGACCCTTATTACCTTGCGCATAAATCTGAAGCATTGGGCTATAAACCAGAAGTTATTTTATCTGGAAGGCGCGTAAATGACAATATGGGCACTTTTGTGGCCAATAAGGTCGTAAAAATGATGGTAGCTAAAGATAAGGTTATCAAAAATGCAAGGGTATTAATATTAGGCTTTGCCTTTAAAGAAAACTGTCCGGATATCAGAAACACCCGTGTAATTGATATTTATAAAGAGCTAAAATCCTTTTCTGTAGAGGTTGATGTTTACGACCCTTGGGCAGATCACGAGTTGGTTAAACGAGAACATGGTTTTGAATTAACAAGCAAACTGGATAACCTAAACTACGATGCCTTAATATTAGCCGTTGCCCATCATCAATTTATAAATTTGGATTACCAGACCGCTAAAGCCAATAATTGCATCATATTTGACACCAAAGCCTTTATAAACCGCGAGTTTGTTGATGCAAGGCTTTAACCTTTTGGTCTACTTGAACGAAGTAGTATTTTCCTGCTGAGCACATTCAATTTGTCATTCTCGGCGGAATCGAAGAACAAGAACGAACTTCCTGTAATGTGCCCTTCGACGAGCTCTCGGCGACAAGCGATAAGGATTTAAAAGGAATAAGTAACTTGCTCTTCCTTAGGGCATCTCGAACTTATTATAAAATAGGATTTGCAATCCTTTAAACAAAAGCCTTATAGACAAAAGCCGAACCCTTATTCGCTTCGCCAAAATCTCTGGCACTTTTTTATCGTTCTCAAAAGGTTGATGATGAGTAGGTTTACTTCTTACAACATCTACTCTTCCTAATAGGTAAAAATAAGTTCACCCGTTTGAACGGAAAATCTAACAATCCCATTCATGTAGCCATAATTGATTATATTTGATTTTACAAAGGGATTGATCAATCCAACACAAAAAACTCTCCTAATCTCAACTAACACATCCGTATCAAATCCGACTCTAGTCCGTGTACAGTCCGTGTTTCGGCTATGCTTGCTTGACTCTTGCTTTTACCCTGATTTAGGTCTGCTTCGGTAACCATTCGCCCCATACCTACGTTCAAATAGGTATTTGGTCGGCCAGTAATTAGTTAAAGGATAACGAAAGGGTTAAGCGGAAGTAAAAATTGGTATAGTTAAACCGAATAAGGGGTGAACCATATTGAATTCTTTCTCGACTTAATTGCGAATACATGGCGAAACAAACTCGATCGCATCTGCACCATGCGACTGTTCTCCTCCCATCAAGCGTTATCCAAGGCGAATAGCGTTTAGAAGCAAGTATCCTGATATAGCACTAGGATAGGTATCAGATAGGGAACGGTTGGGAGGTGTATTTACAGTACTGTGATTGAATACTTGGCTAAAAAGCACTTTTTTTCGACAAGGGGGCAAGAAAGATAAAATAAACCACCCCCAACCTCCCGAATAGTCGAGATGAACGCTCCTTGAAAATAAGGAGGTGAGTTTTTTACCTCAAAATTGAAATTCTTACCCGTTTATAAAAGTTATGAAGGTGCTTCGACTACGCTCAGCATGACTACAGATAAGGGCGAGAATGGTTCAAAGATCTCTCCGCCTCGGTTGAGATGATGACGGAGTAGTAAAGGTACATAAATAGGGTGGCACGACGAAATGAGGAATGCCCTTCAACCACGCTCATGGCGACAAGTTGAATAGCAATTCAAATAGGGTCAGGGTATCAGGTATTGGTAATTAGCTAGATTGGCAGAATCATAAAGGATCAATTGGTATTAACATTTAGTTTCATATTGATTATATAGGCTTAATAAACTCATATTTCGAGCCTTTTTGCTTAAAAATTGAATGATTTTCAATTTTATTACGCAAGAATTATTATGTATGTTTGCAGGCTTAAAGTCTATGAATTAATATGAAAGTTGCTCTAATTACCGGTGTTACTGGGCAAGATGGTGCTTATTTAGCAGAGTTTTTGTTAAAGAAGAGTTATTTTGTTCATGGTATTAAACGGAGGAGTTCACTTTTTAATACCGACAGGATAGACCACCTTTATCAGGATCAGCATGAAAACAATGTTAATTTCAAATTGCATTATGGTGATCTAACGGATTCCACTAACCTGATACGCATTATTCAGGAAACGCAGCCTGACGAGATTTACAATCTTGGTGCCATGAGCCATGTTAAGGTTTCATTTGATTCTCCGGAGTACGTAGCTAATGTCGATGGTATCGGTACCTTAAGGATTTTAGAAGCGGTAAGAATTTTAGGTTTGGAAAAGAAAACCAGAATTTATCAAGCTTCTACCTCTGAATTGTATGGAGGAATGCCGGAGAATAAAAATGATAAAGGCTTCTATGATGAAAATTCGCCCTTTTATCCTCGTTCACCATATGGTGTAGCTAAAATTTATGGTTTCTGGATCACTAAAAATTACCGTGAAGCCTATAATATGTTTGCTTGTAATGGGATTTTATTTAACCACGAAAGTCCGCTAAGGGGCGAAACATTTGTTACCAGAAAAATCACCAGAGCGGCAACCAAAATTGCATTAGGCTTGCAGGATTCATTGTATCTGGGCAACCTTTCTGCACAGAGGGATTGGGGGCATGCCAAGGATTATATCGAAGCTATGTGGTTAATCCTACAACAAGAACAAGCAGAGGATTTTGTAATTGCAACAGGTATTACCACTACCGTTCGTGATTTTGTAAGGATAACTTTCGCCGAACTTGGCATAGAAATTGAGTTTTCGGGCAAAGATGAAAATGAAAAAGGGGTAATTATTAATGTTGAGGAAGAAAAAGCATTTGCATTAGGTTTAAATATGGACAACCTAAAGCCTGGGCAAACTATTGTGAGGGTTGATCCTAAATATTTCCGCCCTACAGAAGTAGATTTACTTTTGGGCGATCCTACAAAATCAAAAACCAAACTGGGTTGGAAGCCAAAATATGATTTGCCTGCATTGGTTAAAGATATGGTACTTTCAGATCTTCACTTGATGAAGAAAGATGAATACCTGAAACAAGGGGGCTTTAAAACCTTAAATTATTTTGAATAAGCGTGTTGCGATGTTCGCTTCACAATAATATACATATGAAACAAAAAATAGTTCTTTTACTATCTCTAATCGTCATAACCTTATTTACCAGTAATTTAGTTTCGGCACAAAGTAATTTTGCCAACCAGAAGGTTGATGAATTATCAGATGCGCAGATTAAACAGCTCATGCAAAGGGCCGAATCTTTAGGTTATAGTGATGCACAATTAGAGCAAATGGCTGCAGCACAAGGGATGAAGCAGGAAGAAATTTCCAAACTCCGTGCCAGGGTTGAAAAAATAAGAAAAGGTGGAACTGCTGCTCCGGTGGCTAAATCATCAGGCGCAGGTAACGGTGCTGCTAACCGACAGTACATTGGAAGCGATAGCACTTCAACTGCGCAGCCTTCTAAGCAAGAATTAATTGATAAAGCATTTGATGATTTAAAACCAAAAATATTTGGTTCAGAGTTATTCAGAAATACCAATATTACCTTCGAGCCAAATATAAGAATGGCTACACCGGCGGGTTATGTGATTGGTCCGGATGATCAGTTATTGATTGATATAACTGGTGATAACGAAGCTAATTACGATTTAAAAGTTAGTCCGGATGGTGCTATTCGAATAGAATATGTTGGTTTGGTTAAAGTTGGGGGCTTGAGTATGGAGGAGGCCCGTTCGAAAATAAGAAGTTTAATGTCTGCTACTTATCCGGCATTGCGTTCCGGCAGAACTAAATTGGCCATAAATCTTGGCAATATTCGTGGCATTAAAGTCGTACTGAATGGCCAGGTTACCAAGCCGGGAACTTATACTATAAGCTCCCTTTCAAGTGTGTTTAATGCCCTTTATGCTGCGGGCGGCCCAAATCAAAATGGTTCTTACCGTAAAATACAGGTAGTTAGAAACAATAAGGTTGTGGCAACTGTAGATTTTTACGATCTAATCATTAATGGTATGCAACGTGGAAATATCCGCTTGCAAGATCAGGATGTAATTAATGTTCCGGTGTATGAAAACAGGGTAGAGCTTGTAGGTGAGGTAAAAAATCCCGCAATATTTGAAACGCTAAAAGGCGAAAGCTTTCAGGATGTTTTAGATTTTGCAGGCGGCTTTTCTAATGTCGCTTACCAATCTGCCGTTAAGGTTTTCCAGAATACTTCGAGAGAAAGAAAAATTACGGATATTTTTGCTGATAACTTCGCTACTTATATTCCAAAAAATGGCGATAAATTCTTTGTAGAACCCATTTTGGACAGATTCGAAAACCGGGTGGAGATTAGTGGTGCGATTTTCAGACCAGGTTATTTCGAATTGGAAAAGGGCATGACCTTAAAGCAGTTGATTTTAAAGGCTGACGGCTTAAAGGAAGATGCTTTTATGAGTCGTGGTTACATTAATAGGTTAAATCCTGATAATACCCTTGCCTTAGAACCATTTGATGTGGCAGCGATTATGAATGGCAGCCAGCCCGATGTTTTGTTAAAGAGAGAAGATAAAATTACCATTTCCTCAATTTTTGACTTGAGGGATGAATATAAGGTGACGGTGCAAGGTGAAGTTAGACAACCGGACCAATTCCGTTATGCAGAGAACATGAGTATCGAAGATGCAATTCAAATGGCTGGTGGCTTTAAAGAAGGGGCTTCACCAAATCGTATTGAAATTTCAAGACGTGTACGCAATAGTGATCTTCAATCTTCAGCAGCAAGTACGGCCGATGTTTTCACGATTAACATTGATAAAAACCTAAAATTAGTATCGGATACGACATTTAAATTGCAACCTTATGATATCGTTTCCGTTCGAACTGCCGAAGGTTACGTGGTTCAAAAACAGGTAAAGATAGAAGGTGAGGTTCTATATCCAGGAACTTATACCATAAAAAGTAAGGACGAAAGAATTTCTGATTTGGTCAAAAGGGCTGGAGGCTTAACTGCCCTGGCTTATTCTGATGGTGCATCTTTAAAAAGACCTGGAAAAGATACCAGTTTATTTAAGAGCCAAAAGGATTCTTTGCAAAAAGAATTACAGTTAAAAAGAGTAAGATATGGCACCGCATATTCAGAAGCGGATTCGAATAATGATCAAATAACTATTGAGAGAAAGCAAGAAGAAAGAGCAAGAATCCAAAACCTGCAAAGATTAACCCAATCTGGCGTAGATACGACCTCATTTAGCAGGCAAGCTGCAATTGTTGCTTCGGATATGGTGGGCATCGATTTGACAAAAATATTGGAATCACCTGGGAAGCGTTATGATTTATTGTTAGAGGATGGAGATGTGATCAAAGTGCCCAAACAATTACAAACCGTTCGGGTAAGTGGAGAAGTTTTAAATCCAAACAACATTGTTTATAAATCAGGCAAAAGTTTTAAAAATTACGTGAACGGTGCTGGTGGTTTTACAGCTAATGCATTAAAGGGCCGGGCTTACGTGAAGTATGCCAATGGTTCTGTCGAGGGGGCGAGAAGTTTTCTTTTCTTCAATAACTATCCAAAGATAAAGCCAGGTGCAGAAATTCTGGTTCCTAAAAGAGCAGAAAGAGAGCGCATCTCTGCACAGGCGTGGATTGGTATTGGTACAGGATTAGCTTCACTAGGGGCTATAATTGTGAGTTTGTTAAGGTAATTTTGCCCAATTTTCATCCTGAGTATACCGAAGAATTCAAATGAATAAAAAAAAGTCTGTCAAGCCTGGTTTTGATGGATATTAGAAACTACAGAATGACAACAGAAACTCAACAACATATTCGGACTAAAAACGACGAAATTTCTCTAAAAGAACTGCTACTTAAAATCCAAGATTGGTGGCGTTTTATATTGTCTAAATGGGCATTAATTTTGATATTTGGAATTTTAGGGAGCGCTTTGGGTTTCTGGTATGCAACGATCAAAAAAACAATTTATATCGCTACGACAACCTTTGTTTTAGAAGATGAAAAAGCAGGAGGAGGTTTGAACAACTTAGCTGGCCTTGCTTCTATGGCGGGGGTGGATCTTGGTGGAACTGGTGGTGGTATCTTTCAGGGTGATAATATATTAGAATTATATAAATCACATAAAATGCTACAACAAACTTTACTTACATCCATAAATGCGGATCAGAAAGTACAGACTTTAGCGGAGAGATACATTCAATTTAACGAACTGGATAAAAAATGGGAGAAAAGACCTGAATTAATCAAGCTAAAGTTTAAAGCTGATAGTTTAATCGATGGGAATATATATTTGATTCCTAATCGTTTAAGAGATAGTATATTGACTGAAATTGTAGATGATATTTCCAAAAATTATCTTCTGGTAACCAAACCAGATAAAAAGTTAAGTATCATAAAAGTCGACGTCAAAGCCAAAGACGAAGTCTTTGCTAAAGAGTTTAACGAGGCTATCGTTAAGAACGTAAATAATTTTTATTTGCTAACCAAAATAAAAAAGTCAAGAAGGAATGTGGAAATCATGCAACACAAAACAGATTCAGTAAGAGCGGTGATGAATGGAGCGATTTATAGTGCTGTTGCAGTAGCAGATGCTACGCCAAATTTAAATCCGACAAGGCAGGTTCAAAGAGTGGCACCTGCACAAAGAGCGCAATTTTCAGCAGAAACAAACAAGGCGATATTAGGTTCTTTAGTGCAAAATTTGGAAATGTCAAAAGTTGCCTTGATGAAAGAAACACCTTTACTGGAAGTTGTAGATGTACCTTTCTATCCACTTCAAAAAGATAAATTTAGTAAAGTCAAAGGAATAGTTTTCGGAGGAGTATTGTTTGGATTTATAGCTTTAATTGTTATAATTTTCAGGAGATTTTTGAGATTAGTTTTAGCATGAAAATGGGGTTAGATTTAGTTAAGATTATTGAGTTCCCTAAAATTTTGGATGAGCGAGGGAATTTGTCATTTCTAGAGGAAAGTAGCCATGTGCCGTTTGAAATCAAAAGAACGTACTGGATTTACGATGTACCAGGAGGGGAAGAACGTGGCGGGCATAGCTATTTTAATAATCAAGAAGTTATCATCGCCTTATCTGGTAGTTTTGACGTAATTCTTAATGATGGTCAACTTCAGACGACTTATTCTCTGAACAGATCTTATTATGGGTTATATGTCCCTTCTGGTATTTGGCGACAGATGAATAATTTTTCGACAAATTCTTTGGCATTTATAGTTGCATCCAATGACTTCGATGAAAATGATTATGAACGCGATCTAGATAAATTTAAAAAGAATGGGAAGTATATATAATTGTAACGTTATTGAGTTAAATAAGATACATAATAGGGCAGGAAATATAACTCCTGTCACTGGTCTAAAAGATTTACCATTTGCGATAAAAAGAATTTATTATTTATATGATGTACCTGGTGGGGAAGTAAGAGGTGGGCATGCTCATTACCAGTTGCAACAACTCATCGTAGCCGCTAGTGGTAGTTTTGACGTTGTTCTCGATGATGGTAAAAATAAAAAAATTGTTACACTCAATCGTCCAAATTATGGTTTGTTGATAACCCCTGGAATTTGGAGAGATTTGGTCAATTTTTCCTCAGGTGCGGTTTTGTTAGTGCTTGCTTCAATGCCATATACTGAGAATGATTACATTCGTGAACACAAAGATTTTTTGCATTACAAAAATGGAATATAAAATACATAATTTAGCTGATGTGCAATCTGTAAATATTGGACATGGAACTTTTATTTGGCAGTTTTGCGTGATTCTAAAAAAAGCCATCATTGGAAACAACTGTAATATAAACTGCGGTGTGCTTATCGAAAATGATGTGGTAATCGGCGATAACGTAACTATTAAATCTGGAGTGCAAATTTGGGATGGTGTAAGGTTAGAAGATAACGTCTTCGTTGGGCCTAATGCTACGTTTACAAATGATTTGGTACCTAGGTCGAAATCGAAAAATTGGACTCTTAAACAAACGATTGTAAAAAAGGGAGCTACCATCGGTGCTAATGCGACGATTGTAGCCGATATCATAATTGGTGAATTTGCGTTTATTGGGGCGGGCAGTGTTTTGACGAAATCAGTGGCTCCTCACACAGTTTGGTACGGTAATCCTGCAACACAAAAGGGATATATAACTGAAGAAGCAGATGTGTTAGATATGAATCTTATAAACCATCAGACAAAAGAAAGATATAAATTGGTAAACCATAAACCTATCAAAATAAAATGATAAAATTTCTCGACCTGAAAATGATTAATGAACGTTATCGCAACGATATTACGACCGCTTTTAATCGGGTTTTAGATTCAGGATGGTATATAATGGGCAATGAGCTAGCAAAATTTGAGGCAGAATTTGCGGAATACTGCCAAGTTGAACACGCAATTGGTGTAGCAAATGGCCTCGATGCACTGATCTTAATCATCAGAGCATACAAAGAACTAGGTCATTTCAAAGATGGCGATGAAATAATTGTGCCCGCTAATACATACATAGCAAGTATTTTAGCCATATCTGCAAATAATCTGAAACCAGTTCTTGTTGAACCTGAATTGGATACGTATAACTTGGATCCAACTTTAATAGAAAAAAAAATTACTTCCCGAACTGTCGCGATACTACCAGTCCATCTTTATGGTCAGTTATGTGATATGGATCAAATAATGCTAATTGCTCGTAAGCATAAATTATTCGTCATTGAAGATTGTGCCCAGGCTCATGGTGCTAAAGATAAAATGGGCAAAATCGCTGGGAGTTTTGGCGATGCAGCTGGATTTAGTTTTTATCCAGGTAAGAATTTAGGTGCGTTGGGTGATGCTGGTGCAATCACCACAGATAACAATATATTAGCTCAAACCATAAAAGCATTACTAAATTATGGCTCTCACGAGAAGTACAAGAATGATTTTAAAGGCACAAATAGCAGATTAGATGAGATACAAGCTGCAATTCTTAGCGCCAAACTAAATTTTCTGGATCAAGATACTTCAATAAAACGAGGTGTTGTTAGCAGATATTTAAGTGAGATAAAAAATCCAAAAATTATTCTGCCTAAATTTGGGGAAATTGACTCACACGTTTGGCATCTTTTTGTTGTAAGATGTGATAAAAGAAATGAACTCCAAAATTATTTGGCGAATAACGGAATACAAACTGTTATTCATTATCCTATTCCTCCGCACAAACAAGAAGCCTATAGAGAATTAATCAATTTAGAGTTGCCAATTTCTGAGAAGATACATGACGAAGTTTTGTCACTACCACTAAGTTCTGTCATAACTGAAGATGAAGTATCAAAAATTATAAGAATATTAAATTTGTATTAGTTGAGACTAATTAAAACTACAATTTTTTCAGCAGTTATTACTTTGATACGTATTGGCTCAGGGTTTGTAGCTGGCAAGATCGTAGCAATTTTTACTGGGCCAGCTGGAGTTGCTCTGATTGGAGCATTTACAAATTTTATTACAATAATTTTAACGTTTGCAAATGGTGCAATTAATACGGGCGTTGTAAAATACACAGCAGAATACCTGAATGAACGAAATAAGATAGAAAATCTTTTTAGTACTGCTCTAAGAATTTCTATTATTTGTTCGGCAATTATTGGTGGGATTCTAATATTATGTTCTGATCCCATCTCTCGAATGATATTAAATAGTGAGAATTACCGATACCCCATTCAGGTTTTGGGGTTTACGGTTATACTCTACTCATTGAATTCATTATTTATATCAATCTTAAATGGACGTGGTGAAATTAAAACTTATACAATTGTTAATACTATAGGTAGTATAATTGGATTAATTTTTACTGTAGTTTTAGTGTACTATTATAAGATAGTTGGTGCGTTATATGCGTTAGTACTGTCACAATCCATTGTATTCTTTTTTACTCTTTTTTATATAATAAAAAGTCCTTGGTTTTCAATCGCTCTATTTAAATCTTCATTTGATAATCAAACAGCACGAAAGCTTGGTAATTATAGCATGATGGCAATAGTTTCTGCGGTTACATTACCTGTATCGCAGATTTTTTTAAGAAATATCTTAACCCATAAACTTGGAGTTAATTCTGCTGGTTATTGGCAAGGTATAATGAGAATTTCCGATGGTTATTTGATGATTGTTACTACCGCTCTAAGTACGTATTATTTACCTAAACTTTCGTCACTCAAAACAGATTTAGAAATTAGAAGCGAAATTTTAAAAGGTTACAAAATAGTTCTGCCAGTTGTTTTTGTTGGCTGTTTAGTAATTTATCTATTAAAACGCGTAGCAATAGGTTTACTTTTTACAAGCGATTTTATGTCAATGGAAGAACTTTTCTTTTGGCAATTATTTGGTGATTTTTTTAAGGTAGCTGCGTGGATGCTAGCTTTTTTAATGCTCGCCAAATCTATGACTCGAATTTACATACTGACTGAAATATTATTTTCAGCTACCTATGTAATATCTGCTTATTTTTTTATTTCTCTAATGAATATTCAAGGTGTCGTTTTGGCCTTTGGACTGAATTATCTTTTATATTTTATATATATGCTGATACTATTTCGCAGTCTACTATTCAAAAAACGCAAGTCATTATGAAGTATACGTCGGTTACTTTTTTCTATCCTAGTAATATTCTGGGTGGCGCAGAGTTTCTCTTCTTAAGAATGGCTTCTGTATTAATTGATAAATACAATATCGACGTAAACTATGTTGATTACGAAGAAGGTTTTGCAAAAAACTATGAACAAAGAAATGTTAAGATAAACTTTATAGAGTATAAACGATATCGAAACCAGACTGCCCTACCAGAGAACACATTAGTCGTAGCTCCACTTTCCTCACTGCTGGACGTATCTACTTATCTAAAAGTCAACCAAGCTCATGTCCTATTTTGGTCTATTCATCCAGCTGGCCTGATAGAATTCTTCAATGAATTATACAGAAGAATATTTTTGAAATTTAGTGTACTGGATAAATTAAAGGTCGGGCGAATCATTAAAATTTTAAATGACCATAACGCGATAAATTTTATGGATAGGCCTAACTTCGAATACCAAGAACGTGTGTTTAACTTAAGGAATATTCATCCAACTTATCTGCCAATTCCGCTAGACGAAAAAAAAAATACTGGAAATATAATTCAATATAGTACAATTAACCTTGGTTGGGTCGGTCGGTTGTCGGAAGACAAAATTTATTCTTTATTAAATATCTTACAATGTTGTAATATCTTCTTAGAGAATAACCCCAAGGATCAAATCCAATTCCACATAATTGGCGCTGGCTCTAAATACGATTTGATTAAAGAATTAATAATTTCAGAAAGGCTTGAAATCATACATCAAACAAATTTGGACGGTTATAAACTACAAAATTACTTAAGTGCAAATATCCATGTTTTATTTGCCATGGGAACTTCTGCTCTGGAGGGTGCGAGTTTAAATATTGCTACACTTCTCGTTGATTTTTCTTATAAAGCTTTTAGAACTAATAACTTCAGATGGCTCTACGAAGCAGAGGGTTATTCTTTAGGTGATCCCTTTGATATTGATCGAATTTATAATAATACATTCGATTTTATAATTGATCAGATAAAAACCAGTAATATTAAGTTTTATGCAAGCAAATGTCATCAATATTTCAATAATAATCATAGTCTAGATATTATTGCTAAAAGGTTTCTTGTAGCTGTTGATAAAACCACCATGGCTCATTCAGAATTAGAAAAAACAGAATTGAAAGCTTATTTTTGGATAAATAAGTTAAGAACATTAATACACTATATTAAATTTGTATGCAAAAAGTCCTATTAGTATTCGGTACACGCCCTGAAGCCATCAAAATGGCTCCTCTGATTATAGAATTTAAAAAACATTCACACAAATTTGAACTTAAGGTTTGTGTCACAGCGCAACATAGAGAGATGTTGGATCAGGTCTTAGATTTTTTCGAAATTAATACTGATTACGATTTAAATCTGATGAAGAAAGGTCAGAATCTTTATCAACTTACTGCAGATATACTTATTGGCCTTAAAGATGTCTTAGAAGACTTTAAACCAAATTATGTTTTCGTGCATGGAGATACCACAACCTCTATGGCCGCTGCATTAGCCTCATTTTATGCTGGTGCCAAAATTTGTCATGTTGAAGCGGGTTTGAGAACCTACGATAAGTTATCCCCTTTCCCAGAAGAAATTAACAGACAACTTACAGGACGTATATCTGATATTCATTATGCTCCAACGGAACTAGCTAAATCTAATTTAGTGAATGAAAGTATCGAGAACATAGTTGTAACAGGTAATACAGTAATTGATGCATTGATGTGGGCAAATAACAAGTTAGAGAAATATTCTAACGCTGAAATTGAACAGTTGAAGGCGATATTAAATACTGGGAAGAAAATAATACTTGTAACTGGGCATCGTAGAGAAAATTTTGGTGAAGGTTTTATAAACATTTGTAATGCATTAAAAACCCTTGCGAATCGAGATGATGTGTTAGTAATCTACCCCGTGCATCTTAATCCAAATGTTCATGAACCTGTACATGAAATTTTGTCACAATCAGACAATATAAAACTTATAGAGCCTTTGGGTTATCCCGCTTTTGTTTGGCTTATGACCAAAGCCTACATTATCTTAACAGATAGTGGTGGAATACAAGAAGAGGCACCAAGCTTAGGGAAGCCAGTTCTTGTGATGAGAAATACGACCGAGCGTCCCGAAGCCGTAGATGCCGGTACAGTTAAACTGGTTGGAACAGACTTAAGTTTAATTATAGCAGAATGTAACATTTTATTAGACAATGAAGATACCTATAATGCAATGGCATTAAAGCATAATCCTTATGGTGATGGTAAAGCTTCAGCCAGAGTTATTTCACATCTATCTCAATATGGATACTAATAAACAAATATACATACTAGCTCCGTTTCCTACTGGAGATGATTTACGTGACGGAATGATGCAGCGTATTGTTGTAATCGATTCATTATTAAGTGAATACGAAAGGATCTACATAAATATTTCTGTTAAAAATAAAAAATTTAAAAAAATTACTCATGGCCCCGATGTAACAGAATACTTTCTTAATCCTCTTAATCCATTTTTGATATTCAAATATTTTTTAAATCAAGCAGAAAGGGTCTATGCCCACTCTATTCATCCATTTAAATTCATACCCTATTGTTTTCCTTTTCTGAAGAAAAAACTGGTTGTATTAGATGCTCATGGAGTTGTACCCGAAGAAATCAGGATGTATGATAGGCCCCTCAGATATCGTTATGCGCTATGGATTGAAAATATGGTCTTTCAAAAAATTAAACACTGTATATGTGTAACTAACGCAATGGCTTTACATTTTAAAGAAAGATACAATAATCACAGAATCAGTTACCATTTGTTTGCTACAAGCACACTAATGAAGGCCCCCGATAATGATGATGTTGAAGCCTTACGGAAGGCATTAAGATATAGTAGTAGCGACATAGTTTTTTTATACAGTGGAAATATTCAAACTTGGCAAAATATTGACTTAATGATTCATTTAATATCTCAATTAAAACAACACAAGATATTAATATTGACAGGTGCTAAAGAAGGTTTCATTAATGCTTTTAGCGAGAAAGGCATTAGTTTAGAAAATATACATATTACCTCCGTGGATCATTCAGAGCTGAATAAATATTACGCCCTAGCTAATTATGGTTTTATACTAAGAGACGAAAGTATAATTAATAAGGTTGCAAACCCAACAAAAATGCTTGAATATTTACAATTTGGGCTAACACCGATAGTACTTACACCTAAAATTGGAGATTATTACCAAATGGATTATGAATACTTAATGTCTGATGATTTGTTAACAGCCGTCTTCAAGCAGGATAAAAGCATTCGCAATAAAGAAATAGCCATAACTATGCATAAATCTGAACAGAACGTTAATATAAGCGAGTTATTCTCTTAAGTATGTTTTTAGTGAAACAAAGGATTTTCAGTAAGAATGCGTTGTTTATGGACAGCTTTTCTATTGTTCTATGTGTTGTTATTGGTTTTTTTTTTAGTTTTTATATTGCTCCTATAAGTAGGGATTTTGAGAACTACGAAGAATATTATAAGTCGTTGTCAGCACTTTATGAAAGTGCTGGTAGTAGATTTGAATTTGGGTTCGATTTTGTAGCTCGAGGATTGTCGAAATTTTTTCCGAAATATCCTGTTGCCATGTACCTTTGCCTCATTCCCACTTCATTGTTCGTAAAATGTTACATACTACGTAAGCTTTCTAAAAACGATTATAGCTTAGTCTTATTAATGTTATTTGCTTACTTGTTGTCTTTTGGAATCCTGCTAGAATTGAATCAATTGAGGGCAGCTGTTGCTATATCATTAGGTTATTTAAGCCTTTTACTTTTAGCAGATAAGAAAAACGTAGCAGCTGTTTTTGCTTTCTTTTTAGCGTTCAGCATGCATTATTCTTCTGTAATCTTTTTGCTAGGATGCTTAAGTGTATTCTTAGTTCATAAGAATAAAATGAGATTACTCTTTATACTTATTACTAGCTTTTGTATCATTTCAAAAAGTGCTGTTATAATCATTGAAAATTTAAATCCAATTGCCGCTGAATATAGCAAAAACTATGACCAAGCCAGCTTTGGTTTTACTAGTGCCACACTACTTTTAGCAATAGTATATTTTATTTTTCACTTTTATCATATAAAGAAGGAATCCAAGATAAATGCCAGTTTGATTATGTTCCTGTACTCCGGAATTCTTTTTTCAATTGTAATGAGTAGTATACCTGTCTATGCCACAAGAATTTTAGAGCTAACTGAAGTCGGTATTATATTTATTGCTGTGAACAAAAAATATGGAAATTTCTATAGTTATGGATGTGCGTTTTTTACTTTAATTCTGATCTTTCATAAAATTTTAGCATACCTATTTGTTAATCCGCTTCTTAATTATTAAACATAATCTATCTATGCCCTTTGAAATAATATATGCAATTATTGTTACCTATAATCCAGAATTGCCGGTTTTAGCAAGACAATTAAACTCATTAACTAGCCAAGTTCAGCGTATAATTTTGGTTGACAACTCCTCGGATAATAAGAATTTAATCGATGACCTTTTAGATAAATATCCAACAGCTACATCTATATATAACCCTGAAAATTATGGATTAGGCCGGGCGCAAAATATTGGTATAGAAAAAGCACACGCCAGCGGCGCATCACACGTGGTACTTTTCGATCAAGATTCGGTGCCTAAGCAAGATTGTATTGAGAATTTAATGCTTGCACGGAATGAGCTATTATCCGCAAATATCAAAGTTGCTGCTGTTGGCCCTTTGTATTTCAATGAACGTACAAATATCATTTATCCAATATCTCAATATTTTGGTCCCTTTATAAAAAGATTTGTGCCAAAAATTAAACCCACCAAAGCTTCTTTTATTATCGCCTCCGGATGTTTGATAAATCTCGAAGATCTTAGTGAAATTGGGATGATGAATGAGGGCTTTTTTATCGATTATATTGACATAGAGTGGTGCTTTAGAGCTAAACATAATGCTTATAGCATATACGTTGCGCCAGAAGCAGTGATGATTCATGCTATTGGGGATAATAGTTTCGCAGTCGCAGGTAGAGAAATATCAAATCACAGTCCTCTTCGACGTTATTATTTATGTCGTAACAGTATTTTGATGATAAAAAATCCGGTTATTCCCATTGGATATAAATTGCGGGAAATAATCGTTAATTTGGTTAGATTATTAACTTTTCTTGTTTTTGCTTCTGATAGAAAAAAATATTGGAAATATAGTATTAGAGGATTTGTTGATGGGTTTAAAGATGTTAGTGGAATATGCCCACACAAAATATAATTGCTAATTAATTTAGCTGAAAGGTAATGAGAGAAGACAATTTGAATAACGGTATTGAATATAAATTCGCCGCAGCCCTAGTGCTGTATAATCCAGCGGATCAGTATTACCTTACGGCAATAAGAATTTTGAATGAACTTGGTATTAAGGTTTTTTTATATGATAATACACCGAATGAGGTTACACACAAGAATACCATCAATATCATAAGAAATGAATTTGGTGATTTTGTTAATGTAGTAAATAAGACAATAGGTAATATTGGACTAGCAGTTGCGTTTAATTTGATTACGACGAATGTGATTGCGGATGACAGGTTTGCCGGCTTGTTCGTATTTGATCAGGATACAAACTTGAATAACAATGCATTAAAACTACTAATTGAAACTTTCAAAAAATTAAATAAAGACAAAATAGATTTTGGAATTATTGCAGGATATCCAATTAGAAAGGAAGGAACCCCTTATAGAATAAGACCGATTAGTTATAGCAGAATTTATCCGAATCTTTTGGCTGTTAAAACCGTTTCAAGTAGTTTTTCACTCATTCCATTAAAAACATTCAAAAAAATAGGATTATTTGACGAGGACTATTTTATTGATCATATTGATATGGATTTCTCAATGCGTTGTTGGAAAGTAGCCAAACCTGTATTTGTTAATATTGAAGCTAAGTTTACACATAATGTTGGAAATGGCGATGTAAAGGTTTTCGGAAGATTTCTCTTTCCCATAGGTGATCCATATCGTCATTATTATCAAGTTAGAAATATGATTTTATCATACAAAAAAAATGGGGTTAGGAATCTTTACATTTTTACTGGAATTATTGTTCGAACGATTGTCGTAATGATTATTTCAATTTATTCTGGCGAAACATTAAGCCGGCTTGGGTTCTTGTGGCGAGGTATTAGTGATGGATTTTCTGGGGTAAAGGGCAAAATGAGTAGCAAGTATTAACTTATCATCTAAATGAGTTCCAAAGAAAAAATAAAGTTAGTGCGTGTCGTCACGCAAGCGGAGGTTGTTTTATGGCATTTAAAAAACTTTATAGAAAGGTCTAATCATGACTATGATTTGCACATTATTGGTAATGGAGTATCACGATACCAGACGGATTTTGAACACGTTAAATTTTATGATGTTAAAATAGAAAGGAAAATTTCATTTTTCAATGATCTTATTGCACTCATTAAAATATCTTATTTACTAATTAAAATAAGGCCAAAAATAGTTCATTCGATAATGCCAAAATCGGGTTTTATATCCTCCATAGCCGCTTTGATTACCTTTGTGCCAATTCGAATACATACATTCACAGGTCAAGTTTGGGCCACCAGAACTGGATTTTCCAGGACTTTATTGCGTTTTATGGATAAAGTTATCTATAATTTTAATACAAATTGTTTAACAGACAGCCCATCTCAAACGAAATTTTTGTTCCTAAACGGTTTTAGCAAGGAAAATAAGGTTATTAGGCATCTAGGTCAAGGATCGCTATCTGGCGTGTCGCTGGGAGTATTTAGGCCAGTTAGTGAGATTGAGAAAGTTGACCTTCGCGAAAGCCTCGGATTAAAGAGTACAGATTTTGTTTTTACATTTTTGGCTAGGAAATCTGTTGTTAAGGGTATTGTTGAATTGTTTGAAAGTTTTCATCAAATATCACATTTACCAAATGTAAAACTACTATTTATCGGTCCTGATGAATCAGATGGTAAATTGTCAGAGCTCTACATGTCTTATGTTCATTTAAAAGAAAAAATTATTTCATACGATATTGTTAAAGATCACCAGAAGTTTTTAGCTGTTTCTGACGTATTATGTTTACCAAGTAGTAGTGAGGGCTTCGGTACAATAGTTATAGAAGCTGCTGCAATGAAAATACCGACAATAGGTTTTGATATTGTTGGTTTGAGTGATGCTATAGAAAATATGGAAACAGGAATTCTAGTCCCTCTAAAAGATGTTGGTAAATTTTCGTTCGCTATGACTAACCTCTATAACGATTCAGTGCTTTATGAACATCTGCGTACTAATGGTTATCAGCGAGTGATAAAATATTTTTCAGCAGATTATATATTTAAATCTCATTATGAATATTACACACATTTAATTAAAACTACATAATATGATTATAGCTATAACTGGCGCCACAGGGTTTATTGGTCGGATCTTGGTAGATAATTGTTTAGCATTGGGGCATGAAGTGCGAGTACTTACTAGGAAATTTAATCATGGTTTTTCTACTAAAGTCCTCATCTTTAATAGTGACCTTCTGGATGCACCAGAGAAATTAGCTCCATTTTTGAGTAATGTTGATGTTCTATATCATTGTGCAGCAGAGATTAGGAACGAGGAATTAATGAGAAAGGTAAACGTTGAAGGAACTGCTAATTTGATTGAAGCCGCCAAAGGGAAAGTTAAGCACTGGGTACAATTAAGTAGTACTGGCGTTTATGGCCCTGTATTCAGAGGCGTCATAGACGAAAATTCTCAACTAAAGCCTGCCAATGCATATGAAGTGTCAAAAGTTGAATCTGATCTCCTAGTGTTAGCGGCATCCGAAAAACAAATTTTTACAATATCGATTGTACGGCCATCTAATGTATTTGGACCAACAATGATAAATAGATCCCTTTTCCAATTAATAAAAACAATTGAGAAGGGCCAATTCTTTTTTATAGGCCCTAAAGGTGCTAATGCAAACTACGTTCATGTAACTAATGTAATAGATGTATTACTTAAAGCTGGTACACATCCTAATGCAATTGGAAGCACTTATAATATTTCCGATTATCTACCTCTTGACAAATTCGTAGATATTATTGCCTGTCAGCTAAAAGTAAAAGCACCTAAACTTAGGATACCACTCTTTATAATGAATTTTATTGGTCTCATTGGTGATTATATTCCTAAAAGCCCAATTAAGTCTTCAAGAGTCAATGCATTAACAAATCGAGTGACATACACTAATCAAAAAGTTGAAACGCAGCTCGGGTATAGAACAATAACTTCTGTTGAGGAAGGTATTGTTGAATTAGTTAGAGCATTTAGAAAACAAATATAGAGGGAAAATAATGAAAGCTGTAGTTACAGGTTCAACAGGATTTGTTGGAACAAACCTTATGCCGTATCTAAATAAACTAGATATAGAAACTAAATTGTTAAACCGAAATGATTTAACAAATCTTTCAGGTATTCAATTGTCTGAGGCCATAATCCACCTCGCTGGCAAAGCACACGACCTTAAAAGAACTTCAAATCCTGACGAATATTATCAGGTTAATTTTGAATTAACTAAAAAACTTTACGATGTATTTTTGAAGTCAGATGCTAAGAAATTTATATTTTTAAGCTCTGTTAAAGCCAGTGCAGATGTTGTTGAGGGTGTTTTAAATGAAATTGATGTTCCTAATCCCTTAACTGACTATGGGAAAGCTAAGTTAATGGCCGAAAAATATATTCAGCAGCAAATATTGCCAAAAGGGAAATCATATTATATTTTGAGACCTTGTATGATTCATGGTCCTGGAAATAAAGGAAATCTGAATTTGCTATACAAATTTGTTCAGAAAGGAATTCCATATCCTTTGGCGGCATTTGAAAACAAACGTTCTTTTTTAAGTGTCGAAAATTTATGCTTTGTAATTGCTAAATTGCTAGAAAGGGATATCCCTTCAGGAATTTACAATGTGGCGGATGACAAAGCACTGTCAACTAATAAGGTTGTAAAAATATTAGCCGCCTCACTTGGTAAAAAACCTAAACTTTGGGCGATTCCGAATAACATCATTGGCAGTCTGGCCAAAATTGGAGATTTATTTAAGCTTCCTCTAAATACGGAGCGGTTGAATAAATTAACAGAAAACTATGTAGTGAGTAATGATAAAATAAAAAAAGCATTAGATACAGCGTTTCCAATAACGAGTGAGAATGGATTAGCTTCAACAGCAAAATCATTTGGTACTGCCCATCCTTAATCATAACCTAAGAAAGCATTTTTACGGCAACGATGTTTAAATAATTATCTTTGCCCATTAACAATTACAATGACAATCATAGCTGCAATCGCCATTTTCTTTAGTCTTTTAGCAATAGAATTCATTTATTTCAAAATTGCTGATCATTTCAATATTATAGATAAACCGAATGCAAGGAGCTCACATAAAAGCATTACACTAAGAGGCGGAGGCATTATTTTTTGCTTAGCTGGAATCATCTACTTTATTCTATTTGGCTTACAATATCCATATTTTATAACCGGATTAATTGCAATTGCCGCAATTAGTTTTGCGGATGATATTCTAACGCTGAATAACAAAATTAGATTAAGCATACATTTATTTGCAGTACTACTAATGTTCTATGAATGGAGTCTTTTTGAACTTGATTGGTATTGGATTCCTATAGCCTTAGTTTTTGTAATCGGCACCATCAATGCTTATAATTTTATGGATGGGATTAATGGCATAACAGGTTCTTACAGTCTATTAGCTATGGCTTCGTTATATTATATTAATAACTGTATTATAAAATTCACTTCTTCTGATTTATTGATTGTAGTTGGTTTATCCTTATTGGTGTTTAATTTTTTCAATTTTAGAAAAAAGGCGAAGTGTTTTGCCGGAGATGTTGGAAGTGTAAGTATTGCATTTATTATTGTTTTTCTAATCGGGCAATTGATTATAAAAACGGGCAATTTTAGCTATATCCTGTTATTATTAGTTTACGGCTTGGATGCTGTGGTAACCATATTGTTTAGATTAATCCGTAAGGAGAATATATTTGAAGCACACCGCAGTCATCTTTATCAATACCTCGCAAACGAAAGAAAATGGCCTCATTTGATGGTCTCGGGGTTGTACTTTTTTATACAGCTTTTGGTAAATCTTGTTATGATCTGTATAATACAGGATTCTTATTTGCTCGCAATTGCTTTAATTTTTTTGTCTGTTGTAATATTTATCAGTATTCGATTTGCATTAGAAGGTAAAGATAGGTTGGTTAGCCCTTCGACTTCGCTCAGGGTGACAAAGTGAGGTAATATTAATGCGTTTTGCCTAACAATGATTTTTTTGATTTACCCTTCGACTCCGCTCAGGGTGACATTTATTAAAGAATTTGTTTCGAAACAATAGTGAAATGACCAATTGCATTCTAACTACGTAGTTAAATATATGTAAGGAAATATAAATCAACTCTGTATTAATTATTATATTTATCTTTACGGTGAAATAAAGCCTAATTGAATTTTGTTTACTCAAATTAATATTGTACCTCGTTGGATAATATTCCTTCTGGATATTATCATCTGCACCTTCTCTATGGTATTTGCCTATGCATTAAGGCATAATCTGGATTTGACATCTGTAAATATCCCAGAATTGGCCAGGAGTATTCTCATTTTAGGGCTGATTAATGTTGCGGTTTTCCTGAACATTAAAACCTATGCTGGTATCATTCGATATACCAGTGCTCAAGATTCATTCAGAATATTATTTTCTGTAATCATCAGTAATGGAACTTTTTTTGTTTTAAATCTGATATCGATTATTTTTTTTCAGGAGCTGTTGATTTCTCATACCATTCTAATTACAAATGGTTTGGCCAGTTTCTTACTATTAATTACCTACCGGATACTGATTAAATATTTTTTCCTCTATATCAAAAATTTAAAATTAGATAAAAAGAAGGTAATTATTTATGGCGCTGGTGAAGCCGGCTTGGCGACGAAAAGAACTTTTGACCATGATGGTAGTGTGAATAAAAACATCGTTGCTTTTGTGGATGATGACGAAAGAAAAGTTGGTAAGACCATTGATGGCGTCAGAATTTTAGATGCCAAAAAATTAGAGGGCTTGATTGCGGAACATGAGTTAGATGAAATTATTTTTGCCTCTTACACTATCCCAGATGAGCGCAAAGACCAGATTATAGATTTGTGTTTGGAAAATGATATTAAGATATTAAATATTCCACCGCCTGATGTATGGACGAATGGCAAGTTGCAGCCGGCTCAGATTCAAAAGCTCAATATTGAAGATTTACTAAATCGAAAATCAATTGATATTGATATTGAAGGGATAGGTAAAATGCTCGATAAAAAACGGATTCTGATTACAGGAGCAGCAGGCTCTATTGGTAGTGAAATTGTTCGTCAATTATCCAAATTTGATGTGGGTTTAATTATCATTTGTGACCAGGCTGAATCTGCACTCCATGAATTATATCTTGAACTGGAAGAAAACAATAAAAGTAAAAATTATCATGCTTTTATAGGTGATGTACGCGATGAGCAACGAATGGATGTCTTGTTCGATACTTATAAGCCGCATTATGTATACCATGCAGCTGCTTACAAACACGTTCCTTTAATGGAAGACAACCCTGCGGAAGCCATTAAAGCGAATGTTCTTGGCACAAAAACCATTGCAGATAAGTCGGTTAAATACGGTGTTCAGAAATTTGTAATGATTTCTACTGATAAGGCCGTTAATCCTACAAATGTTATGGGCGCCTCAAAGCGAATTGCTGAAATATATGTTCAATCGCTTAATAATTCTTTAAATCAACATGATTTCATTTTTAGCAACGGCTTAAGTTACATCAATGAATTGGATGTTAAACCTATAACAAAGTTTATAACAACTAGATTTGGTAATGTTTTAGGCTCTAATGGCTCTGTGATACCGCGCTTCAAGCAACAGATTGAAAAGGGAGGCCCTTTAACTGTTACGCATCCTGAGATTACCCGATATTTTATGACCATTCCTGAAGCTTGTAGATTGGTTTTGGAGGCAGGTTGTATGGGTAAAGGCGGAGAGATTTTTATTTTTGATATGGGGAAGTCTGTCAAAATTGTAGAGTTGGCTAAAAAAATGATTCGCTTAGCCGGTTTGGAGCCAAATGTAGACGTCAAAATTGAATACTCAGGTTTACGACCAGGTGAGAAACTTTATGAGGAATTGTTAAATGATAACGAAAATACAATGCCTACGCACCATCAAAAAATTATGATAGGTAAAGTGAGGGAATATGTATTTAATGATATTGTAGATCAAATCACAGCTTTAGTACAATCAGCTAAAACCAACAACGACCGGCAGGTGGTGATTAACATGAAAAAGCTGGTTCCTGAGTTTAAGAGTAAAAATTCAGTTTTTGAAGAATTGGATCAATTACCTTAAACAGAATGATGAAAAAATTAATTGTGTTAATATGTCTTGGCTTACTGATAAATTCATGCGCCAAGGAGGTAAAAAGTGAGCAGGAGGTTTACTTTAATGATTTTGAAAGTAACAAGCTGGATGGTATTTCCAACGCATCAACGGAAACTTACAATAATACAAAGGTTTTAGGAAGATACAATTCTTCGGGCTTTGATTTAAGTCTATCAAACCTTCCGGCGCATAAATTGGTAGAAGTTAGTTTCGATTTATACATTCACGATAGTTGGGATGGCAATAAAGTTAGTGGCGGTATAGATGGTCCAGACATCTGGAAATTTATCGTAGACGGAAACTTATATGTGAATGCAACTTTTTCTAACGAAGACTGTAATAATTCAGGCTTTTGCCCGCCACAATCTTATCCGTCAGATTATCCAAACTCATACAATAATCCAAAAACTGGCGCCATTAACCCTAATCTACCAGGTGTGTGTAACTTATCCGGGAAAATTGGTGGAACATCATTATATAAAATCACAAAAGTTATCGAGCATTCAAAGGCTACGCTTTTAATGCAGTGCAGAGATCAATTGATTCAAACCAATGCAGTTAATCCTATGTGCGACGAAAGCTGGTCGATTGACAATATTAGGATAAAGGTTATTAATTTATGAGGAAATCAATATATACTTTCTTAATATCATTATTTGCAATTCATAGTTACGGGCAAGCTTTACCAGTAGGTTCTATTGCTCTAGAGGACTATTACCGCAGGGCACAGCTTTCTGGGCGATTAGATTCAACCGTTTCCTTTACCGTTCGTCCAATAGTTCCAAAGTCTGCATTTAGAATTAAGGATATGGACTATCCAGATTCTACTGAAATCAGGTTCAATCTCCTTAATGCAGATCGAGCTGGCATTTCGAAAGATGGCAAGTTTAAATGGCAACTTTTACCTTTGGGAGTCTTGCTTCAAAATAATAGCCACCATCCATATGGATGGAATGATGGGGCCATGATCCCGGCTAAGGGACTTCAGACTTTATTAACCGCAGGTATTTTTGCTGAATATGGGCCTTTAACCATACAATTTAAACCGGAGGTTGTACTGGCCGCTAACGGCAATTTCGATACTTTTGATAAGGAACATTTTGATGTAATTACCGCCAGGTATTATGATTTTTATAATAATATAGATTTACCTGCGAGATTTGGTGGTGATGGGTTTACAAAAGCCTATTGGGGTCAAAGTAGTATTCGTTTGAATTATAAAGCCCTATCCTTTGGTTTATCAACAGAAAATTTATGGTGGGGTCCGGGCTTAAGGAATTCCCTTTTAATGAGTAATAATGCGCCTGGTTTTAAGCATTTAACCTTAAATACCCGCAAACCCATTACTAGTCCAATAGGAAGTTTTGAGGGACAAATTATTGCCGGTCGTTTAGAGGAATCAGGTTATGGTGTATTAGTTCCGGAGCGTGAATATTTTAATCAGCCTCTATTCGTAGCTAAGCCAAATGACTGGCGTTATTTATCAGGTATGGTATTAAGTTGGCAACCGAAATGGGTACCTGGCTTATTTTTGGGCTTAACCAGAAGTACGCAGCAATATAGCAAAGCCATGGGTTCGTTTGGTGATTATTTCCCATTTTTCTCCAGCAAAAAACAAGCTGCAGTAACCGAAGCAATTAATAAAAGAGACCAAAGAAACTCCTATTTCATGAGATGGTTATGGGCAGAAGAAAAGGCAGAAGTTTATTTTGAATTTGGACGGAATAATTATTCAGGAGATTTAAATGATTTGGCTTTAGAACCCAATGTTTCGCGTGCTTATATTTTTGGTATTAGAAAGTTATTTCCATTTGGTTCCAGAAAAGATGAAAACTTGATGTTAAGTGCAGAAGTAACGCAAATGCAGGAAACAGATGTTTCAAAAGTATTAAATCTTGACAGCTGGTATACCAGTAAAAACATGAGGCATGGTTATACCAATAGAGGTCAGGTTTTGGGTGCAGGAATAGGGCCAGGTGCTAACCACCAATCAGTTGAGTTGAGTTGGGTAAAAGGTTTGAAAAGGTTAGGCTTTCAAATTGAAAGATTGGTTCATAATAATGATTTTTATTTTTACGCATTTAACGATTCGAAAGATTTTAGAAGACATTGGACGGATTTAAGTTTCGGGGCAAGCGGGGAGTGGAATTATAAAAACTTTTTGTTTAATGCAAAACTCCAAGGTATACAATCTTTAAATTATCAATGGTTTCTAATGCAGAAACCTGGTGAAGATTATATGGTTCCGGGAAAGGATGTTTTTAATTTGCAGGTTCAGATAAGTGTTACCTATCGTTTCTAAGTAAAGTATTATTCATGAAAATTGTTTTTAATTATATATTTATATTTTTTCTGATTGGAATTTCGGATGGCTTATTCGCACAAAGCATCCCAGTAGGTATGCAAGGGCTCGAGGATTATTACCGCCGTTTACAGCTTCAGGGTAAATTGGATTCTACCATTTCCTTCAGTAATCGTCCTGTATCTAATGAAGCATTAAGGCAGACAGATGTTTTCGATCCTTTGAATGCTTTAACTTCAAATGGAACTTATAAACCTTTAGGTGCAATTTCTTTTGCCAATGGAAAGGGTGTTCTTCAGATACTTCCATTTTCGTGGCAGCAACAGATTAATTCTCACCATCCTTATGGCTGGAACGACGGCGCAATGATACCGGCTAAAGGTTATCAAACTATGCTTTCAGGGGGTTTTTTTGTCAAGTATGGCCCATTAAGTATTCAGTTTAGGCCTGAATATGTTTACGCACAAAACTCTTCATTTGAGAGTTATGGTAATGATAGATCTATTTCAGAATTACAAGCTTATCTCACTCAGAATTATAATTTAATTGATAATCCGGAACGTTTTGGTAATGGTGCATACAGTAAGCTTAATTGGGGCCAAAGCAGCATTCGTTTAACTGTTGGTCCGGCCTCTTTAGGTTTATCAAATGAAAATCTCTGGTGGGGCCCGGGTATCAAAAATAGTTTAATGATGAGTAATCATGCTCAAGGTTTTAAGCATGTAACACTAAACACCGTCCGTCCAGTTAAAACAGCTATTGGTTCTTTTGAAGGCCAGATTTTTGGCGGTCGCTTAGAGCAGTCAGGTTTTGCACCCTTGGACGAAAAAATTCTTAGCAATAGTTCATTGATTTATACTGCTCCAAGAAATGATTGGCGATACCTCGCCGGCTTAAACATTAATTATCAACCCAAATGGTTACCAGGTTTATTCGTTGGATTCACCAGAACATTTATGTCTTATGGTCCGGATTTGGAAGGTCTGGATGACTACATTCCTTTCTTCATACCTTTTCAGAAAAACAGGATTGATAACGGTGGAGGTGATGATGGTCAAGCCAGAGATCAGCGAACTTCTTTGTATGCCAGATGGGTAATGACAAAAGCTAAGGCTGAAGTTTATTTTGAATATGGATTGAATGATAATGCTTATAATTTTAGGGATTTTATTGGTTCACCTGATCATTCAAGAGCTTATCTTTTTGGTTTGAGAAAGTTGATACCATTAAAAAATCATAATGATGAATATATCCAGGTAGGTGCAGAAGTCACTCAAATGTCTCAAACCATTGACGGTCTTTTACTAAGAAACGCCTTTGGTTTTTATTATCATGGTGAGGTAAAGCAGGGATATACAAATAATGGTGAAGTTTTAGGTGCTGGAACTGGCTCAGGAGGTAATTTGCAGTCTTTCGATATCAGTTGGGTTAAAGGTTTAAAGCGATTAGGTTTAACCTTTGATAGGTTAGAACACAACCGTGATTTTTACGATTTCGCTGGTTTTGGTAATGCTAAAGGTGGCAGCCGCAGCTGGGTAGATTTTGCTTTAGCTGCAGAGGGTAATTGGGATTATAAGAATTTCTTATTTAATGCCAAGATTCAGGGAATTAAATCATTAAATTACCAATGGAGACAAAAGGATTTTTCAGATAACCAGTATTACATTCCGCATAATACAGTTTTCAATTTCCATGGAGAGCTGGGGGTAGCGTTTAGGTTTTAAGCTTTATATTCTTCGACTACGCTCAGAATGACAAAGTGATTGTGTAATTGCCTTAATTTCGTCATTTCGAAGCTGAGCTCGTGTGAGCTGAGGCAATCCATTTCCGTTCGATTAGTGTTGATTCGTATTCTTCGACAGGCTCAGAATGACAAATTGATTAGACTGGTTATCTTTAAGGAGATTGCTTCGTACATCGCAATGACGATCCCTGGAAGATTCTTCTAATCCGCTTAGAATGATAGGCCTTGAATTCGTCATTGCGAAGCTGGGCTCGTGTGCGCTGAAGCAATCTGTTTCCGTTCAAGTAGTATTGATTCTTATTCTTCGACAGGCTCAGAATGACAAATTGATTAGACTGGTTATCTTTAAGGAGAGATTGCATCGTACCTCGCAATGGTGATCCCTGGAAGATTCTTCGACAGGCTCAGAATGACAAATTGATTAGAATGGTTATCTTTAAGGAGATTGCTTCGTGCCTCGCAATGACGATTTTTTGAAGATTCTGCGACATGCTCAGAATAACAATAATTTGAATTAATTTGCTATGAGATTGCTTTGTTGTACCTCCTCGCAATGACGATCCCTAGAAGATTCTTCGACTCCGCTCAGAATGACGTAACTCTAATTATACTTAGAATGACATTTAGTTATGATGGGAAATTCGAATTAGTAAATTCTTCAACAAGCTCAGACTTATAAGCGCCTAGACTAAAAAAATAATACCAAACTAGTCTTTCCTCTTAATCAGAAGAAACAAACAATAAAAAGCACCGAGTAATAAACCACCCATTGCGATACCAACAACCTTACTCATTTTGTTTTTCTTCAAGGGCATTTCAGGTTCATCAACAATTTGAAAGGTTGGTGTTTCCTGCATCAACATGGTGCGACTTACTTCCAGGTTTTTGATGATTTCTGAATAGATGGTTTGTAAAACTCTTTTATCGCGTTCTTGGAGTTCGGCCCCAACACCGATTGTTGCGAAAGCAGGGTTTGCATCCAGCATAATTGCATTCGCACCAGCTGCAGCATAAGTTTTACGATTTAACAATCTGCCAATACTATCTGCTCTATGTTGTAAGCGATTTACATTTACCCTTAGTCTTTTGGTTTTGGTTTCAATATAAAATTGTGTGGCCTCATCAATTAAGCGAGTAGATACCAGACCTGCTAACTGCTCACTTTTCATGGTGGTAGTAAGCGCAAAAAAACCTAATTTTTTATCAGGTTTGCTAACTGAAAGTTCTTTTTCTGTAACTCTTCGGATGATGTCATGAAGTAAGCTATCCTGTAAGCGGGTATATGTTTTGGTTTCTGGCGGAAACATGATGGTTTCCTTTTTGGTGTTTGATTTTAAATCTTTCCAGTCTTCTTTAAGCTCATATGCATCTGCATACTTATCCGCAATGGTGTATGATTTATTTGCAGTATCTAAAGGTGTTAAAATCGTTTGCTTAACCATCTTTTGACTGGTTAATAATTGCAATACGTTGTCTCCAGCTAAAACACCGCTGGTGCCTCCGGTTAAGCCACCAATATCAAAACCCATTTGCCCGGCCAGGGAAGATAATATTCCGCCGCCGCTGGATTTACCCTCTTCTACTACAAATGTTAGTTTAGCGGTATAGGTAACGGGCCAAAATAACGCTGCCAGAAAACCTAAAGCACCTCCAATTAATCCGATAATTAATATTCTAATTTTAAACTTCCACAGATATACAATGTCCTTTTTGCGGGTATCCATCATTTTCGAAAAAGAAAAGTCTTCTTCTACATTAGCATAGGTTGTTTTATTTTCGGCAGACTGCATAAACTTATTTAAATAGGATGGCAATTAAACTCACAATACCGGTAAGTGCCGAAGCGATGGTTGTAATTTCTGCAAAGCCTAATTTATTCTTTCCTGATTTTTCTGGTACGATGATTTGGCTACCTTCCGTTACTTTTGGATAATTTTTAATAAACAAAAAGGTTTTAACGGGCGCATTTATTCCATTAGGATATTTAATGTAGGCCCCTTTTAATCTTGCATTTTCAGTTATACCGCCTGCCGCATCAACATAATACTTAAAGTTTGAATTAGCATATCTTAGTAATTGAGGGTTGTTAACCGAACCGGTAACCTCTACAAACGGTTCATTTTTTGGAATAAATAAACTATCGCCAGGCATTAAAATCGTTGCATCTGCACTTTGTCGCTTACGCTTTCCGGTCAGGTCCATATCAACTCTCACGCCATTGCGATAAACTTGTGTATTCTCTAATGAACCAAGAGGCGTCACACCACCAGCACGTTTAATAAACTCTATACCGGTTTCATCTCTTCTTTGCTGTGCATAATCGCCTAAAAATAAAACCTCTCCACGTATTTTGACATTGCCTATTGAACGGTAATTTACCAATCGAGGTACATATATGTAATCCAAAGGCTCCAGTAAAAATTTACCATCATTAGATGATAAAGCAGAATCTAAACTGAGGGTAATGATTTTAACCAATTGATTGGATAAGGTATCCGAAGTATCTTTTATCAATCTTGAAATTTCTATACGATGATTTGCGGCATCATTTGTGAAACCATTCGCCATATTTACTACATCGGCAACACTCATTCCTTTTCTATATTGGAAAGATCCCGGTGCTTTAACATATCCGCCGATGCTGATAGAAGATTCGTCTCTCAAACTTTTTGTTGAGGTAACAAAAACAGAATCTTCTCTCATTAAAGCGATATCGTTATCTTTTCCCGACATTACATTGCCGAGGTTAAAGGATATCATTTCTTTTTCCAAATCAGGTTTAATACGCTTTATGTATCCATTACCTAAGGCTGCATCTTCGCGGAGTCCATCAGCTTTGCTGATTAAGTTTTTAAGTGTTAAGCCTTGGCTCAATTCAAAAGTTCCTGGGCGGTAAACTGCACCATCTATCACAACTCTGTTTGCAAAACGTTCTAAAATTGCTCCAAAAAACACTGAATCAGCATTTTTTAGGGTATAGCGGTCAAACATATCAGCAGGTATATCTTTCACACTTCTTTCTTTGTCACCAACCTGCGTAACCTTAGCCATGCCTTTGTAAGCCAAATCACTGAAGCCACCAGCATAGGTAATCAGGTCACTTAAGGTTTCAGAAGTTTTTAATTCGTAAGTGCCTGGTCTTTTTACAGTACCATCAATTGCAACTCTTGTAGTATAAACCGGAATTCTAATTACATCTTGGTCGCGTAGGCTTAAATTATCGGTTTGTATACCTTTTTGAAGGAAGTTATACAGGTCGACAACCTGAATCACTCTATTGTTTCTGATTAACTCAATCTTACGTAGAGAACCACGGTAGGTTGGTCCGCCACTTTGATATAAAGCATTAAACAGTGTTGATAAGGAGGAAACTGTATAAGTCCCTGGGGTTGCAACATCGCCGATTATGGTTACTCGAATGCTTCTAACGGTTCCTAAATTTACAGTTAGTTTTGTTTGTCCTGAAGCTAAAGCCGGATAAGCTTTAACCATTTTTGAGCGAATTTGTGCGGTCGCTTGCTCAATGCTCAAACCATTTACATAAACCAAACCTGCATAAGGGATTTTTACATTCCCTTCTGGCGAAACCTTTGCATTGGTTGTACTTTCGTTTAAACCGGTTAATAGGATTGATAATTCATCATCAGGACCTAAAACATAACTTTTTGGTGTCGCAATGCGAATATTTGGTTCAAATTTTAAGTTTGGATTGCTAAAAAATTCATAGCCATAAATCGGGCTACTTTTTTTAATTGGCTGAGGGCTGGAAATTCTGGTTGTATCTCGATTTTTTATGTCTTGAGTTTTTACAACAGTAGGCTGATTTGTGTTTTTAGCCGTTTTTCCACCAGATTGAACTTCTGCCAAACGTTCTTTATACTTATCAACTTCGGCAGGGTCCATGCCTTTTGCAACCAAAATTTTGATGGCTTCGGCTTCAGATATTCCCGATGCTTCAAATCTTTTGGAAATTTCCAATATCTGTGCGTCGGATAACTGTTCAACTTTCACTTTGCTCAAGTTATCAGTTGATATGGTTTGTGCGGATAATTTTGCTAAAGGTAGCAGGGTAATTAAAATAAGGGCACAAAAGATATTTTTTAGACGCATGTATTGTAAAATTTTAACTGCAAATATAAGTTAAAAATTCAAATGCATGCTTTATCGTTTAATTCTAATTTATTAGCGATTATTTAATTAAAATAGATTTAAAATCATTTATGCTTAAGCTCAAAAGTGGCTTTAAATAGGTTTAAAATTGATTCTTTAAAGCTATCTAAGGAGAAAAGTGTGTCAATTCTGATTTTAGCCAGTTTGCCCATTTCTTCAATTTTAGTTTTATCGCTGAGTAAATCTAAAATTCTGACCGCAGATATTTTGGCATCATCAAAAGGAATAAGTATTCCGGTTACCTCATCAGCAATCATTTCACAAGCTCCCCCATGTTTCGTAGCAATTACCGGTTTCGAACTCGCCATCGCTTCTAAAATAACAGTTGGAAATGGATCGGGTGATGTAGAGGGCAAAACAAAAATGTCCAGAGAATTTAGAATATTCGGTATGTCTGTTCTGTAGCCTAGGTAATATACTGAATTTTTTAGATTTTCATTTTCTATCCGATTTACCAGTTTATCAACCAAATGGTCATTTCCGGGATAAGCATCCCCGGCAATAATAAATTTTGTGTTCGGTTGCTTCTGAAGAATAAGTTTAGCGATGTTAATAAAGTAATCCTGGCCTTTCCAATGGTTAACCCTGCCTATCATACCAATTAATGTATCCGTTTGGCTTAGGTTTAACTCTTTTCTTAGTGAATCTTCAGAATTGCCATAAACACTCGTATCAATACCATTATAAATTCTGGTAATAGTTTTTCTATGGATGTGTTCTTTCCAATGATTTTTTACCGCATCAGATACCACAATTATATTATCACTGTATTTTCCAACCAGAAAGCTTAGCACCTTTGTAAAGATTTTAGGTTTAGTTATGATTTCGTGGATGTGCCATATATGTTTAATTTTTTTCTTTTTGGCCAAAAAGGCACCGATTAATACGCCGGTGGTATTTGAATAAACAACGTCAATTTTTTCATCATCAATCAAGTCGCCCAACAATTGCCATGCCTTACCTGTAACTTTTACCCGGTTTAATATACCTGATACCGAAAGATATTTTCTTCTTAATATACCTAAACGAATAATTCTAACTTCAATGCCCAGTTTATTAAGTTCATCTACCAGTTCACCGGTTTCAGAAATCACCACAATGGGTCTGTGGTTACCATCGGCCAAGATTTTGGCAACTATTGAGAGTATTTTGCTTCCACCATATAAATCTGATGAAGCACCTAAAATAAGTATATTCATCAGTTGATTATTAGATTTATTTTATGCGTATTCGAATTCAATTTATTAAATTAGGTTTGATGTAAGGGATATTGTATCAAACCTACAAAAGTACATTTTTAAAGGATGGAAATTTATAAGTTCAGTGATATTAATATTCAATAGCTTTTTTAAACACCTCAATTAATTCATTTGCTGTTCTTTCCCAGGAAAAGGTTTTTAATCTTTCTCTTCCAAGTACTATAAGTTCTAATCTTCTTTCATTACTGGTAATAATGGGAATTATCTTGTTTGCTAAATCAGTAGCCTGATAGGGGTCGAAAGTAACAACAGCATCGCCTCCAACTTCCGGTAAACAAGTATTATTTGCAACTAAAACGGGTATATTATGCTGAAAAGCCTCCAGAATTGGTAGGCCAAAACCCTCATTAACAGATGGGAAAAGATATAATTCAGCGTGTTGATAGTACCATGATAAATCTACATCTTTAACATAACCGGGCATGATTACGTATTCCTCGAGTTTAAATTTAGCGATTGCTTCAAGTATTTTTCGGCTGCCATCCATATCATTTTTAGGACTGATTTGTCCGCATAGGATCAAAGAAAAATCAGTAAAACCTTGTTGGCGTAGAAGGTGTAGCGCTTCTACTAAGCAATGGAGATTTTTTCTTTTTTCGAAAGTACCAATATGTAAAAAGTATTTTGAAGTTTTTAACTTTAAGCTTCCGTTTGATAGTGACGGATTAGAAATCAGTGTTTTTGGCGCTTCTGGAATGGAAATTATTTTGCTTTCTGCTAAACCTGAAAAGTATGCAATTCGCTCCTTTGCGTATTCGGTAGGCGCTATAACATAGGCAGATTTTTTTGCGGCCTGAACACCAAACTTATGAAATATTTTAAGCCAGTATTTATTGTAGTGTTCCGGGTATTCCCAAAAAAAGGCATCGTGAAAAACAGGAATTGTTTTGTATCCTATATTTGCATAAGGAACAAAGAAATCAGTACAAAAAATAATATCACAGCCTTTGAATATTGCCAATAGCGGAAGTATGGTTTGTTTCCAGATGAAGAATCTCAAATGTTCAACTGCTTTTAGTATTTTATTTTTTCCTGTGTAAACAGGTAATAAAGTGTCGAAAAAATAAAATTTGTAGCCGGGTATTTCCTTTTGAAATGCTCTACAAATTTCTTCCAGATAAGTTTTGGTTCCGGTTTTTGCAATTTTTAAATCACGGATATCTATACCAACAACAATTGTCTCTTCCATCCGCCATTAACTATTTAATAGTTTTAACATCTCCTCTTTATATGTTGTTGTTATCTTTTCCCAATTATATTTATCGGTTAAACCGCTACTTACTATGCCTTTTAGTGCTGCAACTTTTTCGGGTGCATTTTCTAAATTTTCTAGGGCTAATGAAACGGCATTTTCATTTTCATCAAAGAACACTCCAAATTTTCCATCACTTAGCATTTCTTTATTAAAAACGGTATTAAGTGCTAAGATGGCACAATTATTTACCATTGCTTTGAGCATAGCAGGATTTGTTCCGCCAAACTTATGACCATGAATATAGGCATAGGCATGTTGGTATATGGCCATTAATTCTTGTTGATCTTTTACATATCCGGTAAAAATCAACCTTTCATTTTGCATTGCCTTCAAATCAGATGCATATTTATCGCTGTAAGGAACATCGCCCACAACCACCAATTTCTTTTTTGATTTCGATTTTAAGAATCCTTTAATTATCAAACCGGCGTTATTATCAGGAATTAAACGGCCAACAATAAGATAGTAACTTTCTTTTTGTAAACTTAAACGCTGTAATCCATCTTCGGTAGCTTGTTTAAATCCTGGTGCTCCATAAGCAATAACGGTAGAATCTGCTTTGAATTCTTCAAGATAAACCTGACGCATGGCTTCTGCATCTGTAATGATTTTGTCGTATAATTTTGTAGCTACTTTAGCTGCCCAGTAAAAGTATTTAGCCCCCAAACCTTTCCATTTTGGTCTCAACCATTCCAGTCCATCCACATTAATCATGGTTTTTTTTCCCGTAATTTTTGGTATCCATCCCATTGGTCCTGCAGCCAAATTTACAACCAACAAAACATCAGCTTTGCTAAATGTTGCATGTATTATGGACAGAAAGGAATGGATAATTTGGTTTAAGGATTTTTGCGGTAAAGTGGGAATATAATGAAGCTTTATTCCATTTACTTCTTGTGGAAAATCGGTAAATAAATTTTTTTGGCAATAAACGTGTACTTCAATATCTTGATTAACAAGTCTTTCACTTAGTTCTTTAACGAAAGTTTCGAATCCGCCGTACACATAAGGATAACCCCTCGAACCTATAATTGCAATTCTCATCTGTAAGTATGTTATTTATGTAGATGATTTCGTTTTACAGCATAAAAACGAATAATACCACCACTTTCAAACATGGCAGATGTGAGCTCCAATAAAATTGCAAAAGGAAGGACAAACATTAAGCCCAACATCAAGGGTAGTGTTTTTTTTCTTTTTAAATCTGCAATTAGAAAACCTTTATACCCGAACCAACTAAACATAGTTTGAACCATGCCAATAATACCTAAATGTAGCGAAAAGTAAGCTGATGACTTTACTTGAAAGTCATTATCCTCAATCAATTTTTTTAAGATTTTTGGCGTAAAATGGCTTATATGTCGCGGTACATCCAAATGAAGCCATTTGTTGCCTGCCCATTTAGATTGCCAGCTGCTAAAGTTTGGAACTTCAATAACTAAAAGACCATCATCTTTTAAATTACCTTGAATCAAATTTTGAAGTAAGCTGTCAGAAAGATGGATATGTTCCAATACATGAAACAATGTAAGCACATCGAACTTTTTATTAAAAACAGAGCCTGACTTATAATAATCTGTATTAATATCTACATCGAAGTATTTTCTTGCGTACTCTGCTCTTGGTACAGAACTTTCAATACCCTTTACATTGAAACCCTGTTCTTTAGCAAATTGTAAAAAAAGACCTTTACCCGACCCAAAATCTAAAATCGTTGCAGGTATATTTTTGAATGAAAGTATTTTTTTTAAAACTGCCTTATATTCTACTTGCTGTATTTTATAAAAAATGCTTCTACGCGTATCTTGCACTGTATAATCTTTATCATCATAATAACTTTGTATATCAACCTCGTGGTTGAACCAAGAGAAATTATGGCCACAGTTTTGGCAAGTTTTAATAAAATATCGTCCATCAGCTGCTTTAATTTCGAATCTCACAGGGCTTAATTGTGTTTTATCGTTTAAGCAAAGTGGGCAGGTAATGTTAATCATAGTTTTGATAGCAAGCTCTTTGTTGGATTTAAACGGCAAACTTAAAGAATAATATTAATACTGAGCCTTTTTCTTTAATCAAGCAGTTCCCGTTGTGGATTTTGAAGAGCCACTTTAGTTGAAATTATGCTAACAAATAATCCTGAGAAGAACCACATTAAATACGAGGTGTAAGAAGATGTTTCTATCTCTGAAGTTAAGGATGGAATAATGAATCCAATTTTAATTAGGAGTATTGCTAAACAAATCATTTTTTCTTTGCCTTCTAGCCGGTAATACCATTTTATGCTTTCTTTAATCAGGCATACATAAATGGTAAGGTAAAGGATTAAAGCAATTATTCCGGCCTGAACTCCAATAATAATATATTGATTTTCCCCACCTACATTTTCGCCAAGCGAACCACCAATTCTACCCGAAGAACCTAAACCCAAACCTAATGGGCTTGAGGCAATTGCTAAAGCACCTTCAATCCATTCAACTACGTGACCAACACTAGATGGATTACTAAAATTGATGGTATTCAAGATTACCATTTGCAAACCATCATTTTGGTCTTGTTCTTTTGCGAACAAATAAATAACATAAATTATGGCTAATACTGCTCCAATATGAACGGTGTGATAAATGTATTTCTTTTTTGTAAAAACAGAATACACATAGAGCAAAATGAAATAGCTTATAAATGCAGAACGGGAGAATGCGAAAACAATACAGCATAATGTTGCTGCCAATGATATGTATCCAAAATTATCGAGTTTTAATTTGTACTCATCTGTAGTGTATAATGCTGCTAATACAGCCAATGCAATAACAGTTGCTGAGGCAAATTCTAACGGGTTAGCAAAAAAACTTGCAAATCGTTTGTAGCCCCCTTCAGATTCGAATGTCCAGGTTAAGCCATAATTACCACTTGGCTCAAAATTAAATAAGTAGAAATTGTAGTCTGCATAGCCTGTTCGGGTTTGCAAATGTTGGTCTGTAATAACCTCAGTAAGCAAAACAGCTGCGGCCGCAATTGAAAGCAGAAGTATGTAATGAAAATATTTACTTAGATAAATTTCTCCAGGTTTGTATAATCTGCCACAGAAATACACTATTACAAAGAAAGACAAAGTTTTAAAGGCCATTATTTTAGCTCCAAATCCTTGTTCGCCAATAGGTAAAAGTGCATATAAAAGTGTGTACGTAAAAAAAGTGATTATTAGGTAATCGATATAATGAAATTTAATCTTAGTTTTTAAATTCCAGATGCTTATGCCCAGTACTAGGATTACAAAAACTTCTTTAAGCGATTGTAATATTGGTATAAGACTTTTGAAGCCTAAGGAGAATGTAACAGAAAGAACCGTTGTATAAATGGAAAGGCCAAATATTAGAAATAAGATAAATCCATCTTTTTTACCCCTAACCGTATCACTTATGGCTAAAATAAATGCCAAAATATAAACTATAGGAAATATTGCTATCATAACCATATTTCTTTTAGAGGTGTAGAAAAACCTTCTTTAAAGCCCTTAATTAAGAATTTTGCTTTTTGTTTTCTTCCTCGAATGATAAAATAGGTTAAAAGAGCCGCATTATAAAATGCAATTTGAACAATTATAGAAGGAAGAAAAAATGGATTAGCGTAACGGCGTAAAAACCAGATTTTATTTCTAGAAGTGTAAAAATGAATGATAGGACTTAATGTGCCTTCACTATTTTTTGCTTTTCGCTTGCCAGACACACCGGCCTCGTGGTAAATTTTAGTTGTGGGTAAATAATCTAAAATTCCTCCGTTTTCTCTTAACCTGAATGATAAATCAACATCTTCATAATAAAGAAAAAACTTACTGTTAAATAAACCACATTGTTTTAAGGCAGAATTTCTTACTAAAAAACAGCAACCGGTTAGCCATTCCACTTGTTCAGGGTTTTTTAGGTTTTGCCTTTCCTTTTGATTTTTTGAATAGGTGAAGCCTAGATATTGGTTAAAAAATGAACCACCATTCCACAATTCATCTTTTTTGTATAAGTAATATATTGCTGGTTGTACCGCAACCGTTTTTGTATTTTTTTCTAAATGATTAATTAAAGGACTTAAAAAATCTTCATCCACTTCGGTATCATTGTTTAAAACCAGCGAATAAGTGTAAACATTTTGTATGCTGTACTCGAGCAACTTATTATTGCCTTCTGCAAAACCTAAATTTGCTTTATTGTTTATAATGGTAAGCTGCGGAAACTTATTTGTTAAAATTGATAATGAGTCATCTGTAGAACCGTTATCGGCAACGATTATATCAAAATCATCTGCCTTGCAGGATTTGTTAACCGATAAAATACAGTTTATGGTATGCTCAGGAGTATTCCAGTTTAATAATAGTATAGCAACTGATTTAGGCATTGAATGTATTAGATTTTTTGATAGCGTACTCGTACATGATTAGTGCACAGCCATCTATTAAAACGGTGTACAGGCCAAACCAATTGTGCAGGCCGTTCGTAACTAAAGTCCAAGCTGTTATTGCTGAGATAAAAAACAAAACAATCGCGATTCTGAATATTGCCAAAGTATTATTCTTTAGTAAGAGATCCAATACATTAAGCACATTAAGGGCCGCTAAAAATGGAACAAAAGCCATAAGCCTTAAAAAATTAATGGCATCCTGGTTATGCGCTCCAGACAATAGCTGAACAATAAAGCCTGGCATAATAAATAACGTTAGAGACAGTAGCAAAAACATTGCGGCTATCAGTTTGCTCATTTTGGATTTATAAGTTTTCCAGGCTTCGGTGCTCTCGGCAAAAATTTGAGCTGCTTTAGGGTAAATCGCGTTTGAAACCGAAATAATTAAAATTCGGGAGGAGCTTATCACTTTATCACATAGCGAATAGGCGCCCAACCAAAGCGGCGTGCCCCATTTTGCCAAGGCAAAAACCATAAGCGATTGCTGCAAATGAACAGATATATTGTTAATGGTTAGGAAAAAATTGTCTTTCGCAATATTTGAAAGTCCTTTTTTATCAGGTAATTGAAAGTTAAGCTGGTAATTTTTAATCAAAATAAATAACAGTATGGCATAAGTAGCTGTACTCGCTAAGCCAATAATAAAATTAACCCATTCAGCGTCTTCTGCACCTTTTATAAATACAATCACCGCTAAAATAATAACCACTTTAGAGATTAAATTGGCAATATTATAAATCTTTAATTTTTCAGCACCTAAAAAAAAGAACAATGGGTTTAACACCTCTGCCAAAACTATGGGTGTTGATAGAATGATAAAAGCATAATACTTTATTTGCGCCCTTTGAAGTAGAAAAAGGACAAACAGATAAGTTATGAAAATTAAGATTCTAACCCAAATCGTATTGCTAAAAACCTTATTTAATTCTGTTTTGTTTTTGGCGTAGGTAGCGATATCTCTAACTCCAGATTGATTTGTGCCATAATTAATAATTATAGAAGATAGGCCCGAAAAAGTATTTGCTAACATGACCATGCCGAAATTTTCAATGCCTACAATTCTGGTTATTATGGGGTAAATTAGCAGTATTAGTAACGTATTTGAAATTTGAATACTGCTCAAATTCAAAAAATTGGAAACAATTTTTGTTTCTTTTAAACCACTAATAAAATTTGTTAGAACTTGCTTCAAAACTTTTGGAAGATGTTTTGCAAATTTATAATAAATAAATATAATATGCCCAATTATAATGGTTTTGCCAAACCATCATAATTTGGCTTGTTTTTTGAGGTAAGGCGATTAAATTATCGAAAGCAATTTCAGTGATTTTATAACAAACAAATAATCTGTTTCTTAAACCAGAGCTATATTTGGCGAAATTTTACCCACTAAATGATTGAAAGTAATAGTACTTATTTTAAGACAATAAGTATCCTTATAGATCTTCTTCTTGTAAACCTTTCAGGATATCTGGGATATGTACTTGCTTACGGTACTTTTGGTATGTTGGATGGGAGAGGGATAAACTTTCTGCATATTCTACTTATTAACTTCGTTTGGTTTAATGTAACTCAAATTACGCGTCTTTATCAAGACATGTTTGTTAAGGATGCTATTCCAACCATAAAGCAGGCCTTATGGAGTTTACTTTTCTTCGGTGCCATTATATTTTGCCTTGTTGTTTTCTTGAGAGATTTTAGTGTTTCCAAGCAGTTACTTACTTACGCAGGTATTCTCTTTGGACCACTATTTATCGCTGGTAAAATTGTATTTTTGCTTTTAAGACGTTCGAGCAGAGCTAAACTAATCAATTATAAAAAGGTAGTCATCGTCGGCGCCGGTCCGCTTGGTTTAGACTTAAAAAATCATTTGGAAAAAAACACACATTTAGGCTATAAAGTAGTTGGCTTTTTTGATGATGACCCAATAAAGCTTACACAAAACCATGTAATTGGGAAAGTGGATGAATGTATTGATTACGTTAAGGACAGTAACGTAAATGAAATATATTGTGCCCTTCCCGATAGGGCATTGTCTAAAATCGATGTTTTAATGCGACAGGCAGATAAAGCAATGATTCGCTTTAAGTTGGTGCCTGATGTTAAAGACTATTTCAAGAAAAATGTAATGGTTCAATTATATGGTCACTTACCTGTACTTAGCCCTCGTACCGAACCGCTAGAAATTTTAAGTAATCAGGTTCTTAAAAGACTATTTGATGTTGTCTTTTCTCTATTAGTCGTTGTATTTATAATGAGTTGGCTTGTACCGCTCATGGCTATATTTATAAAACTTGAATCTAAAGGGCCAGTGTTTTTCAAACAGCTAAGATCGGGAAAGGATAATGAATCTTTTTATTGTTTGAAATTTAGGAGTATGTACGTTAATGGAGAAGCAGATACTAAACAAGCTACAGCGCATGATTCGAGAGTTACAAGAATTGGCGCTTTCATGAGAAGAAATAGTATAGATGAAATGCCACAATTTTTTAACGTTCTGTTTGGGGAAATGTCTGTTGTTGGTCCAAGGCCGCATATGCTTCAGCATACAGCAGAATATTCTAAAATGATTGATCAGTTTATGGTTCGTCATTTTCTTTTACCAGGCATTACGGGTTGGGCTCAGGTAAATGGTTTCCGTGGCGAAACCCGTGAAGATGGCTCTATGGAAGAAAGAGTGAAAGCCGATATTTGGTACCTGGAAAACTGGTCACTTTTTCTTGATTTAAAAATTACCTTTTTAACTATCTGGCAGGTTTTGGTAGGTCATAAAAAAGCAAATTAGCAATTCTTTTCCCTTTAGAAAAGGATAATTAAACTATAAAACAAATTATTTTACGTCCTTTGCGTAAATTTTTATTAAAATAACATTGATGAAAAAACTAATACTATTCGTAATCATATGCCTTGCTTTTGGCCAATTAAATGCTCAATCTATTTATCAGCCGTATTCTTATCAGTTCTATCAAAAGCTAAATCGTGAAGTTTACAATCCTGAAACTCGTTTTCATACAAGCTTAAAACCTTTTTTTATCGATGATAGTTTGTTGGTTGAACACGGTAAACAACTTTTAAGTGTTGGGGTTGATTCTACGAGGCATTCTTGGGTTGCCAGAAAGTTATTTAATGAACACCTTATCGATATTCAAAGGGATGAGTATACATTTTACGCAGATTTCCTTCCTGATTTCCAAATTGGAAAAGACTTCTCTGGAAAACAAAATACCTGGTTAAATACTCGTGGTTATCAAATTGGCGGTACAATTGGTAAGAAGTTCTCTTTTTATACAAGTGGTTTTGAAAACCAAGGTCGCTTTGCGAAATATTATACAGATTATGCCAGAGGTATCAATGTAGTTCCTGGTCAATCATACAACAGAGATTATGGGTCAAATGCCGGTAAAATGTCGTTAGATTGGTCGTATGTTACGGCATTAATTTCTTACACACCATCGAAATATATTAATGTTACAGCAGGTTATGATAAAAACTTTGTAGGTGATGGTTATCGCTCAATGCTTTTGTCTGATGTTTCTTCACCTTATCCCTTTTTAAAGTTAACCGGAAATTTAGGGAGTGTACAATATACTGCGATATGGGCAGCTTTACAAGATCCAAATGTTCCTAAGTTATCATACGAAGCTGGAAATCGTAAAAAAGGCGGTGTGTTTCATTATTTAGATTGGAACGTTACAAACAGACTATCAATTGGTTTCTTTGATTCGATTATTTGGGCGCAAACAGATGAATTGGGGAATGAGAGAGGTTTTGATTGGGGTTATGCAAACCCGATAATTTTCCTACGCCCTGTAGAAGCATCCAGCGGCTCTCCTGATAATTCGATGATTGGTTTTACCGGAAAATATAAATTCTCAAAAGAGTTAGTTGCTTACGGACAGTTTTCATTAGATGAATTTGAAGCCAGCAATTTCTTCTCCAGCAACGGAAGTCCTCGTAATAAGTATTCATGGCAATTAGGTATAAGAGGTGGTGATTTATTTAAAGTTGAAAACTTGAATTATTTGTTAGAATATAATACATCTAAACCTTACACTTACACGGGTCGTACTGAAATTGTAGCATATACAGGTTATTCTGAGCCTTTGGCGCATCGTTTGGGTACAAACTTTAGAGAGGTTATCGGGATAGCAAATTACTCTTGGAAAAGATTAGATTTTACGGGTCAGCTAATGTATGCTAAATATGGTTTATCGCTTAACGGACAAGATTACGGTAAGGATTTAAGTTTGCCATATTCAGAAGCCATCAGACAAACTGGTAACTTTACAACACAAGGTTTAAGAACCGATTTGTATTATGCGGAAGGTAGAGTAGCTTATGTTATCAACCCAAAATATAATTTACGTTTTGAGTTGGGTGGTATTTACAGAAAAGAAAGCAATATTCAAGGCTCAAATAATACTGGAATGCTAACAATCGGGTTGAGAAGTTCATTCAGAAATCTTTATACTGATTTTTAATAACCTTAATAACATCACGTAAAAGAAAACCCCATCAATTTATTTTTGATGGGGTTTTCTTTTTATAGCGTTTAAAGGGATTATCCTGCCAAGCTATCGGTTATACGTTTTTCACTAACCTTCTTCACTGCATTAATTATTGAGGCTTTATCATAACCACACTCAGCCCAAAGCTCCGGCTGTTCTCCGTGTTCGATAAATTCATCAGGAATACCTAAACGAATAACATTTGCATTGTAGTTATGATCTGCCATAAATTCTAAGACAGCAGAACCAACGCCTCCTTGTAAAGAACCATCTTCTATTGTAATCACATGCTTATATTTAGCAAAAACCTCATGAAGCATTTCTTTGTCTAATGGTTTAACAAACCTTAAATCGTAGTGTGCCGGGTAATGTCCTTCGCTGTTTAATTCAGTGCAGGCTTCAACAGCAAAATTGCCAACATGGCCGATTGTCAGAAGTGCAACATCTTCACCATCACAAATTTTTCTTCCTTTACCAATTTCTAAAGCTTTGAAAGGTCTTTTCCAATCTGGCATTACGCCATTGCCACGAGGATAACGAATTACAAACGGACCAATGTTATCCTGCTGTGCAGTAAACATCAGGTTGCGCAATTCTTCTTCATTCATGGGTGATGATATCACAAGATTTGGGATACAACGCATGAATGAAATATCGTAAGCACCATGATGCGTAGCACCATCAGCGCCAGCTAAACCAGCTCTGTCTAAACAAAATACCACGTTAAGCTTTTGAATGGCGACATCATGTATTACCTGATCGTAAGCTCTTTGCATAAAGCTAGAATAAATATTACAGAAAGGTACAAGTCCTTGTGCAGCCAAGCCAGCTGAAAATGTAACGGCGTGTTGTTCTGCAATACCAACGTCGAATGCCCTGGTTGGCATTGCTTTCATCATAATATTTAATGATGAACCTGAAGGCATAGCAGGTGTAATACCCACAATTTTATCGTTTGCCTCAGCCAATTCTACCATCGTATGTCCAAAAACATCCTGGTATTTTGGTGGTTGTGGCTTATCTGGAATACTCTTTTTTATTTCTCCGGTAATCTTATCAAAAAGACCTGGAGCATGCCATTTGGTTTGATCCTTTTCTGCTAAAGCAAAGCCTTTACCTTTTACGGTAACACAATGCAACAACTTCGGACCAGGAATATCTTTTAAATCCTTTATAATTGCAGCCAAACGTTTTACATCATGCCCATCAACAGGACCGAAGTATCTAAAGTTTAGTGCTTCAAATAAGTTACTTTGTTTAAGTAAGGTTCCTTTTATGCTTTTCTCAATCTTTTTAACATACTTATGTGCATTCGGACCAAGTTTTGAAAGTCCGGTTAATACCTGAGAAATGTCATCGCGGAAGCGATTATAAGATTTTGATGTTGTAATGCTTGTTAAGTATTCTTTCAATGCTCCAACATTCGGGTCGATAGACATGCAGTTATCGTTCAAAATAACCAAAACATTGCTGTTTTCGATGCCTGCATGGTTTAAGCCTTCAAAAGCTAAACCTGCTGTCATTGCGCCATCGCCAATAACGGCAACGTGTTGCCTGTCTGTTTCTCCTTTAATTTGTGAAGCTACAGCCATACCCAAAGCGGCTGAAATAGACGTTGAAGAGTGACCAACACCAAAAGTATCGTACTCACTTTCGCTTATTTTAGGGAAACCACTAATACCTTTGTAAATACGGTTTGTGTGGAACAAATCACGTCTGCCGGTTAAGATTTTGTGACCGTAAGCCTGATGGCCAACATCCCAAACTAACTTATCGTAAGGTGTATTTAGAGCGTAATGCAATGCTACAGTTAATTCAACAACACCAAGGCTGGCGCCAAAATGGCCACCATTAACACTTACAACATCAATAATGTATTGACGAAGCTCCTGGCTTATTTGTTCCAGGTCAGCTTCGCTAAACTGTTTTAAATCAGTAGGATAGTTAATTTTTGATAATAGGGGGCCAGCTTTTACTTGCATTTAATATTTTGGGTAAAAAACAAGATACAAAGAAAGGGATTTTTGTTCTAATATTTTAGAAAAAAAAGTTCAATAAGTACAACAATTAAATATATAGAAAATGGACTCCTTTGATATTTAAAATCTTGATTCTGATAAATAGTATCAAAAATTATTGCGTTTTGATTATGTTTGTTTTGAAGATGCAGGCAGAAAATTTTGAAATTAAACTCCCCGTATTCGAAGGCCCCTTCGATTTGTTACTATTTTTTATAGAACGTGATGAACTTAACATTCAGGACATAGAAATCGCAAAAATTACGAATGATTTTCTGGCTTACATCCATCAATTACTTGCGCTAAACGTTGAGCTGGCGAGCGAATTCATTTTGGTAGCGGCAACCTTAATGCGGATTAAATCAAAAATGTTGCTTCCTCGCATTGAGATTGATGAGGCAGGAAATGAGCTTAATCCGGAGCAGGATTTAATTGCTCGCCTGATTGCCTACAAACAATTCAAGTCCGTTTCAGAAGAATTAAAGATTTTTGAAGATTTACGAATGCAGCAGGAGCGCCGAGGTAACATAGAATATGATTTAACTTTAGCTGCCGAATCGTCAACTCATCAGGATGAATTGCTATCCTTAGATTTATATAAACTTTTGATGGTTCACCATCGTACGATGCAAAAGTACGATTTACGCAGTCAGGAGGTGAAGCATACCGTTGTACAATATCCTTACACCATCGAACAGCAAAAACACTTTATCGCGAATCTTTTGGATATTAATAAGCAGATAGATTTTGCCATGGTGCTTAAAAGTTCGGAGAATAAGGTTCATTTCGTTTATAATTTCCTCGCAATTTTGGAAATGCTTCAACAACAAATCGTTGAAATAAACATTGGCAGCGGTTTTAATAACTTTAATGTAAAAGCATTGGCCTAATTCAGCCTTATTTACCTTGTAATTTCTTACTTTTGCCAAAAAAATAACAAACCTATTTTAAGGATGAAACGTGATAACCAAATTTTTGAACTCATTGATAAAGAATTAGACCGCCAAGAGCATGGTTTAGAACTTATCGCATCAGAAAACTTTGTAAGCAAGCAGGTTATGGAAGCTGCAGGCTCGGTATTAACCAATAAATATGCTGAAGGCTTGCCAGGTAAGCGTTATTATGGTGGCTGCCAGGTTGTAGATGTGGTAGAGCAAATTGCAATTGATAGAGCAAAAGAATTATTTGGTGCTGCATGGGTTAACGTTCAGCCACATTCTGGCGCACAAGCAAATGCTGCGGTTATGCTTGCTGTTATTCAACCAGGCGATAAAATTTTAGGTTTCGACCTTTCACACGGTGGTCACTTAACACACGGTTCTCCGGTAAATTTCTCTGGTAAATTATATCAGCCATTATTTTATGGTGTTGATAAAGAAACAGGTTTAATCGATTACAAAAAACTTGAAGAAGTTGCATTAGCAGAAAAACCAAAATTAATTATTTGCGGTGCTTCGGCTTACTCACGCGAGTGGGATTATGCATTCATTCGCTCGGTTGCAGATAAAATTGGTGCATTGGTTTTGGCTGATATTTCTCACCCTGCCGGATTAATTGCTAAAGGTTTATTGGCAAATCCACTTCCTCATTGCCATATCGTAACCACAACTACGCACAAAACTTTACGTGGTCCGCGTGGTGGTATGATTATGATGGGACAAGATTTCGAAAATCCATGGGGATTGAAAACGCCAAAAGGTGAAATTCGTATGATGAGTAACCTGTTGGATATGGCTGTTTTCCCTGGAACTCAGGGTGGTCCGTTAGAGCACATTATTGCAGCAAAAGCAATTGCATTTGGCGAAGCTTTAAGTGATGAATATGGTGTTTATATTAAGCAGGTTGCGGCTAATGCACAAGCAATGGCTAAGGCTTTTGTTGCTAAAGGATACGGTATTATTTCTGGTGGTACGGATAACCATTTAATGTTAATCGATTTAAGAAATAAAAACATTACTGGTAAGTTAGCAGAAAATGCTTTAGAGAAGGCAGAAATCACTGTAAACAAAAATATGGTTCCTTTTGATGATAAATCACCATTTGTAACATCTGGTATCCGTGTAGGAACTGCTGCGATTACAACTCGTGGTTTAAAAGAAGCCGAAATGGAAAAAATTGTTGATTTAATCGATCAGGTTTTAACAAATCCAGAAGATGAAGCTAACTTAAATGCTGTAAAAGCTGAAGTTGTTAAATTAGTGAGCGCTTTTCCGCTTTATAAATAATTAATAGCCTTAATGGTTAACGAGCCTTGCATTAATTTGTAAGGCTCTTTTTGTTGGAAGAAATACGAGATTCGCTCCGACTATCATCCTGAAAAATCCTGCCTAAAAAAGTAAAGGGCCGATATTCTAAAAGAAATATCGACCCTTACCATCTAAATTAACGCTCTCGAATATATAAACGTAAGTCAATTAATTTTGTTTTGAGAAATATGAAAAAAATTATTTTTTCTCGTAACAGCCTAAAGTCGATGGAAAGGTTCTATTGTTGTTTTTTAAGTCTTTGCTTAAATAAATATTATAATATTCGTCTGTAGTGAGGCTAATTCCCTTTGCTAAAGCCGGACTGCCAGAAGATAATTCAAAATTTTCTTGAGTTGTAAATAAAAAATGTGGGTCAACATTTGTAGTATTGTTGCTTGTGTTGTAGTTATTGCTTGTGGTTTTAATCAAGTTATTAACTATGGTTAACTCATTTGCTGCATTTGTTTTCTTCTGTATATCCAATTCATTGTTTAAGCTTCCCCAAATAATGTTATTGGTTAAATTTAATTGCAGTTTATTAAATGATGTAGCTGATATATAATCAGAAAACGTTAATGCAGCATTTTTTCTGGGAAAGTTTGGATTATAGCCTGCAAAAGTATTTTGTTTTAAGTTATAATTTCCTCCGCCAATTGCATATATCAAGTAATTGCCACAGTTGTACATCAAATTATTAAAAGCTAATAATTCTGAATGATAACCTATAAACGCAGCAACCTGCATATTTTTAATGATGGTGTTGGCTACAATAAGCTTCGGATTTGAAGTATTAGACAATGAATCGGAAGTGATGCCTACGGATGCATTTTTAATTACAGCATTATTGATGATTCCGTTACCAAAACGTTTCATATAAATACCTTGCCATTGCCCGGGTTGGTTGGCGTAAATGTCTTCCATTCTGTCGCTGCTAAAAAGAATAGGTTCACTGGCTGTGCCATTTACACTTAGTTTACCTTCAACATTCATCACCGCATCCTTATGGAAATAAATTTTTGTGCCTGGTGATACTGTTAATGTTGCATTGTTATTAATGGTAATGGAGCCGGTTATGATATAAGGAAAACCCTTATACCAAACAGTATTGCTGTTAATGGTTCCGTTATTTATAAAAATTGCATTTTGCCCATAAGCAATAAGTTGTATCGCCTGGCGGTTGCCATTTGATTGAATTATTATTGAATCCTGAATGATGAAAGGATTGGTTCTGGTATCAGGATTTATGTTTACCCTTACAAATATATTTAAAGAATCTTGACCGTTGATTTTGATGTTTGGTTTACTGTTTGTGCTTTGGCCATTGATGTTTAGGCTAAATGGTGATGTATTACCTCCAGAAAGTGAAATGTCTGTAATATTTATTGCATCATTATTTCTGTTGATGATTTTAACTGTTTTAGTAATCGAACCAACCGTTGTGAATAAAGTATCGAATAAAACAACCTGCTGCGATAAGCTTAGTTTTGCATTGGGATCTGCAGTTATGTATTCATCTTTTCTACAAGAAGAAACAAGGAGTGTAAATATTAAATAATATAATACAAAACGCATAACTCAAATATAATTATTCTGCGAATGCTAATGCTGCAATGCTTACTTTTTCTGCGCCATTTTCTAATAAAGCATTTGCACAGGCTTCGAGCGTAGCACCAGTTGTAATTACATCATCTATAAGTAGTATATGTTTACCTTTTATTACATCAGGATTGGTAATTCCAAATACATCTTTCATGTTTTCGTACCTGCTGTATCGACTTTTCTTGGTTTGGCTCTCTGTTGAGGTTATTCTGACTAAGGTATTTTCATCCAGTGGAACATTCATCTTTTCAGATATCCCTTCTGCAATAAACGTGCTTTGGTTGTAACCTCTTATTCTAAGCTTTTTCTTGTGTAATGGCACAGGGATTATTAAATCAATATTTTCATAGATTGGACTTTTGTTTAACCTATCGCCAAGCATGTTTCCAAGTAAATTACCAACTTCTGTTTTATGGTTATATTTTAAATTGTGTATCAGGTTTTGAACTTTTGCACCTTTTCTGAAGTAGAGCATGGCCATTGCACCATGAAGTGGCAACCTACCCCATAATTGCTTAGCTACCCTATTTTCTTCGTAAATGTGATAATCGGTAAAGGGCAAATCGTACAAACAGTGGGTGCATATTAAATGCTCATTTTGAAAAAGTGAAATGCCGCAGGCGTTACAAAGATTTGGAAATAATAAGCCAATTAAATCTGTGCTCCAGCGATAAAATGGGGATTTTTTTGCTTTATAGATTTCCATAAATAATTTGGTTAGTGGATTACCTAATTAAATATAGTATTTCTTTGGAAATTTAAGGCGATGAACCTTTAACAATTTGCAACCTTAAATAGTTGTAATTGCAGAAGTTATTTAAACCTGATGGGAATGGCAGCCCCCGATTTTTGTTTAAAAATTGGGGCTATAATGTACAGCAGGACGAAACGCAAATTTGTGTATTGTCCTTGCTTTTCTAAAAATTAAGTCAGGCTTTGGCTTCTTCCTTAACGGCTAACTGACCGCAGGCTGCATCAATATCTTTACCACGGCTGCGGCGAATATTTGTATTAATGCCCTGACTTTTCAAGTAGTTTGAAAAAGCATCGATTTTATCGCCATCGGCATTTGTAAAATCGGCAAAAGAAATTGGATTGTATTCGATAAGGTTTACTTTGCAAGGAATATGCTTGCAGAATTTGGCCAGTTCCATTGCATCTTCAAGCTCATCGTTAAAATGGTTAAAAACGATGTATTCGTAAGTTACAGGATTTTTAGTTTTAGCGAAATAATACTTCAACGCTTCGGCTAAAGATTTTAACGAATTAGCCTCATTAATTGGCATTATTTCATTTCGTTTTTTATCATTTGCAGCGTGTAATGAAAGTGCAAGGTTGAATTTTGCACCATCATCGCCAAGTTTTTTAATCATTTTAGCGATACCTGCAGTAGAAACCGTGATGCGCTTGTAGCTCATGTTTAAACCATCGGGTGCGGTGATTCGTTCGATTGATTTTAACACATTGGCGTAATTAAGCAAAGGTTCGCCCATGCCCATGTACACAATGTTGGTAAGCGGATTATTGTAATTTTGCTTTGCTTGTTTATCAATTAAAACAACCTGATCATAAATCTCATCGGCATTTAAATTACGTTTACGTTCCATATAGCCAGTTGCGCAGAATTTACAAGTTAAACTGCAACCAACTTGTGAACTTACACAGGCCGTCATACGGTCTTCAAGAGGAATTAAAACGCCTTCTACAATATTACCATCGGCTAAACGGAAAGTGTTTTTTATGGTATGATCGTTACTGAACTGCGAATTATTAACCTGAACGGCATTAATGGTAAAGCTTTCATCTAATGCTTTGCGTAAATCTTTAGAAAGATTACTCATGTCATCAAATGTAGTTGCCGATTTCTCCCACAGCCACTGGTAAATTTGCTTAGCCCTAAAGGCAGGTTGTTGCATCGTCGTTAAATGTTGCTGCAACTGTGGCAAATCTAATGAGCGGATGTCTATTTTTTTCAGTGGTTTTTCTAACATTTTATTTATCGCCGTAATGACCCATAGCTGCTATAATGAAAACAGTAACAATGTTTTCCTCAACTTTGTAAATTAATCTATCTTTTTGATTTATTCTTCTTGACCAGAAACCTGATAATTCATTCTTTAATAATTCAGGATTACCACTACCAGTGTAAGGCGTTTCAGAAGTTCTTTGAGAATTTTTTCAATCTTCTTAATACTACCTTTATTTCCTGATTTATAATGTTTTTCTAGATGATTTTGTGCAAGTTCTTCTATTTTAAGCCTAAACTTCCCCATACGTCATCTGGATCTACGGTTTTGTAATTGCCTTTTTTTTCGGCATTTTTAATGATTTTTACAAACTCTGGATTGTAAGGGCTTTTTTTAGTTTCTATATTAACCTTCAAAGCTTTAGCTATTGCTTTTAAGGCAGCTAATTGCTCTTTAGTTTCAGGGTGCATAATTAATGTTTCCATAGGTTAAATTTTATTCTGGCAGAGAATAGTACAAAGGTACTTAAAAAAGGCATTAAGCTAAAATTGAAAAGCTAAAAGACTATAAATCAACAGTTAATTTTACAATTTGTTGGCTTATCTTCCTCTTGGTCTGGTGTTTGATTTGCCTGTAGATTTACCTTTTGCGGGTCGTGCATTTCTGCTCGAAGAATTACTTTTCTGGTTTTGTTTAGTCGATGAATGACCAGAGTTTTTTTTGCTTCCTGATTTTTGCGCAGATTTTGATGGCTTAGAGTATTTTAATGGACGTTCAGATCGTAATTCAGGAATTTCTTCCCAAGTATTTGTATTCTTTTTAGGTTTTGAAGAAGATTTTGGTTTCGCTTCTGATGAAGATTTTTCGACGCTCTTCATAATCGTTTCCATTTCCGATTCTGTAAATTCTCTAAATTCTCCGGTTGGTATGCCCTTTAAATTGATATTCATAATTCGGGTGCGTTCCAACTTGGTTACTTCATAACCGAAATGTTCGCACATTCTGCGGATTTGCCTGTTTAAACCTTGAATAAGTATAATGTTAAAGGAAAAGGTTGTTAACTGCCTAACTTTGCACTTCCTGGTGTTAACACCTAAAATAGGCACTCCGTTACTCATTTCGAAAATAAAATCTTCAGTTACCGGTTTATTTACGGTAACCACGTATTCTTTTTCGTGGTTATTTCCTGCCCGAAGAATTTTATTTACAATGTCGCCATTATTTGTAAGGAAGATTAAACCTGAAGAATCTTTGTCGAGCCTGCCGATTGGAAATATTCTTTCGCTGTAATTAACATAATCTACAATATTATCACGAACGCTGCTTTCGGTTGTACTGGTAATGCCAACAGGTTTGTTAAATGCCAATAAAACGAAATTGCTTTCTTCTTTTGGCTCGATGTTGTGACCGTTAACCATAACTCTGTCGCCTGCAAAAACCTGGTCGCCCACCTTTGCTCTTTTGCCGTTTATAAAAACATTCCCACGTTCAATAAATCTATCTGCCTCGCGACGAGAACATAATCCGCTTTCGCTTATAAACTTATTTAATCGTGTTGCAGAAGTGTTTTTCATGCTGCAATTTTACGGAAATTAATTGTGTAATTAACCACAGCATAAATTTGAAATTACGCTGTGGCTAAAATTTAGAAGGATGGGAAATCGGCCGTTGGTCCGTAGCTCTGTGGTACAGGAATATCTAATAATCGTAAATAGACACCTAATTGTGCTCTGTGGTGCGCTGTTTGACTAAAAGCGATGCGAATCATCTCGTACCTGGTAGAATCTGATAAAATTTGCTCACCCATGCGTAAAACCCATCTTTCGCTTAAGCTTTCTTCTTTGGCATTCTCCAGCTCTGTTTTACCAATTTTATAGCTGGCTTCTAAAATTTTTAATAAATCTTGAGCGCTATCAATTTTTTTCTCCTCATAAGGTGCAGTTGCAAAATCCAATTCGTTGGTGGTTAGTGCTAAAGAAATCCATTCTGATAACTCGGCAACGTGGCTTGCCAATGATTTAAGTTTCATGCTTTTTTCGTGAGGTGCCCAATCAAATTTATCTGCTGGTACAGCTGCCATAAATTGTTTTGAAGTGTTGAACTCCATTTCAAGTTCTTTTAATAATGCTTTGATAATATCCATATTTTGTTGTTTTGATTTTTCTTTTGTGTTGATTTCCATTAATAGTAAGTCGGCTAAGCTCATGATGTTTGAGGTTTGTTTACACAAAGAAAATAGTGCGGAGTGACAACCCTATGGCAGTGTAAAAAAGAATGTCATTTTTTTAAGGATTATTAATTTCTGCTTTTGAATATTTTACTCTTATGTCCTAGCCGGACGGGCTTTTTTCTTTTGACAATAAAAGAAACAAAATTGCCGGCTGAAAATTTTTGTATTAAAGTTAGTAGTTTGGCTTTGATAATGCTTTCCCAATCCCGTACGTACGGGATGTTAGGCCGGTTTAAAGTAGAAAGGAGATGTATTACTTTGGCTTAGCTAGGTAGGAATACAAATTTCAAAGATTTTGGTTTATAGTTTGGTTAATTAATGCGCTTGGTTTTTGCCTTGAATAGGATAACAATCTGCGCCACCTAAACCTGACTTAGTGAAAAACCCGGAGACCGAAGCATGAGGTTGAGGATTTGGAACGAGGGCAGGACTATCTTAAGCGAAAAGGTACTGTAACTGCTTTCAAAAAAAAATCAAAAATCAACCGGTAACATCGTCATATAATCGCTTAGCGGCATGTGTACTTCTTTAGTAAACGGCCTTTCGAGGTTTTTGAGGCAGATTATCCTGGTTAGGTTAAAGTCGCGGTATTGATTGCGCAAATGGCACCACCCAATTAAATGCCAGCTGAAAGCATAAAAAATTAAACCAATTGGTTCAACATGGCGCTTGCTTGGTTCAGCTTTTATATTTGTATATTCAAGTTCTATAATGTGCTTATCGGCTATTGCAACCTGAATTAATGAAAGGTAACCATAATTAAACCTCAACCTTTCTGGTGTTTGAAGTTTAATGTGTTGATTCATGATCTCCAGTTTTTCCTTCTGGTTGTTTTTTAAAACAGCCTTCACTTTTGTTAAAGCTGTAGCATAATGCGAACGGATAGAATTATCAGCAAACCCGGTAACCAAAGTTTCTACAAGGAGCAAGGCATTTGCTTCATCAGTATTAAAAGAAACTGGCGGGAGAAAATAGCCTTGTACTATAAAATAACCTTTATGCTGTTCGAAACTTACAGGAATGCCTTGCTCAGTTAGTGCCTTTACATCGCGGTAAACCGTTCTTACACTAATGCTAAAGCGCTCTGATATTTTCTCGGCAGTAATATATTTCCTCGATTGAAGTAAAGTTAAAATCCCGAAAAGTCTGTCGATGCGATTCATTTTGTTTGGTAAACTAAAATTAGGCAAAATTTTTAAAACGGCTTGGTATGTTATTTGTTTATTCTGCTAATGCATATGTTTTTTGGTTAAAAATTCGTTTTATCTAAAAGGCAAAATCTCTATTAAATGGCGGCCGTTATTCAAAAACGTTTCTTAAGGGCAATAAAAAGTAAAGTAATTATCGGCTTTCTATTTGCTTGTTTTGCGCTGCTCTTGGCTTGGGGTATTAGTAAATTCGCCTTTACGCGTATGCTTAGTACGGTTGAACAAATTTCTGCACCAAACGATAGGCTCAGACTTGTAAACGAGCTCTCTCATAAAATTGCCAGATTAGACCAGTTACAGCGTGATGAAGCTTTTAATAAGCAAGGAGATTACAGCTTTTTAAAAGAATCGAGAAAATTGCGGGCAACGCTTGATACTTTAAAAGGTTTGTATGACGGAGATTCTTTGCAGCTGGCCAGGATAAAATCAATAAAAAATTTATTATCGGATAGAGATAAGCAATTTGTTGACTATCTAAAAGTTAGAGAAACGTTGGTTAATACAAAATCTTTCTCTGATGAGGTTAAAAAATTAAATGAACTGGTTGTTAAAAGGTCCGTCCAAACCGATAGCGCAATTTTAACAACGGAAACCACCACATCAACCACAACAGTTGCGCCCGAAGAAGAACAAAAATCAAGAGGTTTTTTAAGTAAGCTTTTCGGTAAAAAGAAGTCGGATGTTTATAAAATTATTAACGAAGAATTTAAGGTTAAGCGAGATACTTTAAATGCTAAAGCCGAAGACAGTATTATGAAAAGCATGACTGGTTCGTTGAAAAATATCGAACTGGAGCAACGTCAGAAAAGCCAGAAGTTTTTAAAACGCGAAGCTGATTTATCAAATGCCAGTAATGCCCTAACTTCTAAAATGTTGCAGATTTTACGGGAAGTTGAAGGTCAGGCGGTTACGCAAATCGATTTAAATGGCATACAAGCCAGGCAGGTTGTAAATGATGGGATTACACAGATTACGGTTATTATAATTGCTTTCTTTTTGCTCACAGTCATTCTACTATATTTTATTTTAACAGATATTACCAAAAGCAATCGCTACAGAAAAGAACTGGAGCAGGCCAAAGATGAGGCCGAATATCATGGAAAGGCGAAGCAACGCTTCCTTTCTAACATGAGCCACGAAATTAGAACGCCATTGCAATCTATTTTAGGTTATGCAGAGTTAATTGCTCAACAAGATAATCCTAAAAAGAAAGATGTAGATGCAATTTATCAATCATCCATCCATTTATTGCAAATTGTAAACGAAGTTTTAGATTATAATCGAATTATCTCAGGGGAGTTTAGCTTTAATAACCAGGTTTTCGATTTTCGAAAAATTTTAGATGAGGTTACCTCAGTAATGCGTCCTTTGGCCGAACAAAAATCTTTGCAACTGAACACAAGCCTTGATATTTCCAATATAGAATTTGTTCGGGGCGATGCCTTTAGATTGAAACAAATTTTATTTAACCTGATTGGCAATGCAGTTAAATTTACGCTTAAAGGCGAAATCAATTTATCAGTTTCGTGCAAACGCAAGGGCAACAATTTACACTTTCATTTTACAATACAAGATACCGGAATTGGTTTCGAAGAAAGCGATATCAGCAAAATATTTAATGAATTTGAGCAAATAGAATCGCCAGAAAAATATGCAATAAACCAAATTGGAACAGGCTTAGGACTTCCAATTGTAAAATCTTTAATAGAGGCACAAGGTGGACGAATTCATGTTAAGAGTAAACCATCTGTTGGCACAACTTTCAATATTTACTTAACCTACGGATATACAGAGGAGCATGTAAATGATGCGCTGGACTTAGAGCATTATGCAATCGTAAATCCGGGTATGCTTTGGATAATAGATGATGATAAATTAATCCTCGATTTATGTGGTCTCATCTTTGGGAAAAATAAGATTCCATACAAAAGTTTTAATCGGGTAAGTGATATACTTAAAGAAGAAATTCCTGAAGATTTAAAATATGTATTGATAGATATGCGTATGCCTGAGATGACAGGAATTGAATTGTGTCATCTATTAAGAAAGAAATTGCCTGCAAGCGTAAAATTCTATGCAATTACGGCACAGGTTTTACCCGAAGAAAGGGAAATGGTTTTAAGTGATGGCTTTGATGGACTGATTATGAAGCCGTTTCAGGCTGTAGATTTATTGGCCATTTTTGACAAGACTGAAATTGTTGTAGAAGAAACTGAGTTTGATTTCTCCTCAATTGAGAAAATGACTTTTGGCGACCAACAGATGCTTGAGAAGATATTGAATAGGTTTAAGTTGGATTGTATTAACGATTCACAAGAATTAACACTATATTTAAAGGAGAATAATCAAGATAAAAGTAGATTAATTGTTCACCGCCTCGCTGGCCGCACAGCCCAAATGGGTGCTAAAACGTTAGCAACTTCATTTCGTGAACTGGAACTCGAAATTGCAAACGATGGTTTGGACGAGGGCAGGGTAAAGCAAATTATGATTCAGTTAAAGAAACTAGAAAGCTTGATTGCTGTTATAGAAAACATGGAGCAGCTAGAGAAAATATAATAATTCTGTTTTAATGAGGAATCTACATCCTAATTAGCGTTTTTGGTTTTTCAACCCAACTAAGCCTAAGCTGTGAATCTTCGTTAAACATAAATCGGCCTAACAAATTTTTCGGCATCCACAGCGAAATCCAAAGAACTAACTTTAATAAAAAAACTGCGAAGCACTCATGAATACCTAAAAAACCATAAATCAGCAATGAATAATTTTAAGCCGACAGGCCTTTTTCTTTTGCTGCCAAAAAAAAAGGCCTGTACGGCCATGACAAAAATTTAACACCTCTCAATTACTCAATCCCATACCTTTCCATTTTAGCATAAAGCGTCTTCCTGTCAATATTTAAAATTTTTGCAGCTTTTGATTTATTATGCCTAACCCTGATTAAAGTTTCCGTAATCAAAGCTTTTTCGTTTTGCTCATTTACCGCCTTTAAGTCAGAAGAATTTCCGGCCGCTGTTTGCTGATTAACGGAAATCATCATTTCATCAGGCAAGGCTTCTATTTTGGCTACATCGCCTTGCGTTAGTAAAACCATTCGTTTTATAACATTGCTTAGCTCGCGTAGATTTCCAGGCCAATCGTAGTTTAATAATAACGCTTTCGCATCAGCAGATATGGTTTGCACGTTTCTATCTAAATCACGATTCGAAAGTTGTATAAAATGATTAATAAACAACTCTAAATCGCCACCTCTATCTCTTAACGGAGGCAGTTGTATTTTAAATTCATTCAAACGGTGGTATAAATCTTCTCTGAATTCGCCCCCTTGCATACTGCTTGCCAAATCATCATTTGTTGCCGTAATAATTCTAACGTCAACCTGAACTTGCTTTGTGCTACCAAGCGGTTGTATTACTCGTTCCTGCAAGGCTCTTAAAAGTTTAATCTGAACCTCGTAACTCAAATTACCTACCTCATCCAAGAATAAAGTGCCACCATCTGCGGCTTCAAACTGCCCTTTTTTATCATTCAAGGCACCAGTAAATGCACCTTTAACATGTCCGAATAATTCGCTTGCAGCTAAATCTTTTGATAATGCTCCGCAATCAATCGCAATAAAGGGTTTGTTTGCTCTTTTACTTTGCTGGTGTAAGGTTCTGGCGGCAAATTCCTTTCCTGTTCCACTTTCCCCTTGTATAATTACCGACATATCCGTAGGCGCAACTAAGGCAATGTGCCCATATAATTTATCAGCAATTGCACTCTTGCCTCTAATAAAATCGCTATCGGTAGTAGTTTGATTGGTGGTTTTATTGTCCTTTTTAGTGAGCGAATTTTTGATGACCATTAAAAGCTCATCCGGGTTAACAGGTTTTGTAATGTAGTCAAACGCACCCATTTGCATGGATTTTACCGCCGTACGCACATCATTAAAACTGGTCATGATGATGATCGGCGTAGCAAAACCTAAATTTCTGGTATGGGTAATCACGTTTAAACCTACACCATCTGGTAGGCGATAATCTATAAGTAATAAATCAAATTCTTGTGATTCGAGAAGTTTAAAAGATTGTTTTACATGCGTTACGAGCGTAACCTCATGGTTGTTTTTAGTTAAAAAACCTTCAAGTAATTGAGCAAATGTTGTATCGTCTTCTAAAATCAGGATTCTCGCCATACAACAAAAATAAGAAAAGCCGATTAAAAACCGGCCTTTCTTATATTAGGTAGATGTAATATTTGGGGTTACTGTACTGGCTTACCGTCTTTATCAATTTTAACCGAACCAGTTTCTGCTTCTTTTTTAACATTGATAAGGTAATATTCTTTTGTTCCTTCTTTAACAGCCCAAGCTTCTGTAGCTGTCCAGCCTTTATAAGCGTCAGATTTCAATGCGGTTGTAACTGGCTCTGGCAATTCTTCTAATTTAACCGGAGTTTTTGTAGTACTGTCTTGAGCTGCAACAATTGCAGTTGGTTTTAAATTAACTTCACTTGCTTGTACTGCTGTAAATCCTGCTATTGCTAATGCTGCTGATAAAATGAGCTTTTTCATAGTTTTATATTTTAAATTTAAAGTGTAGCCTACTAAAAGGCTACATTAAATGGTTAATTATGCCTTAACAGGCGATTGTTATATTTGGGTTGTGATTCGACTATTGTACCGGTTTACCGTCTTTATCAATTTTAACCGAACCAGTTTCTGCTTCTTTTTTAACATTGATAAGGTAATATTCTTTTGAACCATCTTTCACTGCCCAAGCTTCTGTAGCTGTCCAGCCTTTGTAAGCATCAGATTTCAATGCAGTTGTAACTGGCTCTGGTAATTCTTCCAATTTAACTGGTGTTTTTGTAGTGCTATCTTGAACTGCAACAATTGCAGCATTTTTTATTGTGTTTACTTCACTTGCTTGAACTGCTGAGAATCCTGCGAAAGCTAAAAATGTAGCTGATAAAATGAACTTTTTCATAGTATGATTTTTAAAATTTAATATTCGTTATAATACTTCCTATGGTTTCATAATGATGCCAAAGCTGGCACACTTTACTAGTTTATTGATAATCAGTATTTTATTTGTTTTCTTAGTTTTCGAAAGTGTTGCATTTCTCCACACATTGGGGGGAATAACAACAAATTATTAATGTTCTGAATAGGTTCACTTGATTTAGAAAAGCAGAAACACCGCAAGTATTTAAGTTTCGTCCCGTTATTTGCTATAGCCCTCGCAGAAAAAGCTCGGGGCTGCCGCTACTACCCTACCGTGTACCCACATCTTTATTTTTATTTTTGATTCATGTTTGGAACAGATTACAGTAAACTTTTTAACGATCTTAGGTTATCTAGACGAGGAGAAAGCCTA
>NZ_JAUFPW010000027.1 GCF_030409415.1 Pedobacter aquatilis | reverse complement strand
GGTGCAACAACCCTAATAATTGGTCTCAAGAAATTCTATAACATCTATCTAGGATTCGAAATCCAAAAGGATGTGGGTACACGGTAGGGTAGTAGCGGCAGCCCCGAAACGCAATGAGGGCTACAGCGGATAACGGGACTAAAGCACCCAAGAATTATGGTCCCTTCATTTCCAAAAACCTATCAATTTTAAAACTAATAGTGGTTTTTTGATGTTCTTTATGAACAAAACTTCAAATCATGGACAATCAAAAAGAGAATAAGGCAGAGAAAAGCAATTTACCAGAACAGCTGGTTCCAAGCCACCATAGCAATAAAAATAGTGATAAAAACAAGGTAAAATCTGAAGCTGGTCATTTGGCAAAAGATTTTGGTAAAGGTGATTTCGGTTCAGAAGAAGCCAGAGAAGATGCTGAAAAAGGAAATAAAGGTGAGGCCGGCAATATGCCAAATACTGAAAAATAAAAAAGTCCCGATTAGTTTCGGGACTTAAATTTTAACGATTACTTATTTATATCATCAATAATATTGTTGTTTAATTTTGGCACTGTGTAATGCTTCTTAATATTTTCCAGTGTTACAATTATCCCCTTCGTATAGGCATTGTGCTTATAATTAAAAATCGTTTCCAAAACATCAGGATCGATGTACCGGGCATTTGTACCATCAATTATTACATTCGTTTCCCTTGGTACATTATTTAAAACCACCTGTATTGCAGCTTTATTTAGAAAGGAAACTTCTTCGGCAAGTTTTATTCTTATGTTTTTCTTATCGCCCTCCTTTGTAATTCTGTAGAAGAATGGATTGCGCATATTTGTACGCAACAAATAAAAGATAGAAACCAGCATACCAACGGCAACACCTTTTAATAAATCGGTAAATAAAACCGCCAGAATAGTTACAACGAAGGGTATAAATTGATCCCAACCCTTATGATACATGTGTTTAAACAAACCAATTCTGGTTAGCTTGTAACCAGTAACCAAAAGTATTGCCGCTAAACAAGATAAGGGAATCATATTGATTACCTGAGGAATAAACAGTAAAGAAAGTAGTAGCCAGGTGCCATGAAATATTGCAGACATTTTGGTTCTACCACCTGCATTTACGTTAGCTGAACTGCGAACGATAACGGATGTCATAGGCAATCCGCCAATCATACCGCTGGTAATATTGCCAATACCTTGAGCAATTAACTCTCTGTTTGTTGGCGTTACACGCTTTATCGGATCGATTTTATCTACAGCTTCAATACTTAAAAGTGTTTCCAGACTGGCCACAACCGCTATTGTTAAGGCAACTATATAAACATTTTTATTGGCAAGCTGAGCAAAATCAGGCATTCTAAATAGTCCAATTAAGCCATCCAAGCCACTAACAACCGGAATTTTAACCATTTGATCGGCTCTTAAAGGGGTATTTGTTCCTGCAAAAATTAATGTACCAACGATACCAATTATTACCACAATTAATGGCGCCGGAATGATTGCAAGCTGCCTAACTTTAGGCCAGAAAATTAAAATCAGTATAGATAGTACACTGATTACGACCGCGGCTAAACTGAAGTGCCCCAATGCAGCAGATATTGCAGAGAAAGTATTTTCATGATCTTGTTGAAAGAAACCTTCATCGCCACTAAAATCTGTATCTACACCTAATGCATGCGGTAATTGTTTAAGGATTAAGATTAAGCCGATGGCAGCCAACATACCTTCTATTACACTAGATGGGAAATAATTACCGATGGTGCCCGCTTTAATAAAGCCTAAAATAACTTGAAAAACGCCTGCAAGCACAACCGCTAACAAAAACGTTGGATAACTACCCAGAGAAGTAATGGCACCCAAAACGATTACCGTTAATCCTGCAGCCGGACCACTAACACTTAGTTGAGAACCGCTACAAGATGCGACAACAATTCCACCAATTATCCCGGTGATTAAACCCGCAAACAAAGGGGCGCCACTGGCAAGTGCAATACCTAAACAGAGTGGCAACGCCACCAAAAAAACTACAATACTCGATGGAAGGTCCTTCTTTAAATTCTTTGCAAGAAAATATTTCTTTACATCCGAACCTGAAAAGGCCGGGTTAAACTTTTGCATAACGATATGATTATCTGGTAAATTTTAACGAATAAATCGCGATTGGCAAACAAAACAATTTCAGCAAATGATACATCTGCATAAAATGTTATTTTAATTAAAATTGCCTTGAAATGGATTAAATAAAGTTTGGTGGTGGTGTTGGTACCGTTGGATGAAACGGCTCTACATATCTTTTAAAATGCTCGATAAAACTGCTTTTAAGAAAGAAATGACCTGAAGAAAATTCGTAAGATAGAATTGGATGGTTAAGCTCAACTACTTTAAAATCGGTAAATTTGGCGGTATCTTTTGCTGCATCCTTCCCGCCATCATGCTCTAACTCAATTTGCATAATAACTGCTTTCATAATTTCACGGTCGATACAAGTATAAAACACTGGCGCACCAGAAATACCCATCTTTGCAATAAAGATGAGCATAAAGGTTGATACAATGATATATTTATATTTCCTTAAAAACATTTAAACAGTTTCTAATCTTATTTTAATCTCGTGCTTGCAAAAATAATCGGATTATTGACTTTTCAATACAACAGGTTGTAAAAAAAATGTAATGTAGCCAAATCGTTATTACAAAATACACAAAATCAACTAATTAACACTTAAATAAATATACAAATAATAAAACCTTCAAGCATTACAATTGCTAATATCAATTTAATGTATAAATCTTATTTTCGGATTTGCTATAATAATCACCTCACTAAACCTTGTTTTCCCAATACTAATTTTTAATTTTAAAACCTATAGAACCGAATATGGATAAGAAAATTGCTTTACTTCAGGAAAAGATTAACAAAGCCAATCTTGGTGGCGGACAAGAAAGAATTGATGCGCAGCACAAAAAGGGCAAGTTAACGGCCCGTGAACGCGTTCACTTTTTAATGGACGAAGGCAGTTTTGAAGAAATTGGCATGTTGGTTACACACCGCAGTACCGATTTCGGAATGGAGCGAGAAAAATATTTGGGTGACGGTGTGATAACCGGATACGGAATGGTTAACGGTCGATTAACATATGTTTTTTCTCAGGATTTTACAGTTTTTGGAGGCTCTTTATCTGAAACGCATGCTGAAAAAATTTGTAAGCTAATGGATATGGCGATGAAAAACGGTGCGCCATTAATCGGCTTAAATGATAGCGGTGGTGCCCGAATACAGGAAGGTGTGGTTTCTTTAGGTGGCTATGCCGATATTTTCTATAAAAATGTTCAGGCATCAGGTGTTATTCCACAATTATCGGCAATTATGGGGCCTTGTGCAGGTGGTGCAGTGTATTCGCCTGCAATAACCGATTTCATTTTGATGGTAGAACAAACTTCTTACATGTTTGTAACCGGACCAAATGTGGTTAAAACGGTAACGCATGAGGTGGTTACCTCAGAAGAATTAGGTGGTGCCAATACACATGCAACTAAATCTGGTGTTACACATTTTGCCTGTGCAAACGAGATTGAGGCTATTAATCACGTTAAAAAATTATTGGCTTTTATGCCGCAAAACTGTGAGGAAACACCAGAAAGCATTGCTTACGAACAAGAAGATGAAAGCAGGCCAGGGCTAAATACTTTTATGCCTCAAAATGCTTCACAACCTTATGATATCAGAGAAATTATTTCTTCAGTTGCCGATGCAGATAGCTTTTTGGAAGTGCACAAAGATTTTGCTGAAAATATTGTTGTCGGCTTTGCTCGTTTAGCTGGCAGAAGTATTGGTATTGTGGCCAATCAACCCGCCTACTTAGCCGGTGTTTTAGATAGCAATTCATCAACTAAGGCTGCTCGTTTTGTTCGCTTCTGCGATTGCTTTAACATTCCGTTATTGGTTTTTGAAGATGTTCCGGGTTTTCTTCCAGGCACAGATCAAGAGTGGAATGGCATCATCACCAATGGTGCAAAATTACTTTATGCCTTTAGCGAAGCTACTGTTCCACGCATTACGGTTATCACCAGAAAAGCTTATGGTGGCGCCTACGACGTAATGAACAGTAAGCATATCGGTGCTGATATGAATTACGCATGGCCAAGCGCAGAAATTGCAGTAATGGGCGCAAAAGGCGCTGCGGAAATCATCTTTAAAAAAGAAATATCTGCTGCAGAAAACCCTGAAGAGAAATGGCTGGAAAAAGAAAAACTATATTCAGATATTTTTGCGAATCCATACAGAGCAGCTGAAAGAGGCTTTATTGATGAGGTTATCGAACCATCTCAAACCCGTATTAAGTTGATAAAAGCTTTCAAAATGTTAGAAAACAAAGTGGTAAATAACCCGAGAAAAAAACACGGAAATATACCTTTGTAGGGATGAAAGATGGATGATGGAATTGGGAAATGGGAGAAGGAAAAAAACATCAGCAATTTTTCATAAGCCATTTACATTTTTAAGGGTGGAGCGGTGTGATGGAAGAAAACATTCTTCATATCCCATCATCCATCATCTATAAAAACATCGTACATATCACCCCATGTTAAAACGTATAGATATTCTTTTAATGGCCTTTTGCACGGGCTTAATTGTTGCAAACATTTATTATTGCCAACCGCTTGTTATTTTAATTGCAAAAGATTTTAACCTAACAGAAAGCGTAGCCGGCCGCATTACTTACTTAACACAAATCGGTTATGCCTTAGGATTATTTCTTTTAGTGCCTTTGGGTGATATGTTTGAGCGTAAGAAACAAATCTTAATCATAACCGGAATGGCAATTGTAGCGCTTTTATCGGCGGCTGTTGCCAAAAGTTTTTTGTTATTAGAAGTTGCAAGTGTTCTCATCGGAACCTGTTCTATCGTTCCCCAGTTGATATTACCACTGGCAGCCAATTTAAGCACCGATGAAAACCGTGGTGCAAATATTGGTTCGATAATGAGTGGTTTGTTGGTTGGTATTTTAGCATCGAGGGCTGTAAGCGGTAGTATTGGCTTTTGGCTCGGTTGGCGGGCAATGTATTATATTGCCGCAGCAATTTGTGCCTTGCTGATAATATTAATGGCGAAACGCTTTCCGCAAAGTATTCCATCCTTTAAAGGGAATTATAAGCAATTAATGGGTTCGATGTTTAGCTACATTAAAAAACAACCTGTTCTTCGGGAAACCTCCATTATTAATTTTCTGGCCTTTGCAATTATCAGCGCATTCTGGACTACGATGGTGTTATTTCTCGCTAATCCACCTTTTAGTTTTCAAACCTTACAGATAGGGTTATTTGGCATTGCAGGCGCAGCCGGTGCTTTGGCGGCGCCATTGGTTGGCAAGTTAAGCGATGGTAATAATCCTCGTAAAAATCTGATGATTGGGTTCATACTACAAATTGTAAGTGTTGCATTATTCTACTTTACCGAAAATCACTTATATTTATTTGTAATCGGAATTGTACTGATAGATATTGGTCAGCAAGCCATACACGTAACCAATCAGACCAGAATTTACACCTTAATTCCAGAAGCCAGGAACAGGCTAAATACGATATTTATGTCGGTTAGTTTTATTGGTGCAAGCTGTGGTTCTGCGTTAGGTTTATGGTTGTGGGATTTAGGTGGTTGGAGTTTGTTTTGCTATGGCATGGCTGCAATCATCTTACTAAATATTTTAATTTACAAATTCTACGGAAGCAAAAAATTCACTAACTAATTATTAATGAAATCTAAAACGGCACTCAAAACATTCTTAATCATCATCCATTTATTCCTTTTCACAAAAGCATCGGCACAAGATTCTGTAAAAACAACTGTCGAAATAAAATCTCTGAACAAATTTAAAGCCTACCTTTTGGGCACAGGATTAGAAAGGGAGCAAAAAATATCAAAGCAATCAAGTTTATTTTTTGGCGCTGCCATTGAGGTTGTTGCACCTTTCCACCCGAAGCAACCAAGAAATGCCAGCGATGTTTTGGGGATTGATTACCTTGTTAATTTTGCTCCGGTTTTATCAATCGGGTATAAAAATTACTACAATTTTGCCGAAAGAAAAAAAGCACTAAAAATTGTAGAAAACAATAGTGCCACTTATTACGGCCTGGAGTACAACTTAATTACACCTATTTTAATAAACAAAAGATATGCGACAAACTTTGTCCATTCCTTTTCACCAATATGGGGATTTCAGAATAATATAATGGAAAATGTAAATACAGAATTGGCAATAGGGCCATCCTTCCAAACAGATTTTAATAAGTACAGAGTCTCCCTCTTGTTAAGGTTTGGATTTAGTTATTTGTTGTAATGGTTGTTGTAGAGCAAATCTTCCCATCGCTAACCTGGCGCATCCGGCATGAAAGTATGTATCCTGATGCTCCTTTTGATTTGGTTAAGCTGGAAGATGATTTTGAGGGCATACATTTTGGCTTATATGCCGAGCATAAACTTACGGGAGTGGTTTCATTATTTAATGAAGATGATATTTACCAGTTTCGCAAATTGGCAGTACTTACAAATGACCAGAAAAAAGGTTATGGCACAGTTTTGATGAATTATTTGATAGATTTTTGTAAAATTCAAAAAGCTTCGAGGCTTTGGTGTAATGCTCGTGTAAACGCTACCGAATTTTATTCTAAATTTGGATTCCTTGAAACAGATAATCTATTTTCAAAAAATGGAAATGATTATGTTGTTATGGAATTGAAATTTTAGGTTGTAGATTTACGAAATACGATTTAAAGAAACACAGATTCAAATGAATAAAATTAGGTTTCAGAATTTGTTTGGCTCATGCCATTCTAAAATCGTAAATCTAAAATCATAAATACAATATGGCAAAGAAAAAAGAAGACGAAAAGAAAAAACACGTTGCTGTTGTAACCAAAAAATCGTTACAATTTTTAGAAGAATATATTAATAATCCTGCACCTACAGGTTATGAGTGGGAAGGACAAAAACTATGGTTAAATTATTTAAAACCGTATATTGATGAACATTTCGTAGATAACTATGGTACAGCGGTTGGTGTTATTAATCCAAAGGCTGAATATAAAGTAGTTATAGAAGCACACGCTGATGAAATTTCATGGTATGTTAATTACATTACAAATGATGGTTTAATATACGTTATCCGCAATGGTGGTTCTGACCATCAGATTGCGCCATCAAAACGCGTAAATATCCATACCGAAAAAGGATTGGTAAAGGCAGTTTTCGGCTGGCCGGCAATTCATACCCGTCATGGCGAAAAGGAACAAGCGCCTGAACTTAAAAACATCTTTTTAGATTGCGGTTGTACATCAAAAGAAGAAGTTGAAAAATTAGGCATTCACGTTGGCTGCGTAATTACTTACGAAGACGAATTTATGATTTTAAACGACCGTTATTATGTTGGTCGTGCTTTAGATAACCGTGTCGGTGGTTTTATGATTGCCGAAGTGGCTCGTTTATTAAAAGAAAACAAGAAAAAACTTCCGTTCGGTTTATACATCGTAAACTCTGTACAAGAAGAAATTGGTTTACGTGGCGCAGAAATGATTGCACAACGCATTAAGCCAAACGTTGCAATTGTAACAGATGTAACCCACGATACCACTACGCCGATGATTAATAAAAACACGCAAGGCGATTTATCAGCAGGTAAAGGTCCGGTGGTTTCTTATGCACCTGCGGTTCAAACCAACTTAAATAAATTATTAATTAAAACGGCCGAGAAAAACGATATTCCGTTTCAGCGCCAGGCTTCATCACGTTCTACCGGAACGGATACTGATGCTTTTGCCTACTCGAATGGTGGTGTACCTTCGGCATTAATTTCTTTGCCATTGCGCTACATGCACACTACGGTAGAAATGGTTCATAAAGAAGATGTTGATAATGTAATCAGCTTAATTTATGAAAGCTTGCTAAATATTAAAGACGGACAAGATTTTAGAGAATTTAAGTAGATTTAAACGTCAAAATATCTTAGGCTTGAAGTTAATTCTTCGAGCCTTTTTTTAACCTATTAAATAAAATCATTTCTGTATCTTAATTGAAGATAAACGCTAACAAATCTATATGCATTACAACAACAAAATACCATCAGTTCTTGTCTTAATCATTATTTTATTTACCTCAATTTCTGCAAAAATTGAGCCTACTAAAATTAAAAAGGATGAAACCTGCGACAATGTGATTAAATATTATATCAAGAGCGGCAGAGAAAATAATAAAGAGTTTTTAGTAAAGGCTGAAATCACAGTTAATCCGATAAACCTGATAACTGTTAATTTAGAAATGCCAAATGAGCCAAAATCGAAATACGATATTATTCTTGATTCTTTTGATTGCAATTTGAATACCGATCTAACTAAGGGTTCTGCTTTGTATAAGGGATATATTAAACACGAAAACGGAGATGCAACTAGTTCAGTTTTGAAAATCTCCAGAGATGAAAAAGGGAAATTAACAATTTCAAATGCCGACCCTTTGCAAACCAGCGATTTAATATTGTATGTTGATAAATGGGAGGTTTTTAAAAATTAAGTATGGCTCAGAATAAAACAACAGAAAACGAGCATAGTGTTACCGAATTTCTTAATAAGATAGAAAGCGAAACTAAACGCGATGATGCCTTTGAATTGGTTAAGATATTTGAAGAAATTTCATCATTTAAAGCCAAAATGTGGGGAACCGCAATAATTGGTTTTGGCGCTTATCATTATAAATATGAGAGTGGCAGAGAAGGTGACGCTCCAATCGTTGGCTTTTCGCCGAGAAAAGACGCTTTAGCACTTTATCTATCCTCAGAATTTCCACAGCGTAAAGAACTACTATTACATTTTGGCAAACATAAAACGGGTAAAGCCTGCATCTACATTAAGAAACTTAGTGATGTAAATTTAGATATCTTAAAAAAGATGATTGAAAACTCGCTAATTGATACTGGAGAAAGACGTTGCTAACGACTTATTAACCTATAAAAATGTAAATTAGCGGTTACGGAACAAGGGCTTATTTATTAAATTCGCATATTTGATTATTCAACCGAATAAACTTAACTAACCCTAATTATGATAAAAAAACTACACCTCTATTTTCTAATAGCAGGCGCATGTGTTTCTTTAAATACTGCTGCGCAGGATGCAGTAAGCTACCAAACACCGCCAAAAGAAATTGCCGATTTATTGCTTGCGAAACCAACCCCAGGAGTAAGCATTGATGACAAAGCAGAATGGATTTTATTCAGCGAGAGAAATTCTTATCCATCGGTAGAAGAGTTAGCAATGCCAGAATATCGCATTGCTGGTATGCGTTTAAACCCGAACAACTACGCTCCCAGCCGCCAGAATTACATTAACAACTTCTCTGTTAAAAATATTAAAACTGATAAAACTTTCCCGATAACAGGTTTGCCTACTCCATTATACGCGGGTAACATTAGCTGGAATCCATCACAAAATAAAATCGCCTTTACCAATACCACTCAAAAGGGTGTTGATTTATACATCATTGATTTAGCCACTAAAAAGGCAACCAAAACAAACAAAGCATTTTTAAATACGGTTTTAGGCAGCGGCTTAACCTGGTTAAACGATAATACAATTGTTTACAGAGCCGTTACTAAACCAGCAAGCGCAGCTCCGGTAAAACCATTAATGCCAAAAGGCCCGACTGTTCAGCAAAACTTAGGTAAAGCGGCACCAAGTCCAACTTACCAGGATTTAATTAAATCGCCTTTTGATGAGCAACTTTTTGAGTTTTACGGCACTTCACAACTGGTTAAAAATACTGCGGGTGTTGAAACACCTATTGGCAAACCAGCAATTTACAGTACAGTAAGTTTATCTCCAGACAAAACCTTTATGTTGGTAGAAACCATCCGTAAACCATTTTCATATCTGGTTACGGCAGGCGGTTTTCCATCAACCATGACGATTACAGATTTGACCGGAAAAGCAGTTAAGGTTTTGGCAGAGCTTCCATCTTCAGAAGGTACACCATCGGGTTATGACAATACGCAGAATATACCTCGCGGCTTCAGCTGGAGAGATGATGAACCTGCAACAATTACCTGGGCTAAACCATTAGATAGCGGTTTAATTAAGAAGAATGTTCCTTTTCATGATGCGGTTTATGCCTTAAGTGCACCTTTTACCGGAGCAGAAAAAGAGCTTTTCAAAACTCAAACTCGTTATCGTGGTGTACAATGGGGTAATGCCAATTTAGCTTTAGTTATGGAAGGTTTGCGTAGTAAGCAAACCAATAAAGTAAGCATTTACAATCCATCAACAGGAAAAATTGAAGAGCTTTACACCCGTAACCAAACTGATGCTTATGGCAACCCAGGTTCGCCGGTTACAACTAAAAATAAATACGGTCGTTCGGTAATTCATTTAGTTGATAACGGCACCAAATTATTGATGAACAATGTTGTTGGTTCATCAGAAAAAGGCGATTTACCATTTCTTGCGAAGTTTGATTTAGCGACAAAAAAGAATGAAATTATTTGGCGCAGCGCAGAGGGAACTTATGAATTTGTAAGTGATGTTATAGATCCTGATAAACTTATTTTATTAACGCGTAAGGAAAGTCAGAAATTAGTTCCAAACTATTACATTAAAAATTTAGTATTACGCATGGCGGATAGACCGGTGACTTCTTTCGGCAATCCTTATCCTTCGTTAGATGGTATTACTAAAGAAAAAATCTCTTACAAACGTGCCGATGGTGTAGATTTAACCGGAGACTTATATTTACCAAAAGGCTATAACAAAGAAAAAGACGGACCACTACCTGCAGTAATCTGGGCTTATCCTCGTGAGTTTAATTCTGCAACTGATGCCGCTCAAATTCGTGGTTCAAAAGATAGGTTTACTGCAATTTCATGGGGTTCACCAATTTATTGGGTAACCCGCGGTTATGCTGTTTTAGATAATGCTGAAATGCCAATTGTTGCTAAGGATGGTAAAAAACCTAACGATACTTTTGTTGATCAATTAAGTTTAAATGCCGAAGCTGCAATTAACAAACTATCAGATTTAGGCGTTGGCGATAGAAAACGTATGGCCGTTGGCGGACATAGCTATGGCGCATTTATGACTGCAAACTTATTGGCGCACACCAATTTATTTGCTGCTGGAATTGCAAGAAGTGGCGCTTACAACCGTACATTAACACCATTCGGCTTCCAAAACGAGGATAGAACTTATTGGCAAGCACCTCAGATGTACTATGAAATGAGTCCGTTTAGCTACGCTGATAAAATCAAAACACCGCTTCTATTAATTCACGGTGATTCTGATGATAACACCGGAACCTACCCTATTAACAGTGAGCGTTTGTTTGCTGCCATTAAAGGTTTGGGCGGTACGGTTCGATTTGTTTTCATGCCTTTTGAAGCACACGGCTATCGTGGTAAAGAAAATATTCTTCACGTACTTTGGGAGCAAGACCAATGGCTTGAGAAATATGTAAAGAACAAGAAATAAGATTTCATTTTGAAACTGCTAAAAGCCCCGAAAAAATCGGGGCTTTTATTTTTTGTGCGGCAGCCATCTTTTAATTCTAATCCTTATTTTTACAATCCGAATTAAAACCATTCAATAAAAATCGTTTCCATAACTATGGCTTATATAGATTACTATAAAGTTCTCGAGATTAATAAAACCGCTACAGCAGATGAAATAAAAAAAGCTTATCGGAAATTGGCACGAAAATACCATCCTGATGTTAATGCAGATAATGATGAAGCGAAAAAGAAATTCCAACAAATTAATGAGGCGAATGAGGTTTTAAGCGACCCTGACAAAAGAAAAAAGTACGACCAATACGGAGAAAACTGGCAACATGCAGATGCTTTTGGTGGTAAGCAACGCCAGCAATCTCAAAGTCGAGGCAGAGGTGGTTTTTCGGGTTTTGGTGATGGAGATTTTTCTGATTTCTTTTCATCCATGTTTGGTGGCGGAGGTTCAAGAAGTAGTTCGCGTTCTCCATTTAAGGGGCAGGATTACACATCAGACTTAAATTTAAACTTGCTTGATGCTTACACAACACATAAGCAAACACTAACAGTTAATGGCAAACAAGTTCGTATTACTATTCCGGCAGGAGTAGAAAACGGACAAAAAATTAAATTGCCTGGTTATGGTGCACCTGGTCCTAATCATGGTCCGGCAGGAGATTTATTTATATCCTTTAACATTGCTGAGCATCCAAAATTTAAGCGTAAAGGCAACGACATTTACATTGATGAACAAATAGATTTATACACCGCAATATTGGGTGGAGAGAAGATTGTGGAAACCTTAAGTGGAAAAGTAAAACTTAATATCCCGGCAGGTACACAACCTGATACAAACTTACGCTTGAAAGGCAAAGGTTTCCCTGTTTATAAAAAGGAGAATCATTTTGGCGATTTGTACATTAAATGGCAGATTAAAATTCCAAAAAATTTAAGTACTGAACAGCGAGAACTATTTGAGCGGCTATCAAAACTTTAAACAATACGAATTATGATTTAAAAAAATCTTCTTCGATTAACGTCTGTCGGTAGTATAAATAATAGACTTGTCTTGGGTGGACATGCTTCTTTCTTTATGGCATCAAAAAGAAACAAAAACTGCCGGCTGAATCCCGAAACTTCGGGATGTTAGGCCGATAATGGAGAGAACGAAGAATTTGTGCTTTGGCTTAGCAAAAACATTCGTATTAACTAAAAAAATTAAATTCCAAAAAATTTAAGTACTGAACAGCGAGAATTATTTGAGCGGCTATCAAAACTGTAGTTGGTTAAATACCTAAACCAAGGCAATTGTTGTTTGGCACTGTGGAAATGATTTTATAATTAGCGCTAATAAAAAAAACATTATTTTAATATTAGTTTACTAAATTGGTGCTCATAAAATTATTACAATGAGTGAATCCTCTTCGAAGTTTATAGAAAAAATAAAAGCATCTTACGCTCCACAAGGTTCTTACATTTACCTTGGTGCTGGTATTTTAGATGGACAGGTATATGGTGAAGCCGAGGTTAATTTATCATTAAAAATGATGAATAGACACGGTTTAATTGCCGGCGCAACCGGTACTGGTAAAACCAGAACTTTACAATTGTTAGCCGAACAACTTTCTGATGCCGGAGTTCCGGTTTTTATGCTTGATGTTAAAGGCGATTTATCGGGCTTAAATCAAGCTGGGAGTGTAAACCCGAAGATTGAAGAGAGGGCTAAACAGTTAAATAAGACATTTACACCAACAGGTTTTCCGATAGAAGTTTATTCCCTTTCGGGCAAATTAGGTGCGCAAATGCGTGCAACAGTTTTAGAATTTGGGCCAACGCTTTTATCAAAAGTTTTAGATTTAAACGATACGCAAAGTGGCGTAATGGCTGTAATCTTTAAATACGCTGACGATAACAAAATGCCTGTTATCGATTTAAATGACCTTAAGAAATTACTTTCATACCTTAGTGAAGGTGCTGGAGCCAAAGAAATAAAAGAAAGTTACGGCAGCATTTCTACAGCAACATCTGGTACAATACTTCGAAAAATAGTTGCAATTGAGCAGCAAGGTTTGGCCGGAATGTTTGGTGAGAAATCTTTCGATGCCGATGATTTGTTTGAACGTGTAGATGGCAAAGGCGTTATTAGCCTTTTAAATATTGCTGATGTTCAAAATCAACCTGTTTTATACTCTACCTTTCTGTTAAGTTTACTAGCCGAATTATTTAATACATTACCAGAGGTTGGCGATTTGGATAAGCCAAAATTGGTTTTCTTTTTTGATGAAGCACACTTACTTTTCAATAACTCATCAAAAACGTTTTTAGAACAAATTGAAACCATAATTCGCTTAATACGTTCGAAAGGTGTTGGCGTATTTTTCTGTACACAGGCACCAACGGATATCCCGGAAAGTGTTTTGGGGCAATTGGGTAACCGCGTTCAACATGCTTTAAGAGCTTTTACACCAAATGATGTTGATGCATTAAAGAAAACCGTTAATACTTATCCTAAATCAGATTTTTATCAAATTGATAAAGTTTTAACTTCTTTAGGAACCGGACAAGCTTTGGTTACAGTTCTAAATGAAAAAGGTATCCCAACTGAGGTTTCGGCAACCATGCTTACACCGCCAAGAGCGGTAATGGGACCCCTTACTTCTGCAGATTTTGATAAATTGGTGAACGCAAGTCCAATGTATGGCAAGTATAAAGATACTATCGATCCGGAAAGTGCTTATGATATTCTGACAAAAAGAATTAATGAACAAATTGCGGCAGATGCACAGGTTAAACAAGAGGCTGAAGCAAAGAAACAGGAAGAGATAGAAAGCAAACCAAAGCCTGGCGAAAAAAGTATAATAGAAAAAGTTATGGGTGCCACAATTACCCGTCAAATAGGAAAAGAAATTGTTCGCGGCTTATTCGGAATGCTAACAGGAAAGAAAACACGTACCAAAAGTGGTGGTGGATTATTTGGATTTTAAACTTCTAACCATGAAAAACTTACTTTTTCTGATTCTTTTTTTATCGTTTGGTGCTAAAGCTCAGTATGAAATTCTTCCTTTTGGTGATGTTATCAGAACGCCTATAAAGGAAAAGAAATATACAGATGTTGAAGGTACGCCATATTTAATAGAAAAATGGTCGAAAGGAAAAGTAACGTTAAAAAATGGCAAACGTTACCAGTACGATTCGTTAAGATATGACTTAATGGATGATAAATTGGTTTTTGTTGATGCCGGTAAGATGATGCATTTTGCAGAACCTGTGGCAGAATTTGAGATTAATAACCCCAAAAATGGTAGCACTTTAATTTTTAAGAATGGATTTCCAGCTGTAGATGCATTAAACTCGTCATCATTTTTTCAAATCATCTGTAATGGTAAAATAGGTTTGTACAAAAAATTTAATAAATCTATAACCGAATCAAAACAATATGGCTCTGCAGTAGTTAATAAAACATTTAACACAACGTATAGCTATTATTCATATAAAAACGGAATTTTTAGTAAAATTGTACCAAATAAGAAATCAATTTTCGCTTTATTTGAAGATAAAGAAAATCAGTTGAATGAATATTTAAAAAATCATAAACCTGACTATAAAAACGATAGCGACTTAGAACAAATTTTTAATTACTTAAATAAATAAATCAAACGCCCTATCTAATCGAAAAACTGATTAGAACAATTAATTAACAATATGAAACCTACCTTATTAATATTGGCTGCCGGGATGGCAAGCCGTTACGGAAGCATGAAACAAATTGATGGTTTTGGTCCTAATGGAGAAACCATTATTGATTATTCTATTTACGATGCAATTAAAGCCGGATTTGGCAAAGTTGTATTCATCATAAAAGAAGAATTTGTAGAAAATTTTAAATCTATTTTCGAGCCAAAGCTAAATGGAAAAATTGAAACGGATTACGTTTTTCAAAATTTCGATTTAAAGCAATTTGGTATAGAAGAAGAAATTTACAGAGAAAAACCTTGGGGGACTGCTCATGCAATTTTATCTGGCAGAAAAGTAGTTAAAGAACCTTTTTGCGTAATCAATGCTGATGATTATTATGGTTTTGACGCCTTTAAAAAAATGGTCGATTTCTTAAACGATGAGGCTTCTGATAGTAATTTTTCAATTATCGGTTACGAAATTGGCAAAACACTCTCTGAGTTTGGCGCTGTTTCTCGTGGCGTTTGTAAAGTAGATGCTTCTGGTAATTTAGAAGAAATTATTGAACGTACTAAAGTATATCCAAAAGATGGTAAAATTTATTACGAAGAAGATGGTGAAGAATTTCCATTAGATTTTGAAACACCTGTTTCGATGAATTTCTGGGGCTTTACGCCTGCTGTTTTCAACATTACTGAAAAGTTATTCGTTGAGTTTGCAATGGCTAATAAAGATAAACCTAAAGCAGAATTTTTTATTCCACTGATTGGCGAAAACTTAGTTAAAAGTGGTGAAGCTACGTTTAAAGTTGTGCCAACTTCAAACAAATGGTTTGGCGTAACGTATAAAGAAGATAAGCCATATGTTCAAGATAGTATTGACCAGTTGGTTAAAAACGGAACCTACCCAGAGAAACTTTGGAATTAATATTTCCTGATTATATAGAAAAGGTTCAGTTTAATAAGCTGAACCTTTTCTTTTGCGTTATGATTTCCCCAAAAGCTATAGTTTGCTAATCATAAACCCGACAGCAGCGAGCATCCCGAATTTCTCGGGATAAAGCGAATGGCGGGGCTGCTATTACCGAAAAGCATAGAACCATTCGTTTTCAAATAAAAAGAGCGGTCGTCATTGCAAGGTAAGATGCAATCCTACAATTATCGCTATATAAGTCAAAGTCACAGTAAGATTGCTTCGTGTCTTGCAATAGCGTGTGTAAAACAAAAAAAGCATCCCTGAACTTAATCAGGAATGCTTTTAATTGTTCTATATCTTCGGTCTTCCAACCTCCGACTAAAAACTATTTTTCTTCTTTTACTTCTTCGAAATCAACATCAGTAACGTTATCGCCACCTTGAGGCTGACCATCAGCTTGTGGTTGTTCACCACCGCCTTGAGGTTGCTCACCGGCTTTGTACATTTCTTCTGAAGCTGCATTCCAAGCATTTTGCAATTCAGCTTGTGCTGCATCAATATCTGCAAAATTACGAGCTGCATGTGCTGCTTTTAATTTTTCTAAACCAGCTTCGATTGGCGCTTTTTTATCAGCAGATAATTTCTCACCAAACTCTTTTAATTGTTTCTCAGTTGAGAAAATTAAAGCATCAGCACCGTTAATTTTTTCGATTTCTTCTTTTGCTTTTGCATCAGCTTCTGCGTTAGCTTCAGCTTCTTGTTTCATTTTCTGAATTTCTTCATCAGTTAAACCAGAAGATGCTTCGATACGGATTTTTTGCTCTTTACCAGTAGCTTTATCTTTTGCACTTACGTGTAAAATACCGTTGGCATCAATATCAAAAGATACTTCTACCTGAGGCACACCACGAGGTGCTGGTGGAATACCATCTAAAATGAAACGACCAATTGTACGGTTTTGGTTAGCCATTGGGCGTTCACCTTGTAAAATGTGGATTTCAACAGACGGCTGGTTATCAGCAGCAGTTGAGAATGTTTCAGATTTTTTAGTTGGGATAGTTGTGTTCGACTCGATTAATTTGGTCATTACACCACCCATAGTTTCGATACCTAATGATAAAGGCGTGACGTCTAACAACAATACATCTTTTACATCACCAGTTAATACACCACCTTGAATAGCAGCACCAATAGCTACAACCTCATCAGGGTTAACACCTTTACTCGGCTCTTTACCGAAGAAAGCTTTAACCGCATCCTGAATTGCAGGAATACGAGTTGAACCACCAACTAAGATAATTTCATCGATATCGCTTGTGCTTAAACCAGCATTTTTCAAAGCAGATTTACAAGGGTCGATAGTACGTTTGATTAAGCTATCAGCCAATTGCTCAAATTTAGCACGGGTTAAAGTGCGCACTAAGTGTTTAGGACCGCTAGCATCAGCAGTAATGTATGGTAAGTTAATTTCAGTAGAAGTTGTGCTCGATAACTCAATTTTAGCTTTCTCAGCAGCTTCTTTTAAACGTTGTAAAGCCATTGGGTCTTTAGAAAGATCCATGCTGTTTTCGCTTTTAAACTCATCTGTTAACCAATCGATAATTACATGGTCAAAATCATCACCACCTAAGTGTGTATCACCATCGGTAGATTTTACTTCAAAAACACCATCACCTAATTCTAAAACAGAAACATCATGTGTACCACCACCGCAGTCAAACACAACAATTTTCATGTCTTTGTGCGCTTTATCTAAACCATAAGCTAAAGCTGCAGCAGTTGGTTCGTTAATAATACGTTTAACCTGTAAACCAGCAATTTCACCAGCCTCTTTAGTAGCCTGACGTTGCGCATCGTTAAAGTATGCAGGCACAGTAATAACCGCTTCTGTAACTTCTTGTCCTAAGAAATCTTCGGCAGTTTTTTTCATTTTCTGCAAGATCATTGCAGAGATTTCTTGTGGAGTATATTTTCTATCGTCGATTTCAACACGTGGCGTGTTGTTATCGCCTTTAATAACTTTATAAGGTACGCGACCAGCTTCTTTAGCACTTTCGTCGTAGCTGTTACCCATAAAGCGTTTTACTGAATAAATCGTTTTTGTTGGGTTAGTTATAGCCTGACGTTTAGCCGGCTCGCCAACTTTACGTTCACCGTTTTCTGCAAAAGCAACAATAGACGGTGTAGTACGTTTACCCTCACTGTTCGCAATAACTACAGGCTCATTGCCCTCCATTACGCTCACGCAAGAGTTGGTTGTTCCTAAGTCTATTCCAATAATTTTTCCCATTGTATTTTGTATTTTCTCTTTTTAAGTATTAATTCTACACCTATTAAACAATGCCTGTGCCAATTGGTTTTTGGCAGAAAATATGGTTAAAAAACTGATAAAATGTAAAAATTATTCTGAATTGATACTGACAGCATGACAGAAAAAGATGGAATGTAAGATGTTCCGATGTGCGATAGAATTGATGGGTTTACAAAAGACTTGAAAATGAAAGCCAGATATACTTTGGGAGCACCCGCCCCGTGCCAAAGGCACTCCTTTGGAGCTGGTCACTTTATCCCGAGAAATTCGGGATGCCCGCTATCATCGGGTTTATAATGAAAGTTCGTGGCTTTTGGCAAAAAAACCTAACTAGAGTATAAACAAAAACCACCCCCAATCCCTCCTTGAAAATAAGGAGGGGAGTTCCGTTCAGATGCAGTAACTTCAAAAATCCTTAATGGTTTATATAAGAATAAAAAGCACTACCTACTCCCCTTTCTATTTTAGATGGAGAGTTCCGTTCAGATGTTGAAACCTGTGGAACCTTTAATAAATTTATACAAGAATAAAAAGCACTACCTACTCCCCTCCTATTTTAGGAGGGGCAAGGGGTGGTAAAATTGAAGGATATTATATATTTTATCAAGACAAAGAAAAAACCTGTCTGGCTAACACAAAAAACTACTATTAAATTTAATTATTAAAAGGTCTTCGACAAGCTCAGACTGATAACTGATTATAAACAGAGTATATAGACTTCGAAACCACTAGCCATGAATATCCAAATAAATTGTATCTTCAATCTCAAAACCAAAACAAAATGCAATTAGTAGCACAAATCATAATCGGCTTAGTAGCCGCAATCCACATCTATATCTTATGGTTAGAAATGTTCGCGTGGACAACTAAAGCGCCAAAGGTTTTCAAAACCATTCCGAAGGAATTATTTGCACCAACCAAAACCCTTGCTGCAAACCAGGGATTGTATAATGGATTTTTAGCTGCAGGTTTAATCTGGTCGCTCTATATAGAAAATCATCAATGGAAATTTTATGTAGCCATTTTCTTTTTGACCTGCGTAATCATTGCCGGAATTTATGGCGCAGCAACCGCGAGTAAAAGAATTCTGTATGTGCAGTCCATTCCGGCGTTAGTTGCTTTAATATTATTGCACTTAAAATAATTTTAACTCCATCCTTCTATTCCATCAATTTCTAAAAATGAAGTTGAACAGGAATGGTATTGACTTAAAAATCTTTTATCTTTCGCTTTTATTCAACCCCATGAAAACAAAAATTCTTGTTGCCTTAATTTTGACCAGCGTAGGTGGCTTTGCCCAAAACATTACAAATAATTTTAACCTTACGCGAAAAGGCTTTATTGAAAAAAATGCTTACGAAACCACTGCTTTTGTAGAAAAATATTTCAGGGTTCCTGGCAATACAGGTTTTAACGCAAGTATCAAACATGTAGAAGATATTTTAAAAAAGGCAGGCTTTGTTGAGCAAAAACAAAGCGAAACAGAATCGCCCCTAACCTATCGAATTGAAAAAAGGGCAATGAAAAATAAAACCTGGGAACCTGTTAATGCTAACATTAACATCGTTGGTGAATCAGAGTCACTAATTTCGTTTAATTCAAACCGAAATATGATTCCTATCAATTGTGTATCTACACCAACCGATGGCGTTACCGCAGATGTGGTTTACATTAGCAATACCAACCCTGCCGAAATTGAGAAACTAGATTTAAAAGGAAAAATCGTTTTTGCAGAAACGCATCCTTCAAGATTATTAGCAATTGCTACAAAGGCTGGTGCAGTTGGTGTTTTGGGTTACTCCATGCCAGCTTATACAAAGCCAGAAATTCATCAAACTTCGATACAATTTGGAAGTATGAAAGCAAACAGCGAAGTATGGACATTGCTTTTATCCTACAAAGCAAAAGAAAAACTTAAGGCAAATTGTTTAAAAGGCGCAACAAAGCTTAAAGTAAATATCGAGACTAAAATTTATCAATCGGAAGAGTTAACCGTTGTTGCAAATGTTATTGGCAACGAAAAACCAGCTGAACGTTTTGTTTTTAGTGCTCACGTACAAGAGCCGGGTGCAAACGATAACGCAAGTGGCGTTGGTACATTGGCAGAAATGGCTCGTTTAACCGCCGAACTTTATAAAGCAAAAAAAATTGCTCCAAAACGCACCTTAACATTTTTATGGGGCGATGAAATTACTTCAACAAGAAGATATATAGTTGAAGATACAATCCGAGCAAAAGGTATTCTCTGGGGTATGAGTTTGGATATGGTGGGCGAAGACACCAAGAAAACTGGTGGTTCATTTATAATTGAAAAAATGCCAGATCCATCTGCAATATGGACCAGAGGTGAAGACAAACACACAGAATGGGGTGCTGGAGATGTAAAGGAAAAAGACCTTTTTCCACACTATTTTAATGATTTTATTTTCAATGTCTGTAAAGAACAAGGAAAATTTGCTAACTGGACCGTAAACTACAATCCTTTTGAAGGCGGCAGCGACCATACGCCATTTCTTCAAAATAAAATCCCAGGATTACTGATGTGGCATTTTACAGATGTTTTTTACCATACCGATAATGATAGAATTGATAAAGTTTCGGCAACGGAAATGAAAAACGTTGGCATTAGCGGTTTAACCGCCGCCTACACTTTAATTTCTGCAGATGAAAACACAGCGAGCGAAACGGTAAAGCAAGTTAAAACAGATGCATTAATCCGTTTAAAAACTGAATTTGATTTAAGCAAAAAAGCAATAGCTGAAGGTAAATCGGTAGATGAGGAAAAACACATTATTGAAACCTGGAGCAAATGGTATATTGATGCCATTGCCACGATAAATAAAATGCCTGTAAAATCTGAAACAACAAGAGTTGGTTCTGCAATTAAAGTGGCTACATTAGAAATTGAAAAGCAAACCAATTTGTATTTAAACGAATTGAAATAGTTTAAAATAAATGCCAAAAGCAATTATTATTGGTGCCGGGGTTGCCGGAATAGCAAGTTCCATCCGTTTAGCGATGAAAGGTTATACGGTACAGGTTTTCGAAGCAAATGCCTATCCAGGAGGAAAACTTACTGAAGTTAATGCCGATGGCTTCAGGTTTGATGCTGGTCCGAGTTTGTTCACGATGCCGCAATACGTTGATGAACTTTTTACCCTTGCGGGTAAAAATCCAAAAGATTATTTTGAGTACGATAAGCTTGATGAAATTTGCAGGTATTTCTACGAAGATGGATTAAGGTTAAGTGCGTCATCAGATATAAATAAATTTGCGAAAGAGATTGAACACAAAACGAATGCTAAGGCTTCAGAAATTAAATCTTTTTTTGAAAAAAGCGAAACGATATATGCTGTAACCCACAAGGTTTTTTTAGAAAGAAGTTTACATAAACTTAAGAGTTATCTCCATTGGGATACCGTTAAAAGTATTTTCCGCTTCGGACAAATTGATGCCTTCAGAACGCAACACAAAGCTAATTTACATGCTTTCAGCGATGAGCGGATTACTCAATTGTTTAATCGTTATGCTACGTACAATGGTTCAAATCCGTATCAGGCACCAGCTACATTAAATGTAATCCCTCACTTTGAATATCATTTTGGTGCTTATTTACCAAAAAATGGTATGCATGCCATCATTTTAGCACTTGTAAACCTGGCAGAGGATTTAGGCGTCAAATTTCATTACAACAAAAAAGTTGATGAGGTTATTTATAAGGTGGAAGGCAGAAGGCGAAAGGTAGAAGGTATAAAAATTAATGATATAACACAAAAAGCTGATGTTGTAATATCCAATTTGGACATCTGGTTTACCTATAAAAATCTACTAAATAACATTCTTCAACCTAAAAAATTATTAAGCCAGCAAAGAAGCAGTTCGGCATTGATTTTTTATTGGGGCATTAAAAGTATTTACCCAGAATTGGGATTACACAATATCTTATTCGCTAAAGATTATCAATCAGAATTTGATGCGATTTGGTCGAAGAAATCAATCAGTGAAGACCCAACGATTTACATCAATATCACTTCGAAACACATTGCTACCGATGCACCTAAGGATTGTGAGAATTGGTTTGTGATGATAAATGTGCCAGCCAATGAAGGCCAGGATTGGGATAAATTAATTAAATCGGCAAAGCAACATATCTTATTAAAACTTAATCGCATTTTAAAAAAAGATGTATCAAAGGATATTATCAGCGAAACCATTCTCGACCCACGAAGCATAGAAAGCAAAACAGGTTCTTACCAGGGTTCTTTATATGGGAATAGTTCAAATAACCAGTTAGCAGCATTTTTACGCCATTCAAACTTCAGTTCGACAATAAAAAATCTTTATTTCTGTGGTGGTAGTGTTCATCCGGGCGGCGGTATTCCACTTGCTCTATTATCGGCTAAAATTATTGACGATAATATTAAAAGAGTTTAGAAGCTGTAGAAATATTAATGCCTTTGGAAATTGCTCGCTATCTCGCAATGAGGTAAATCGCTTCGTCACTCCGAAGTGCGAAGCAGTCTCTTTGCGAAATAAACGTCTACATTTCTATAAAAATTTAGAACTTCCCAGCAATTGCACTTTCCAATTTTTCGCCGTCCAAATCAAAAGCATCAACAATAAGTTTAGCCTTTGTATAGAAAGGATCACGTTCTTTTAATTTTTCTTCTATAAAAACGAAAAGTTCGTCATCATTCAAATCCTTTATCAAAGGTCTTTTCTGGCGATTGTGTAACCTGGAAACCAAAGCTGCTGGTGTCATTTGCAGATAAATGGTTAATCCGCGATTATTCATCCAATCCATATTATCAAAAAAACATGGTAAGCCTCCGCCAGTTGCCACCACACAAGTTTCCGGATATGGAAAAGATTTTAGCGTTTCGCTTTCGTAATCTCTGAATCCACTTTCACCATAAGCATCGAAATATTCGGCAATGGTTTTACCTGTTTGATTTACAATTTCCGCATCTAAATCAATTACCGGACATTCTAAACGATGTGCCAATTGCTTTGCTTTGGTACTTTTACCGCAGCCCATATATCCAACAAGGAAAATTATCATAAAAGGTTTTTGCGTTTAAAATAGATATAATCAGTTACCGGAGGAGTAAAACCTTCCTTTTTTAGCATCGAAACTATTTGCCCTCGGTGATATGTAGAATGGTTTAGCATTTGCATAAACATTTCGGCAACTGTATTTTGATATTCATTACCACGAGAGTCGTGATAGGTGATTTTACTTTGCAAATCGTGTTTATTTAAACTGGCATTGATAAGTTTAAAGTTATCAGATGAAATGCTTTCAAATTTTTCTACAGGATGCACCTGCCAGATTTCATATTTTAACGGCAAACCCTCAATACGATTTACCCAAATGTGTTGTGCATTTAAAACATGACTGAACAATCGTTCAGCCTCAGGCATATCATTATCAGCTTTGCTAAAGACCTCCAGTATTTCCCTATCGGAAAGCTCTGTATAACGAATAAATTCCTCAATCATATATTATGCAAGTTTAACTCTTGGGTCAACATAGGCGTATAAAATATCAACCAAAATGTTAATCACCACAAATACAAAAGCGATAAATAATATCGAACCCATTACAACCGGAAAATCTGACATTTCTAATGCGCTTACGGTTGTTCGGCCCAAACCATTGTAGCCAAAAATATATTCTACAAAAAACGAACCCGCAAGTAAAGATGCAAACCAACCAGATATTGCAGTAATAACAGGATTCATCGCATTTTTTAGTGCATGCTTGTAAATTATCGCATTTCTACTTAAACCTTTTGCTCTTGCAGTACGAATGTAATCTTGCGCAAGCACATCGAGCATGGCGCTTCTGGTAAGCTGAACAATAATTGCCAAAGGCCTTAAACCCAATGTTATCATAGGCAGCCATAAATTTCTAAGCGTTAATATTTCACCATTAAAGGGGTCGTAACTATATAAACTACCACTCATTTTTAATCCGGTAAAATCACTTAACACAAAGCCAAATAACCAGGCGATTATAATTCCGGCAAAAAAAGATGGTGCTGAAATTCCTAAAATTGCAAAGGCATTTGCCGTTTTATCAATCCATGAATCTTTATAAACGGCTGATAAAACACCTAATAACACACCAATTATTGTTGCAAAAATCATCGCTGTTAAAGCTAAAATGAAAGTATTAGGAACAGTTTCAGAAAGTATATCGGTTACATCTCGTTTGGTTTGATACGAACTGCGGAGGTAAGGCCATTTTAAAACGAGTGCGTTATTATCAAAGTTTAATATTTTTTGATAATGATATTTGTTTTGAGTGATGCTATCGTTTTCCAGAAAACTTATTGGCGATAAATCGTTAACATACAAAACAAACTGCATGGGTTTTGAACGGTCTAAACCAAATTCCTTCCTAACTGCTTCTAAAGACTGAACATCGGCTCTTTGGCCCATTGTCATTCTGGCCGGATCGCCTGGTAAAATATTAAACAACACAAAAACCACCAATACTACACCTGCCATAACCAGCAAGCCATAAAGTAATTTTTTAATGATGTATGCGAACATTTACTTACTGAAATATTTATTACTTAAATCATCGAAACTTGGCATACAATGAAAGTGCCATTTTTTTACAACAACACCATTTTTTAACAAAATAATGCCTGGATTTGCCCTAACCATACTTTTTAATGGAACAGCATCAGCGTAAAATACTTCAGAAAAGAGGTTATTTTTCTTGATAAAAATTTCGGCATCCCTGGCTGCGTTCGCAGTTAGCAAGACACTTCTGATATTGTATTGTTGTGTAGCATTTAGCGCTAGTGCATTTAACTTTCCAATTGCTTTACTATTTGCATCATTTAGATTATAGGCTACAAAAACTAAACTATAGTAAGGATTTTCGATTAATTCCTTGGTGTAGTCTGTTCCAGATGCATCTGTAATAATTAAATCCTTAATTTTTGGTTCAAAGCCCTTCTTTATGAGTTTTTTAGTCGGCTCGCCAACAATTTCCCAGTTATTATCCTTCCAAATTTCAGTTTTTAAATATTCCTTATCACTCATGTCTTGCTCAGCCTTTGTTTTTTTATTCTTAAGGTGATACATGATTTCAAATTCATCGGGCTTTTCACCTTCCGGAATAACCATTAATGATGGAATATGAGCACCAACTTTATAAGGCAGAAAATCTATGATCGGTAGAAAATTATAAGTGAATATTCCAAATGATAATGAAGCTATAACGATTAGTAGCGCAATATTTTGCTGGCTTTTTTCTCTGGAAATGATTGGCTTGAGCAAATCCTTTTTAAGAAATATATAAACAATAAATATTAATAAAATGATGTCCTTACTAAAAGATTGCCAAGGTGTAAGTGGAATGGCATCGCCAAAACAACCGCAGCTTGTAACTACCTTAAATGCAGCAGAAACAAATGTGAGCAGCGTAAAGAAAATAATTAGTAATAGTAAGCCCCAAGCTACTTTTTTACCATAAAAACCCAATAAAAGCAATGCGCCCAAAACAATTTCCAGGGTGCAAAGCAAAATGGCTATCCCGGTAGCAATCGGACTTAAAAAATCCAAGTGAAAAACTTCAAAATACTCCTGTAACTTATAACCAAAACCAAGTGGATCATTTGCTTTAATTAATCCTGAAAAGATAAATAATACGCCAACAAAAATTCTGGAAATGGTTAAAAGAGGATTCTTCATTATTTTACACCTAATTTTATTAAAGCAAAAACTGAGTAATTTAGCATATCCTGGTAGTTTGCATTTACGCCTTCGGATACTTGAGTTTGACCTTCGTTATCTTCTATCTGTTTAACGCGAAATATTTTTTGCAAGATTAAATCAGTTAAAGAACTAATGCGCATATCTCTCCAAGCCTCTCCATAATCGTGGTTTTTGGCGAACATTAAATCCTTTGTTTCTTTAACTTTTGTATCAAAAAGCACTTGCACATCTTCCACAGGAATTTCCAAAAGGTCGCTCTCAGTTAAATCTAATTGCATCATTGCAATAACGCAGTAATTGATGATTCCGATGTACTCTGGCGTTATGCCCTCACCTACTTTACTAACTTTTTTCTCCTCTAAAGTTCTGATGCGTTGTGCTTTAATAAAAATCTGATCGGTGATAGAACTTAACCTTAATATGCGCCAAGCTGTTCCGTAATCGGTTGTTTTTTTTAGAAATAAAGTTCTGCAGACTGCGATCACTTCATCAAATTCAGAAGCGGTATTTGTTTGTGCCAAAGCCAATATTTATTTAGTTTTAGTGTATTTTTGTATCGAAAAAACGAAAGCTAAAGATACATTTTTAAAGCGAAACCCAAATCCCGAAAGGGTTTATTATGGCAGAAAAAAACTTTTTTGAACCAAAACAAAGCCTCAATATAAAAGGAAAAATATTTGATTTAAGCACACCAAAGGTGATGGGTATTTTGAATATTACACCAGATTCTTTCTACAGCAAAAGCAGAACGACTTCTATTGATGAAGCCCTAAGAAAAACAGAACAATTTCTAAACGAAGGTGCAAGTTCCATTGATATTGGTGGATACTCTTCCAGACCAGGTGCTTTAGATATTTCTACCGATGAAGAATTATTTAGGTTGATACCAATTATTGAAGCGATAAACAATAAATTACCAGAAGCTGTAATTTCGATTGATACTTTCAGAGCAAAAGTTGCTGAAGAAACTATTGCGTCAGGCGCACATATCATCAATGATATTTCGGCTGGTGATATGGATGCTGAAATGTTTAACACAATTGCCCGTTTACAGGTTCCTTATATATTTATGCATATGCAAGGCACACCACAGACCATGCAGCAAAATCCGCATTATGAAAATGTAACATTGGATATTATCGATTATCTCGCTAAAAAAGTTGCTCAGTTAAAGGCCTTGCATATTAACGACATCATCCTTGACCCAGGTTTTGGCTTCGGCAAAACTTTAGAACATAACTACGAACTTTTAAATAGTTTAGAGGATTTCAAGATTTTCAAACTTCCTATTTTAGCAGGCTTTTCGAGAAAAGGAATGATTCACAAGGTTTTGAAAAACACTGCCGCTGAAGCTTTGAACGGAACAACAGTTTTAAATACCATCGCTCTGCAAAAAGGGGTTAAAATTTTAAGGGTACATGATGTTAAAGAAGCGGTTGAATGTATTAAGCTTGTTGGGAAGTTAATTGGTTAATTGTTGAATTGGTTAATTAATTAATTGAGTACTTGTTTAATTGCCCTAATTTGCAAAAGTGTTTAATTTGCTTATTAAAAAGTAAAATCTCTTAACCCTATTGATAGATTACTGAAAATGATTGAATATAAATTTGATCATTATGCATATTTATTCTTTTGAAAAATTAGAAACTTGGCAGCTAGCAAGAAACTTTAGAAAAGAGGTTTATCTTTTAGTGAAGAAATTTCCAAAAGAGGAAATTTTTGGCCTATCGAGCCAAATTAAGCGTTCATCCTGTAGTATTGGAGATTGTTTGGCAGAAGGATCTGCAAGAATTACCGTAAAAGATAAAGCTCATTTTATTGTTATGGCATACTCTAGCGCAATTGAAACAGTCAATCACTTCATAACTGCTTTCGACTTAAATTACATTACAGAAGAAGAATACAAACTTTTTAGATTAAAACTTGATGAACTAACCAATAAACTGAATGCGCTTAGAAAAGCTATTCTCCGCTCATAAAAGGAGTTATAGTTAATATATGCAATGACAACTAACCAATTCAACAATTACTACATTTAACCAATTTTCACATTCCAAACAATTAACCATTATGAAACATTTACTATCTTGCCATAGATGAAAAGCTTTGATTTCGATTTCCTTAAAATATCTCCAACAGATGTGGTAGACATTGTGCTTGTGGCACTATTAATTTACTACGTTTACACGCTTATTCGCAATACACTTGCTGTAAATTTATTAGTGGGCATGTTTGTGATAACCGTTTTCTATTGGATAGTTAAGGGCTTACACATGGAATTGCTTACGGCAATTATTGAGAAATTTATGAGCGTGGGTATTATAGCACTCATTGTTATTTTTCATCCCGAAATAAGAAGATTCCTTTTGTTGATTGGTAAAAATGCATTTCTTCAAAAAAATAAAGCCTGGTGGGGTTATTTATTTGGCAGAAAAGAAATTGAAAGAAACAATTTAACACGCATAAAACCAATTATAGATGCATGTAAAACGATGAAAAAAACAAGAACCGGTGCTTTGATGGTATTTGTAAAGTTTTACGATGAACAATTTTTCGCAAACAGCTGTGAGGTTGTAGATGCTAAAATTTCGAAGCGATTATTGGAGAGTATTTTCCAGAAAAATAGTCCCCTGCATGATGGTGCAGTTGTTATTTCAGAGAATAAAATTAAGAGTGCAAGTTGTATTTTACCTTTAACAGATAATGACCAGCTTCCTTCGCAATTTGGTTTAAGGCACAGAGCCGGGATTGGTGTTTCCGAAACAACTGATGCAGTTGCAGTAATTATATCAGAGGAAACCGGAGAAATATCATACGCTAAACAAGGTAGAGTTAGGATGAATGTATCTTTTGGAGAGCTTGAAAAGTTACTTAATAAAGATTTTTAAAATTCTTGCTATTCTATCCATAAAAAAAACAATTAGGAACTGTTAAAACAGCCCCAATTGTCCTTTATCATCAATTTCTATATCGTTTGGATTAGTAATTTCGAAATCTACTTTTTTAAGTGGCTTTAGTTCTTCTTTTGGTTGTGATTCAACTTTCGGCTCATCTTTTTTAACTGGTTCTGATTTAGAAACAGGTTCTTCAACAACAGCAGGTTTTACTTCTTCAACTGATTTTTCTTCAATTTTAGATGCTTCGACAGCAGGCGCTATAACTTCCTTTATTACAGGTTTACTATCAAATTTGGGTTTTGTTGATGTTGGCTTTTCCTCTACTTTTTGAGGCTGCACGCTTTCAACAATAGTTTCTTCTGGCGTTTCGATATCATCAGAAGTTTCACTTCCACCACCATTATTTTCAGGCACCTCATCCTCTGTTTCTTCAACTTCAATCTCTGGCTCATCTAAAACCACTTTCTGAACATCATGTGGCGATAAACGATTTCCATTTGCCTTTAAACCTTTAATATCAATTAAATCAGACAATAATAAATCTAAAGTTTCAGGAATTTGTGTTTTACCTTTTAAAACATCAACAATTATTTTAGCAAGCGGATTTGAAGTTAAAAACAGCAACCTCGATTTTGGTTCTTCGCTAATAAAAGGCACTTTCTTGCCGATAGACTGCAATTCAAAAACGAAACGTTTTACAAAATAATTTTGCGCTTTTCCATCAAAATGTACGGCGGCAAAAACAGTTTCAGGTGCAAATTTTTCAATCAATATTAAATCATCATCAAAGTGATTACTTAATTCGAAAGAACTTAGCTCGTAAGTACCATCTTTATGAACTTGTAAAATTCTATCATCGCCATCAAATTCACCCAGATATTTACCTCTCCCATCAACATTTAAGCGTTTTAGCAAATCATCATACCAGATTTTTAATCCTGATAAGGTAGAAACACCTTTACTTTTAAGTATGATTTTTTTAACCGGATATTTTGAAATAATATTTCCCTGAGAACCACGACCTTTGATGGCAACTTCTGCAAAATCCTGGTCGAACTGAAGTTTACGCAATTTTGAATGCGGTTTTAAAGCAACATTAATAACCTCGGCTTCACCATTTGGATTGGCAGTAAAGTATAAAACCTTCGAACCTTTAGTACCCTTTGTTAAATCGTACTCCTTATCGCGGGTTACGCCAACAACTGAGAAACGTTTTATATAAGATGTTCCGCTTGAACCATCTTTATAAATCATGTTGTAAACCGTTCGCTCATCATTTTTCTTGAATACCTGGGCGTGTATAATACCTTTACCAACAAAAGTTTTATCCGCTACTTTTGTAATGATACATTTTCCATCCTCACGGAAAACAATAATTTCATCAATATCAGAGCAATCGGCAACAAATTCATCCTTACGTAAACCAGAACCAATAAAACCATCTTCACGGTTCATGTATAATTTGATGTTTGCTAGGGCAACTTTAGCTGCCTCTACCCTATCAAATAAACGGATTTCAGTTTTACGTTCCCTGCCTTTGCCGTACTTATCCTTTAATTTCTGAAACCATGCAATCGCATAATCCGTAAGATGTTTTAAATGATTTTTAACCACTTTAATTTCATCTTCCAGGTTTTTCATTTGTTCATCAGCCTTTTTCACATCAAATCTGGTGATGCTACTCATTGGCTTATCAATTAACTTCTTGAAATCCTCTGGCAAAATTTCTCGGTAAAGCGAAGGTTTAAACGGATCGAACAATAAATGTAAAACCTCTACAACGGTATCGAAATTTGCAGAGTTTTCATATTCAGGATTTTTGTACATGCCCTCCTGAATAAATATCTTTAATAAAGAACTGAAGAAAATTTTCTCCTGTAACTCGTGCAAACGAATTTCCAGTTCTTGCTTAAGTAAGCTTTTTGTATGCTTTGTATTTTCAATTAAGATATCATTCACACTCATAAAGTGCGGCTTATCGTTGTTGATTATACAAGTATTTGGAGAAATAGAAACCTCACAAGCCGTAAACGCATAAAGTGCATCAATGGTTACATCTGGCGAAATACCCGGCGCCAAATGCACTACAATTTCTACGTTTGCGGCGGTGTTATCTTCAATTTTTTTAATTTTAATCTTGCCCTTATCATTGGCAGATAAAATACTATCAATTACAGAACCTGTAGTGGTGCTAAAAGGAACTTCAGTTATTACCAAAGTTTTCTTATCCTTCTCCGTAATCTTAGCACGCACTCGAATTTTTCCCCCACGCTGACCTTCGTTATAGTTCGAAAAATCTGCCATTCCGCCGGTAAAAAAATCAGGGAAAATATTCGGGCGAACACCTTTTAAAGATTCAATTGAAGCATCAATCAATTCGATAAAATTGTGTGGCATAACCTTAGTAGCCAAACCCACCGCAATACCTTCTGCACCCTGAGCCAATAATAAAGGGAATTTTACAGGTAAAGTAATCGGCTCGTTGTTACGTCCGTCATAACTTAATTGCCATTCTGTAGTATCCGGATTAAACACAACTTCGTTGGCAAATTTTGAAAGTCGGGCTTCGATGTAACGCGGAGCTGCAGCGCTATCGCCAGTCACCGGGTCGCCCCAGTTTCCCTGCATATCAATAAGTAAATCTTTTTGCCCAATTTGTACCATTGCATCGCCAATAGATGCATCGCCATGCGGATGGTATTTCATGGTATTACCGATTACGTTTGCAGCCTTATTGAAACGTCCATCGTCCATTTCCTTTAGCGAGTGCATAATGCGTCGCTGCACAGGTTTTAAACCATCGTTAATGTGCGGAACGGCCCTATCCAGAATTACATAAGATGCGTAATCAAGAAACCAGTTTTCGTATAAACCGTTAATTGGCGTTATGGTATGTTTATGTTCTTCGTTTATTTTAGGGTCTAATTCTTCACTCATTTATTTACAGAAATTGGCAGCCGTAAATATAATAAAAAGGATAGTAAGGTTAAATATTGGTTATTCACAATCGAAAGCCTTTAAATTTGAAAAGCAGTTACAGTAGTGCTTCGGTTAGTTTGCTCCCGCTTTTCGTTGCAATCTTTTTGTACTTCTGCTTGTTGAGGATGAGCGTGGCTACAAACAAAAAGGATTTTCACTTTAATCGGGTTTAAGTAGCAAGTGATAATACCTATGGTTCAAAAACCACCCCATACCCCTCCTTGAAAATAAGGACGGGAGTTGGATAATGCAGGTAAATTTTGTTGTGGTAATAGGATTGATTGTGGATTTAAACCACATACTCCAATTAAAGCGTATATTATGCCAAAGCAGAAACTACTCCCCTCCTAATTTAGGAGGGGCAAGGGGTGGTTAAGACCGTACAAAAGAATCACGAACCATTATTAATAAACCTGATATAAGCGTAAAGCCCAAAGCGAAGTATGAGCGAGGACTTGCAGCATTAGCAGGACGGATGTTACCGAAAAGCTACAAAACCATCCATTTTCCAAAAATTAAGCTTTGGTGCTCAATCTATCTTCAACAAAACCAAAAGGCAGCAAATCTTTAACGCTGTTCACTTTTAAAACTTCCCCGTTCAGGCAATAAAAAAGCACCTCAATTGGTGTCTTCTGCTTTCTTTCAAACTCAGCCATAACCTGCAAACACCCGCCGCAAGAGGTTACAGGTTTTACAATCTCAAAAGCATCAGTTTGTGCAGTAATTGCCATACTTTCTATCACAGCATCTGGATAGGCTGCACCAATTGCAAAAAGTGCCACACGCTCAGCACACAAACCCGAAGGGTAGGCCAAGTTTTCCTGATTGCTACCCTGAATAATTTTACCGCCCACTAAACGTATCGCTGTACCAACTCTAAATTTAGAATATGGTGAATAAGATGTTTTTAATGCTTGCTCCGAAAGATTGCAAAGTTCCTGGTCGTTTTTACTTAATTCCTCAACGCCAGCATATTGCTCAAAAGTTATATTAACATTTATTGATTTCATTTTAAACGATTTACAAAACCGCTGTGTTAAATTTTTGCAGCGGGCGAACAATTTAAGGTATTTTTTGTATTAATTATAAATTGTGCTTTGAAATTAATTTTCATGGCACGTTTTTGGCATTTCACAAACACCAAACATTCTTCGCTTTGAATAAATACGTACGTAAAAGTCTCAAAATAATATTATGGATTATCGCATCGGTTATAATTTTGGTGGTTGCTATAGCCCTATCTTTAAACATTCCGGCGGTACAAAATTTTGTAAAAGATAAGGCCATAAACTACTTAAAAGGCAAAACCAAAACAGAAGTTAGGCTAGAAAGTATTAAAATTGCCTTGCCGAAGGATGTTGTTTTAAATAAATTTTACATAGAAGATTTAAACAAAGACACCCTGCTTTATGCGGAAAGATTAGCGGTTGACATTAGTCTTTTTAAGCTTCTAAAAAATACGGTAGAGGTTAACAACATCGAACTAAAAAATATACGGGCAAATGTTAAAAGGATAACTCCGGATACGACTTTTAACTTTTCTTTTTTGGTTGATGCTTTTATGAGCGACCAGAAAAAACCAGAAGAGAAAGTTGACAAAGACACAACCTCTGCCTTAAAATTTTCTGTTGATAAAGTTTCATTTGAAGATATTGGCTTAACCTACCGTGATGATGTTGCCGGGAATGATGTTAAACTTTACTTAGGCGCCTTTAAAACCAAGCTTAAAACTTTCGACTTAGAAAACCAACATTACGTTATAAAGGATTTAACCTTGGAGAATACTTCATTAAAATATCTGCAACAGAAACCATTGGTTAAATTGGTTCAGCACCTAACAAATAGTGTAGATAGTGCTGAAAAAGAGCAAGGCAAACTCCCTTTGATTGAAGTGGAGAATTTTGCCTTTTCGAATGTTAAAGTTAATTATGACGACCAAATATCGACAACAAAAGCCATTGCTGATGTAAATGATTTAGGCTTGGTGAATTTAAAAGTTGACTTAACAAACAGTAAATATACAGTTGATGATGCAAGACTAAATAAATCGAACATCATTTTTGCCTTTAAGCCTGCGCCAAGCAACGATTTAAAGAAAGTTAAAGATACGGTAGTTCCGGAAAAATCGCCATTGGGTTTGATTATTAAAAACATCAGCCTTGCTGAGAACAATTTACAATTCGACAATTTAGGCGCTAAACCAGCCGCAAAAGGCATGGATTTTAACCACTTAAAAATTACAGGTTTAAATTTTGGTGCTGGCGATGTTAATTATAGTGCAAATGGAATTACCGCTAATGTTAAAAACGGCTCGTTAAAAGAGAAAAGTGGATTTGCATTAAACGAATTAAAAGGAAATGCGGTTTACAATGATAAACAGATTAAGCTGAGCAATTTTGTATTAAAAACGCCAAATACAACTGTTGAGAATGCAACCGAACTTAATTTTACTTCTATGGATGATTTAACCAAACATCCTGAAAGGGTTAAACTGAATTTGGCCTTTAAAAATACAACAATTGGCTTGAAAGATGCAGGATATTTCAGCGACGCAATTCCGGCAAATTATCGCAATGAAAAAATAAAATTAAATGCTGAGGTTAATGGCTACTTAAATAACCTAAATATCCCAAGGTTACAAATTAGTGGTTTAAAAAACACACAAATCGACATTAGTGGAACAGCCAAAGGTTTACCGGATATTAATAAAACCTTTCTTGATTTAAACATTAAAAAACTCTACGTTACCAAAAGCGATATTTTGGTTGCTGTGCCAAGAAAATCACTTCCACCATCAATAGAATTACCTAATGTGATTAATGCAAAAGGAAATTTTAAAGGCTCGATGACTGATTTTAACACCAATATGAGCATCCAAACGGATATGGGTGGTGCAATTTTGGTAGCCGGAATGAAAGGCCCTAAAGGGCGTGAAAGTTATAAAGCTGATGTGAACTTAAACAATTTTAACGTCGGTCGATTATTGAAAATGCAACCAAAATTAGGTCGTGTATCAGTTAAGGCAAATGTTGCTGGTACGGGCTTAGACCCAAAGAAAATTAACGCGAAGTTTAATGCCCGTGTTTTGAGTGCTTACTACAACAAGTACACTTACAGAAATCTGAATTTATCAGGAACTTATGCCAATCAAAACATCAACATTAAAAGTAACATGCCAGATAGCAACGCTAATTTTAATCTAGATGCGAAGGTTAACATGGCGGGGAAATATCCGGCAGTAAAAGCTGATTTGAATTTAAAGCAAGTTAATCTTCAGGCCTTAAATTTTAGTCCGACGGTTTTAAGCGCAGCCGGTGTAGTGAAAGTAGACTTACAAACTGCCGATGCAGATTACTTGAACGGAACGGTTAACATTACAGGTTTACAATTAGTTAAGGATGCGCAAAGAATTAATGTTGATACGATTTCGGTAAATGCAAAATCGACCGCTACAGAAAACGAGCTTACTTTAAAATCAGAAATCTTATCGGCTAAAGTTGACGGTAAATATCAGTTAACGAAGATTGGCAGCGCTTTTATCAACGAAATAAATAAATACTATGCTTTTGGTGAGGTTACTAAAATTCCAGACCAGCGTATGCGTTTCTTTGTTCAGGTATATGATTCAAAATTATTAAAACAATTCGTGCCGCAGTTAACGGTTTTCAAATCATCGCAATTTTATGGTTTGATAGACACGCAAAAGGATAGTCTGCAAATCAAAGGTAATTTCCCACAAATAGTTTATGGCGATTTTAAAGTTGACACCACCGTTTTAAACATCAATAATGATAACAACAAGTTAGATTATGGCTTAACGGTTAAACGTTTGCAAAGCCCATCAATTGCTTTGTTCAATACCGAAATTAGTGGCGATGCAGCAAATAATATCTTAGGGGTTAATATTTTCCTTCGCGATAGGCAGCTTAAAAACAAATACGTAATCGGCGGAAATTTCCAATCTATAAATAAAGATTTTAAGTTTACCCTTGACCCACAAAAGTTGCTTCTTGATTATGAAAAATGGGTGGTTTCGCAAGATAATTACATTCAGTTTGGCGCATCAGGGATTTTGGTTAATCAATTTCAAATCAGCAATAGCGGACAATCTCTAGCAATTAACAGTAATTCAACTCAACCCAATGCACCATTAACTGTAGAGTTTAAAGATTTCCAGTTAGAAACCCTAACCAAGTTTGCTGAAACGGATACAACTTTGGTTGGTGGAAGATTAAACGGAACGGCTAATGTTAAAGATTTAGCCAGCACACCAAAATTTGAAGCAAATTTAACCATCGACCAATTGCGTTACCAAAAAGACCAGCTTGGTACTTTACGCGTCGCCGTAAATAATAATACCGAAAATGCATTTGAGGTAAATGTAGCCTTAGCTGGTGTTCATGATTTGAGGGTAAATGGCTTTTACTATACCGCACCGCAGAGCGCATTGGATTTGACAGTCAATATCGATAAAATCGAAATGAAAAATATCGAGAGTTTATCTCAAGGTCAGCTGAAAAATGGAACCGGAACTTTAACGGGTGCGCTAACTGTGAAAGGGGCATTAACCGCTCCAAGAATTTTAGGCGATTTAACTTTTAATAATGCCGGTATAAACGTGGCATATGTAAATTCGTATTTCAGAATGCCGAACGAAAAAATATCTTTTACAAACGAAGGCATTAGTTTCAATAATTTTACATTGATTGATTCTTTAAACCAAAAAGCAACGATTAATGGCAAGGTTTACACAACTGACTTCAAAAACTATCGCTTCGGATTAGATATCCGCACAAACAATTTCAGGGCAATTAATTCTACCGCAGCCGATAACGAAATGATTTATGGTACGGTATTTTTAACCAGTAATATTAAAGTTCGTGGCGATTTAAATCAACCCGATGTGAATATGTCGGTAAACGTAAACAAGGGTACTAAATTCTTTTTTGCATTACCAGCAAATGATCCGTCTATTATAGACCAGGAAGGTATTGTTCAGTTTATTGATGCAGATGCGCCACCATTTAACGGACAAAGGGCTTTAAAGGTAGATAGCATTAGTAAATCGCCGGTTAAAGGAATGAATTTGGTTGCAAACATCTCGGTTGATCCGGAAGCCGAGCTAAATGTTGTAGTAGATCCATCAAACGGAGATGCCTTAAATGTTAAAGGCGATGCAAACCTAAACGCAACCATCGACCCAAGCGGTAAAATTAGCTTAACAGGTCGTTATGAAATTATTGATGGTTCTTATAATTTATCTGTAGGCCCGCTAGGTAAAAAAGCGTTTAGATTAGTAAAAGGTAGCACTATAATCTGGACTGGTGAGCCAACAACTGCCAATGTAAATTTAAGTGCACTTTATGAAGTGAATGCAGCCCCGATTGATTTGCTGAATCAGCCTGATCTTTATGAAGCGAAAACCAAACTACCATTCCAGGTTTATTTAATGATGAAAGGTGAATTATTAAAACCTACCATCTCTTTTAAAATAGATTTGCCAGAGAATGAACGCAATGCATTAGGCGGACAGGTTTACACTAAACTAATTAATGTTAACAGGGATGAAAGCGAATTGAATAAACAAGTTTTCGCTTTGCTTGCCTTAAACAGATTTATCGCAAGTAATCCTTTCCAAAGCTTAGCCGGTGGCGGTGGTGGTGTTTCTACACTTGCCCGCTCTAGTGTAAGCAAGTTATTAACCGAGCAGTTAAACAACCTAACCTCTGATTTAATTCAAGGTGTAGATTTAAACTTTGGTGTGAATTCATCAGAAGATTATTCTTCAGGTTCATTACAGCAAAAAACGGATTTAGAAGTTGGCTTATCTAAAAAGTTATTGAACGATAGATTAACCGTATCTGTAGGCAGTTCATTTGCGCTTGAAGGACCGCAGGCACCAGGAGAAAAATCGACAGATATTGCCGGAAATGTTAATGTAGAATATGCTTTATCTGCCGATGGACGATATAGATTAAGGGCGTACCGCAGAAACCAGAATGATGTAATTGTGCAGGGTCAGATTATTGAAACCGGTTTAGGTTTCACGCTGGTAGTCGATTACAATAAATTCAGAGAGATATTTCAGAAGAAAAGAGTAAGAAGAACAAGAAACATTGAACAGAAAGCACAAGATGAGAAAACTAACTAGACCGATTTTATTTATACTGGCCTGTTTAGTTTATGCGGGTTGTAGCAGCACGAAATCATTAAAACCAGGACAAGCTTTATATACCGGCGCTGAGGTTAAAATAAATCCTGATTCTGCTGGCAGAATTGAGGATGAAAAACAAGTTAAATCTGATTTGGAAAGCAAAACACGTCCTCGCCCTAACAAATCTTTATTGGGTATTAAGTTTAAACTGGGTATTTATAATCTTGCAGGCGAGCCCAAAAAACCTAAAGGGTTTAGAAACTGGTTGAGAAGACAAGGCGAACCACCGGTGCTTTTAAGTGAAGTAAAATTAAAATACAACAACGATGTTTTAACAAGCTATTTAATTAGCGAAGGTTATTTGCAAGCTGTTGTTACAGGAGATACCGTTGTAAAAGATAAAAAAGCGAAAGCCATTTATACTGCAAATACTGGCGATAGATATAAAATCAATAAGATTACTTTTCCACCAGATTCTGGCGTTTTAACAAAAATCATCAACCAAAATAAAGAGAAAACCTTATTAAAGGTTGGCGACTATTATGATTTAGATGTTTATAAAAATGAGCGCATCAGGATTGATAATGATTTAAAGGAAAACGGTTATTTCTATTTCAGTCCGGATTACTTGATTATGCAAGTGGATAGTACCATTGGAAAAAGTTTGATAAATGTAACGATAAAGGTTAAAGATATTGCGCCAGATGCAGGCTTAAAACCTTACACAATTAAGAATATTAATATTTATCCAAACTATTCATTAAGAAGAGATTCTGCATTAAGAAAATCGCAACCACTACAATATCACGATTTTAATATCTATGATGATAGAAATACCTTTAAACCTCGTTTGTTTGATAGGTTGGTTTTCTTTCAAAAAGGCGAACTTTACAATAGAAAAGATCATAACCAATCCTTGAACAGAATGGTTAATATTGGTGCCTTCCAAGATGTTAGAGCAGAATTTTTACCAGTAGATAGTTTCAAAAATAATCAGCTGGATTTGAATATTTACCTTACGCCTTTAAAGAAAAACTCATTAACCTTCTCTGTAACCGGAACAAGTAAATCCAACAACTTTGTTGGTTCTGAGGTTAAGGTTACCCAAACCACCCGTAATTTATTCAGAGGTGCAGAGCAATTGGACGTAAGCGTAAGTGGTGGTTTTGAAACGCAAACAAGAGGAACATCATTAGGCAGAAATTCACTTTCACTTACCGCCGAAGGTAAATTAACATTTCCTAGGTTCATCGTTCCTTTTTATAAACCAAACAGTACAACGGCATTTATACCGAAAACAATTGCATCACTATCTTATCAAATGTTAAACAGAGGTGGTGAATACACATTAAATGCATTTAAAGGTGAGTTTGGCTATAACTTTAAAGAAAATCAATATAAGGAGCATAACTTAAACCCAATTTCGTTAAGTTATATTTCAACCAGATTCCCGTCTGACACCACGAGGACCAGGCTCTTTACTGAAAATCCGTTATTAAGATCAACATTAGAAAATCAGTTTATTATTGGTAGTAATTACAATTTTACCTACACTAATCAAATGGAAACCAACAGGAGAAACAACACATATTTCTTCGGAGGTATAGAAACTGGTGGTAACGTTTGGGGCTTATTTACACCTACAAATAGCTTAGGGCAGAAAACATTATTTAACACTCCCCTTACTCAATTTGTTCGACTGGAAGCAGATTTAAGAGATTACTATAAAATCAACAGAAATGTAACATGGGCTAACCGACTAAATGTGGGTTATGGTTATGCTTATGGCAATAGCACCTCCCTCCCATTCGTCAGACAATTTTTTGCCGGTGGTAGTAATGACATTCGTGCCTTTCCGGCAAGAACTTTAGGTCCGGGAACATTTAAAGTTGCAGATAATGCGCTTTTTGCAGACCAAGGTGGTGATGTTAAATTGATGTTGAACTCAGAACTGCGTTTCAAACTAGTTAGTGTTTTATATGGCGCTTTATTTGTAGATGCCGGAAATGTTTGGCTGAGGAAAGAAGACCCACTAAGGCCAGGTTCTGAATTCAAATTAAAAAATACATTGAACGAGTTAGCCGTTGGTACAGGTGCAGGCTTACGGGTTGATGCTACCATATTTGTGGTTCGTTTGGATGTTGCATTCCCAGTTCGTAAACCTTATTTACCAGAAGGACAAAGATGGGTATTTGATGATATTTCTTTTGGTAACAAAGACTGGCGCAGGCAAAATTTAATTTTTAACATCGGGATTGGATACCCATTCTAGTAGATTATGAAATTGCTTAATAAAATAAAAAACTTCTTTATTGCTCTTTATCATTTACTTGTTGCTGCAGGAAAGGGTTTTGCAGAAGATAGGGTTATGAAATTAAGCGCCGCCTTGGCATATTACACCATATTTTCGCTCACTCCGCTAATTATTATTATTCTTGCATCTGCCACATTATTTTTTGGCGAAGCGATGAAAACCCGTGACAAGTTTTTCAATGAAATAACCGAATTAGTTGGGCCTCAGGCAGCCACTCAGATACAAGGTTTTGTGGATAATGCAAATAAATCAGGTCAATCTACAATAGGTTTAATTATCGGTATCGGTACATTAATTATTGGTGCTACCGTAATTTTTATTGAAATACAAGATAGTATTAACCTAATTTGGAAAGTTAAAGCAATGCCCAAAAAAGGCTGGCTAAAAATGTTAACAAACAGATTACTCTCCTTTTCCTTAATTGTATCAATGGGCTTTTTACTGTTAGTATCATTGGTAATTAATAGTTTGGTTGTTGGTTTAGGTGACAAGCTGGTTTCCTTAATTTCACAAAGTGATATTGATGAAGTAATTCCTGTAGCAAATGATACAATGGCATTACTGATTTATATTTTGAACAATGTTTTAACTTTAGCTGCGGTAACTGCAGTATTTACCATAATTTTCAAGGTATTGCCTGATGTAAATATCAAGTGGAAATCGGCAATTATTGGCGCATTATTTACTGCCCTTCTTTTTAGTTTAGGTAAATACTTAATTGGAATCTATATTGAGAAAGGAACTACGGTTTCCGCCTTTGGCGCAGCTGGTTCCATTATTGTAATATTACTTTGGATTTATTATACCTCATTAATTTTGTATTTCGGTGCTGAATTTACGCAGGCCTACGCAGAGAAATACGATGGCGGTATTGCACCAAGTAAATACGCCGTATTTACTAAAATCACTATCGTAGAAAAGAATGTGGATGTATTGCCACCGCAACATCCAGAAGATACCATTCATGCACCCAAATGATTAATTGGGTGCTATATAAATTTTAAAATTTTATCTAATAACTCTTTTTCCGAAAACGGTTTTAAAACCAGCTCGTCCATACCCGATTGTAAATATTTTGCCCGGTCTTCTTGCATTACATTTGCGGTAACGCCTAAAATCGGGATATTACGTTTGAGTTCATCATGATAACTCCTGATTAGTTTTGTAAGTTCTATACCACCAAGTTCAGGCATTTGAATATCTGTTAAAATAAGATCATAATTGTTTTCGGTAAAAAGTTCGAAAGCTTGCTGACCATTACTCGCAGCACTAAAGTTTAATCTATACTTCTTTAAAATTGTAGTCGCGAGTAAGATATTGAGCACATTATCATCAGCTACTAAAATATCTTTGCCTACCAACCTATTTAACTGGGCTGTAGTAAGTTCTAATTTATTATCTATATCAACAGGCTTAGCGGTAATTTGGTATGGAATCTCAAATATAAAATTGGAGCCTTTCCCCTCCTCGCTTGATAATGAAATGTTGCCACCATGAAACTCAACAATCTTCTTGCATATCGCTAAACCTAAGCCAGTGCCTTGTTGCTTTTCTTTTGTTGATGCATAATAAACCTGCGCAAATTCATCGAAAATAATTTTCTGATCAATAGCACTTATGCCTAAACCCGAATCCTTAACGCTAACTTTTAAAACTAAATTCTTTTCATTCTTTTTTAGAAATTCTGCAGAGAGTGTTACATTCCCACTATTGGTAAATTTAATGGCATTGCTTAACAAATTCATCACAATTTGTTTCAACCTCAAGGAATCACCGAGTACAAAGGTGTTTTTGTCGACTTGCGTATCCAGTATAAAATCAAGTTTCTTTTTATCCGCCTGGATTTTCATACTATCGAAAACATCATAAATTGCAACCTGTGGCGAAAAGGGCAATTTTTCAATAGTTACCTTTCCGGTTTCATACTTAGAAAAATCCAGAATATCGTTAACAACCTCGAGCAACATTATCGATGATTTTCGAATTGCTGTAACCTGTTCGTACTGTTGCGATGGTAAAACTACCTGAGTTAACTGTTCAGAAAAGCCAACAATAGAGTTTAGAGGCGTTCGTATTTCATGGCTCATATTTGCCAAAAACCTACTTTTTGAAAGTGCATAAAGTTTAGCTTTATTGCTATAATCAATCAATGCTTTTTCATTGCGATACAATTTATAAATAGAATAAATTATGCAAAGCATTAAGCCAAAAGCAAGTGCAAGCAAGGTTTTTGTAAACTTATCAAGATTGTCAACCGTTTTAAATGTCTTTACATTTATATCTTCCTGAACGGTGTCATAATATATCTTTTCATTTACTTTATACTTGTTCAGACTATTAACTATTGCCTCAATTAATTTATGGTTTAAATCTAATAAAAGCCACTCCTTATCTTTTAAGTTCTTATTTAACCGATACAGTTTTATATAATAATCGTTTATTAATTTAAGCTGAAGTTTGTTGTACGCAACACTTACTGAAGAGGTATCGGCCGAAACCGCGGTTTTAACAAGGGTAGATTTGGAACTATCAACAAGTTTACTTTTCCTACTGCCGATTGCAGCAAAAATTCTTCCGAATAGTTTTTTTCTCGGTGCAACCTTTAGGCTGGGTTTTATCGTATCTATGGTTACTATACTTCTAAATTGCCTCGTAGTGAATAAGTTATTCTTTGGCTCAGCTAATTCAGGATTATCTTTAACTTGTACAGAGAAATTAATTAAACTATCGGCTAACTTTCTAAGTTGAATAAACTGATTTGTACGTATTTTCTTTTGCTGAATTAAGTCGTTAAAATTATCAACCTGTAAGGCTTTCTCCTTTTGGCTCTCATATTCTATCGCATCCATTATTGCCGAAACTTCTTTGATTTGAGTAACAAAATGATTGTAGTAAGTTTTATTTCCACTTACCACGTACATCCTGCAGCTGTTTTCTGCGTTGTAGAGTTTAAAAATACAGCTATCTAATTTTATAAAATCATTCTGAACCTGAACAATTTTATTAACTGACTTTAATAGCGGTATTTTAGAGAAATTAATAAATAAGCTTGCGCTTATTGCAAAAACAGCTAAAATTAAAAATACTATGACTAGGTATTTTATGACAGAATTTCTGGTAGATTTCAAGGGCTTTGATTTTAAGAATTATGATTCATAATTGTTAAAATCACAGGAAAATCAATCAAACAACAGGGAGATGCTTAATGTTTACAAAAGTATCTTAAGATATTGATTTATGCAAGCGTTTTAATTAAGCAACTTCATCAACAATTTTAGGCTCTTCCTTTATTTCATCCTTTTCTACACGTAAATTTCTGATGATGTGTTGCTGCCTGTCTGGGGTGTTTTTACCCATGTAGTATTCAAGCAAACTTTTAATCGTTTGGTCTTTTAAAATCACTGGGTCTAAACGAATGTCTTTACCAATAAATAAACCAAATTCGTCTGGAGATATCTCACCCAAACCTTTGAAACGTGTAATTTCTGGCTTATTACCTAGTTTTTCGATTGCATTTTTACGTTCCTCGTCGCTGTAGCAATAAATGGTTTCTTTCTTATTACGAACCCTGAAAAGTGGCGTTTGTAAAATATAAACATGCCCTGCTTTTACCAAATCCGGGAAAAATTGAAGGAAGAAAGTCATCATTAACAACCTGATGTGCATGCCATCAACATCGGCATCTGTTGCAATAACGATATTGTTATAATGTAAACCTTCTAAGCCATCTTCAATATTTAAGGCATGTTGCAAAAGGTTAAATTCTTCATTCTCGTAAACAACTTTCTTGGTCAACTCGTAACAATTAAGCGGCTTACCTTTTAAGCTAAATACAGCCTGGCAATCCACATCACGCGATTTTGTAATCGAACCCGATGCAGAATCTCCCTCGGTTATAAACAAGGTTGTTTCGTAACGCTTCTCGTGTGTCGAGTTAAAATGAACCTTGCAGTCGCGAAGTTTTTTATTGTGTAATGAGGCTTTTTTAGCTCTATCGTTAGCCAGTTTTTTAATTCCGGCAATGTCTTTACGCTCTCTTTCGGATTGATTAATACGTTTTAAAAGCGCATCTGCAACATCCGGATTTTTATGCAGATAATCATCCAGTTCCTTTTTAACGAAATCATTAATAAATGTTGCAACAGACGGCCCTTCTGGACCCATATTCTGGGAACCTAACTTGGTTTTGGTTTGCGATTCGAAAACAGGCTCCTGCACACGTACAGAAATCGCCGCAATAATAGATGAACGAACATCAGAAGCATCAAACTCCTTCTTGAAAAACTCACGAACGGTTTTTACAACTGCTGCTCTGAAAGCTGCCTGGTGGGTTCCGCCTTGTGTAGTATGCTGTCCGTTAACAAAAGAATGGTAATCTTCACCGTATTGCTGCCCGTGGGTCATCGCAATTTCAATGTCATTACCAATCATGTGAATAATCGGATAACGGATTTCTTCGGGTTTGTTAAACTTAGAAAGTAAATCATAAAGACCTCTTTCTGAAAAATATTTCTGGTTGTTAAAGTTTACGGTTAAGCCGGTATTTAAGAAAACGTAATTCCAAACCATGCTTTCAACAAAATCCGGAATGTAATGGTAGTTTCTAAAAATACTTTCATCAGGATAGAAAGTAATGGCCGTTCCGTTTCTTTGAGTGGTATCAATTACAGGTTGCTCATTGGTAATTTCGCCTTTAGAAAATTCAACTTTCTTAGTTTTTCCATCGCGATAAGATTGTACAGTAAAGCTGGTAGAAAGTGCGTTTACAGCCTTTGTACCAACACCGTTTAAACCCACCGATTTTTGAAAGGCATTACTGTCGTATTTACCACCGGTGTTTATTTTGCTTACACAATCAATTACCTTACCTAAAGGAATCCCACGACCGTAATCTCTGATATTAACCTTTTGCTCAGAAACTGTGATTTCGATGGTTTTTCCAGTACCCATCACAAACTCATCGATCGAGTTATCTACAATTTCCTTTAGCAAAACATAAATCCCATCGTCTTGCGCAGAACCATCACCAAGCTTACCGATATACATACCGGGGCGTAGTCTGATGTGTTCTTTCCAATCTAATGAGCGAATACTATCGTCGTTGTAAATTACTTCTGCCATAAATTTATTGTTTGCAATCCGGATGAAAAACTTTCGCTAAAATAGGCATTCCCGAAGAATTTATCTTCCAAGCCGGGAAAAGAAATTTCAACAAAAAACAAAGAGGAAATTGTTTAAGGATAAAATTCAATTCTGAATTGTTCATGAAATATAATTGATTTTATCTTTCGCTCTGTGCCGCGGGGCATCAAACTTTTGAGGCATCAAAAGTATGCAAAAATGCTTGTCAATCCAGCAATGTGCTTTCACACATACCTCACGCACACAAAAAAACAGTGGCACTTAGTTTTGCTAGTGGCTGCTATATGAAGCTTAGAAGTATATCTCCGCAAAACCACTGCGTTTTAGGTTTGTATCTGCCATTTGTTCTTTTGTGCACCTGTTTTTTTGATTTACCCAGCACTTGGGATTGACGGTCGTACTTGGCAAAAACCTGTAATATTTTAAATGGAAGCCAGCAAATCGTATAGTCCTGAAGATTTAACATACCACCCAAATAAGTCTTACTACTTCATCATTCATTTTCCATTTCTTCCACACATCTTCCATAGAAACATTTTCCCTATCTTCAACCCATATTTATTTTCCTTTTTAATGCAACAAAAGAAACAACTTTCGCTATTCGATTTATCCATGATTGTGGTGAGTTTAGTAATTGGGATGGGTATTTTTCGTACACCGGTAAATGTGGCTGCCAAAGCTCAAATACCCGAATTATTTTACCTTGCATGGTTTATTGGTGGCTTTGTAGCATTTTGTGGCGCATTAACTTATGCCGAAATCGGGTCGCGATATCCGGTAACTGGTGGTTATTATAAAATTTTCTCTAAAGCTTACCATCCTTCAATTGCATTTGCGATTAATTGCATTGTTTTAATTTCAAGTGCGGCATCGGTTGCTGCGATTTCTATTATCGGTGCGGAGTATTTAAGTAAAATTATTTTACCGCTTAACATGCAGAACGAAACCTACAGAGTGGTGATTGCCATAACCACCATTTTAGTTTTCTATCTGATTAATCTTTTGGGCTTAAAAGCGAGTGCTAAAACTCAAAATGTACTTACCATTATTAAAATCGGTTTAATTTTAACCCTTATCTGTGCAATATTTTTTACTGGAGATACCCAAAGCATAAGTCCGGTTTTTAAAACGCAAAATAACACTGTACCCAACTGGGCTGATTATGGAAAAGCCTTAGGCTTGTGCTTAATTGCTGTATCATTTTCTTATGCAGGTTATGCACAAACCATCAATTTTGGTGGCGAAGTTACCGAAGCTAAAAAAGTTATTCCACGCTCGATTATTATTGGCCTAAGCATTATTGTAACCCTATACGTACTACTGAATTATGTTTATGTTAAGGTAATCGGTTTCGAAGAATTAAAAACTGCTGAAAGTATTGCTGCAATTCTTGCCTCCAAAATATTCGGACCATCAGGTTTTAAAATGTTCTCGGTTATCATTTTTGTATCGGTTATGGGCTATGTAAACGTGAATTTATTAAGTAACCCACGGGCAATGTTTGCCATGGGCGAAGAAGGCGCTTTACCAAAGGTATTTAGCAGGATGAATAAAAAAACCGAGGTAATCAGTGTGAGCTTAACAGTTTTTGCACTGGTTGCTGTTGTCATTATCTTTTTCGCCAAAACTTTCGACAAGATTTTAAATTACACCATTTTTCTGGAGAGCATTAGCATGGCCAGTTCTGCGGCAACAATTTTTATACTCAGAAAACGAACCGCACATTTAGATAAAAAAACAATTTATACGGTTCCATTATATCCAATATTGCCACTTATTTTTATTGCGGCTTATACTTTTGTAGCCTTTAGTATTTATGCTGATGACCCATATGCAGCCTTAAATGGTTTGTATATTTTTATCGGGTTTTTAGCCATTTATTTTATTGGCAAATTGTTTAAAAAGAAATAATATAAAATTAGAAAAGCAATTGCTGTGCTCATCGGTATCGATAATCCCGCCATATACTGCAATCTTTTTGAAAAAACTTCTGTCAGCATATTCAAGATTTATGCTTCAAAAAGTATTTTCGTTTCTGTCGGGTTTAGGTGGATAATTTATTGCTTTGATTAATGTAAATTTGCCTTAGGCACTTTGCTGTATAATAGTAAGGTTAACCTGCGTAAAATAAACCTGATTGAAGTGAACATCCCGTTTTTCTGTCGCAAATTCGGCACAAAAACATCATTGGGATAAAACGGAAAGCAGGGCTGAATTAACCAAATATTACAGAAAATGCTTTACAAAAGAATAAAAGGTTTAGCTTTAATTTAATGAATAAAACGCTCTCTTTAAAACAGGAAATTGCTTATGCTGCCGGAATGATTGGCTGGAGCACAATGACGAATATTATCATTGTGATGCTGCCGTATTTCTACTTGCCGCCAAGTAATGCAGGTTTACCACCGCTTGTACCTCAGCTTGTTTTTTTAGGTTTGTTTAATATTTTATCAATCATTGCGGCATCGGGCAGGTTGGTTGATGCCGTTTTTGATCCTTTCATTGCTTCGAAAAGTGATGAGAGCACCAACCCTAGTGGCCGCCGAATTCCTTTTATGAAATGGGCAATTATTCCATCAATGATTTTCTGCGGACTGGTTTTTTATCCTTTACAAAAGGTAGAAAGTTTGCATAATGCTTGGTGGTTAACAATAACACTTTGTCTGTTTTTCATATCGGTTACTACCTACATTATTCCATACAACGCTTTGCTGGCAGAGGTAACCAATACGCCGAGGCAAAAGGTGAAATTATCAAGCTATCAGCAAGTTGGTTTTGTAATCGGTATTATTCTATCTGCCTGTACCAATAATTTTGCCGATTTGGTTCAAATGAACTTTGTTGTGGCTAACCGTAGTGAGGCTGTTCAGATTGCCATCTGGGCTTTATGTATTTTATCAGGATTAGTGATGTTGCTACCTATTTTTTATATCAAGGAAAAAGATTTTTCAGTGGCTAAACCAAGTCATGTTCCACTTTTATCAGCGATTAAAAATACTTTTAAAAACAGTAATTTTAAATATTATTTGGTATCAGATTTTGCCTTTTACACGGCGTTGAGTATTATTTCGAGTGGTTTATTATTTTTCTGTACCGTACTTTTGGGTTTAGATGAATCGCAGGGCGGAAAGTTTATGGGCGTTATGGTTTTGGCTTCTCTATTCTTTTACCCAATTGTAAATTTTGGTTCTGCTAAAATTGGTAAAAAACCATTTGTACTCTCCGCCTTTGTAGTTTTGTGCTTAATCTTTGTTACCATTTTCTTTTTAGGCAAATTACCTTTGTTACCAAGCACTCAACTTTACATTCTGGTTTTATCAGCCTCCTTCCCTTTGGCTGCACTGGGTATTTTACCTAACGCCATATTAGCGGATATTGCACAAAAAGATACGGTTGAAACTGGCGAAAACCATGAAGGTATGTTTTTCGCGGTTAAGTATTTATTCGTAAAACTTGGGCAAACTTTAGGCATTGCCATTTTTGCCATGTTAACCATTTACGGTAAAGACCCGGGAAATGATTTTGGCTTGCGCTTAAATGGTATTGTTGGTTTTGGGCTTTGCCTTATTGCATTGATTTGCTTTAGCAGGTTTAAGGAAGAGAAATAGTTGAATGATAGGATGATTGAGTGATAGAATAACCAACACAAATTCATTCATTTAAAATTCACTCCTTCAATCATTTTAATTTACGTACCTTTGCCGCCGAAGCAGGAATAAGGGCTTGCCATTCTGAATGGCATATTCTCTCCGCAAGTTAGTCCTTCAACAAATGATTGTTCTAGCTTCTTCAATAAACATTACAAAAAAACATACATGTTATTCAAAGAATTAAACCTCATTGAGCCAATTTTAAAGGCCCTTGAGAAAGAAGGTTATACACAACCAACACCTATACAGGAGCAATCCATCCCAACAATTTTAAAAGGCAAAGATTTATTAGGTTGCGCACAAACAGGTACAGGTAAAACTGCTGCTTTCGCCATACCAATGTTGCAATTACTACACGAAAAACACATCAATACTAAAGCAAATAAAAATATAAAGGCTTTAGTATTGACGCCAACACGCGAGCTTGCCATTCAAATTGAAGAAAGTTTTAAAGCTTACGGAAGCAATTTAAACTTGCGTAGATTGGTAATTTTCGGTGGCGTAAATCAGCACTCGCAAGTTGAAGCTTTACGCAAAGGTGTAGATATTTTAGTGGCTACCCCAGGTCGTTTGTTAGATTTAATGAACCAGGGTTTTATCAGCTTAAATACTATAGAACTTTTCGTTCTAGATGAAGCAGACAGAATGTTGGATATGGGTTTTATCCACGATGTAAAAAGAGTTGTGGCCAAATTACCAGCCAAACGCCAAACTTTATTTTTCTCGGCAACCATGCCTGATGAAATTCAAAAATTAGCGAATACAATTTTATCTAATCCAACCAAAGTAGAAGTTACGCCAATTTCTTCAACTGCTGAAACCATTGTTCAATCGGTTTATTTTGTTGATAAACCTGATAAAAAGAAGTTATTAATTCATCTTTTGGAAGATAAAGACATTCAAACAGCTTTAGTTTTTACGCGTACAAAACATGGTGCAGATAGAATCGTAAAAGATTTAGCACACGCCGGAATTAAAGCAGCTGCTATTCACGGAAATAAGTCACAAAATGCTCGTCAGAGAGCTTTAACAGATTTTAAAGACCGAAAAATTCGTGTTTTAGTGGCTACAGATATTGCTGCCCGCGGTATAGATATCGACCAATTATCTCACGTATTTAACTTTGAGTTGCCGAATATTCCTGAATCTTATGTACACAGGATCGGTCGTACGGGCCGTGCTGGTGCAAATGGTATTGCTATTTCTTTCTGCGATGCGGAAGAAAATGAATATTTATTAGATATTCAGAAATTGATTAAAATTACTTTGCCTGTTGTCGATAATCATCCTTACCCGTTAACCTGGGAAAGTATGCTGGCTAAAAATCAGGTTAAACGTAAACCTCAAGCACAATCAAAAGGTGGTGGAGGTAAAAAAGGTGGTGGCGATGGAAACATGAGCGGTAAACCTCGTAACGCAAGCAATAACAGGCGCTTCGGTGGTAATAGAAGAAAAGCCTCGTAAAGGTTGAAGGTTAAAAGGTTGAGGGCTTAGGGTTTGAAAACCCACGCTCAAAAAATTATATGAACCCGAGTAAATATAGCTCGAGTTTTCATTTGTTATCAGTTGGCTGAAGCCGGACGGCAATGGATTTGAGAAACGCTTTAATAAACTCTACACGAACGGTCGTCATTACTAGCGCACAGAAAACCCTGAATTGATATTATCAACTCAGGGTTTTTGTCGTTTATTAGGCAATGGGTATGAAAACCTATACCCTAAACCTTACGCCTTCGACCTTAGACCACTACATTAATAATTTTTCCTTTTACGAAAATGATTTTCTTTGGCGCTTTACCATCTAAAAATTTCTGGAATTGCTCATTTGCGAATAAAATTGCTTCCACTTCTGGTTGCGCCAAGGTTAAACTTAAATTCAAATTCATTTTCATTTTTCCATTGATAGAAACCGGGTAAGCAAATTCATCTTCTACTAAATGCTCAGGATTAAAAGTTGGGAACGCCGCATAAGATAAAGCTCCAGCTTCATTACCTAATTGAACCCAAAGTTCTTCGCAAATGTGTGGTGCGTAAGGAGATAAAATCACCACCATATCTTGAAGAATGGAACGTTTGTTGCACTTCAAATCTGTTAATTCATTTACGGCAATCATAAAGCTTGATACAGATGTGTTGAATGAAAAACGCTCAATATCATCCTGTACTTTTTTAATGATTTTATGTAGAGATTTCAACTCCGCTTTGGTTGGCTCAGCATCCATCACTGTAAATTCCCAAGCCTCGTTGTGGAATAATCTCCAGAATTTACGCAAGAACTTAAATACGCCTTCAATACCGTTGGTATTCCAAGGTTTACTTTGCTCCAACGGACCTAAAAACATTTCGTACATACGCAAAGTATCTGCTCCGTAACGCTCGATCAAATCATCGGGATTCACCACGTTGAATTTCGATTTCGACATCTTCTCAACTTCTACTCCGCAGATGTATTTTCCACCTTCAAGAATGAATTCCGCATTAGCATATTCTTCTCTCCAGGCTTTAAATTTGTTTATATCAAGTATATCGTTCTCTACAATATTTACATCAACATGCAGTGCAGAAGTTTTATATTCTTTTCTTAATCCGGCTGAAACATAAGTGTTTGTAGGTTTTCCATTTTCATCGTTAATGCGATAAACAAAGTTACTTCTACCTTGTATCATCCCTTGATTAATCAATTTTTTGAAAGGTTCTTCTTCTTTGGTGTAACCCAAATCTTTCAAAAACTTGTTCCAGAAACGGCTATACAGTAAGTGACCAGTTGCATGCTCAGAACCGCCGATGTATAAATCAACATCTTTCCAGTATTCAACAGCCTCATTCGATGCGAAATCATCATTATTATTCGCATCCATATAACGATACCAGTACCAGCTACTTCCAGCCCAACCTGGCATGGTGCTTAACTCGTAATGTTCACCGTCTTTTGGTATCCAGCTTTCGGCTCTTGCCAAAGGTGGCTCACCAGTTTCAGTTGGTAAATATTTATCAATCTCTGGCAAGATTAAAGGCAATTCTTCCTCTTGCAATAAATAAGGCAAGCCATCTTTAAAATAAACAGGAATTGGTTCTCCCCAATAACGCTGGCGACCGAAAATCGCATCACGCTGGCGGAAGTTTACTTTTGCTTTACCAACCTTTTGTTCTTCTAACCAGTTATTTAAAAATGGTACGGCTTTTTTATAAGTTAATCCGTTAATAAAACCTGAGTTGATGTATTTCCCTTCTTTTGTTGGGTCGGCTTGTGTATCTATATTTTGTTGTGCATCCAGAATCTGGATAATTGGCAAATTAAAATGCGTTGCAAATAACCAGTCGCGTTGGTCGCCACTTGGCACACCCATAACCGCACCAGTTCCGTAACCTGCAAGCACGTAATCGGCAATCCACAATTGAACACGTTCGCCACTTACCGGATTGATTACATAAGTACCAGTGAAAGCACCTGAAACAGTTTTCGTATCCGCCATGCGGTCTAATTCAGATTTCTTTTTGGTTTGAGCGATGTAATTTTCCACGTCTTGCTTTTGTTCTGGCGTAGTTAATTCTGCAACCCATTCGTGTTCTGGTGCTAAAACCAAATATGACACACCAAAAATAGTATCAACACGGGTTGTGAAAACTTCTATATAGTCCGGGGTCAGATGTCCGGAGTCCGAAGATCCATCTTTCAAATTTAAACTTTCAACTTTAAACTTAACTGAAGCCCCAACACTTTTACCAATCCAGTTGCGTTGCATTTCCTTAATTGGTTCTGGCCAATCGATGGTATCTAAACCTTGTAAAAGCCTATCCGAGTATGCCGTGATTCTCATGCTCCACTGCATCATTTTCTTTTGCTCAACCGGGAAACCTCCACGTTCAGAAAAACCATCTTTCACCTCATCGTTTGCTAAAACTGTTCCCAAAGCCGGGCACCAGTTTACCGTACTTTCCCTTAGGTAAGTCATGCGGTATTTTAACAGCACCACTTGTCTTTCTTCTTCGGTAAAAGTTGCCCAATCACTTGGCAAGAAATCTTTCACATCTTCATCGCAAACAGCCTTAACATCATCCGTACCTGAGGCGTTAAATTTTTCTATTAAGGTTGAGATATTTTCTGCCCTATCCGTTTCAATATTATACCACGAATTGAACAATTGCATAAAAATCCATTGCGTCCATTTGTAATAAGATGGCTCACTTGTACGAACTTCCCTGCTCCAATCGAAAGAAAAACCAATTTGGTCTAACTGGCGACGATAAGTTGCAATGTTTGCTTCAGTGGTAATTGCAGGGTGCTGACCCGTTTGAATAGCATATTGTTCTGCCGGTAGTCCAAATGAATCGTAACCCATTGGGTGCAAAACGTTAAAACCTTTAAGGCGTTTGTATCTTGCAAAAATATCTGATGCAATGTAACCTAGTGGGTGACCAACGTGTAAACCTGCTCCAGATGGATAAGGAAACATATCTAACACATAATATTTTGGTTTTTCAGAATTGCTTTCGGCTTTAAACGTTTGATTATCGGCCCAAAATTTCTGCCACTTTTGCTCTATTTCTTTGAATTGGTAATCCATTGCAAGTTTTAAATTTTTAAAGGGACGAAATTACGGAAATTAAGGGGTTTAGTGAAACCTAAAAACAAGTTAAACCGTTAAGTTATTTATTATTATCTTCGTTAATCAAAATGAGTAGTTATGGAACATATAACAATCGAAAATAAAAAATACGTACTCATCCCTGAAGAAAGCTTTCAAGAGCTACAAAAGATAGCTGCTTTAAAACATCATCCCGAGAAAACTTTTTCAATTGCTGAGGCTAGGGCCATTAGTAAAAAGTTAATCAGGAAATGGTCAGCAGAAAAATAACAATCAAAGAATCTGTTGTAGAAAGTATTGCTGAAATATCATGGTTTATTGAATCAGAAGGTTTTCCGGCAACAGCAGAAAAATTTTCAGATGATGTTTATGATTTTATCGAACTATTGGCTGATGAAAGAAGGCGTTACAAAATTTGTAATGAACCAGAAAGGGCTTTGATGGGTTTTAAGTGCTTAAATTATAAAAAATACACCATTGTATTTATGGAGCTAAATACGGAAATCATTGTATGTGAGTTTCTCCCATCAAAAATGATTTACTGGTAAAACTAAAAAAATGCGCCATTGATTCAATTAACCAATGGCGCAAGCAAATAATCGGGGGATTAAGATTTTTATCGTGTTAAGTAATATACCTTAACAATATTAGTTTTATCAATTTTAGCTGTAAAATTTAACTGATTACCTGTTAATGTAGATGCAGAGCAGTATGATACACCTTCAGGAAACGACATTACAAAATCATTCCCAAGTGAGCCAGTGTAAGTTCCAATGGTACGCTGATTGTTTAAACTCAACTCAACCTGATCATCATCATTAGCTTTGAAATCAATATAATCGTTAACCGTATAATTAAAAGTTCCGTTCAGCGCAGCGTTAGTATTTCCACTAACTTCAATTTTATTTACTGTCCATTTGCCAATAATTCGGGCTTTTAAAGAACTATCATCTTTTTTGCACGAAAATATTGTCGTTGCTGTTAAAAGAAGCAGACAAAACATGGTAAATTGTTTTTTCATTGGGATATGATTAAGTTTTAGATTGTAATATTAACGCCGAATTACCAAATTTCGTACCGCTTTTTGAAAAAACTACAAAACTACTCAAGAAAATCATTTAAATTAAAGCTAGTTATAAGAACGTTCGTATTCATTTAAAAACCTATTAATTGGGGTTTATCAGGTATAATTTATATTTTCGCAAAAAACAAAATTTAAATACATGGAAGAATTCGAAGTAAGCGACGCATCTAAGAAAACTAAAACCATATACATATCTACAATATTTAGTATTGCATTAGTTTTATTAATGCTTGGGCTTCTTGGCTTGGTACTTGTTCATGCAAAAAACCTTTCTAACTACGTGAAAGAGAACATTGTTTTAAATATTATTGTTGATGAAGGTGCAAAAGAAGCCGATGTTTTAGCTTTTCAAAAAGACTTAAATTCAAATCCTGCGGTTAAGCAAACGCAATACGTAAATAAAGAATTAGCAGCTAGAAATTTAACGCAAGATTTAGGTGAAGATTTTGTTAACTTTTTGGGCTACAACCCATTAACATCTACCTTTGATGTTTACTTAAAGGCAGAATCTGCGAATAATAAAAGTATTGAAGCATTAAAAACCAGTATTTCTAAAAACCCGGTTGTAAAAGAAGTAGTGTACCAAAGTTCTTTAATCGATATGGTAAATAAGAATATTAGCACTATTGGTTTAGTAATTTTAGCATTTGCTGTTATTTTACTTGTAATTGCTATCGCACTGATTAACAACACTATACGTCTTGCAATTTACTCTCAACGATTTTTAATTAAAAGTATGCAGCTAGTTGGTGCAACGAAAAACTTTATCAGACGTCCTTTTATATTATTTGCCTTTTTACATGGTTTAATTGCTGCATTTATTGCAATTATTATTCTATTGGCTACATTGATTTATGCCCGTAAAGAAGTACCGGAAATTATTATTTTAAACAACTACAAGGAATTTGGAATTGTGTTTGTTGGTTTAATAATTATTGGTTTCTTTATAACCGGAATTAGTACCTGGTTCGCGGTAAGCAAATATTTACGTTTAAAATCTTATAATTTATATAGATAATGGCACAAAAAAAATCGACATCAGCATCGCAAGAAACAAAAAGCGAATTGGTTTTTACAAAGAAAAATTACCAATTGTTATTAATTAGCATTGCAATCGTTGTTGTAGGCTTTATTTTAATGATGGGCACAACTGGAGATATTTATGATTTCAGAAGAACATTATTAGCGCCACTTGTGGTTCTTTTTGGCTTCGCTTTTGGTATATATGCCATCTTAAAAAAATAACAGTTGCTATAATTATTGGTTTTTTTTAACTTTAGGGTATGACAACTTCAGATTTACAACTCGAAATAAATTCATTGCCTATGAACCTTAGGCAAGAAGTTGCCAACTTTGTTGAATCGCTAAAGGTTAAGAATTTAAAAAAAACAAAATTGAAATCACGTGAATTTGGCTTTGCGAAAGGTAAAATTAAATTATCTAATGATTTTGATGAACCATTAGATATATTCTCCGAATACATTTATTGGGGTTTTTATTAGATACACATACTTTTCTTTGGTTTGTTGCTGGCGATACTCAATTACCCGCATCAATTAAAAACGACATTTCAGACATTAATCAGCAATGCTTTATAAGTATTGTTTCCTTTTGGGAAATAGCCATAAAAAAACAAATTGGCAAACTCGAACTTAAAATAGAATTTAATGAATTATTCCGTTTTGCAGAAAGAAATCAAATTGAAATTATCTCAATAAATGAAACTCATCTTTCTACGCTGCTAAATCTCGACTTTATTAATCATGATCCTTTCGATAGATTATTGTATCGCAAAGTATTGCAGAAGATTTAGTGCTTTTATCGAAAGATGTAAAATTAAAAAATTATAACTTAAAAATTAAGTGGGCTTAACCTGCTGAAATATACAACATGAATTCTTTTGAAGCCATTATCCTTGCAATAATTGAAGGACTAACCGAGTTTTTACCTGTATCGAGCACGGGCCACATGATTATTGGCTCCTCTTTTATGGGCATTGCGAGCGATCCCTTTGTAAAACTTTTTACTGTAGCCATCCAATTAGGCGCCATACTTTCCGTAGTGGTTTTATACTTCAAAAGATTTTTTAAATCCATCAATTTCTACTTTAAGTTATTGGTTGCATTTATCCCGGCGGCAATTTTTGGTTTACTATTGAGCGATAAAATTGATGAGTTATTAGAAAGCCCAATGGCTGTTGGAATATCTTTATTAGTTGGTGGCGTTATCTTATTATTTGTTGATAAATGGTTTAATAAGCCTACAATCCACGAAGAAGAAAATGTGACTTACCTAACCGCATTAAAAATTGGTTTCTTTCAATGTATTGCCATGATTCCTGGTGTATCTCGCTCAGGCGCCACTATTGTTGGCGGTATGAGTCAGAAATTAAGTAGAAAAGTTGCAGCAGAATTTTCTTTCTTTCTGGCAGTACCTACTATGTTTGCCGCTACCGCTAAAAAACTTTACGATTTTTATAAAGACGGCAACACCATAACGCAAGAACAAACAAACCTATTAATTATTGGTAATGTTGTCGCATTTATTGTAGCATTATTAGCCATTAAAAGCTTTATCGGTTATCTAAATAAACATGGGTTTAAAATGTTTGGTTGGTACAGAATTATTGCAGGCTTAATTATTATCGCTCTACTTTTAAGCGGACGTAATCTGCAAATAATATAATCTGTATCTTTGCGCAAAAAAGATTTGTGAGTACAGAAAATTCAAAATTTAAAGATTTTAATTTCGCCGAAGGTGAGTTGTTGCTAATTAATAAACCATATAAATGGACATCATTTGATGTGGTCGGCAAAATCCGTAATTCCTTAAAACCTTTAAAGTTAAAAGTTGGTCATGCAGGCACGTTAGATCCGCTTGCAACAGGCTTGTTAATTATTTGCACTGGTAAACTCACCAAACAAATAGATACTTTTCAGGCCGAAGAAAAAGAATACACCGGCACTTTAATTTTGGGTGCTACTACACCATCTTTCGATATGGAAACTGAAGTTGATGAAACTTTCGACATCAGTCAAATCACCAACGAACAAATTTACGCCGCTACACCACAATTCACTGGCGATATAGAACAATATCCGCCTGCACATTCTGCAGTAAAAATTAACGGCGAACGCCTTTATGTAAAAGCTCGCCTAGGCGAAGAAGTAGAACTACGTAAACGCTTTGTAACTGTTCCTGAGTTTGAAATTACCCGTATAGAATTACCGGAAATAGATTTTAGAATTGTTTGCAGCAAAGGAACATACATCCGTTCTTTAGTATCCGATTTTGGCAAAGCCTTAAATAGTGGTGCATACCTTTCGAAACTAACCAGAACCCGCAGCGGAAATTTTCACCTTTCAAATTCTTTTGAGGTTTTAGAGCTTGTTAATTATATTCGTAGCAAAAAGGAAGAAGAAAAACCTGCTGCCGAAATATGAACAATCTAAAAAATAAAAATGCAAGGTTTATAAAGGAAGTATTTTTAATCGCCGCTGGTGTAACATCGGCCTGTTTCGGATTAAAAAGCTTTTTAATGCCAAGCCACTTTATCGATGGCGGCGTTACCGGAATTTCGCTGTTGTTGAGAACACTAACCGATTGGGATTTATCGTACCTAATTGTTATCATCAACATTCCATTTGTAATTTTAGGTTACAGACAAATCGGTAAAACCTTTGCCATCAAAACAGCTATCGCCATTGCGGCACTTTCAATATCCTTAGTTTTTTTTCCTTTCCAACCCATCACTCATGATAAATTACTAATCGCCTTTTTTGGTGGTTTATTTTTAGGTGGCGGAATTGGTTTAGCCATGCGTGGCGGTTGTGTAATCGATGGAACCGAAGTATTGGCACTCTACATCAGCAAAAACAGCATATTAACAGTAGGTAATATTGTACTTATATTAAACATCATCATTTTTGCTTTCGCAGCATATTTTCTAAATATAGAAACTGCTTTGTACGCCATTTTAACGTATTTATCAGCTTCTTATACCATCGATTTTATTGTGAATGGAATTGAACAATATACGGGTGTAACCATTATTTCCGAAAATCAAGAATCCATAAAAAGTTACATAATTGCCGATATGAAACGTGGTGTAACTATTTATAAAGGTTCTGGTGGCTATGCAGAAAATAAAAACATTGATATAATTTTTACTGTTGTAACAAAATTGGAGATGAGTAAATTACAAACAGCCATCAGGCAAATCGATCCAGATGCTTTTGTAATTCAACATCAAATTGCCGATATAAAAGGTGGCGTAGTTAAGCGCCACGCTTTACATTAATTAATAAAATAAATTTGGGCATGCCCCCAAGCTACGCAAGGGGTCGGGCTGTACGCTAAATCTTTTTTGTTATTGTCATCCTGAGCCCGTCTAAGGAGTAACAAAAAAGGACATCGCTTCCATCCCTCATGCAAAACCCAATTCATAAAAAAATCATCATTGAAAATATATAATAACCTTTCTGAGTTTTCAAAAATTGAAAACGCAATTGTGACCATTGGTACATTTGATGGTGTACATTTTGGGCATCAAAAAATTATTAAACAACTGGTTGCAAAAGCCAAAGCAGATGGTGGCGAAAGTGTAATTCTAACTTTCTTCCCCCACCCAAGAATGATTATCGATCCTGAAAATCAGGATTTAAAAATGATAAATACCATAAACGAAAAGGCCGAAATTTTAAAAAGTCTTGGTGTAGATCATTTAATCATTACCCCCTTTACACGCGATTTTTCCAATCAAATTCCCGAAGATTATATTCAAAACATACTGGTAAACAATATCGGCACAAAACACATTATCATTGGTTACGATCATCGTTTTGGTAAAGATAGAGCTGGTAATTTAACTGATTTAAGAGCCGCTGGTTTACATTATGGCTTTACAGTTGAAGAAATTGCCGAACAAGATATTCACGATGTCGCCGTAAGTTCAACTAAAATCCGTCAGGCACTTTTGGCTGGCGATGTAAGTTTAGCAACAGATTATTTAGGTTATCCTTTTTCTATTTATGGTCGTGTAATTAAGGGAGATAAAATTGGCAGAACAATAGGTTTTCCAACAGCAAATATTTTTGTAGAGGAAACGTATAAGCTCATTCCAGGCGATGGTATTTATGCGGTGACTGTTGAAATGAGTATGGAAAGTGAAAAGTTAAAAGTTGAAAGTCAAAACCCTGAATTGAATACTAAAACCTCAACCTTCAACCTTCAACCTTCAACCTTCAAAGGAATGGCTTACATCGGGCAGCGCCCAACCATAAATGGCATGACCAGAAATATTGAAGTGAATATATTCGATTTCAATCGCGAAATTTACGGTCAGGATATCAAGATGAATTTCTTAAAATTCCTTCGTCATGATGTGAAGTTTACTGGATTAGAAGCGTTAACGGTACAACTCCAGGAAGATAAAAAAGCAACACTTGCTTTTTTCAGCTCAATCTCAAATTAAGCATTTAGCAGCAGTTTTCTTATTAAAAAAGCCTCGTTTTCGTTATATTAGCGGCAATGAGGCTTTTTTGTATCTATTTATTCTTTCTAACTTTTGTTTCTTTCGCAGGCTTTGCTTCGCAAAAAAAAACAGTAATTAAAAAAATCGAATCTAATACCAAGGCATATTCTTTCACTACAAAGAAAAACATTAGTCTTAACTATAGTTTACAGAGCGAAAGCGAACATCTGCAAAAAGATTTTATTTCATCAGTTGCATCACTTAAAATTCATCAATCAATATTCGTATTAATTCTATTTTATGCATTTGCGGCTTTAATACTTAAAGCAATAAATACGAAGGTATTTTTGAATAAATTAGATAACCATTATCGGTGTTTATTTAAAATTCTCTATCCAAAACACATTTTTTGGTAAGTAGATTTCATTTTCAATTAACGGTCAAGAACAATTAAAACCATTGCTCTAGCCGAATTTAAAATTTTAATTTTTAAGCACTTTAAAATAAAATGATTCATTTACCAGATTTAATTGCCGATTTAGGATTAATACTAGCCGCCGCAGGGATAATAACCTTGCTTTTTAAAAAGATTAAACAACCTCTTGTGTTAGGCTACATATTAGCTGGTTTAATTGTTGGCCCACATTTCAAATTTTTACCAACCGTAACCGACCAGAAAAGCATAACCATTTGGGCAGAAATTGGTGTAATCTTCCTTCTCTTTAGCTTAGGCCTAGAATTCAGTTTCAAAAAATTAGTCAAAGTTGGTGGTTCATCATCCATAACTGCAATTGTTGAAGTTATATTTATGCTACTAATCGGCTACGCAGCAGGCTCACTTATGGGTTGGAGTACGATGGATAGCATCTTTCTGGGGGGTATTTTATCGGTATCCTCAACAACAATTATCATCAGAGCCTTTGAAGAGTTAGGCGTTAAGCATAAAAAGTTTGCAGGCCTGGTTTTTGGAGTTCTAATTGTTGAAGACTTGGTAGCTATTTTATTGTTAGTGCTCCTTTCAACATTGGCGGTAAGTCAGCAGTTTGCAGGCTCAGAGATGCTGGTTTCGATACTAAAGCTTGCCTTTTTTCTGGTTTTATGGTTTTTAGCAGGAATCTTTTTAATCCCGACTTTCTTAAAAGCCACCAGAAAACTAATGAATGACGAAACCATGCTTATCGTTTCTTTAGCATTGTGTTTGGTTATGGTTTTACTTGCGGTAAAGGTTGGTTTTTCTCCGGCACTTGGCGCCTTTATTATGGGTTCAATTTTAGCAGAAACCACGCAGGCCGAAAAAATAGAACACTTAACAAAATCTGTTAAAGACTTATTTGCAGCTGTATTTTTCGTTTCTGTTGGCATGTTAATCGATCCAAAAGTTTTGGTTGACTATGCTTTTCCAATTATAGTGGTAACATTAGCTACAGTGCTTGGTAAATTAATCAGTTCATCTCTTGGTGCTTTACTGTCTGGTCAGCCATTAAAAACCTCTGTACAAGCCGGAATGAGTTTAGCGCAAATTGGAGAATTTTCATTCATCATTGCAACTTTAGGTTTAACGCTTAAAGTTACAAGCGAGTTTCTCTATCCAATTGCCGTAGCGGCTTCAGCCATTACAACCTTTACAACACCATATTTAATTAAATCATCCGAAAGTTTTTATAATTTCTTAAACCGGGTTTTACCAAAAAAATGGTTGGATGGTATTGAAAGATATAGTTCAAGCACAGCTGGAATTACTACCTTAAGCGATTGGAAAATTTTGCTTCGTTCTTACATTTTCAATACAATCATTCATTCGGTAATTATTATCGCCGTTATTTTTCTTACATCAAGATATTTGCAACCATTTATTGTTAAGAATATTACTAATGGATTAACTTCTATTATAATTAGTGTATCCCTGTCTTTTATCTTAATGTCTCCTTTTTTATGGGCTTTATCCATTCGGAGGATTCAAAAAACAGCTTACTCTCACCTTTGGTTAAATAAAAAATACACCCGCGGCCCGCTAATTGCCATTGAGTTCTTCAGGATTGCATTAGGTATATTCTTCGTTGGGTTTTTAATGTACGAGTTTTTCGATACCTGGGTTGCCGCCCTAATTGCACTGGGTTTAATCGTGCTTGGAATGATTATATTCTCCAGAAAGCTTCAATCTTTTTACGATAAACTGGAACGCCGTTTCATCAAGAATTTAAACGCCAGAGAAAACCAAAAACCAGATATTTTACCGTGGGATACACACTTAACCGAGCTTAAGGTATCGCCAGAATCGGAAGTGGTTGGAAAAACCCTAACGGAATTAATGATTAGAGAAAAGTTCGGTGTAAATATTGCCATGATAGAACGCGGGAGAAATACTATTCCAACACCTGGACGTGATGAAAGACTTTATCCAAACGATAAATTACTGCTTATTGGCGCCGATGATCAGTTGGCAATGGTAAAAGCCATTTTGGAAGTGAACACGCCAGAAATAGAAGAAGAAAACAACTTCCCTGATAAGGAAATGACTTTACAAAAAGTTGTGGTAAACACCGAATCCCCTGTATTTGGTTTAAGTATTCGCAATGCCGGAATCAGGGAAAAAGCGCAGGCATTAATTGTAGGCATAGAACGTGGTGCAGAAAGAATTCTAAACCCATCCTCCGATTTTGTTTTTGCCAATGGTGATGTGATTTGGATTGTTGGAAACAATAAGAAGATCAAAGATGTGATTTAATAAAAAGTTGGGAGTCTTTAGTCAGAAGTTATAATTGTACAAAGCAATGAATGGCAACAGCGCATATTAGCTTAAAACTTCTGACATTTTGACTTCCGACTAAAAAACATATCTTCGTTCATTACCTAACCTATGAGAGTCGATAAAGAAAAAAGTGAATTTCTTGATGATATGATAGACCAATGGGAAACCGATGGTTTAATTACCGAAGAAACAGGGCAAAAACTGAGAAAAAGTTATGAAGCTAAAAACTTCGATTGGTTACGTTTAGCGCAATATGCTTTTTGGATTGCACTTGCCTGTGGCTTTATTGCACTAGGTTCGTTGCTTATCGATAACTCAATTTTAAACTACCTAAAAAGAGTTTACAACACGCCAAATATTGTAATTGCAATTGTTTCCGGAGGCATAGCCGCATGGTTATACATCCTTGGTTTTAGAAGAAAAAAGAATTTACCTAATTTAAAATTCAGCAATGAAGCAATAGTCTTTTCTGCCATTTTACTAACGGCGAATGCTGTAGCTTATTTTGGAAAAGCCATAGATAATGGTTCTGGTAATTTTTCTGTCTTGATTTTAATTTCCGTATTTATTTATGGTGCTTTAGGTTATATTTTTAAATCAAGATTGATTTGGGTTTTTGCACTAATCTCACTCGGTGCATGGTTTGGCACAGAAACGGGCTATTTAAGTCGCTGGAATTATTATTTCCTTGGGATGAATTACCCACTACGTTTTGTCGTTTTTGGGGCCATATTAACTGCCGCTTCCGTTATAATGAAGGTTATACCAAGAACCAAACACTTTTTTCAGGTTACCTACATTGCAGGAATGGTTTACCTATTTGTTTCGCTTTGGGCATTATCCGTATTTGGCAATTTCGCCAGCCTCGAAGAATGGTATAAAATCAGGCAATTAAGTTTATTTTACTGGGCATTAATTTCTGCTGCAATTTGCCTGGCAAGCACCTTATATGGTTTAAAATACAGAGATGATATTGCCCGCGAGTTTGGCATTACTTTTCTATTTATCAATTTGTACACTCGCTATTTCGAATACTTTTGGGATAGCTGGCATAAGGCGCTTTTCTTTTCGGTGTTAGCAGCTTCATTTTGGCTGATTGGTAGAAAGGCAGAAAAAATCTGGAACGTAGAATTTTTAAAGTAAACTGGGTTATAAATATTTGATGGAAGATGTAAGATGAAAAACTGATTCCCTCATCCATCTTACATCTTCCATTATTAAATAATTTGGAGCGCAAAGACAGTGAAACATCGGTTACAGCAGTCCCGCCAACTACTACCGATGAAATATCGGAATTCGTTATGTCGGGGGTTATTTAAATTAAAACAGTAACCATTTTGAGGGGCTTTTCATGCAAAAACCTTTGTACCTAAACCCGACATAAACGAACACGGAACGCAGTGGAGTAAAGTGTTTGGCGGGACTAAAAGCCGCCATTTAGCTGAGCTTTCATTTCCAAAATAAATAGGCTAATAATTAGGTGAGATTCTGAAACAAGTTCAGAATGACGAAAACCTTAAACATCACGTCATTGCGAGGCACGGCTAAAAAACAATAATTACCTGCTTTACAATTAAATAAACAGCTAAAGCGTATAAAAATATCGCAATCGATTTATTGATAATTAAACTGCTTAATGCAAATTTTTCTTGTATAAAAGTGGCAAAATGTGCGTACAAATATAATGCTCCGGCAGAACCTAAACCCGAACCTAAACTGAAAATTACAAGCGATAAATAATCGGTTTCAATCCAATTATGCAAAATAACATAGTTACCAAAGAACAACCAAAACGGAATTTGTACAGGGTTTAAAACACCAAGAATTAAGCCATAAAGTACACTTCCGCTACGCTTATCTTCTTTTTTACTACTGGTTTTTGGAGCTTTTTTACGGTTTACCCATGTTATAGTACCCATGGTAATAAACATGAGAATCATAAAGCAATCTACTAAAGTTCCTAACCTTACTTCACTAAATGCTTCATTTGGATTAATATCGCTCATGGCCCAACGGGCGAAGCGCATCATGCCGAAAGTGAAAAATACCTCTACACAAGAGAACGATAAAATAAAGTACCAAACCTGCCTCATGCCCTTATTTATGGCCAATTGAGCAACGGTTAAGTTAATATTGCCAGGCGGAATATAGCCCATTGCATTTAGAAGGATGCCTATAATAAAGGTTAGAAAAAGCATTGCCGAAAGTATAAATTTATTTTAAATGGTCAGCTAAATATTTTCCGGTATAAGAGTTTTTCTCTTTCACCAAATCTTCCGGAATACCTTCAAATACAAGTTTTCCACCACCGTCACCACCTTCCGGACCAATATCAATTACCCAATCTGCACACTTAATCATATCCATATTGTGTTCGATAACAAGAATTGTATTGCCTTGTTCGATTAAAGTATTTAATGCTTTTAATAACTTTTTGATATCATGGAAATGCAAACCAGTTGTTGGTTCATCAAAAATGAATAAGGTTTTGTTTGCGTTATTTCCCTTTATTAAAAATGATGCTAATTTAATACGTTGCGCTTCGCCACCAGATAAGGTGTTAGAAGATTGACCTAAATGAACGTAGCCCAAACCAACATCAACCAATGGATTCAATTTATTCAGAATTTTTTGTTCGTCTTTAAAGAAATCTACCGCTTCTTCGATAGTCATATCCAAAATATCAGAAACGTTTTTCTCTTTGTAGGTGATATCCAATACTTGTTGTTTAAAGCGTTTTCCACCACAAGCTTCGCATGGCAAATAGATATCTGCCATAAACTGCATTTCTATTTTCACTTCGCCCTCACCCTGGCAAACGTCACATCTACCACCTTCAACGTTAAAAGAGAACGCAGCTGGTTTTAAACCCGCAGCCTTTGCGGCTGCCTGCGAAGAAAACAATGCTCTAATATCATCCCAGGCTTTAACATAGGTAACCGGATTTGAGCGACTTGAACGACCAATAGGATTTTGGTCGACCATTTCCACAGCACTAACCAAATCATAGTTACCGAAAATACCATCATAAGCACCGGTTTGCTCACCAGCATAATTTCCAATTGCTTTTTGCAAAGCCGGGTAAAGAATTTTCTTGACCAAACTGGTTTTACCCGAGCCAGAAACACCACTTACGGCAGTAAAAACACCTAATGGAAACTTAACATCAATATTTTTAAGGTTATTTTCTCTTGCTCCTTTAATAAGAACATGATCTTTCCACTTTCTGCGTTTTTCTGGTATTGCAATTTTATCAACGCCTGATAAATAGCGTCCTGTTAAACTATTTTTATCTTTTAAAATGGCTTCGTAATCTCCGCTGAAAACCAAGTTACCACCATGCGTTCCTGCTTCCGGACCGATATCGATAATGTAATCGGCCGCACGCATCATTTCTTCCTCATGTTCTACAACCAAAACCGTATTGCCAACATTTCGCAAAGAAATTAAAACTTCAATTAACTTATTGGTATCACGTGGATGCAAACCTATACTTGGTTCATCTAAAACGTAAATAGAACCAACCAAGCTACTACCTAATGAAGTTGCAAGGTTAATACGTTGAGATTCACCTCCCGAGAGGGTATTTGATAAACGATTTAGGGTTAAATAACCTAAACCAACATTGTTAAGGTATAAGAAGCGATTGTTAATTTCGGCAAGTAAACGCTTTGCAATTTTAGCATCGTTAACACTTAATTTCAATTCGTTAAAAAAGGTTAATGCTTTAGCCAAAGGCATTAACACCACATCAATAATGGATTTTTCTGCAATTTTTACATACGATGCATCTTTGCGCAGGCGAGAACCTTTACAATCCGGGCAAACTGTTTTTCCGCGATAGCGGGATAACATTACACGATATTGAATTTTGTAGGTTTGTTCTTCCAATTCTTTGAAAAAGGCATTTAATCCCTCAAAGTATTTATTTCCTGTCCATAATAAAGCTTGCTCTTTTTCTGTAAGCTGGTTATAGGCTCTGTGAATTGGAAAATCAAATTTAGCAGAAGCTTTAATGAAATTCTGAAGCCAAACGCCCATTTTCTCACCTCTCCATGGCGCAATTGCATTATCATAAACACTCTTGCTTTTATCAGGGATTACTAAGTCTTCATCAATACCAATTACATTTCCGTAACCTTCGCAACGTTTACAAGCGCCATACGGATTATTAAATGAGAAAAAATTTGGTGTAGGCTCTTCGAAACGCATACCGTCCAATTCAAATCTATCGCTGAAGTGCTTAGTATTTCCTTTTACCTCAACATAACTATCTCCCTTACCTTCAAAAAATGCAGTTTGTACAGAATCGGCTAAACGGCTTAGCGTTTCTTCTTCTTTATTGGTTACAATTCTATCTATTAAGATCTGTACAGTTTTGTCGTCAACTAGCTCAACATCCTTAAAATCAGGGTCATCTAAAACTGATTCAATTTTTTCTATTTTATTATTGATCAAAACTCTTAAAAACCCTTTTTGCAATAAGATAGCGAGTTCTTCTTTTATCGTTCTATTGTTATGAGGATAAAGCGGGCAGTATATGGTTACTGTTGTATCATCGGCTAGCGAGCTTACATAATCTACCACTGTACTTACAGAATCTTTCTTTACTATTTTGCCAGATATTGGCGAAATGGTTTTCCCGATTCTGGAAAAAAGTAACTTTAAATAATCGTAAATTTCTGTAGATGTACCCACCGTAGAGCGTGGATTCGAAGTTATTACCTTTTGCTCAATGGCGATGGCTGGTGCAATTCCTTTAATATAATCTACATCTGGCTTGTTCATACGCCCCATAAATTGGCGTGCATAAGACGACAAACTTTCTACATACCTGCGTTGACCTTCTGCGTAAAGTGTATCAAAAGCAAGCGAAGATTTACCCGAACCTGACATACCAGTTACCACCACCAATTTATTTTTCGGAATAGCAACATCTATATTTTTAAGGTTGTGCACTCTGGCACCTTTTATAATAATATTTTTGTGCGGATCTTTTTCGGCTTCTTTTTTGCTCATGTATTATTAAGAATATATTATCAAACCCCGATAAAGTAATTTGGGTTTTAAGAAGATACAAAAATAAGGTACTGGGACCGTTAATTTATTTTTTAACATTTAATTTTTTGTTTTTTGATAAAAAATTAACTTTCTTTGAATATTAACAAACTCAGAACCAAACTAACACATTCAAAAAACATAGGAGAGCAGCTATAGAAATTAAACTTCTACAAATTAATTTTTAGCAAATAGTACGGGATTTAGTGTAGGTAAACCTATGAATTTACAATCATATAATGATCAGGACCTGGTAAAGTTATACGTTGCCGGGAACGAGAATGGATTGCAAGAACTTTTACAAAGACATAAAAGCAAAATTTATACTTCTATCTACTTGTTGGTAAAAGACCAATACTTAGCGGAAGATATTTTTCAAGATGCTTTTATCAAAGTAATTAACACTTTGCGATCGGGGAGATATAACGAGGAAGGCAAGTTCTTACCTTGGGTAATGCGTATTGCGCACAACTTAGTTATCGATTATTTCAGAAAGGAAAAACGAACACCAATTATTACAAGTTCGGATGGAATGGATGTATTTAATATGCTACACTTTTATGATGAAAGTGCAGAAGAAAAAATGCTTCGCGACCAAACCCACAAAGATCTGAAAGCAATGATTCATTTATTACCGGATGAGCAGAAAGAAGTGCTTTTAATGCGCCACTACGCAGATTTAAGTTTTAAAGAAATTGCCGATTTAACTGATGTGAGCATTAATACTGCTCTAGGCAGAATGCGCTATGCGTTAAGCAACTTGCGTAAAATGCTTAAAACAAAAGAGATGACTTATAAGGGGTAATGAAAAAGTTACATAAAATGTTTTAGGGATTGAAATAAAGCATCTGAACTATCGTTAAGTTTATAAAACAAAAACATTTAGTTGCTTATGACAAAAACCTCTACATCAAAAACAAATGTAAATTTACCCACACAAAACATGTTTCAGTACACAACTGATAATGAGTCTGACGCGGAAATTGACTTATTTTATGATCAAATTAAAAGTAAGTTAGATGGGCTGCTAAAAAATCCTTCAGATGATGCCATCAACAGGATTTTAGCATATAGCAAATCAAAGTAATTTTACATATCAAAAAGCTTTCTTAAAATTAAGGAAGCTTTTTTTATTTACAACCCTTCCATACTCTACTACTATTTTCCTTATCCATTTCTCATTCTCCCTTATCCATTTTCCATCTTTCATTTCCCAAAAAGTCATACATCTTCCATTTTTAAAGCCTTCGCTTCGCATAATTAATTAAAAGCCCTACATTTGCTTAGTGTAATTTTAACACTAAGCATCGCTATGAATAAGAACTTACTTCCGCTTACACTTGGTGGTTTAGGCATCGGCATTACAGAATTTGTAATGATGGGGCTTTTGCCAGATATTGCAAAAGACTTAAAAGTTACCATTCCAGAAGCTGGTCATTTAATTTCTGCTTATGCGCTCGGTGTTGTAATTGGTGCACCGCTCTTAATTATGATTGCCGGTAAGTATCCACCAAAAAAGATATTAATTGCCTTAATGGTTATGTTTACGGCTTTTAATGCGTTTTCTGCCTTTGCCCCAACGTTTAATACTTTATTTATAGCCAGATTACTTTCAGGGTTACCCCATGGCGCTTTCTTCGGTGTAGGTTCTGTTGTAGCCAGCAGAATCGCAAAAGAGGGTAAAGCAGCCCAAGCAGTTTCTTTAATGTTTATGGGTTTAACCATTGCAAATATTGTTGGTGTTCCTTTAGGTACATTTATTGGACACAACTTTTCCTGGCGTATATCATTTGCGGTTGTTGTATTGGTTGGTTTAGTTACTTTATTGAGTTTAAAACTCTGGTTACCAGCATTAGGGGCGGCCAAAGACCGAAATCTAAAGTCAGAACTTAGCTTTTTTAAGAAAAGAGAAGCCTGGATAATCATTTTTATGATATCTATTGGTACCGGCGGTTTATTTACCTGGTACAGCTACATAGCTCCGCTAATGACAGAAGTTGCAGGTTTTTCTTCAAATGCAGTAACTTATATATTAATGCTTGCAGGCTTGGGCATGATGACCGGGAACTACCTTGGTGGCATATTAGCAGATAAATATTCGCCAGCTAAAGCTTCGGCAGCATTACTTATTACAATGGTAGTTACGTTAACAATCGTTCATTTTGTTTCGGCTAATCAAGTTATGGCACTTATAATGACATTTGTTACGGGAGCTGTTTCATTCTCACTGGCTGCCCCGATTCAAATGCTTATGATACAATCTGCAAAAGGTTCGGAGATGCTCGCAGCTTCAGCAAGTCAGGCGAGTTTTAATATTGGAAATGCCTTAGGTGCATTTTTTGGGGGCTTGCCTTTAGTTTATGGTTTTGATTATACCTCACCGGCCTATGTTGGTGCAGCAATGGCCTTAGTAGGTGCTTTTTTTGCCTTTTGGTTAATAAAAAGCAATCAAAATCAGGAAGTAGAGGTAACTGAGAAAGTTGCTGTCAGTTCATTTCATTAATCGGTACCATTAATAGCATTTATATTGTTATTTTATATAGTCCTCTTTCGGAGATCAGCTAGCGTAATTCCGCAGTGAGTCCGCGGTAAGTCCGCGTTTTGCGAATAAAAGGTGGACTATCTTGAATTGTCTTTGGCTTTACAGTGCCTTTGCCTTACTTAAGACTACTACATTCATTTGCTATAGGTGGGATATGGGTGAGTTTAAGTATTGTATAAGGATTTGTTAAGCCTTGGCCCGAGGGATGTTTGCGGCACTAACCTAAAGTTTCTAAACCCGATTGCAACGTAAATACTTTTTAATTGAGCAGTAACTTTATATATAATTCATCTGCAAGCGATGAAACAAATGCCACATACCTCAGCAGGACAGCTGTATTAAAAAGATTGTAGTGCAAAGCGGGACGAATTGCGCCAAGAATTGCTTGCTTCAATTTTCTAATATTTCTAATCGTTATGAAAATAGCTAGCTATATTTGCCCATGCTTAAAAAAGAACGGTATAAACTTTTTGTAGAACATTTTTCGGCGAAGCAGCCAGATGCAGAAACAGAACTCCATTACAACAATCCATATCAGCTTTTGGTGGCCGTAATTTTATCTGCACAGTGTACCGATAAACGAGTTAATATGGTTACGCCTGCCCTTTTTCAGCGGTTCCCAAATGCCAAAGCGCTTGCAGAAGTTACACCCGATATTGTATTTGACTACATCAGAAGCATCAGCTATCCAAATAATAAGGCTAAACATTTGGTTGGTATGGCAAATATATTAATAAATGAGTTTAATGATGTCGTACCATCGGATATTGATAATTTGCAGAAAATGCCTGGTGTGGGTAGAAAAACAGCTAATGTGATTGCTTCGGTAATTTATAATGCACCTGCTATGGCCGTTGATACGCATGTATTTAGGGTTGCAAACAGACTTGGACTAACTAATGGCAAAACGCCTTTGGCTGTAGAAAAGGATTTGGTAAAGAATTTGCCAGAGCATGATATTCACATCGCACATCATTGGTTAATTCTGCACGGACGATATGTTTGCGTAGCCAGAAGCCCTAAATGCAATATTTGCGAAATAACTTATATGTGCAAATATTTTGAAAAACTGAACAAAATTGCAGTATTGTAATTTATTTTTAATTTACTATTGACATTAGCCAAAAAACAATTAACTTAGCTAAATATTTTAGTAAACAAGTTTTAAACATTTGATTTTAGCCGATAGATTAATTTTATATTTACGCCTTACATGAAAGAAAAAATGAGTGCAACTGTCAACACAGATAAATTAAAAGCTTTACAGCTTACTTTAGATAAATTAGAAAAATCGTACGGTAAAGGCACGATAATGAAACTTGGTGATACAGCTATTGAGCCACTTGAATTTATTTCTACAGGTTCGATTAGTTTAGATATTGCCTTAGGTATTGGTGGAATTCCAAAAGGAAGGGTTATTGAAATATACGGCCCAGAATCGTCAGGTAAAACAACTCTAGCTACGCACATTATTGCAGAAGCGCAGAAAAAAGGTGGTATTGCTGCCTTTATTGATGCAGAACATGCTTTCGACCAATTTTATGCTAAGAAATTAGGTGTTGATACTGACAACCTTTTAATCTCTCAACCAGATAATGGTGAGCAGGCATTAGAAATTGCAGATAACCTGATTCGTTCTGGCGCAATTGATGTAATTGTTATTGACTCTGTTGCTGCATTAGTACCAAAAAGTGAAATTGAAGGCGAAATGGGCGACAGCAAAATGGGTTTACATGCCCGTTTAATGAGCCAAGCATTGCGTAAATTAACCGGTACGATTTCGAAAACCGGATGTTGCTGTATTTTTATTAACCAATTACGTGATAAAATTGGTGTCATGTTTGGTAACCCTGAAACAACAACTGGTGGTAATGCATTAAAATTTTATGCTTCGGTACGTTTAGATATCCGTAGAATTTCGCAGATTAAAGATACTGACGAGGTTTCGGGTAACCGTGTGAAGGTGAAAATTGTAAAGAACAAAGTTGCACCGCCTTTCCGTATTGCTGAGTTTGATGTAATGTTTGGCGAAGGAATTTCTAAAAACGGTGAGATTATTGATTTAGGTGTAGATTTCGGTATTATTAAAAAAGCAGGCTCTTGGTTCTCTTACGGAGATACAAAACTTGGACAAGGTAGAGATGCCGTTAAGCAACTTTTAAGTGATAACCCTGAATTGGCCGAAGAGTTAGAAGCTAAAATTAAAGCTGAAGTAACTGGCGATAAGTTAGAAGAAAAATAGATTAAATCTTATAAACAAAAACAGTCCCGATTATTAATTTAACCGGGACTGTTTGTTTTATGGCTTTTATCGCAATATCTAGTTTTGACTAAAAATTGCGTTGAAATCTTTAGTTACGTAAACGATAACCAAGATAGCCGCAACAAGTAAGGCACCCAAGATAATTACGCCCCAGCTTCCTTTTAATTTATTTTTATCTTTCCTAATGAGGTAATACAAAATCCCCATTAAAGGTATAGCGCAAACTATCCAAAATACTAATGATGCTCCAGTCATATAATTTTTATTAGTCCAAAGTCAGATGTCTGATTCGGAAGGTTATTTTAAAGGTCAATTATCAAGGCTCAAGTTTCAAATTACAAATCACAATATTCAATTTTCAAATCTCAAATCTCAAATCTCAAATTTCAAATTTCAAGTAACAATTCAACAATTAAGCTATTCTACAATTAACCAATTCAGCAATTAATCAATTAAGCCTCATCAAAATTCCATTCTTGCCAATGGCGAAACATCCTGACCGACAAACTCTTGCTTCAGAAACTTATGGTATCCGGCAATTGCAATCATGCCTGCATTATCAGTACAGTATTGAAAAGCCGGAATGTAAACGTTCCAACCAAAATCGATAGCTGTTTGCTCTAGAGTATTCCTTAAACCTGAATTAGCAGAAACACCGCCTGCAATGGCAACTTCCTTAATATTGAATTGCTTCGCGGCCTTTTTAAGTTTATTCATCAAAATCTGAATAATACTGTATTGAACAGAAGCACAAATATCGTTTAAATTTTCAGCAATAAAATCAGGGTTTTCCTTTTCCTGCTTGCGGATAAAATATAAAATAGAAGTTTTAAATCCGCTGAAGCTAAAGTTCAAATCTGTAATTTGAGGTTCAGCAAACTTAAATGCCTTTGGGTTTCCTAATTGAGCATGTTTATCAATTAAAGGTCCACCAGGATAAGGCAATTGCAAAATTTTGGCGGTTTTATCAAAAGCTTCTCCTGCGGCATCATCCAAAGTTTCCCCCACAATTTCCATATCAAAATAATCTTTTATCAAAACGATTTGAGTGTGTCCTCCAGAAACTGTTAAGCATAAAAATGGAAAATTCGGTTTAGGTTCATCAATAAAATGTGCAAGAATGTGCGCATGCATATGATTGACAGAAATTAGCGGTATATTTAATGCCAATGCAAATGATTTTGCAAAGGAAACACCTACCAGGAGCGAGCCTAATAAGCCCGGCCCTTGTGTAAAAGCAACAGCACTTATGTCCTGTTTTGTAACCTTAGCAATCAATAATGCTTGCTGAACGGCGGGCACTATATTTTGTTGATGTACCCTTGAAGCTAATTCAGGGATTACACCACCATAATTTTCATGAATTGTTTGGTTTGCAATAACATTGGCCGTAATTTTGCCGTTGTTACATATAGCAACCGAAGTATCATCGCAAGAGGACTCTATAGCAAGTATAATAGACAAATTATTTTTATTTAAGCTGCAAAATTATTAAAAAACTATTTAAAATACTCCTTTGGGTAATCGCATCAATACTTTTGCTGCTTGCGCTTCTTGTTTTTTCTTTGCAGTTTAAACCTGTTCAAACTTTTTTTGCGAAAAAAGCAGCTGCGTATTTATCAAAGGAGTTAAATACTACTGTATCCATTAAAAGCCTATACATCAAGCCTTTTAAGTCAATCGTTCTTGAAGGACTATCAGTTCTCGACCTTCAAAAGGATACCCTTCTGAGTACGCCAACATTAATGGTTGATATTAACCAATTATCTATAGATAAAAGAATTATCGACATAAATACGATTCAGCTTAATAATGGGCAATTCTTCTTAAAAGATTTCAAAGATAATTCATCTAACCTCGATTTCATCATTAATTATTTTGATGATGGTAAGGTTACTGTAAAGAAAAAAAAGAAACCCTACAAAATTGATTTCGGTAGAATTATAGTTAATAATTTGGCCTTCAAATACAAAAATTACAAGGCCAAAGATACTGCGCAGGGTAACAGTGTAAACTTTGATAATGTTGACGTAAAGAATTTAAGTGTTATTCTTGAAGGCTTAGACACGAAGAACCACATTCTTAAAACAAATATCAAAAACCTGACTTTAAGAGAACGAAGTGGTTTTTATTTAAAGAATTTAACTGCTGAAACTACTGTAGATACCAATGCAATTGAACTAAAAAAATTGCTACTGGTTACCAACCAAAGCCGATTAACGGATTATTATCGAATGCAGTTTAAAACCTTCAGGGATTTCAACCATTATATTGATAATGTTCGGATGAAGGCTATTTTTAAAGACAGCCATATATCGTCAAAAGATGTTGCATACTTTGCTCCGGAGTTGAATACAATGAAATTGGATTTAGATGTTGATGGACAAATAACGGGTTTAGTAAATAACCTTAAAGCCAAAAAGTTATCTGTTAGATCGGGAAAGGCAACGCATATAAAAGGCGATTTTGTAATTAAAGGTTTACCGAAGTGGGAAGAAACCTTTATGGATTTGAAAATTGAAATGGCCGGAACTAACAAAACCGATCTGGATGAAGTGCTTTCTGGTATCACTGGTAAAAACAAAAAGCTTGTTCCAAGTATTGTAAACAAATTTGGAAATATAAATTTCAATGGCAGCTTTACAGGTTTTCAGAACGATTTTATCGCTTACGGCGAATTTAAAACTAAGTTAGGTCGGATTGTTTCGGATGTTAATATGAAGATTGACAAGAATAATGTTCCATCTTACACCGGAAATGTTAAAACCTTTGATTTTAATATCGGCAACCTTTTAGACGAAAAAAGTTTGGGTAGAATTACATCCTCATTATATGTAAAAGGCCGTGGAACAGAGTTGAAAGAGCTTACGGAAAAAATAGACGGCGATATTGATTACATTGATTTCAACAATTACAGGTATCGTAATGTTAAGGTGAATGGCACATTCGATAAAAAATATTTCGATGGAAAACTAACCATCAATGATAAAAATATCAAACTTGATTTTGATGGCGGTGTAAACCTTAACCCTAAGTTACCAGTATTTAATTTCAACGCAACCATTACCGGAGCTAGATTAAAAGCCCTTAATCTGATTAAGGATTCGCTCAGGGTAGATGCTAAATTTACCACCAATTTTTCAGGTACTGATCTAAACAACATCGAAGGAAGATTGAGGATTCAGGAAATTGTACTGAAAAATCCAAAGGGAACCTATAGCATCGATTCAGTAGAACTTACTGCAAATGGTAGTGGGGTTGACCGCCATTTAACAATTAAATCAGATATTTTAGATGCCAGTATTGATGGCAAATATGATTTAAATTCAATTGGTTCTTATTATAAGGCAATTGCGAAAACCTATGTTCCATCATTTCAGACTCAAATTATAAAGTTTAAAGAACAGATTTTTCAATTTAACCTCAAGGTTAAAAAATTCGAGCCCTTAGCTCAGTTAATTTCACCTGGACTTGAATTATCTGAGGGTGCAAACTTTATTGGCAATTTCGATTCGAGGAACAATACTGCAACGTTGAACGGCTTTATAAAGAATTTAAAGTATCAGGGCGTTGTGGTCAATAACATCATTATTGATGAAAATACTACACCTGAACAGCTTCAACTTAACGTAACATCAGACAGGGTTCAGCTTAATGATAGCTTGTTTGTTAAAGACTTTAATATCTCGAATATTTTAAGAAATGATAGCCTGGCCTTCAACATTAAAACATCAAGTGCAGACGAAGCCAATAAATTAGACTTAAACGGACTTGTTGAATTTACCAAAAATCAGGACACAACCGCTCGCTTGAGTATTCTTCCATCTATATTACAGATTAATAATGAAGAGTGGAGAATTCAGGAAAAAGTTCGCATCGTATTAAATAACGGCAAAACCGAAATCAAAAACTTTGATTTAACTAATGATAAGCAGCAAATTACGGTTGATGGTTTAATATCAGAAGACCCTAAAGATTTACTTGAAGTTGGTTTCCAGGACTTCAACCTAAAAACGATTAATTTCTTTACCAAGGGATTTGGGGTTAAACTTGCCGGAAAAGTTAATGGTAAAACCAATTTATACGGTATTTTAAAAGCACCAAGAATTAGCGATGATATTAAAATTGACTCTCTAAATTTCAATGACATTTACATAGGTACACTTACGGATACATCTTCTTTTAGCGAAGGCAATAAAATAAATGTTTACACCAGCATCATGGCTAATGATTCGGAAACGTTTAAGCTTACCGGAGGTTTGGATTTAAAAGAGAAAGACATTGATTTAAACATCAAAATGGACGAAAGTAAGCTGACCATTTTTGAGCCTTTTGTAAAACAACTGGTATCAAATTTAAAAGGAGAGGTTTCTTCTGATTTAACGGTAAAAGGTAAATTTGACGATCCAAAAATTAATGGAACACTCTCTTTTAATAAAGGGCAGCTGATGGTGAATTACCTGAAAACAACTTACGTAATTACCGACAAGGTTAACGTTGAAAATAGTATTATTGAATTAGATAACTTTAAGCTAACCGATTTAGAAGGACACGAAGCTACTGCAATGGGAAGTGTTGATTTAAATAATCTTGACGACCCAACGCTGAATGTTACCGTTAATGCAGAAAGTTTGATGGCACTTAACACCACTTCTAAAGACAATTCGGTTTATTTCGGAAAAGCTTACGGAACAGGTGTTTTTAAATTTACTGGTCCAACAAGCAAAATGAAGATTGATATTAAAGCCAAAACAGAAAAAGGCACTGTTTTTAATCTTCCGCTAAATAGTTCTGAAACGGTTTCAGATAAGGATTTCATTAATTTCATAAGCAGAGACTCTGCAAAAGTTGTTAAAAAGGTTACCACTTTTGATGGCTTAACATTAACATTTAAACTTACAATAGATCCAAATACAACGGCAAACATTTTTACAACTTTAGGAAATTTAAGCGGGAAAGGTAACGCCGAGCTGAACTTAAACATCAATAGTCTTGGCGACTTTGAAATGTCTGGAGATTACATTATTGAAACGGGAAGTTTTGACTTTACCGCACAGGAGGTAATAAACAAAAAATTCGAAATCAGACAAGGGGGAACGATTAGATGGACTGGAAATCCGACCGCAGCACAAATCAACCTGAAAGCTGTTTATGCGCTCAGGGCCAATTTAAATGAGTTATATAAGGCAGCCAACAGAGATGCGAGTAGTAATGCTAATCAACGTGTAAATACGGAAGTTGAAATGGGACTGACTGGTTTGTTATTGCAACCAGATATTAAACTTGACATCAATTTCCCTGCTCAACCGGCCATTAAAGAAGAACTTCAAACCTACTTTAGCGATCAGAATAATTTGAATTTACAGGCTTTTAGTTTGATTATAAGGAGAAGTTTTGCACCTGGAAATGGTGGAGAATCAATTGGTAAACAATTAGGTTCAAGTGTTTCGAGTACAGCGACTGAGCTTGTATTTAACCAGTTCAATAATGTATTATCATCGTTAAATCTCAACTTTGTTGATTTAAACGTAAAATCGTTGAGTGAGGCAAATGCTTCATTTAAGTTTTTTAATGATAGATTAATTATTAATGCGGGTATTGTTGATAGAAATAGCTTAAATGATTTTACCGTAATCGATTTCTCTAAAAACAATGTCGGTAGCGAGGTTGAAGCTTTGTTCTTGATCAGAAAAGATGGAAGCTTAACCGGAAAGCTGGCCAATAAGCCTCCAACGCAACAAAGTATTTTCTTGAACAGTGGTATTAGTTCGACAGCCAATGTAACATCAGTTGGTTTGGTTTATACACAGCAGTTTGATACGTTTAAAGAATTTCTACAAAAATTATCTGGTGCTTACAGAAGAAATCTGAGAAAGAAAGAAACTGAGCAACCTGTTAAAACTAATCGAACAATAAATAAGGAAGCGATTATAAATCAGAATAAAAATAATCCTAGAAAGTAATCTGTTGCCAGTTAACTGTTGTGGGTTACAAGTCAGGGTGGTTTAAAAATGGTTATCTGTTGCCTGTTAGGAGTATGAACAGTTACGGATATCTGTTTAAGTTGCCAATCATGTATCTTTTAAATAAAAAGTTGTCGGCTAATCCTAAGCAGGCAACCGACAACTCGCAGCTCATAACAGTCTAAAAACTACCCTTTCATAATAGAGTGACCCATTTTATCTCTTTTGGTTTTCAAGTAACGTTCATTATGTACATTACTTTCAATTTCGATGGGAATATTTTCTACAACCTCTAAGCCGTAGCCAATTAAACCGGCACGTTTAGTTGGATTGTTACTCATCAAGCGCATTTTAGTAACGCCATGTAATCTTAAAATTTGCGCACCAACACCGTAATCACGTTCATCACCTTTAAAGCCTAATTTAATGTTTGCTTCAACGGTATCGAAACCTGCATCCTGCAAGTTGTACGAGCGTAATTTGTTAATGAGTCCAATGCCTCGTCCTTCCTGATTCATGTAAATTACAACACCTTTCCCCTCTTTCTCAATCATCTCTAAAGCCTTGTGTAATTGTGGACCACAATCGCAACGGCAAGAACCAAAAATATCACCGGTAACGCAAGAACTATGCACACGGGTCAGAATCGGTTCTTCTTCTTTCCATGCTCCTTTCGAAATGGCTAAATGCGTTGCGTTATTATCCAATTGGGTATAAGCCGTCATTTTGAAATCGCCCCAAGCGGTTGGTAAATCTATACTAACTTCTTGTTTTACCAGGCTATCTATGCTTAAACGGTAAGCAATTAAATCTTCAATAGAAATGATTTTTAATTGATGCTGTTCTGCAATTTTGAACAAATCTGGCAAGCGAGCCATTTCGCCGTCTTCTTTTAATATTTCTACCAAAACACCCGCAGGTTTAAACCCTGCAAGTCTAGCCAAATCTACAGCTGCTTCGGTATGCCCTGCTCTTCTAATTACACCACCCTCTTTTGCTCTTAAAGGGAAAATATGCCCAGGTCTGCCCAGTTCATCTGGATTTGTATTTGGATTTGCTAAGGCAAGCATTGTTTTAGAACGGTCGCTGGCAGAAATTCCGGTAGTACAACCATGCCCTACCAAATCAACTGAAACTGTAAAATTTGTTTCATACGCCGCTGTGTTTTTGCCAACCATTAAATTCAGGTTTAGCTCATCGCAACGTTCTTCGGTTAAAGGGGCACAAATTAAGCCACGCCCATATGTTGCCATAAAATTAATGACTTCTGGTGTTGCGTTTTCTGCAGCAGTTAAAAAGTCACCTTCATTTTCTCTATCTTCATCATCAACAACGATGATAACTTTTCCGGCTTTGATATCTTCAATAGCCTCTTGTATGGTGTTTAATTTTGTTTGCATTTTATATAAAGTACAAATTGCCCATCATCAGATAATTAAATCATCAAATAGATTGATACAAAGGTACAACCTTATTAAGCAATATAGTTAAGAATATATCATTTGGAAGTAAATGATAATGGATTTTATTTCTGCTTTATCCTGAGGAGTTTTATAAAAAATTGTTTGTAATAATTCACATCGAAAAGAGCAGAATCTACTGTAGCTTTATAAGTCAAAAACACGGCCAAAGGCGATAATATTATAAAAGCAATCCACATTCCAAATATTGGATTTAAATTCCCTTCTCTGGCAGATTTCTCGGCTACGGTAGTGATAATATGATATATAAGGAAAAACACAATGGCAATAACCACAGGTAAACCCATACCACCTTTTCTAATAATTGCGCCAAGTGGTGCTCCAATAAAAAACAACAATATACAAGATGCAGCAAGGGTAAATTTACGCTGATACTCCACGCTTGTGAAGATAATTTCACCTCTTAAATCTTCTTGTACCGGTGCACCATAATCTAAACCCTGCTTCATTGTTGAAACAATATTGGCAGCATTCTGAACACTTTGAAGTCTAAAGCCATTCGGAATATTTTTAAGAATATTATCGGCAATCTTTTTAGGTGCAATTTTAATTTTAGTATAGCCCAAAGCAATGTTCGATTGCTTAAAATTATTACCTAAGGTTACTGCTCGGTTTATATTCAAGGTATCCATCTTTTTTGTTAGTGAATCTCTTTTTCTTTCGATACCTTTCAAATTCAGCATTAAAGTATTATTACCAAAATTACCTTCTTCGGTTTTTTGCATATCAAAAGAAGCCATATCGAATTTTGGTTGTGTTTCTTTAAAACGGCTTCGATACATTATCTGTCGTGGATTATAAACACCACTCGAACTTGCCTGCTCTTCATAAGTTACACCATTTTTTAAATCGAAAATCAGATATTTCCCATCAGGCGATTTATTCAGTTCGCCTTCTTTTGCTAGAATTACTTTTGGAATACCATTGGTTCCTTTATGATCGTAAATCATAATACCGAACATCTTTCCATCCTCATTTTTACTATCTACACGAATAGAATAATCAGGGATGCTGTTGTTGAAGATTCCTGGTTTTATTAAAAAGGCTAACTTCTTATTCCTAACATCAAACATTAGCGAATAAAATTTGAGATTTGCTTTCGGAAGCATGTAGTTGGAAAATAAAAAAGAACCAACTGTTAACATCAGGATGAGCAAAAAAAGCGGCTGCATGGCTTTTTGCAGCGAAATGCCGGCAGATTTGATGGCAACCAATTCATAGTTTTCGCCAAGCGTACCAAAAGTCATGATGGAAGAAAGCAATACCGAAAGTGGTAGTGCCATAGAGATTTGCACCATCGATTGATAGTACATCAGCTCGATAATAGTAAACCATTCGAAGCCTTTACCAATCAGATCATCAACATATTTGAATAGAAAAAACATTAACAGGATAAACATTACAACAAAAAATGTTGCAAAGAAAGGCCTGATGAATGATTTTATAATTAGAAGATGTATCTTTTTCACCTTACAAAGGTAAACAATGCATATTTATTTTATGCACCCAAAACACTTATCAGATAATCAATTTGGTTATCCCAGATTAATTTTTTTTCTGCAAGAAGGTCGTCTGTAGTAAAATCTGTTATAGAAAGCGCAACATCATTGGTTAGTTCGTCTTGCACAATTTCCATTTCAAAGTAGCACTGTGGTTCGTCATCTAGCCACTTAAACTTCACTAATTTGTTCTCTTTTACCGAAACAAGCTTAGCTTTTAATTGCTCATCATCCCAGGTAAATGTATAAACCTGATCGCGAAAATTAACATCATCAGCAAACCATTGTGATAAGCCATTTGGCTCACTTATAAAGCTATACAGTATTCGTGGCGACGATTTAACCTCGTACTCAAGCGTAAATTTTTTCTTTTCTGCCATGTTAATTCATTACCAGAATATTATTCCGGACTATTTTTTTTTATTTTATTTTTCTAAAGAAAGGTAATTTATTCTATATTTGCAACTCCAAAAAATAACCACCTAAATATTTGATAATATAAGCAAATATTTTTACCCGGCGGGGTAGCTCAGATGGTTAGAGCGCAGGATTCATAACCCTGAGGTCGGCAGTTCGATCCTGCTCCCCGCTACTTAAGGAAGCAACATGTTTTTGTTGTTTCCTTTTTTTATGCCAATAAAATTCTGTGGCCCAAATGTTTACAACTTGGCCAAGTGGTGTTCGACAATCGTAAAAAAACCTCTTAACTTTTATCCAAATTGGTCTAAAAAGCTGTATCACAAATACCTCTAAGTGGATTTTGGCTTGTTCGACCTCCTCTTAGGGTTTAAAGGCTTTTCTGGTTGGGCTTCCCTGAGATTATTCTTCGCTATTAGATAAAGGAAATCCAATATAATGTCGGCTTCCTTTTCATTAACTTTTACATTATTCTTTGCCAAAAGCGAAATAGCTTTATTCACAGATATTTTTCTTTCAATAAAGTTCATATTATTGGTGATTTAAGATTTGAACCTAAGTATTTTTGAGAGCCCGTACGGCAGCTTGATTGTGAGGTCGCCAGTTGAATAATCAATGTTTTCAGGTGGAAAAAATTTGACAAAGTGCTTCTTATCTGCAGGGTCTAATGTTTTATAAATATTGAAAATTTCAATTACCTCTCCATAATTAAGCTTCGCTTGTCGATCTATGTGTTCCAGTTTTGTTGCATTTTGCTCAAGTTCATTCTTTAGACATACCTGCCTAGATAGGTATTCTTTTCTTAGCTCCCGGAAATCCTGAAATGTTAATTTCCCTTCCACAAAAAGATTGCGAGCTTTAGACATTGCAATTTCCTTTCTTGAAATCTGTCTTCTAATTTCTGCTCTTTCATTAAGGAACTCACTTTTAGTATTTTCCAAATCCGAATCATCCATAACTCTAACAAAAAGCTCATTTGCGTTTCTAGATAAAACTAACTTTTCTATTTTCTTTTCGTAACTCAAGTTTAATACTACAGAACTAATTCTAGTCTTACATCTTCCTCTACAATGATAATAAGGATAAAGGCTTCTAGAACCACGAGAGAAGCTTCCGCAAAGTTTTCGGCCACAGCGGGGACAGATTAGCAGCCCTGTAAGAAAAAATGCTTTCTTCAAATCATCCTTTCTTGGCAAAACTTTTCTTTTTGTGTTAATAATGTCCTGCACTTCATAAAATGTGGACACAGAAACCAAGGCCTCGTGATTGCCTTTAATCATTTCGATTTCACCATCATTCTGGACAACCTTGATTAAGCCACAATAAACTGGATTACGCACCACAGTGGAGAAATAGGACGATGTGCAGAAAAAACCCTTATCAATAGCCATTCTTCTAATAACCGACATCCTATACTTATTTTTTGCTAACTGATGAAATATCCATTTGATGATCGCTGCCTCGGGATATTGTGGCGCAATGTATTTCCTACCCTCAATCGTTGTAAGGTTAACAAAACCTATCGGAGCCCTGCAAGGGTATCGTCCCATTAGCTTAGCTCTGCGCATACCGTTAGAAGTATTCAATGCTCTTCTTGCATTCTCAGCCTCAGGTACCGACAAATAAACAGCAAGCATGACAGTACTTTCTGGGACTTCAAGATCGACAGGTTGGTCGATTGCCATTACTTTTGTATTACACTTCCTTAATATCTCTATCATTTCGTAGGCAAGCTGCGTATTACGACTGAACCTGTCCCACTTAATGCAAAGAACATTCTTTTCTCCCTTAGTTTTGTCTTTTTTCAATATAGACAGTAATTTTTTCCACTCTGGTCTATTGAATGTTTTTGCTGAGAAATCTTCTCGATAAACTCCTCGTATCTCTATTTTGTTAGATTCACAATACTTGATCAATCGATCCTCCTGTTCAGGCAATGAGTAGCCTTTTCTTTTTTGTTCATCGGTGCTCACTCGAACATACAGATAAGCAGATTTCATAACATTCAAGATTTATGTATGTCTATTTAACGACCAAATACTAAGAATATTCATCTGTGAAAGCCAGAAACGATAAACTATATATATTCTTTCAATGAGGAAAGAAAAAAATTGTGGGCAATTTTACATCTTATCAAACACCCGAGTGATTAAAGTATTTTATCAAAAAAGCTTTTTTCCAAAATTCGTGTACTAACCTCACGCAGCCTAGGAGGCAAATATTTAACAAAATTTATCTGTTAAAACTCTGCTAATTACGGTAAACCGTAAATATCTTAACGTAACAACAATTAATTTTATGATAAAAATTGGAAGCGAAATTTCTTCCGATCTTTGGTAATAAATTAAGAAAAAAAATTATCTTGCATTTCTAACACTCTCAATTATTATGAAATACTATTTCTCCATCCTGAATTTCAAGTACCATCTAAAATTCTTATGTGCGGTGAACGCACCCGCTTTATTGAACTCATATTTCTTGTAATTGGGTCTCGGATTCACTGAGCAAATTTTCTAAAAAGTCTTAAGATATGAAAATCCTTCATACAGCCGATTGGCATATAGGCCAACTGTTTCATGAATACGACCGCAGCTATGAACATCAGCGTTTTTTAGATTGGCTGGTACAGACACTGCAAACAGAAAAAATAGATATAATGCTAATCAGCGGAGATGTTTTTGATATATCCAATCCGTCGGCTGCATCGATAAAAATGTTCTATACTTTCCTGAATCAGGCGACTAAAGCAAATCCCGATTTACAAATTATCATCACTGCCGGAAATCATGATTCTGCATCAAGGTTAGAAGCCCCAATGCCATTACTGGAATCATCCAATGTTCATATTATTGGGTTGGTGGAAAAGGATGCAGAAGGAAATATCGACTATGAAAAATTACTTGTGCCTATACACGATGCCTATGGAAATCCAAAAATATGGTGTCTCGCAGTACCATTTCTGCGTATGGGCGACTATCCAACTATACCTAACTGCGCAAACCCATATACTGAAGGAGTAACCGCATTATACAAAGAGGCATTTGAATATGCCAGCCATAAAATGAAAGACGGACAATCCATCATTGCTATGGGACATTTGCATACCCAACATGCCGAAATTACTGATCTGGATAAAACAGAAAGGCAAATTATGGGAGGAGTAGAATGTATTCCTGCAACTGCTTTTCATCCTGACATCAAATATGTTGCCCTGGGTCATATCCATAAAGCGCAAAGAATTGGCGGCAAAGAGCATATCCGATATTCGGGTAGCCCATTGCCGTTGTCTTTTTCAGAGCTCAATTATAAACATCAGGTCGTTGTTTTCGAACTTGATCAGGAAATTAACAAGCTTAAAACTATAGAAATTCCGCTATTTATATCCTTGCAAAGAACTCCCTTGAGCCACCAACCTTTGCATGAGGTAATTGCTCAGTTGGAAAACTTACCAAAAATGGATTTGACTCCTGAAACAGCTCCATATCTGGAAGTACGTGTGTTACTTGAAGGACCCGAACCTGCTTTACGCCATAAAGTGGAAACTGCTTTAGTTGGCAAAAAAGTAAGACTTGCCAGAATTGATGCAAAGCATCCTGTTTCTAAACAAAACCCGACAGAAATAATTACCCCAGATAAACTGAATGAATTACAGCCAATTGACATATTCGGAAAAATATATCAATCCAAATATAACAGCGAGGTTCCTACTAGGGTAATGCAGCTTTTTCAACAAGTGGTACAGGAAGTAAATCAAACAGCCGATTAAATGAAGATACTCGCCATACGCATTAAAAACCTGGCCTCGCTAGAAGGAAACACCGAAATAGATTTTACGGCTGAACCACTATGCTCAGCAGGCATATTTGCCATTACCGGCGCCACGGGTGCTGGTAAATCTACCGTATTAGATGCTTTGTGCCTTGCCCTTTACGGCAAAACACCTAGATATCTGCAGGCAAAAGAAACCGGTGTAGAAATTAAGGACGTTGAAGGCAGCACACTCAGCCAAGGAGATGTACGCAGTATACTCCGTGATGGAACAGCTGATGGGTTCGCCGAAGTAGATTTTGTGGGAATAGATGGGAACCATTATCGTGCTAACTGGAATGTAAGACGGGCAAGGAACAAGGCAGATGGCAGTATGCAATCTGATTCCATAGCCCTCAAAAACATTACTTCAGGTATTGAAATTCCCGGTCGAAAGCAAGAAACACTGAACGAGATAGCCCGCTTAGTTGGTTTAAATTTCGAACAATTTACGCGTTCAGTATTATTAGCACAAGGCGATTTCACCGCCTTTATGAAAGCCAGCCGAGACGAAAAATCATCCTTGCTGGAAAAATTAACCGGCACTCACATTTATTCTGAAATATCTAAGAAAATTTACGAAAAATACAAGGCAGAGGAACAGCTACTTCGGGAACTTAATCTTCGTAAAGAAGGTATCATTACCCTGACCGAAGAAGAGCTGAAAACACTATCAGATGAGCAAGAAACGTTGGAAACTCAGATTAAAAGTCTGGAAAAAGACATTGAAAAACTGACCGCAGAAATCGGATGGCACGAGCAGCTAGTTAAACTGCAAACCAGCCATGATACAGCCTACACAGCATTAAATATTGCCACCGAAGTTCAAACATCGGCCTTGCCTCGTAAACAAAAATTACAAAATGTTGAGCAAGCGCAGCAAACCAAAAGCTGGGCCGATGCCCTCAAACATACTCAACAGCAACATGCTGACAAAACAGTTCTGTTTGCTACAATAAAAGCAACGATTGCCACCCTGCGAGGGCAGAAAGAATATCTCGAAATACAACTGGAACAGGCCGAAAAACGTTTTTCTGAAAAAAACAAAGCGCTTACCGATGCCCTGCCTCTATTGGAACAGGCCAGAAAGCTAGACACCTTACTGGCAGAGAAGAAAGAACAGGTACAAAAACTCAAAGAAGAAGCTGAAGATGCTTCTGATGCAAATAATCAGCACAAAAAACTACTAAAGGCTAAACAAGAAGAATTTACTAATCTTGTTACCCAAATAAAAAACATTACCGACTGGAAAACGGAAAACGCAAACCGTAGCCCGATTGCTGAAAATAAAGAGCTCATCTTGTCCAAACTACAAGATGCCCAGAAGCTTTTGGAAATCTTGCAGACCTCGGCTACAAATCTTGCTCAATTACACGATAAAATCCAGATCGACGAAACCCAAAAGGTAGCGATTGAATCTAATTTGAAACAGCAGCTGGAAGGCTTGGAAAATTTAAAGAAAAGTTATGATACGAAGTCAAAAGAACTGTTATTAACCCCTATCGCAAACTTAAACCTCGATAAAACAGAAACAGACCGACAAGTAGAAAACGCCATAAAAGCACAGGCCCATTGGCAACTGTTTTATAATGCCCTTACAGAATTAGAAACGCTAAATCAAAAACAGCTACAAGACCAATCTGATTATGAAACGAAACAGCAAACAGTACAAAAACTAAACCAACAACTCCCATTAGAAAGGGCGCAAAAAGAAACGGCTTATCAACTCTTGCAGCAAGCACGTCTGGCATCAGCCGAAAATGTTGAAACACTTAGGGAAGCTTTAATTGATGAAGAGGCTTGCCCTGTATGTGGCAGCACTAACCACCCCTATGCTTTGCATAATCCGCAATTGGAAAATGTATTAGCACAACTCGAAAAGTCCTATCAGGAAAGAGAACAAATCTATCTGACAAGCCATAGCCTGCACAATGCTCTGGAACAGGAAAGCAACACGTTACAACAAACCATCCAACGCCAAAGTGATGATAGTAAAACAAAGCAAACGGCATTAGCAACCAAAAAGCAATCTTGGGAACAATTCGATAGAGCTCAGGAAAGCCGAACCATAGCTAATGCGAAAAAAGCAGACTGGATTGAAGAAAAATTACAAGCTCTTAAAAATAAACAAGCCGATTTATTGGCACAAATACAGGTTTATACAGACAAAAAACAACAACTTGAAACCACAAAAAGCCAGCTAGACCAACTCAAAGAAAACACGGATAGCCTTGCCAACCAAATAAAAGACATTCAAAGCAAGCTTTCTGTTTATCAAGAACAGCAGGTCAGTAATACAAAAGAACGAGACAAAGCAAGTACTGATTTAAACAGTGTAGAACAGCTCCTCTCGCCGCATTTTATCGCTTCAGATTGGATGGAAAACTGGAAAGCTGCCCCTGTAAGTTTCGTAGAGCGCATTGAGATTTTTGCACATAATTGGAAAGAAAACACTGAAAAGTTGGAGCAACTTACTCGTCAAAAAGCAGCACTCGAGGCTACACTAAAAGAGCTAGAAAACCAAGCTAAAAGCCTTGCTTCAGATGTCAGCAAAAAAGCGGAAGCCTATTTTACCCAAAACAACATCAGTCTGGACTTGACCCAGCAGCGCAATGTCTTATTTGCCGGACAACCTGCTGACGACACCGAAGCTAAGCTAAAACAGGCTCTAAGCGAAGCTCAGCAACAGCTTGAACAAATAAAAGCAAACCAGCAACAACTCAATATCAATAGCACCAAAGCCCATACCCAAAGCGATGAATTGACTGCCACATTAAAAGCTTTGGAAACCGAAGCCCAAGGCGCTTTACAAAAAATGCAAAATTGGCTTAATGATTTCAACCATAAGAACCAACAATCGATAACCATGGAAGTACTCCACGAGCTATTAACGTTTAGCAACGATTGGATAACTAAAGAGCGAACGACATTGCAAACGATTGATGAAGAAGTAACCAAAACCAACAGCATTCTTACAGAACGAAAACAGGCTTTCAATAGCCATAAACAAAATCGTTTGTCCGAACGCCCGTTTGAGGAACTGAATGACCATAACAAAATAGCCAAATCAGAGGCAGAACAAAAGAAAAATAAAAAGGGAGAAAACAGCTTCCGCCTGCAACAAAACGAAGCCAATAAAAATAAGATAGGCGACCTGCTAAAAAACATAACAGCACAAGCCATCATTACCGAAAACTGGAGCAAACTGAACGAAATTATAGGTTCTTCCGATGGTAAAAAATTCCGCCAGATCGCACAAGAATATACGCTCGACGTTTTGCTAAGCTATGCCAACATCCATTTGCAGGCACTCACCAGCCGATACAAAATTGAGCGCATCTCCTCATCGCTTGGTCTACAGGTCGTAGATCAGGATATGGGCGATGAAGTACGTACGGTCTACTCCCTTTCGGGCGGGGAATCATTTTTGGTGTCGCTTGCCCTAGCTCTGGGCCTCGCCTCTCTGTCGTCTAGCCGAATGAAAGTAGAATCCTTATTTATTGACGAAGGTTTTGGCTCTCTAGATCCTACCACCCTCAATATCGCCATGGATGCTTTGGAAAGATTGCATAATCAGGGTCGTAAGGTGGGTGTCATCTCTCATGTGCAGGAAATGACCGAGAGGATTCCTGTGCAGATTAAGGTGAGTAAGCAGCAAAGCGGGAAAAGTAAGGTGGAGGTTTCAGGACTATAAAAATATAAACTAATTACCAAATCAATAAAAAGAATGGTCAATCAACCTTTACCGCATACCGCAATACCAACATGGAGCGGATTCATTTATCAAGGTAGAGTCGCACTCTATCATATATTAAAGCAGCTTAATGCTAAAGCTGAAAATGAAATAAATGAGTTGGTGCTCCAAATAGATTCCATAGAAGATTTTACTATACTAAAGTCAATTCCTAATGGAGGACATACTCCTATTTCTATGCATCAGATTAAGGCTGTCAAAAGTGCGTCATACTCAACTTACAAGGGAGATTTTGAGCAATTGGAAAGGAAATGGGTCGCTATTGGACTACAAACGGTTGAAGCTTTTTTTCATATGGCAACTCAAAATGAAAAAACTAAAGCACAAATTGAAGTTTTGCATCCGAATATGAAAGTTTATGAATATGAAAATAGTGCAGAATCTTGCCCTTTAAGTGAGATTGATGTAAAAATTAGAGAACAAATTATTTTAGTACTTCAAAAGTATAATATTGTTGGCCATAACAATCCAGATACCGTTCAATTATTAAGTGAAATATTAGAAAAAATTGTATCTGATAAGGTGATATACATTCACGCTCTAAATCATGGTGGAACTGCTATAAGGAATGCTGCGTATGATAATCCTATTCCTCTACAAAATTTCTTAGATGCAATAAGAACAGATATAGCTTCGCTTGTTCAAGACGAAATTTATTTTGAAGACAAGATTAGAAATAATCTTAATCGATATTATCAGGAATTCTGCTTGGATTGTGAAGAAGATCAACTAAGTCCCGAATTAAAAACCAAGATGGATAAATACTCGATACTTTTTAATTCTTATGACGCTACCGCTTTCAAAGAATTTCTACAAAATATAAGACCTCATAAAAGTGTTGCCTATGAGAACTTACAGCAATACACCGACTTAAGTCTCAATGAAGATGAAATGAAAGATTCTTTCTATCAAATACTATTGGCTATTAAAGATTCTAATGGAAGCGATAGCATTGGTTGGGTTTGTTCTGAAAGCAAACAGTATTTCCCCACCTCAATAGACTATTCCAATTCTGAATCAAGTAAGAAAAAAGTAAGTGAGCGGATAATTAAAACAGCTCTAAACAAAATGGTTGATGTTCCTTTTAATTCCGACTACTTAATCACTTCAGAATGTAACGTTGACAATATAGAAGCCTATGCAAACAACGTCAGTCATGTCAACCATGTTGATACTGGCGAAGCTGAAAGTGAAACAAAAATCACCCAATGGAAAAAAGTCAGCTTAATTGATTTAGAAACAGCAAAAAACAAATTAAATGATTGATCTAATAAACAGAATATTCCAAGCTGCAGAGCTCGAAGAAAAACCTAATCCAGATTTCAAAATCTATGTTTTGAAAGAGCAAAAAAATTATTGGGTTATTGCTCAGTACGATGGCGATAACATCAATAATGTATTAAACGACCAAATAGATCTATTTGTAAAAACGAAAGCACTTGTACAAGAATCGACTTTCGATAAAAATGTAAACCTGTTAATATTGAATAAGGTTCCAAAGCTAGAAGATGTTAAATTTGATAATCTGCTACACATTGAAGAGAATCCATATCACTTCAAGAAAAGTATCTTGTATTACACTGATGAGGAACTAAAAAATCTAAATGCTGCAATTGGCGAATCAAATGCACTTACTGCCATTGAGACACTTATTTTGAAAGACGAAATATTCGAACAGCACAAAACGGATTTTGATGCTAACTCGTTTGAGTCATTGATCTATCGAATAGCTATTAAAATACCTTTTATTAAAATAAGAATCACTCAAACCAATAACCTTAAATCTCTTGAAGAAGTAAACAAAAAATCTGTTGAAAACAATCCACTTGACGAAATTCTGGAACAAGATTTTTTTATGCTCGATGAGGAAGATTTTAGTGCAATGACCAATGAAACTATTCTTGAAAAATTAAAAACAATATTACCAAATGAAGATCAACAAAATTAGAATCCAGAATTTTAAGGTATTCGAGGACGCTACTATAAATTTTAATTCTTCTGACATTATTGTATTTGATGGCCCGAACGGTTTTGGAAAGACAACTATTTATGATGCAATAGAATTAGTTTTTACTGGAAAAATAAGAAGATATGAAGACCTTAAGAAAAAACTGATTGACGGAAGGCAAGTTTTTTCTGAAAATCCATTTCAAAATTCAAACGGAATGGGCAAAGACATTTTGATCACAATTGAACTAATTAAAAATGACCATACCTATATATTGGAGCGGTTTGCAGATGCAGCACGCATAGAACCATACATAGACTTTTCCGTATACAAGCTATTCACAAAAGATGAGTTTTTGTCTGAAAATCGGAAATCTGTCGATGACGAAAATCTATTTCTAACAAACTTACTGGGCAAAAATTACGAATCTAATTTCCAATTTCTCAACTATGTAGAACAAGAAGAATCACTATTCCTGCTTAAACATGATGATAAAAAAAGAAAAAGCCATATTGGTCACTTATTTGATCTAAAAGAATTTGAACAAAAAATCAAGAGAATTGATGACCTAAAAAAGAGGTTTGATGCAATCATTACTATTGAAGATGGAAATTTTAGAATTCTTGAGCAGGAAGTGAATCAAATAAAAGCCAATATCATTGCTGATGAAACTCCGACTTCTTTTGTAAAGTTATTAGAAAAAAAAGATTTATTCTGGGATCAGGAGGAAATCGATCCATCTACATTCGACTATTCAGAGATTATAGGCATAGATGGAGTTCTTGACCGCTTAAAGGTATTTATTGAACGAAAAAGCCTATTCAATCAATATAGAAAAAATAGAGCTGTTGACTATCTTTCGGAAAATGAAAATCTTATAAATAGCTTTTTCAAATTTCATAATTTTTTATCTAAAAAAGATGAGATAAGAGAGTTAAAAGCTAAAGTGACAGGTCTGCAAAACACCATTCAGAAACTGGAATCTCTTAGTCATAATGCCGTGGAAGAATCAATAGACTTGACCTCGTATGACTTTATTCCAAGTGATTTAAAAACGACTTTTTCTTTAACCCAACAGGCACTTATAGCCAGTCACAAAGAGCTCTCCGGATTAGATAAAATTTATTCAGACATTTCTAAATCCAGAAATGATTTAATACAGGAACTTACAGACCTAAGAGAAGCTGGAGTTTCTAGTGGAGAATGTATTTTATGTGGCCATGATTGGAAAAACATTGAAACATTACTTCTTCAAATCGAAACTAAATCTGAGCAAATCAAAGAAATCAATTCTGATAAAAGCAATCGTCTTCAGGATACGTTTGCAGAATTTAAATCGGAAACCATTAAACAAATAACAGAACTGATAAATATTCACCTTACTTCTCTTAATTATAATAAAGAATTTACTTCACAGTTACTTGATTTAGAGGACAATCATTTTAATAATCTTCTAAAGGTTCTTGGTATTCTCGAAATTGATTATTCACAATATCTAAGTGACGAACAAATACTAGATGTAGCTGACAAATTAGAATTATTCAAGAACCAAATTTCCATTATAAAAGACACGAGTAATGCAGAATTAGTAGAAACGTATTTTTCGGAGTATTTCCGAGAATATTTCAACAATGAGCTTAATCAAGTAGATTCTGTGACCATTGAACAAATTGAAGCAAAGAGAAAATACTTATATCACAAATTATCATTAAATCAAAATCAAATTTTACAAACTAAGTCTGCACTACTATTAGAGGCAACAAAAAAAAGAGACACAGCAAAGGACATTTCTCAAAAATTGAATAGATTAAAAGGCACATATAACTCATCCTTAAAATCTTACCAGAAAAAAATAATAAAAGACATAGAAACAGTATTCCATATCTATTCAGGCAGAATTATGCAATCTTTTCAAGGTGGGATAGGGCTGTTTATCTTTTCCGAAAAAGAGGGAATCCGTTTTCAAACAGGATCACACAAAACCTATGATGCTGTATTTACGATGAGTTCTGGACAATTGTCAGCATTAATTATTTCTTTCACTCTGGCACTTCACAAGAAGTACTCCCAAAACAAATTAATTTTAATAGATGATCCAGTACAAACTATGGACGAATTAAATCTTTACGGGTTTATTGATTTACTAAGAAATGAATTTTACGATAATCAAATTATTATGTCTACTCACGAAGACATGATGTCAGCATTCATGAGGTATAAATTTAAAAATTATAATCTCACAGAAAAACGTATTAATTTAAAGGAACTTGCAGTGGAATAGAATTAAGCTTAACAACAACTGAACATGTCTAAACCCAATCTCTTCGATTTCAACTATACACTCGATCTTCCAGATCAAGCGAAATTTCCTTTGAATCTGAGAGAACAAGCACGGACAGTTAGTGATATTTTGCTAAACGACATTCAAAATACGGAAGACTACGTCATCCTTACTGGCTTTACATCACTTTCAAACCTAATTGATATTTTTGGCACTAAAGATTACCCAAAATTAAAAAGGCCCCGTATTGTAATCGGTTTTGATCCAGATGAACGCGTGGGGAGAAGACTTCCCCACTATCATTTATCTACTGAGATTAAAAACTATTGGGTTAAACAAAATGTGAGTATTAAACTTTGCGGCCCAATACTAAATATCATCGAAAAAATTAATGAGGGCAAATTCAATTTTAAAGTTAAAGATAGGCTACATGCCAAAATCTACGTGGGCGATACCGCCGCCATTTTAGGTTCTTCCAATTTTAGTAAATCCGGAACACGCATACAAACCGAAGCAAACATACGGGTTAGACCAACGCTATCTGAAACAGAAAAGTCCCAGTATGATGATATCAAAAACATCGCCGAGTATTATTACGGTATTGCACAAGACTATAATCAGGGCCTGATAGACCTGTTTACCAAATTATTGAAAGATGCAACCTGGGAAGAAGCGTTGGCGAGAGCCATTGCCGAAATACTGGAAAGCAAATGGATGAAGGATTTTCCGGTATTGTACCAGGCATTAATTACCCATAATTTATGGCCATCGCAGAAAATGGGTATTGCCCGGGCCATGAAAATTATACAAGATCAGGGTAGAGTACTGGTAGCCGACCCAACAGGCAGCGGCAAAACCAAGTTTGCAACTGCGCTTGCCTATACCCTATTTCACTGGCTATGGGAAAACGGATTAAAAGACCGTTCCAACGCGTTGATTATATGCCCTAAATCAGTTATGGAAAACTGGGAGAAAGAACAATCGCATTTCAGTCTTTATAACAAGATAGAATCTATGGGTAAGCTAAGCGTTGGGCACGATAAAAATCAAAAGAGTTTACAAAAAATGATTGAGAACTCTGATATTTTGGTGGTTGACGAAGCACATAATTATTTATATCCTCATTCAAAGAGAAGCCAGGCCATTTCACCCAAAGGCTCTAGTCATGTAATTCTATCTACGGCTACTCCTATCAACAAAAAAGCTGATGATTTATTGCGCTTAGTCGAACTACTCGACATTGATAATCTAAGTGATGATGACTTAACCACTTATCTGGAACTAAGGAAAAACAGAAAGAAAAACATCGACAAAAAGCATTTAGAGCAACTTAAGGGCTATATCAATCAATTCATTGTAAGACGTACCAAACGGGAGCTCAACAAAATGATAGAACGCGAGCCTGAGCATTATCGCAACAGGTATGGCAAAACTTGCAAATATCCTAAAACAATATCAGAAACCTACCCTACTGGTGAAAATGAGAATGACAAAGCAATAGCGAATCAAATTTTAATACTATTGCAACAGCTAAAAGGTATACATTATTTACAAACGATAAGAGTACCAGATTTTTTAAAAAAGGAAGAGGAGAAAATACACTACATCATCCAAAGATTTACCTCAGCTACTGCTCTTGCTGGCTATATGATTAGGGTAAACCTTCGTTCATCACGTTGTGCCTTATATGAATACTTGTTCGGAACCAACGCGGCAAACGATAGATTTTTGTTAAAATCAAATAAAAACCCTTCTGGAAACATCTTAAGTAAGATTGAAAAATGTTCGGCAGCATTACCTAAACAATACATTGAAAACTATCTTTTAAACGAAAACCAGAGATGGCTTTATGATCAGCAACAATATGATGAAGCCTGCCAGGCAGAAATATCAGTTTATGGGAAAATCGGTTCACTTTTAGAACAGCTAAGCGATGAAAGAGAATTAAAAAAAGCCGAAATACTTATTGAATCTGCCATCAAAAACAATAAGGTGCTAGCATTCGACTCAACCGTGATCACTTTAGACTATCTTCAGAAAATTATTACCGATAAGCAAAGTAAAATAAAAGCAATTGTGGCTGCCGGACATAATAAAACAAGCCGGAATCAGGTAATGGAAATATTTTCATTAGGAGCGGCTCAGGGAGAAAAGCTTATTGCATTATGTTCAGATGCCATGTCGGAAGGGATTAATCTTCAGGATGCAAGCTGCCTCGTATTGTTAGATATGCCAAGCGTATTGAGAATCATTGAGCAACGTATAGGGCGATTAGAAAGGATGGATTGTGAACACGAAGAAATTACGGTGCTATGGCCAGATGATTCAGAAGCTTTTTCGCTGAAAGGAGATCAGAGAATGATAGATACTTTGCTAGTGACCGAAAATCTGATTGGTAATAATGTTGAAATACCCAAAACAATATATGATAAATATCTTAAAGAAGAATTCAACACGAAGAATATCATTAATGCCTTTAATGAATACACCACAACAGAGCATGAATGGGAAGGCGTTAAAGACAGTACTCAATATTTATATGGCTTACTAGAAGGTCCTGATGCGTTGATAGATCATCATACTTATGAAATGTATAGGGATGTAGATGCAACTGTAAAAACGGCTATAAGTTTTGTGGAATCAGACCTAAACTGGTGCTTTTTTGCATTTAGAGGAAGTACAACTAAAAGCCCCAAGTGGTTACTGATAGATGAAAAAGGTAAAGGACATACTGATTTCTCAGAAATCAGCAGTAAATTGCAAAGCTACCTGGTGAAAGATAATATCATCCAAAGAAAATGGAAAGAGGTAGACACTACTTTGCAAATGGATCAGATTATCCGAAAACTCCGCAAAGAGGAAAAGAATTTACTTCCTTGGAAAAAGAAGCGGGCATTGGAAAAGGGTGAAGCAATACTCAAAAAATATAGGGAAACCAGCAGTATCGTAGTCGACAACCAAAAGTGTGATAAGATTCTCAAGCTATTTGATTCCAATGGCGACGATGAATATGTTGACCTTGATCATTTTGCAGATTTATGGTTAACTATCTTAATACCTGAACTTGATAAATTAAGGGCTGTTCCTGCAAGAAGAAGAAAAATTTATACCCTCAGAGACCTCAATTTCCGTAATGTAACTATCACAGCTGAAAGATTAGATTGGCTGTTAGAAAATTGTCAATATTCAAGTACCTTGGATGAAATGGTATCGGCTTGTATCATCAGCATTGCAAAGAGTAAGATATCCTAAGGAACTAGCAGTGATTATAGGAGTTTCCTGACTAAGATCTTCTTCAATATACCTTTCTTCTAACCGCTCAACTTTACGTTTTAATTCCCTATGACTATTTTCCAACTCTAAAAATCCGCTCTCTTATTTTCGGTCAGCTGGTTGAATGTCGCCGCAACTTGCTCAACCAATAATTCGATATACTCCTTCGCAACATCAATTTTGAAGAACTCAAGGATATCTGCAAATCTTGAATTAAGAGATTCCGCGTTCTTGTTATTACAACAAGCTTTGGTTTTACATTTGTAATAATAGATTACATTTGGAAATAGCAAAAAAGGGAGGTTTTTGTAGCACTATCTAATTGAGAAACGGGATAACAAAATCCGGAGAAATTTGGGAGTGGGCAAAAACGGGAATTAAAGAAATACCAGGGAAACCGGTAGAGGCACGCGATATCAAAATTGCACTTTACGCCCCAGAGACAACAATTTGCAGGTGGATTTTAAAAGGAGCTTATCCGGTATTCTTTGAGGTAGCCTCTGAGCAGGAAAAAATTTTGCTCGGTACAATAGACTTTATCTACAGGGAGCTGGTTCGGGTATACCCAGCTATGATTTAAAGATCGATCGTATATGAATCGCATTAGATTTGGCCGGTTTACGAGCTTACTGCTAAAGATCTTTATTATTTTTGGTCTGATCAATATATTTCCTTAACCGTTCTACCAATTCATAAACGCGCGTTGAGGGACAGGATTTAGCCTGGCTCTGACCTACATGCATTTCTTCGAGTGCTTTAGCCCACGCTATCGCCTGCTTCTCATTGCCAAGCGATTCAATCCGTTTAACCACGTCTAGTGTATTTTTAGCATATTTCAGGCCCAAATGCCCACTTAGTATCGGGTAGTAGTCGTCACGGTGAAGAGCACTCTGTAAATACTGAAAATGCAGAACATACCAGAGTTCAAAAGATTGGTTGGAATGGGCACTTTCGATCCCGTTCTGTCCAGCGGTTTCAACCGCAAGATTGTACCTAGCATCGGGAAAGTCGTCCTTATCATAGACAGCCCAGACTTCATCGAAGTTAGGTTTGAGTTTGTTCGCTTTTCGTTCATCACGGAGTTCGATTGCCTTATTGACAACATTCAGGGTATTATCCCCCGCCCCATCCACTTCAATGGTGTTGACCATATGTTTGGGCAGCTGACTGGCCAGATAATTGAAATAGATCGGCTCGGTCCTTTCACCTTCACTTACGATGAGAAAGTATTTTAGTTCGTCTTTACTGTCTAGCTGAAGTTTTGGCGCCGGCTTCTTACTCATTTCAGCTACGAAGGCACTAAAATCAAATTGATCTTTCTTTTTTGCCATCTCTAGTTAACTTCAAGATTATCGATAAAAGGTATACCGCCATATTTTCCTTCAAGGTAATTTTTTGAATAAGGACTATCCTTTCTCACCTTGAATTCCGCCAGGCTGGTAATCCGCGTGGCCTCCTGTTGGTCCTTTTCAACAAAATAAATCTGGTCACGCCTGAGTAGCTGGTTATCCATAAGCGTAGAATCGTGGGATACGGCAAGCAACTGACCCCCATTTCGATTGTCTTTACAGTTGAAAAGGAGAACGATCGCACGGGTAAGAAGGCTGTGAAGCCTGGCATCCATTTCATCAAAAACAACAAGCCTACCTTTTTCGATAGCATCGATAAGTAACCCGGCCAGGTTATAGAATTTCTTGGTTCCTTCCGATTCTTTACTTTTCATCGGAAAAGTAGTATCGGATACTGGAGAGCCATTTGAATCATATACATTGTGGACAGTGAATACACTGTTATCACGACGTCCTAAGTTCCTAAGAAAAGTATCACTTAATCCTTCACCCAATAATTTAATATAGCGATTTAGGTCCTCGTCACTGCCCTCAACGATCTGTATTTCCTTTATACCCAAATCTGCTTCCCTGATTAGGTTGTTGATCCTATCCTTATATTCATCCTGTTGCACCATCTTTGTGGTAAGGCTCTTGTACTGGTTATCCTCCATGCCGTTGACGATATATATGCTGTCAAACCAGCCTGAAATCTCTTCAGCAAGTCCTACATTCCACTGGGCAGCAACGGTCAAAAAAAGTGCATTCTTTCTGGTTCGCTGGGCAAGCCCGTCACTACCTTGGAATTTCTTCTCATTAATATGGAACTCATCATTAGCCCTGATGAACACCTCTTTCAATGTACTGGCCCGCACTTCAAGGAGCCACTCCTGATGGATCTCCTTTTCGTCAGCCAGAAAACCATAGCGATACCTTTTTTCACCCAAATGGAATTCAAGCTCGAAGCGGCTGGGTTTAGCTAAGCTATCAAGGTTAAGCAAAAATGGTTCAGTATTGATCTGGGCTGTTACCTTTCGGTCAGTAGCAGAATTTAAGACCATGTCCCTAACAAACGCAAGTGCATCCAGGATCTTGGATTTCCCACTGGCATTGGCACCATTCAAGATAATGGATTTGAGCAGATTGATCCTTTGCCTGCCAATCACATTTTCCTCCTGAAGTTCAGTCAGTGAGCTTGCCTCAAAGTTGATCACTGCGCTATCCATTATCGACTTGTAATTTGCAACCTGAAAATTAATGAGCATATATGAATATTTTTTACAAAGTAAACAATAAATATACCAATTTCAGCTCATAAATATCATACATATGCAAAATACCTACACAAATAGTCTTTTTTTCCAACTCTATAAATACCTAGTTCTGCTAAAAAAAATGATAGCCCATAGAGGAAACTAGACATTTGTCAGATCTGCTTATTAAAACCTTAAGAGAAATAGTGACTCACATTACCTCGCTTTTATTGTGGAAAACTTGCGTCAAACAACTGAAGGCAAGCCTATCTATTTCATTTATATTTGTTTAATTGAATTCAAAAACATTGGAAATGAATACAGTACACAAAGGAAACACCTTCGAGGCAGTAGCCCATCAGATTTTAAAAGAAGCACTTGAAAGCCTTAAACTTGGGCTAATCCCTTCCTGCTGTACCATCATTCCAAAGCCTAGATATTACGCGCTTGGCACCGATGAGTATATTGAATTCGATTTAAGTATAGAAGTAAGGATCGGCGAAAACAAAGATCTATCTTTTTTATACATCATTGAATGTAAGGATTACGCAGACCCTATTCCGGTAGGAAAAGTCGAAGAGTTTTACTCCAAGGTAACCCAGGTAACCGGACTGAATGTGAAAGGAGTTTTAATGACGACCTCAGATCTTCAGAACCGCGCAGAGAAATTTGCCAAGAGCAAAAATATGATGTGGATCAAAGTTGCTGACAATAGTCCACAGATAATGCTTTATAATTCAAAGCAGGAAAAGAACAATCTCGAAGATACCGACTTTATCCATCTGCAAAATGAACTGCAGCAATTAAGGGACCTGCAATCGGTAATGTTTTCCGGGGAAGACGGGCAATCCTTCAACTGGGATGAGCTTATCTATAAATTCATCAAACATGCCGCATTGGGCAATCTTGGCAGAGAGAACAGCAAGGAGGAGCCAATTGCAGGACTAGAACGGCTCTCCCATGACCTTTTGGAGAAAATGTCTGAAAAGATTTTAAATCAGTTCGACCCTAATATCCTCAAATCTGGCCTTGCGTTGAATCTTGACGAGTTCAGGCTCCACCTTCAAGATACATACGGTCTGGAAGTCCTGGAAACTGTCATCCCTGAGAAAAAAGGAAGAAAAATATACGGTGCATATGATGCTTCAAATAAGCGCATCCTCATTGATGAACAGCTTGTATCCACTGATCGCTATGCGTTTGTATTGGCGCATGAGATAGCCCATTTTTTCCTTCACTCCAATCTTAAAATGGGACAGGGCCAATACGACATCCTTTCAGACTCTGAATACGATGCAGAAATCGGCAAACACCAGCTCCGCAATGAGCGGCACTGGGTAGAATGGCAAGCCAACCAGCTCGCTGCATGCCTGCTTTTGCCAAAAATCAGTCTGATGTCCAGGCTGATTATTACCCAGCGTCAGTTAGGAATCTCCAAGCATGGAAAAATCTATTGCGATAACAATAATTACAACAGAGTGGATTTTCTGTCTACCATGGACGGCCTGAACAATTATTTTAAAGCGAGCAAAACCGTTATTGAATACCGCTTAGCCGACCTGCGAATGATACGCTATGCTCCAGACTTCCGGCGTCCGAACACATCTTTCACAGGTGTGGCCAAAAACACCAGAAGTGTGGCGTCGTTGATCAAGTATACCTTGTCCAAAATGGAAATAAACAAGGGCTAATAATAGCTTTAGTTTTAGTTTTATAGACTCCTAAAATTATAAACTTCATCCGGACTTCATGATTATTTTCATAATTTTGGGCTAGCAAGGGGTGAGAGCCTTGCATCAAACTTCAGGTTTGAGAGCGTTAATTTAGATTAGGGCCGGCAATTTATTTTGTCTGCCCTTTTTATCCATCACGGATAATCCGAATTCATTCAGCTTTCCTATTCTTTATTCGCGGAGCCTATCCCGGAAAATCTTTAGGTTTGCAAATACCTAAAGGCTAACAGAAAAAACTATGACACTGATTTCACTCTGAATGATCATGGAAATATAATTATCGTTAGCGACCGCGCAATCTCCAGCACTATGGCCAAAGGTAATATCATATTGCCAACAACAAATGGAAGGACAAACGCGACAAACCCAGTTGTAGGCTTTCACATCAAAACCATCATCATACAGGACTTGCTCTGCATCGGATTTTCAGGTCAGGTAAATGAAATCGAATCACTCCTTACGGATCTCCAGGACTTCTATATGCATAGAAAGGTAAGCTGCGAAACGTTGATGGAAATCTACCATGAGTTAAATCAGCAATACTCAGTAAGCGCTATCTATGCCCTTGCCGAGGAGAATGATGAAAAGCACCAGATCATGGTTGTGAGATCAGGCAATTGGATATTTGAAGACAGCAGATTGAATTTCCATATGCTCTCGGCAGGATCTGGAGCCTCCGACTGGACTTCAGAGATTTTACTGAGCGCCGCATTCCAGAGCGAAGATGACATTGACGCACCATTTAGTAGACAACGAGCACTACAATCCTGCATTAAATGGATCATGAAAGAACGTATTACAGACCGCCACCTTATAAACGGCTGGGGCGGCGGCTTTGATCTGGTATATTTTGAGAACGGAAAGTTGCAGCGGCTGGACAACTTTGCATACGCTTTTTATGCTGTTGATATATCCAATGAAGACACTGTATTAACTCCAATATCGGTCATTCACCAGCGTTACACAAACGGCAAGCTGATCATCAGGCATTTTGAAAAAAACGGTTTCCAGACCTATGCTATTCCGGAGTTCAATAACAAAACAGATTACTCGGAAGACCAACCAGACTGTTATGCAAGGGAGGTAATTTCATGCATTCATCTTTTTGATGGAGGTAAACACCTTTTAGACCTAGGCGTCCTTTTTTGGGACAGTAACCCTAATGCCGAGCTAGCTTTCAGCACCACAGGGGAAAACGGCCAGTTTGGAATAAGATTCAGGGAGATTTATCACGATAAACTAAAAGAGGCCATAACCAGTTTTACATCTTAATAAGAGAGTTGCAGCGTATGATCGTGATTCATGATATGTGCAAAATCGCTGTTCGAATATCTGTAATTTTTGCTGACAAAAACTCTATGCAGGAATTCAAAGAGATGAGATCACGATAAAGCTCAAAAAGGAAGTTTTATCTTTACAGTATTTGTGCCCTCTGATACTTTCTTGCTTGAAAAAACCAGTCGTTTTTTTGAATTTTGCATCATATAATACTAACATATTGTTTAGATTGAGTCCGTAAAAACAAAGCCGATGGTAAATGTTCATCAAAAAAAACAACTGAGTATATATCAGTCTATTGCAAAGAACGTAAATAACAAAAAATGGACCTGCTACCAACCGGGCTGTTTTAATGATGCCATCAATTCACACTTATTACAGAGAAATGGGATATTATCTCACATTGCAGAAAATTCAAGCTTAATACAGGTAGGCGCCAAAGACATTTTTCAATTTGAGGGCACAGGAGCTGTAACATTTAAAAGATTAGGTATCAACAATGCTATCAGCTATCCATTATTTTGTAATGGGCACGACACTCAAATATTTAAACCGATTGAACAACAGTCAATTGACTTTCACGACTACCATAGTCAGCTCCTTTTCTCCTATCGCGCACTTTGTGCAGAACTCAGGAAAAAAGAAAAAAGTCTGGAGATCAATGAACGTCTTTATCAGTCAAAAAATCTGATTGCGTTAATGGAAAAGGATTTTTTCAAGATGCTGGAAACGCGTAAGATCGGTCACAAATTAGCAGTGAGGGATCTCAAAACCTTCAAAAAATCGTTTGAAGACGAACTTGATTCACCTAATGGAAATTTTTCATTTAAGACCCTGATATTTCCATCTATCAAAGTTTCTGCCTCAGCAATATTCAGCTATATGGATGATACCGATAGACTGGACGGACGTTATCTCGATGAGCAGCCGCTGGATACGGTTTTTGTGAACGTCATCCCACAAGAAATATCCTCGATCGTTATTATCGGATATCAAAATAACAGAACCAATAAATGGATTGTAGATTATATTCAAAAGTGGCAGGACTGCCTTGATGATGAGTTTGGCAGACTCTTGTCTGATTTGGTCACCCGATTTGAGACTTGGACAATGGCTGAAAGTTTGTATCAGCGCATTCCAGATTTATCTGTGAAAAGCTATCTCTCAGCTTTCGAAAACACGATGCATTCTGGTATTGACCGGACCACATTACTCAACTTCAATTTATTTAATCTAGACGAATGAAACAACGAAATGATTTTGGATTATCCTAACATATATTAAAGTTTAACGTCTAAAATAGAAATCCCAAATGGTTACATTAGTTTAGCTGAATAAAGCTTTCAGCTAAAAGACCCTCTTGCAATGACAAAAAAATACGCTCTAAATATGACCAAAACAGGCAAAATCAACAAACAGGAAAAGGCGATATCAGATTTCCAATCACTTACGATACGAAATAACCTATGAGGAGTGAAGCCCAAGCTTCTCAAAAGATCAAGAAGTGGCACCTTCTTTTTAATCTCATTACATTCAAAAAGCAGACATAATAATTTGACAATTAAGTTAAAGCATAAATACATAGAATTTAACAGCTAAACTTAACTAAGGATTTTTACCAGGAAGAGTTTTGGACTAAATTGGACTTTTCATGAGCCGGACATCAGATAAATGGGCTGTTTTTGAGCTGATACAAACTAAAGTATAAAAATAAACCGACATCATTAAGTCAAATATTTTATTAAAATAAAGGATTCTACTATCCAAAAAACTTGGAGGAGTGTTCCGACTGTAAAAAGTAACAATTTTTAAGCACGAGATCCCAAAGCAACTGCAGATTTTTGTGTCGATCCGCAAATTAGATTGTCGATAAGTTATATTTCGCAATTGCTGCTTTATCTATTCTGTCAACGACTTCGGCTATGTATGATAGTTTATCCAAAATCTCATCTATTGACAATTGGTATTCACTACCGTTAGCATTTCCAGTTGGAAAAAACCTCAAAAATTTATCATCGACAATTCCATTCCGATGCGCGTAAAGATGTCTGATCTGTAATATTTTTTCAATCTCATGTTGTGTGATTTCCTCCAGTACATTTAGGTTTCTTATTTGATCATTTTCTGAAATAAATCCTTTGACACTGCCTTTTTGAAGTTTACCAATTTTTTCTTTCGCCCAGAAAATTATAAAGTCCTGTATGTCGGAACATTTTAAAACTTCTTCAATGGTTACCGTTTGTTTTGACTTAAGAGTCTGCGGTTTAGCAAGATATATTTCAAACAAAATATCCGAAAGATAGGTTTCGAAATTATCAACAGCTGAAGAGAAAAGAATTCTAGATAAAACCTTGCCCTCTTTTACTCCGGTCAATTCTGTTGGTGAAACCGGGTATAAAAGATGGCTCAGGCTATCAATCATATTCAATATACTTTGATAGTGTTCGATTAGCTTAGTCTTCGAATCGGTTGCACCGTTTTTCAAATTTTCAAAGCTGGAGTTGAATGAGACAATTTTTACATAACCACTAGGTGAAAAGCTCTGAACATCTGACATGGTATTTATAATTTTGCTCCCCTTTCTCACAAAAACTTTACCCTCAAGGCTAATGGTCTGCGAAGATTTCTGAACTTCTATTGCGAAAAGGTTCTTACCGTTATATTCTATATACCCGTAATCAATTACAGGTTTTGGTTGCAGCAGATCTATTGCCTTGTGGGTCATTGAATTGGCCCTAAAATCCTCGCTTAGGCCAGAAACCTTCAGTCCACCAATTTCATTGACACCCAATATTAATAGGCCTCCATTTGTATTTGCAAAAGAGCTGATGATCTGAGCTATACTTTTAGATGGCGGAAGGACAGCCTTATACTCGAGGGTTTCATTCTCGGGCTGTAATATCATAGATAATACCTTTTTATGTAAGTTCATATTAGTTCATGTTAATCGGGATTTTTGTTATTCCCGTGCTTTTGAGTATACGGCCAAGTGTAAGTAAGTGCGGATCGGTAATTCCATTTTCTACCCACAATTCAGCGTTATCATTATCAAGGGTATCTTTCTCTGATGAATAGTAAACGATGACTTCGCCGTTGTCGGAAGGCCGCGCTACGATTTGTACTTCTATACCATTTTTTAATATGCCGGCAAAGGTTGTCGGGGCAGTTTCCTCGAGATCAGTACAATCATAATCCGGATGATTCTCCAAAAACTCCTTAATATTTATTTTCGCCCTATCTATAAGTTTATGGGCATATTGGTACATTTCAGGGGTAGGCTTTGAAGTATGCAAAAACCTGGATGAAATACCCGGATCTTTGAGTGCTTCCATCAGTTGATCGGGCGTTGAAATACCCAAGCTTACCAACACCTCCTTTGTAATAGCAATACGCTCGCTGTCTTCATCCTGGTGTTCCACATTGTCATAATTACTGAGGCTTGCCAGTTTTTTCCTTAACTCATCAATATTCTCTATTCCATGTTCTTCCATGAGCGCTTCAAACTCCGTCGCTTTCTTCATATTTGAAGATATGTCATCATCTTCCAGAAAAAGGAACCTTTTCTCATAGAGATCTGGAAAGTGTCTTTCTCCGCACTCTTTATTTTCACTCATCCAGACGTAAAACTTTTTTAATGTCGTTTTATATTCCTTGCGAAGATCAACATCTCGAAGTATTGGTTTGATATGGGTTGAAATTCTTTCAGCTACCTGGGCAATTCCATAGGTCCTATTTTCGGGGAGGGTTAAGAAAATCGAAACATCAAGTAATTCAGCTCTAAAATCCGATCCCAATTCTGCAGAAATATCCTTTAAAACATCGCCGATATCATCCTCGTCCAAAAAGAGGCTGTTCGCAGTTTTAAAATTCCCATTCTGATCCGGTAGAATTGGAGCTTTCTCCCGATCATAGAAGTTTGAAAATTTGTAATCTGTAAGGAAGGAAACAAAGTCATTTAACCAGGTTAAAAAGTCATCATCATTGTCAAACCCGTATTCCTCCCGGGCAGTTTCCACGTTTTTTTGATCAGACAAGGCATTAACTATGTATAATAAGGATTTCTTATCTGACTCTTCCCAGATTTTTTCATCAAAGTAGTTGAGGTGCCGTTTTTCTTTAAAATCGTCTGGATATATACGTTCAGATAAATCAAAAATCTTAGTTCTCTTTTCAGGTATGTCTTTTTTAGGGAACAAACTTACCAGGTAGTCACAAATAGCCGATATTTCACTGCCACTCTCGTCTTTTATCGCGGCATTTATAAGAGCTATTAAATCATCTTGTTTTTTAAAGTAGTATTTTATTCCTTCACCAGTGAGTGCACCGGGATATATCAGGTAAGTCCTCGGGTCCGTGCCGACCATAGCGCAGACATTTTTAATTTCTTCATCAATTTTATCTTCAATATAGAGACTTGTTTTGGCTACAAAGGTTCCCAGCTGGTTAGGAATCACCGTGTACTTATCCACTTTGATTTCCTTGATGACCTCCTCTTCCTCATTCAATAATTTGTAATAATCGTTTAAAAAAGATAACGGCTGGCAAGTGTCAACCAAAGATTCGCCCAGAGTATCAAGATCCCCTTTTTCCTGAATTTCTTCTGTCAAGCTGGTTAGCGAATACGACCTGCAGTCACTCCAAATAATTTCTGCCCAATGAGATACATGTTCTTTTTTAGGCACTTTATCCGGATGAATTTTTTTGACAAGTTTAAATAAAAATTTCTGGATCCCCTCATTTGCTGCAACTGGAAAATAGGCAAGATAATAGCCTTCGCTATCGAGGATTGAAATTCTATCGCCACTGTCTGTTTCTACAATTTCACTTTCCAGTAACGTTTCTCTGATTGGTTTAATTACAGATGTCTTAAACCAATCAGGATCTATCCAAACATGTCTTTTTGGGTTTTTGACTCTGGCAAGATTATATAAATCCTGCCAATTCGTTTCAGTACCTATAAAATCTAGGAATTGTTGATATAAAGAGACTGCTTTAACCATGATGCTACAGTTGAGTTTCAAAGTATCATTTTCCTCATCATCAATTAAGCTCACACCGTCCCGAGGTTCTGTGGGTTCAAAAAGAGAGCTGTTTACCACGAAAGGTAGGTAGAGATCTTCAGTACCAATCATCGGAAAGTCTAGATGCAAGCGAGGTATCTTCTTATCCAAATGTTCAATGTGATAGTTGCCTCTAGTATAGGAAACCGGAATAATGAGTTGGACATCCGATTCAGAAATACGGAGATAATAAAACTTAGAACTTTTCCCGTTCATCTTAAGATTAAAAACCTGAAGATTTAATTCATCATGTTCGATATCATCAAAATGTTCAATCGTGTATTTAACATCTCCGAAAAGGCCATCATCCAATCGAACAGAATTAATTTCTGGAACATTAATTAATGTGTAGGCGATCCCTTGCAAGGCCTCGTCCAGGGCAATATTCGCCAAGGTCTCTTTTTGCGGAGTCAGTGGATATATAAACGAAGTTTTCAGTTCATCTTTCGATAGGGAATTCACATTTGATGCTTGAATACTAGCTTCAGCATCATCGAATGCTTGATTTATTCCCTCAATGATTTTGGATTCGGTCTTTCCTGACCGGTCTAATACAAAGCTGAAATCATGAAAATTACCATCTTCGTTCTTATAATGGCTTTTGATCTCTACACATTCTGAAAGAAGATGGGTCGTCATAAAGCCGGTCCCAAAACGTCCGGTGGTTTTATGAATTTGGCCAACATTTTCCTCATCCCTATTCTTATCACTAGACGAGTATTTTCTTATCAGCCCTCGTATGTGCTCATTGGTAAAAAAACCTTTATTATGCGAAAATGTAAACATGTTTTCGGATATCGAGATACTTACGTCTACTTTTTCCTCCCCAGTATTTGATAAAAAGACATTATCTTTTGCATTCTGAATCAACTCCCATACCAATCTCCTCGCGGTAAATTCAGTATTTATATTTTGACGGATATTCATCAATTTTTCCAGAATTGATTTTGCGGTAATCTTGTTTAGCTCATCCCTTTCATATTTCGAGAATATACCATTGCTTGAGTTCATTTAATTTAGATTTAGTGTAAAATATTGAGCGTGTACAATAATTAATTTTATTTTAGTAAAAAAAAGTTTGCGATTAAAGACAAAAAACTAATGTAAAAGAGCTTACCTTTAGGAAGTAACCTCCCCCAGATATAAAAGTAATATCAGGATTTTAATCTAAAATGACTGATTTACCTTCTGGCAAAAGACTGTTATTTATTTTTCTCTGTAAAGACAATTAAGGCATAAAATAATAAATGCAAAAAACCGGCCCTGCTTAGAATATTCGCATCTAAAACTTATTCTCTTTTCCAGCAATCTCTTTTAAATCTTTAGATGCATTGGAAAAAGCGCTGTTCGCCCATTTAAAAAAGAAAATTATTCCTGCTATCGAAAAAATAATGGATATCCCGACGCCTAAAGCTAGACTTACAAGCAATATATACTTTCCTATTATATGAGACTGTAAATCGCCATTGCCTAGAAAATCCTTGTCAGTATTGGCATAAACCCATCCACTCATAATGAAAGAGCAAATTGCAGCATATAAGAACTGGAGTTGCTACATTTGACTAGAGGGATTTAGTCGTCAGATTTAGAAAGAAACTTTTAAATTTGATTATATGGGCAGACGAGTGTTTGATGAATCCTTCAGAAAG
>NZ_JAUFPW010000026.1 GCF_030409415.1 Pedobacter aquatilis | reverse complement strand
TGTTGATGTCATGGGGGTTGTTTCGAAAGCACAAAGGAACTGTTTTTACAGTTCCTTACCCTATGATTCCCTTAAGTTAATGACATTGGGGGTTGGGGGTGGTTTGTTCATTTATAAATGAGTGTGTAACTTCACTTAGGATTGTCTGGGCTCGCCGCCGCCGAGGGGCTCTAAACTTTTTTCAACTGTCATTATTTTGCTTTTTGGTCTTCAAGCTTGCTTCGCAGTTTGTCTTGATACAAAAGAAACAAACCTGAGCATAGCGAAAGCATGCTTAACCATTAAAAAAATAAACAACCAGGCATAACATCAAGGCTTCCCCAATACTCGGGACATGCAATCCAACATTCCCTAAGCCGCGTAGCAAAGCGCAGAACGTCTCGAATGGTTTAAGCTGTGTTTGCTTCAAAGAGTTGCTATGCCACTTTGGAGGATTCTATCCCGACGATTCGGGAGGGCAGGGGGAGGATTTACAAATTGAGGGGAACTCCCCTCCTTATTTTCAAAGGATTGTTTATCCCGATTATTCGGGAGGTTGGGGGTGGTTTATTTGACTTTTTTGTATCGAAGCTGTCGAAAGATATATGTTCTTCTTTAATCAAACATCCAAGCACCAGCCCAACCATCTCTAGCACATTACCCATCCGATACCTATTCCTGTGCTACAGTAAGGTAGCTGGTTCGAAAATTATTCGACTTGGTTTAGGCGTGGTGGAAGGAGGATGCGAATGCGCCTGCTTTCATTTCGCGAAGTATCTGCAATTAAATCGAGAAAGAATTGGATAAGGTGCGCACCTTGTTCGGACAAGCCATACCAAATCTTCGCTTCTGCTTAACCCTTTCGTTACCTTTTAACTATTTACAGACAGGCCAATTACTCAGGAAGCAGTAGGTTTGGGGCGAATAGTTTCCAAGGCAGACCTAAAGCAGTATAAAAGCAAGAGACAAGTAAATATAGCCGAAACACGGACTGCACACGGACTAGAGTCGGATTTGATACGGATTTGTTTGCTGAAATAATTGGAAATTTTGTATATTGGATTGATCAATCCCTTGGTTAAATCAAATATAATCAATTATGGCTACATTAAATGGGATTGTTAGATTTTCCGGTCAACTGGGGGATCTTATTTTTTATCGAAGAGGAAAAAAACACGTTGTAAGAAGTAAACCTACTACTCATCAACTTTCTGTCGGAAAGCGGAGTGGAAATAGCAGGGTGGCAACGGATAGGGATTTATGATTCCGCAGGTGAGGTTATCAGCTGTTAGGAGAAAAATGTGCGTTGATTGGTTAGGTTTAATACAACCAACAAAGCGTATTTTACAATCGCTTGTGGTTCGGTACGCTTTGTTGCATGGCTAATTTAAGGTTTTATTTTACAACCTAAAGCTATGAAGCAAATAAAACAGTTCCCAAAACTTGAAAAACCTCAGCCACTGGAGCCCTTAATTGAGGCATTGGTGCAGGAGTTCGCTCCATTGTACATTTATCATTTCGCTAAAAAAGTTCATCAAAAAAAGCTTAACAGTGTTTTCTGTGATGGTGAAGGTGAGCGACAATCCATTTACTATTTATTCCTGGTTGTAGAAGGCAAGGTCTCCATAGAAAGCCGTGTTCAGGAATTTGCAGATGGAAATTATAAGGTGATTATACAAATACACGAAAAGGAGCAAGTTTTAGGAAGTGTTAACCATTGTAACGGTTATTTAGCTTCTGTGATTAATAAGGGCAAATTACGATATGCTGCGCCAGGAATAGAAAAGCTTGGGACACTTCGATTACCGAATATAAAAAAGCGATTGGGCAGGGCTATTTTACATTGGCGAAAGCGTAGGGAAATGGCTAAGGGTTTTTTTGCTGCGGCTGAGCAAGCTATTGAAATTGGGCAAGAGCGTGTTAGTTTGTTTTTGTTACACCATGCCACAGAGCAGGCTTGTGTTGGGCTTATTTACGTGTTTATGGATTACCAGCCTGATGGGCGTAACCTTGAACACTTACTGTATTTATCTGCCTGTTTTTCAAATCTTCCGTTTCAGCATTTTATGGGCACCCCTGATAATGAGGCCTTACTGAAAATTATGATAAAGTGTTTGAGTCGGGGCGGATATGATGATGGTTTTTCTTTAAACAATCACTCCATTTATCGCTTTTCGGAACTGGTAGAAAGTTTTGTAAAACTTGCAGATGATTTATGTGAGGCGCAGTTTAAGGTATTACAGGAAGAAGTAGATCAGGTTAAAGTATTGAAAGGAGGCACCCTAAATGGATAAGACACTTACAATAGCCGGAAAACCCCTTGAGCGGTTTTATAAGTTACCATTTGAAAAGGGGAGCCGAATTTTAAAGCAGCAGGTACTGGATGCACATACGGATTTTGGGGCGGATGATAAGCAGTATTATCTGAATGGCAAAGACATCATTAGTTTTAAGCATGGTCTGGTTACAATGGAGGTATCGCAGATTGATGAAAATTGGACTATTTACAAACCTATAAGGATTTACTTCAAAGTAGAGTACGATCATTTATTGATCAGCTGTACCCTTGATACGGATAATACTTATTTAAGTTGGGATGTTTACATCGCCTTAAGGCTAGTGATGCGAAATGGTGCGTATGATTTTAATGTTTATTACTGGCCTGCCTGCTATGATGAAATAACGGGAAGGCTGAAGTTTATCAAGATTTTTAACGATCGCCAGGGTTTCGATATCGAATTAAAGGACGGCTTTAAGGGTTTGTTCAGACCTGATGACCCATTTCCGTTGCCCGATGGTCGTAAAGTAATGGAGCGGGCCCCGCTACGAACGACCACCCACACCCTAACTTTAACTAGTAAGGGAATTGGCTATTGCCTGGCGCAAACGAGTTTATACCATTATGGGTCGCAGCATTACCCATTTTTAATACCTTATGTTTTTACTGTAAATGCAAACCGCAAAACGGTAAAATCATTTGAGCATTTTGTTTTAAGTGAAGCAGATACTGATGAAATAACGCTTAGTCCAGAACAGGAAGCCTTGGATGAATACAGTTTTGAGATGAAGAAAATTGCGCCACTGCACAGCTGGGTTGGTAACTATACGCCTGAAAAGGGGCAAGAGGCTGAAGAGAAAAATGAAGCAAATAAAAGTGCAATTCATGTGCTTTGGAATCGCGTATTACCATTATTGGTTGCACAAAGCTTTACCCACTATTGGTTTAGCTATGGTATGCGAAACGTTAAGAACAGGCCTATGAAGAAATTAATGGAGTCGGCTGCATTTTCCATTGAAGTGCCTCATTTAAGTTTTCTGTTAAGTGACAAGGGCGATTATTATGAACTTTTTCTTCGCTTTAAAATTAAGGGTAAACGAATGCAGTTTAGTAATGACAGGCAGGCTTTACCATTGGTTTGTAGTCAGTCCCAGCCCGATTTATGGTATTTACTGGAAGCGGAGATGGATGTGGAATTGGTTACATTTTTTGGTGGCTTTAAATATAAAATTCAGGTGCCAAAGGCGTATTATGCGGTTCATTTCGAAAGGTATGTGAATCGGTTAGAGCGGTATTATGAGGTGGAGTTTAGATAGTTAAAAGTTTAAAGTATAAAGGGGAGTTATTGTTTTGCCCTTCGACTCCGCTCAGGATGACAAATGAGTTTAAAGTGAAAAGTAGAAAGTTAAAAGTTGAAAGTGGTGTTGTGGTTAGTCCTTCGACTCCGCTCAGGATGACAATAGAGTTTAAAGTGAAAAGTAGAAAGTTAAAAGTTGAAAGTGGTGTTGTGGTTAGTCCTTCGACTCCGCTCAGGGTGACAGCTGAAAGGTTGGGGATATCATTTTGAAAATAGATTGCTTTACCGATGTGAAATCGGCATAAATTGGCTCTCTCAAGCCCAGGCCTTGTAATGAGGTTTGTTAACTCCTTCCGTCATCTCGACCGTAGTGGAGAGATCTTTGTACTTTATGGAAGACGTGATGCGCTAAGCTAACAGTGGAGTTATGGTTTTGCCCTTCGACTCCGCTCAGGGTGACAATAGTTTAAAGTTAAAAGTTGAAAGTGGTGTTGTAGTTAGTCCTTCGACTCCGCTCAGGGTGACAATAGTTAAAAGTTTAAAGTTAAAAGTTGAAAGTGGTGTTGTGGTTAGTCCTTCGACTCCGCTCAGGATGACAATAGTAAAAAGTTTAAAGTTAAAAGTTGAAAGTGGTGTTGTGGTTAGTCCTTCGGCTCCGCTCAGGATGACAAAAAAGTTTAAAGTATAAAGTGGAGTGTTGTCCTTCGACAGGCTCAGGATGACAATGGAGGGGCTTCGGGACAACGTTTTGAGAATAGATTGCTTCGGCTCGCTCATGCCCAAGCCTCGCTACTTGTCCCGACTATTCGGGAATGACGGAGGGGGTATAAACCAATAGACTAATGACCAATGAACCAATGACCAACAAACCAATGAACCAATGACCAATGAACTATCGAGCTACCTATCGCTTCGCTCTTCCATTTTTAAATCGGTATCAAAGGGACTTTTTGTGAAAGGATAAATGGTTTGTTTTACAAAGCCTTTCGGATATTCTGCTTCATGTACGCCTGTTCCGGCGGGCCATTCGTTTTTGGGTAAGTAATAGGTGCCAAATATCATATCTATAAATGGAAATATGGAAGCAAAGTTATGTCCGTAGTATTTAGGGTCTTCACAATGGTGCCAATGGTGGTATTGTGGCGTGGTGAAAATGTATTTCAGTGGGCCGAAGTTAATGCGGGTATTGGCATGGATTAGAACCGCGTGTATCGCAATAAAAATAATGTACACGTTAAATACAGTTGATGAAAAACCTAAAATATACAATGGAATAAACGTCATTGCTCTGGTAAAGAAGATATCGATAAAGTGGGTTCTGCTTCCGGCGAGCCAATCCATGTTTTGTGTAGAGTGGTGAATGGAGTGAAACCGCCATAGCGAAACACGGGTATGGAAGAAGCGGTGCGCCCAATACTGAAATAAATCGGTGGTGAAGAAAGCCAAAAACAATGCGACAATAAAAGGCAAACCTTGTACCCAGGTGTGCAATTTGTCTAAGCCTATCCAACCAAAAAATAGTACGGCGGGTTTTTGTGTAACGATACCAAAAAACTGAATAAATAAATGGCTGATGACGAAGTAAGTTAGATCGGTTCGCCACTCTTCGTGGAATTTGGTTTGCTTATCATTTTTAGGGAAGAATAATTCCAGCGGCACAAAAATGGCGACCATTAAAAGTAAATCCAGAATCATCCAGTCTAAACCGAAATGCCAGCTGGATTTGGCTACATCTCTACCTTCGACACTTAATGCACCCAAGATTACGGCCAACGCAGCCAATAGAAAACCTGGCCAACCCCATTTTAGTTTTTTGCTTAATACCACACTTAATGCGGCGAAAAAGAAGGATGCGATTACACCACCAAGCATGAGTATTTCCATGCTATCTTTTGTATAAACTTCTCTAAATTCTGGGGTAGTTAATTTTTCAGGATAGTGGAAGCATAAGATTCCAAGTAAAGCCAGAACCGCTAAAAAAATAGAAATATAGCCACTAATCTGGCCTTCGCCAACTATTAATCGTTTTCTTTGAGACATTGAGGTAGAGTTTGTTAATTAACAATTATAATAAAAAAATCAATGTAAAATTGAAACAGCTCTATTTTTGGGTATGGTTTTAAGTCGTTGTGTTTTGCAGAAACCTTGATTTATAAACGGGATTGCAGCGGTATACTTTTAAATTGCAGCAACTCTGAATTTACTGTCATGCTGAGGAACGAAGCATCTGCAGCCTATGAAACAGATACTTCGTTCCTCAGTATGACAGAGGTGTTTTAAAAGATTTAGCGTAAAGCCCGACTGACAATAATCTGTGTTGTTGCAACTGCTTTACAAAAACTTATAAAAAAACAGACAAACCTTTTTTGCTTACTTGGGTTGCTTTAATAGGCTTTGCAAAGTGCAGTGCCTATCTTTTTTAAATAATAAGTAATTTTGAAAATATAATTATGCTACTTAACTACCTACGCCTTTTACTACTTCCATTTTCACTGATTTACGGTTTAGCGATTACGCTTCGTAAAAAACTTTATGATTGGGGCTTTATGCCATCTGTAAAATTTGATTTGCCGGTAATTTGTGTTGGTAATTTAGCTGTTGGCGGCTCCGGAAAAACACCAACTACAGAATATTTAGTTCGACTGCTCAGTGATTATAAAATCGCGATTTTAAGCAGGGGTTATGGTCGCAAGACGAAGGGTTTTGTTTTAGCGGATGGAAGTGCAACTGCCGAAACTATTGGTGATGAGCCTTTACAATATTATCAAAAGTTTGAAAATGTGACCGTTGCCGTTTGTGAGGAACGGGTTAAAGGCATTGAAAAACTTAAAGAAAATCATGATTTAATTATCCTGGATGATGCATTTCAGCACCGGGCGGTTAAAGCGGGTTTAAATATTTTACTTTTTGAGTTTAGAAAATTAGGCACTTTGCAGTTCTTGCTTCCGGCAGGAAATTTAAGAGATGTTTTTTCGTCCAGAAAAAGGGCAGATGTTTTGCTGGTAACTAAGGCTCCGGTTCCGCTTTTGCATGTTGCGCAACAAGCTTCGATTAATGAATTACAGCCCAATAATAACCAGAAGGTATTGCATTCGTATTTAAAGTATGGCGATTTAAAGCATTTATATGCTGATGAATCACGTTCATTGGAATCGATTAAGGAACATGAAATTTTCTTGCTGACTGGAATTGCCAATCCGGATCCTTTAATTGAGGAGCTGCAAAAGTATTCTAAAACGATAAAACACGAGGAATTTCCAGATCATTATGCCTTTAAAAGCGATGATATTAAAAAGTTTATATCGGCTTTTGATGCAGGCCTGAAAAAAGAAAAGATCATCATCACAACAGAAAAGGATAGCAAACGTTTAAAAGCTGCGGGATTTAAAGATTTACTGGTAAATTTACCTGTATATTTTTTACCCATCGAGGTTGAATTATTTGAAGAAGATAAGATTACCTTTGATGAACTTATTTTAAACTATGTTAAGAGCAATAGAAGAAACAGTTGAATACATAAAACGTAAAACCGAAAACTTTAAACCTGAAATTGGTATTATTTTGGGCACGGGTTTAGGTGGTTTAGTTAAAGATATAGACGTTGAGCATCAGTTGATGTACTCAAATATTCCAAATTTTCCGATATCAACATTAGAATTTCACAGCGGTAAATTAATTTTTGGAACCTTAAACGGAAAGAAAATTGTAGCCATGCAAGGTCGTTTGCATTATTATGAAGGTTACAGTATGCAACAAATCACTTTCCCGGTTAGGGTGATGAAGGGTTTAGGTATCGAAAATTTAATCGTATCAAACGCTGCAGGTTCTTTAAATCCAGATTTTAAGAAAGGTGATTTGATGGTTATTGAGGACCACATCAATCTTCAACCCGATAATCCATTACGCGGCTTAATTGAAAGTTCGCTTGGTCCGCGTTTTCCAGATATGAGCCAGCCTTATAAGCGCTCTATAATTGCCAAAGCTTTAGAAATAGCCAAAGATGTTGATGTGAAATGCCATAAAGGTGTTTATGTTGCGGTTTCTGGTCCGAATTTGGAAACCAAAGCGGAATATAAATACCTGCGTTTAATTGGTGCCGATGCCGTTGGGATGAGTACCGTACCTGAAGTTATTGTGGCTAACCATGCCGGTTTACCGGTATTTGCCATTTCTGTTTTAACGGATGAAGGGTTTCCTGAAGATTTACAGCCATTTAATTTAGATGAAATTTTAGAAGCTGCAGCAAAGGCAGAACCTAAAATGACTGAAATTTTAACCCGATTAATTTCTGAACTGTAAGATGCGTAAGGCGATTCTGTTGTGTTTGGCAATTTTGCTTTTCATCATCAAAAATGATGCGAGTGCGCAAGATTTAAAAACAAATGTAGGTAATAATAAGGAGCTTGATTCTTTACGTAAAAAAGAAGAAGGTGAGAAAGACTCTGTTATTTTCACGGCAAAGTTTATCAAGTTTACCAAAATGGCGATGAGCAAAGATAGTATTGTGCTTTTGCCCTTGGATACCTCAACTTACAACATTCAAAATTATAGTCCGCTTTTACAGCCAAGGCACCCATCTATAACAACAGGTAGTGTAGGGCAGGTTGCCAGGCCTTTACTTTACGAACCCTCAAAGAGAATTGGTTTTGATGTCGGTTTCCATTCTTTAGATTATTACGCCTTAAGCCCTGAAGATATTATTTATTACCAGGCAAGGTCACCTTATACCAGTTTGTATTTAGTAAGTGCCGGACAAAAGGAGCAGTATTTTAAGGCTACCCACAGTCAGAATATTAAGAAAAACTGGAATATGGGGTTGAATTTCAATAGAATGGATTCGAGGGGTTTTTACAGCAGGCAAAGAGGTGATAACTTAAACATAGCAATATTCAGCTGGTACCAATCGCCAAGCAAACGTTACAATATGTGGGCTTCGGGTATTTTTAATTCGCTCAGAACCTTTGAAAACGGTTCGATAGTTGAGCAGGGTATTTTTGAGGATGGCTACGCTAAAATTGATAGAAAGGCGGAAGCGACCAGGTTAACTACTGCCAGGAATATGTATAAGAAAAACACCTTGTTTGTAAAGCAAACCTATTATGTTGGCCGCATTGATAGTACTGCAGCCAACAGTTCGGTTTTGCCAACCAATAAGGTTACATATACTTTAGAATATAACAACGATAGTTACGGTTTTTATAAAAATGAAGCCGATGATAATTCTGTTATCCCAAAAGCTTTAACTAAAAGTGATGGCTTACTTGATTTATCATTTACCAGTGATTCAACACATGTTAAACATGTAAAAAATGAATTCTTATACAGCTTCTTTCTTCGTCCGAAAAATTCGACAGTTATTAAAAATGAATTGAAGTTGGATGCAGGTATTAGGCATGATTACTATCAGTTTCAATCTATAGGTAGCCGGTCTAACGGCTCAACTTACAATAACCGGGAATTCGGATTTCAGAACTTGACAGTTTTAGGTGCGCTAGGCTACAGGTTTTCCAATAACATTGATTTTAATTTAGACGTTAATCAGGTTTTTCAGGGAAGAAATGCTGGTGATTTTCTATATGAAGCAAAAAGTAACATTGCGCTAAGTAAATCAATAGGTCGTTTGCAATTGGGTGCTTATCTTCAAAATCAATCACCCTCAGAGATTTTTAATGTTTACGATGGCAATCACTTTGTTTGGAACAATAGTTTTCAAAATGTTAAAGTTGCCAATTTATCATTTGCGTATATAAATGATAAGTTAGGTTTAGAAGCTGGCGCTAAATATTTCTTAACCAGTAATTATTTATATTTTGGTACTGTAAGTACAACAATAATTGGAATAAATGATGTAAATATTAAACCAATTCAAGAATCTGCAGATATAAGTTTAATTAGGTTGGATGTTGCTAAAAAATGGCGTTTTGGTAAGTTTTTAATCGAAAACTATTTAGCATACCAAACAACTGATAACATTGATGTGCTAAGAACGCCGGAGTTTTACACTTGCAATAGTTTTTCTTTCGATTTAGATTTATTTAAGGTGTTAAAAACTAATATTGGTTTTGATGTAAGGTACAACACGGCTTATGCCAATTACTCGTATTCGCCTGTTGTTGCTCAATTTTACAATGGCGAAGCTAACGTTCTTAAATCTGTTCCGGTGGTTGATGTATATTTAAAAGCTAATTTAAAAAGAGCCAATATTTTCGTTAAATACGATTATGCTAACCAAGGTTTATTATCAAATGGTTATTATACCGTAAACCGGTATCCAATGCCAGATGCATTGCTGAAGTTTGGCTTAACCTGGAACTTTTACGATTAAGGTTTAGGTGTGGTTTTACCCCAAAGAGCGCAAAAGGTACGTTGCAAAAAACGCAAAGTTGTATACTGATTTTAGCACAGGTTGCATAAAAATTTAAGTTCAAAAAAAAAGCTCCCGAAATAATTCGGGAGCTTTTTTTTATAATAGTTATTGTTTACAATGAATATCCAATTGTAAAACCGATAACACGGTTTCTTAATTTATCATCGTTTGATCTCAAATCTTTAGGCACTAAATTCGAAATACCTAAACCATAGTTCGCACCGATTGATACACCACTGTTAAGGCGATAAGCTAAACCGAAGTTTGCACCAAAATCAATGCTGCTTAAATCATCACTGGTTGTGCTACCAAATTCGATATCTCTATCTGTAAATGTAGAACCTGCAACAGCTGCATTTGTGTAAGTACCAGAATATTTATTTTTACCGGAAATGTTAAAGCCAACATATGGACCAGCACTAATCTGGAAAGCACCTGCATCACCCGTAGGGATTCTAACTACTGCGTTTACCGGTACTTCAATTGCCATTACATCTTGTTTAAATGTACCAGTTACCGTAGAACCGCCAACAGTACTGGTGCTCTCTAATTTTGCACCTTTATTCTGTAATGAAACGCCTGGCTGGATAAAGAAATTATTTCCAACTCCGAAATCGCCGAATGCTGTAACGTTGTATCCAACATTGCTCTTGTAATCTCTATCTAACACTCCAGTACCGCTGTAACTCGACAAGTTAACACCAGCTTTTAAACCAAATCTTGCAGTGTTTCCACTCATTGTTGTTTGTGCAAATGCACCTGTTGCCAATAATAAAACGCCTGCGCTTAATAATAACTTTTTCATAATATCTTTCTTTAGGTAAAGAATCTTGTTTTAAATAATTTCCGAATTATTAAAATCGGATGTTAATTACCGCCTTCATTCCAAAAGCTATGCCAAAGTATTATTAATGTTACGTGTGTGTTAATTAAAATATTGGTTTACAGTAGGTTTTGATTGCAATATTTTTATCTTATGTTGCATTACAACACTCTATCCAAGAATATTTGAAGTGTATAGTTAAAAGGAATTTTAGTCTGATAAAGAATAATTTTGGCGAAATGCTAAGCGGAAGCTTAAGTTTTTTGAGGCTTTTTCTTTGCCGCAGGGAACAGTACATTGTTTAAAATTAATCTATAGCCGGCAGAGTTAGGATGCAGGTTTAAATCGGTGGGCGGGTCGCCAACGGCGTGCTGGTAATCTTCCGGGTCGTGACCGCCATAGAAGGTAAATTGCCCTTTGCCAACTTCTCCATGTAGGTAACGCACTTCTGCTGCACCTTTATTCTCTCCTAAAACGGTTACGCTTGTTTTAATTAATCCTTTTTTAAATGCTGTAGTTTGCCCCATGAAACCTTTAATTACTTTATCATGATTTTGGGTAAGCATGGTTGGTACTAAATCCCACTTTGCAGAAAAATCAAACAGCGTGAAATAATCGTTGCTTTCGTTTAAACCCCTTCCATTTGTGGCATCAATGTCCGAAAACTCATAATTCATTGGGTTATTGTCCAGCTTGAAATTCTGGAAAGCCATTGTTTTCGAAAAATCCAGTTTAGCTTGTGCATTTGGGTCTGCAGCATCGCCATCAAACATTGCGGCACAAATATCAACACCTTCAGCAGCTAGTGCAATATCAAAACTATCGGTGCCAGAGCACATGGCAAACATAAAACCACCGCCAACACAATACTCTTTAATCTGTTTTGCAACGGCGAGTTTCATTTGCGAAACTTTCTTGTAGCCTAATCTTTTCGCTAAGGCTTCCTGGTTTTTAACATCTTCCTGGTACCAGTTTGCAAAACGGAATGACGACCAGAACCGTCCATACTGGCCCGTAAAATCTTCATGATGTAAATGCAGCCAATCATATTTGCTTAGTTTATCTTGCAAAATGTCATCATCGTAAATTACATCATAGGGTATTTCGGCGTAAGTTAAAACAAGGGTTACGGCATCATCCCAAGGTAATTTGCTTTTTGGTGAGTAGACTGCAATTTTCGGGGTCTTTTCGAGTTTTACCATCTCCATATTTACAGATGGGTCGCTGATTTCGTTGAGTAGATTTACAACTTTACCATCGGCAACAACTTCATAAGAAACACCTCTAACTTTGCATTCATCTTCGATAGTTTTGTTGTATTTGATGAGGAAACTACCACCACGGTAATTTAAAAGCCAATCTACCTCAACTTGTTTGCTTATGGTCCAATAAGCAATTCCGTAAGCTTTTAAGTGGTTTTTTTGGTCTTCATCCATATAAATTAATATTGATGAAGCCTTAACGCCAAAGCTTATAAGTAAGAAAATTAATAGGAGGTAATGTTTCTTTTTAAGGACCATAATAACATAAAACACTAAAATACCTCATTTAGTCTGTTAAAGAAAATAAATTTGGTGGTTGTGTGTCTAGTAACTGAGAAAAGAATTTGTTAATCTTGATTGATTAGGATTATCTGAAGCGGAATGTCAGTAGTTCTTGGCAACTGCTGTCCCGCCAATGCTGCAATCTTTTTGTTAACAAATGTCATGCTGAGGAACGAAGCATCTGTTTCATAGGTTGCAGCAAATAAATTCGGAGTTACTGCAAACAAAAAGTATTTCCGCGAATGTCGGGGCTATGTTTAAGGTATGTACATTATGGACAAAGAAACCACCCCCTGCCCCTCCTTGAAAAAAAGAGGGGAGTGGACAGTGCAAGGGGTGGTTTAAAACTTTGTTTCTAAACCTGACAGCAGCGGCAGCCCCGAGTTTTTTACGAGGGCTACAGCGAATGGCAGGGCTACATATTCCCAAGAATTACTTAACCGTTTGTTTTCTAATTATTTTTATAATGATAGCCTAATATTCATTATTCAAATCTTTAAAGATGTTCTAATTATAAATTTTACTATTTTTGCGCTTCCCGATTAAGTTTTAATACTTGTTGGAATTTTTTAATAAATAAAATTGATATGAGTAAAGCAATAATAAAAACTGAAAAAGGTGACATGACTGTTGAGTTCTTTGAAAAAGATGCTCCTAAAGCAGTAGAAAACTTTAAAAAACTGGCTAAAGAAGGTTTTTACGATGGAGTAACTTTTCACCGTGTAATTCCTAATTTTATGGTTCAAACTGGTTGCCCTAATTCTAAAGACGGTGCAACTGGCATGCCGGGCACTGGTGGTCCGGGTTATAAAATTGACTGTGAATTAGATGGTGAGAACCAATTTCACGATCGTGGTGTATTATCTATGGCGCATGCTGGTAGAAATACAGGTGGTTCTCAGTTTTTTATCTGCCACAGCAGAACAAACACTGCTCATTTAGACCGTAACCATACCGTATTTGGTAAAGCTGTTGAAAATGTTGATCTTGTTGATGACATCCGTCAGGGAGACAAGATTTTAACTGTAGAAATAATTGAAGATTAAATCGCGTTAAGCGTTTGGCGATAAGCATTTAAACCGCTAAACTCCAACCGCTAAGCGCTAAAGAAAAATATTATGAACTTAAGAGGAATAGTTGCCGTTTCTGGCAGACCAGGTTTGTTTAAACTAGTTGGACAAAATAAAGTTGGTTATATTTTAGAAAGTCTTGATGCACAAAAAGTTAAAATTGTAGCTAATATTACAAATACAAAACTTGCATCGCTTGAAGATATTACCGTTTATGGCGAAGACCAGGAAATTAAACTGGTAGATGTTTTTGCAAAAATCAGCGAGAAAGGTACAACGCCTGATACTAAAGCGGATACTAAAGTTTTGCGTGCTTATTTTAACGAAGTTGCACCAGGACACGATGAAGAAAAAGTATATGCTTCGGATATGAAGAAAATCATCGGTTGGTATAACTTATTAAAAGATATGCCTTTGTTTACTGAGGATGCTCCTGAAGCTCCAGGTACACCAGCTGAGGTGAAATTATCTGAAGAAAAAGCTGCAGCTGATAAGAAACAGAAAAGTACAGGTGCTAAAGCTTCAAACGCTAAAGCAACCACTAAAACATCTGCTCCTGCTAAAAAAGCAAGCATGACAAGTAAAAAAGGAGTTTAAACTTCTAATTAAATAATAAACAATAAAGCCATTGCTACTTGCAATGGCTTTATTGTTTAAAACGGGTTTTAAAAAAAGTACCACAAAATAGCGATAACGACTGCTGAAATGGCAAGGCTAATCCACAACACTTTATCGCTTCCCGATTGCCTGCTTTTAAATTTGTATTGTCTTTTATATTTATCCAGTAACATAGTTTTTTTATTTAATGATGTTTTTATTTTGCTAATTCCACAAGGTTAGCATTGATTATTATGCGTGATGATAAGGTTCTCCCTTTAAGATACTAAATCCTCGGTACAATTGCTCAACAAAAAATAAACGAATCATTTGATGTGAGAAAGTCATGTCGGATAAGGAAATCAATCCATTTGCCCGTTTGTAAATGGTATCGTCAAAACCATATGGTCCGCCAATGATAAAGATTAAATGCTGCACACTACCAACCATTTGCTTGTTCAAATAACTGGAAAACGCCACAGATGAATATTTTTTCCCTTTCTCATCCAATAAAATAACAACATCGCCATTATTAATTTGTTTGTGTAGCAGCTCGGCTTCCTTTGTTTTTTGCTGTGCTTCTGAAAGATTTTTCACATTCTTAACATCAGGTATGGCCACAAAATTAAAGTTTATGTAATGCTTTAAACGGTTGATGTATTTATCAATGCCCTCAATTAAATATTTATCTTCTGTTTTGCCAATGGCGATAAGCGTAATCTTCATTTAATATTTTTCTATCTTTAGAATTTTTCGAGATTCAAATATAATGTTAAAAACACAAGCGCAGATAATATTTGGTTATAGCCAAAATATAGAACAGGTTAAAGCTAAAATTGATGAAACACAAAAGCAGCTTGAAAATTTCTCTTACCTAAGAATTACATTATTTTTAGTTGAGATTGCTTTATTCGTCTTCCTTTTGAATTCTGAAGATAATAACTGGAGAACTTTTATACAAGTGGGCTTAATTATTCCGGTTTTGGTTTTTGCCTTTGTAGTGAAAAAGCAAAGCAAACTTGATAAGGAAATAGATTATCAAAAACAGTTATTGTGGGTTTATCAAAATGAGTGGAATCAGCTAAGCGGATTAAAGAACGGTTATGATGATGGTGTTCGATATGAATCTGAAAACCATCCTTTTACTTCTGATTTGGATATTTTTGGTGATGCCTCTTTGTATGCAGTAATTAACAGATGTTATACCAAAAAAGGCAAATCGCTTCTAGCTAAAAGTTTATCACATGAAACGGATATTAACACCATTTTATTAAGACAGGAGGCCATCAAAGAGGTATTGAGTTACATTGAGGATACTTTTGAATTTAGGGCTAATTTGCATGGCTATGGTATTGAGAAAATTGAAAGAATAAAAGAACAATTGGATGGTAAGTTGAATGCTCAATTGGCTTTTTTTAAAGGTGTAGCTTTAAGGTTTTATGTTAAGGCGGCGCCGTTTATTTCGATAGGATTATTACTCGCCGCCATATTTTTTAATGGAATGCTTTGGAATATTTTAACCTTATATTTATTAATAAATACCGCTTTGGTTATTGCAAATGGCTCGAAAGTTAATAAAGTTTACTATAGCTTTAGCGGTAGTTCTAACCTTTTAAACGGCTATGCCGAAGCCATCAGCTGGACAGAAAAATACAATTGGAGCAGTAGCTATATTTTATCTTTATTTTCTTCTGAAAAACCAGTAAGCACTGAAATAAAAAGTCTTTCAAAAATTATCCAGAATTTTGATGCTCGCTTAAATATTGTTGTAGCAACTGCACTAAATGCCTTTTTGTTGTGGGATTTGAAATGTTGCATCAATCTAGAACAATGGTACAAAACTTCATCAAAGGATGTTGCTGTAGCGCTAGATCAGCTTGGCGATTTCGAAGAACTTATTGCTTTGGCTACGCTTGCACATAACCATCCAGAATGGGTTTTTCCGGAAATAACGAATGAATTTACTTGACAAGCCACGGAAATTGGTCATCCTTTGATTGCTAAAAACATCAGGGTAAATAACGATTTCCATTTAGAAAATGAGCCAACCGTTGATGTGATCACAGGTTCGAACATGGCTGGGAAAAGCACTTTTTTAAGAACCATTGGTATTAATTCGGTTTTGGCTTACTCGGGTGCGCCTGTGTGTGCCGAGCAAATGAAACTTTCTGTATTTAAGCTTAATACTTATATGCGGATAAAAGATTCGCTTAACGAAAGTACATCAACATTTAAGGCAGAGCTTAATCGCCTGAAAATGATTTTAGATAATGTTGCAAAACATAAAGACACTTTTGTTTTGATTGATGAGATGTTACGGGGAACGAATAGTAGGGATAAATATTTGGGTTCGAAAGTTTTTGTTGAGAAACTTATTGCCGAAAAAACACCTGCATTATTTGCTACACATGATTTGCAACTAGCCGATTTAAAAAACGAACACGAAAAAACACTAAGAAATTTTCACTTCGATATTCAAATAAATAATGGCGAGATGAAATTTGATTATAAGTTAAAACAAGGCCCTTGTTCAACTTTTAATGCCGCTATTTTATTAAAGGAAATTGGTTTGAGTTTGGAATAGATCACCTCAAAAGCATTACCGAGCCAGAATATTTTACGTTTTCGTTGCCTAATGTGGTGCCAAGTATTAAATAATAATAAACGCCAACGGGTAAATCATTGCCTTTGAATGTGCCTTTCCAGTTATCGTAAATATTGTTGCTGGAAAATACGACACTTCCATATCTGTTAAATATTTGAATGCTATATCGCTTCAAATTGGTAATGCCTACGATAAATTCATCATTGCTTCCATCTCCATTTGGGGTGAAAGAATTTGGCGTAAAAACAGAGCCTTCTTTTTTAACTAATAAATCACCCAGAAGGATGCTGTTGAAGCAACCATTTTTAGAAAACGCAGTAAGTTTTATTTTAAATAAGCCATCTGTTCTAAATGTATGTAAGGGATTAATTTCTGTTGATGTAAACCCATCGCCAAATTCCCACTCGTAAAAATCTGCATCTGTAGATTTATTGATGAAATTAATTGGCGCAGGGATAGAATATTTTCCGTTAAAGCCTGGTTCTGTATAAAAATTGGCAACAGGAATTTTGGCAATTGGTGGTATAACTAAACTTGCAATAACCGGCGAACAACTGCCTGAGGTTAATGAAACTTTGTAAGCTCCGGCCTGATTAAATGTGGTAATGGGTATTTTTATAGCGTTAGTGTTTGCCGTGAAGTTATTTGGACCAGTCCACTCATAAATGATATTTTCTATTTTGGGTACAGCTAGTTTTATCACATCGCCCAGGCAGAATAAAGGTTGGTTGACAGAAATTATGGGCATTTCGGGTTTTACTTCAACCAATAAATCGATAGTTTTTGTTGATGTACAGCCATTTGGCGTTTCTATCGTTAAGGTAATGCTTCTTAATCCCGGGCTTGAGTAAGTGATAAGTTTTCCGTTGTTTACAATATTCGTGTTGCTACTAACGGCATTGCCGAAGTTCCAGTTTATTTTGGTGTAATTTTTTGAGGAGTTTAGCAAAGTAAAGCTTTGATTTGGTTCACATTTATTATTGGTTACAATGGAAAAATCAGCTTCAGGTTTTAAATCAACAGATAAAATTTCGATACTGTTTTCCGGGCTAATGCAATCGCCAACCTGAATAAATAACTTGTAAATGCCTGCGTTTTCAGGTCCTGTTATTGGTATTGATGGATTCCTGACTGCTGAGGTAAAACCATTTGGACCAGTCCAGTGGAATGTTGCGAGGTTTACAGCAGGCGTAGAAAGCTGCAGCACATCTCCCTGACAAAGATTTACAGACGAGGTGGTAATTATTGGTTTATCGGGTGTTTTAGCAACGATAAAACTTTGAGTAGTGACCACATTACAGCCATTAGCGGCCTTTGCTTCCAATACCACAACTTTTTCTCCCGGCGTACTGTAAGTAATGGTGAAAGGGCCTTCTGTTGTAGCTGATGTCATGCTGGCGCCTTCACCGAAAGACCACTTGAGGGATGCATAATTTGTTGCGTTACTTCTAAAAATATAGGCTTGGTTATCTGTACAAGGATTTAGCTTGTCGACTAAAATTTCTGCACTGGGGCCAGCAAAATCTGCAGTTCCGTCAAATTCTATTGTAAAGCCATTGTTCCCGCTAGAGAAATTATCTATCAGCAGTGCATAATTATGACCTTCAATTAAATCAACATATTTAACAAAACCATTCTGCGGAGTAATGGGGCAGCCAGAACTTTCGGTTAAGTCGGTTTCAGTCATACTTAAACCTGTTTTATAATAACTTGGCGAACAGGTTACACCGCTACCTGCGGCACAGCGTATAGCATTGGTTGCATTAATTTTGCTGCAATCTCCATCAACACCTAAATCATAAAACACCCAATCAATATCGTTCGTAGTTACTGAGGGCGTAATCACAAATGTTAAACTACCTGCTTTTGAAGCCTTAAATAAATACCAAGAAGAGTTTGATTCAGTACCTAAACATGTACCAGCAGATTCTTTGTTATTACCACCAGAACCGGTTACATTTAGTTGGGTAAAGGATTCTTTTGAACAGAGAATTGATGCGGAAATGCAATCCTGACCAGCCTTAATTGGTGGAAAATAATTATCAACGCATAACTTAAAAGTTCCGGTATTGTCATTGGCTCCACTCACTCTGATGTAGTATTCCTGACCAATTGTTAATGCGCCTTTGTAAAGTGAGGTAACATTGTTAGAGGTAAAGCTAGTGCCTATCATTTCAGAAATTCCTGTAGAATTAGGCTCAAAGGTGTATAACGCAACAAGTGGTGTAACCAAGGTATTTATACTTGTAGCATTTATTTGTCCGCTTACAGAAATGTTAACATCGTATTTAGAGGCTGTAAATTTAAACCAAACATCTTTTCCTGTAGCTATCCAACCCATTGGTTTAGCATAAGTTGTGGTTTGTGTAGCTTCCAAATTGCTGTATGCGGCATCATCCGTACAATAAGCTGTGGTATTTGTTATTTTTATTGCATCAGCAATTTCATCATTAATGGGTGGTGCAGATTTAGCCCACATTTTAAATGAGAGTAAGAGGGTTAGTAAAAGGAATTGTAGAAAGCGCATATCGTAAAACTATTAAAAAAAATCCTTTTAGATAATTAAGATTATTAATGATTTGTTAATATTAAACTTGCATCTTGAAGCAAGCTATTTGTAAATGATTAAAGCTTCTGATTTTGGTAAAGACTTTTTATGGGGTGTGGCTACTGCTGCAGCTCAAATAGAGGGTACGTCAGATATGTATGGCAAAGGTCCATCTATCTGGGATGCTTTTTCGGCAAAAAATGGTAAAATTAAAAAAGGGCATAAAATAAATGTAACCTGCGATTTTTATCATCGATTTAGGGAAGACATTGCGCTTGTAAAAATTTTAGGGTTTAAAGTTTTCAGATTTTCCATCGCCTGGACCAGAATTTTACCTTTAGGTAGGGGCGAAATTAACCCTGAAGGCATTAGGTTTTACCACGATGTAATTGATGAGTGCCTCGAAAACGGAATTACGCCTTACGTAACTTTATACCACTGGGATTTGCCGCAAGCTTTGGAAAATGAAGGCGGCTGGACTAGTTTCAGTATCAATGCTGCTTTTAATACATTCGTTAGTATTTGTGCAATTGAATATGGCTATAAGGTTAAAAACTGGCTGGTGATTAACGAACCGTTTGGTTTTACATCGCTTGGCTATATGTTGGGTATACATGCCCCTGGTAGAACCGGTTTAGGCAATTTCTTTTCAGCGGTTCATCATACTGCTTTGGCACAAGCCGATGGTGGTAAAATTCTCCGTGCTGAAATTAATAGTGCAAACATTGGTACTACTTTTTCTTGCTCAGAGATTTTGCCTCATACGCAAAGTGATAATGATGTTTTGGCTGCTGATAGGGTGGATTGCTTAATGAACAGACTGTTTATAGAACCAACTCTTGGTTTAGGTTTTCCAACCGCGAACTGGGATGTTTTGGAGAAGTTTCAAATTGAATATGGAACATGGAGGCACATGGATCGCTATAAATTTGAGTTTGATTACATTGGTTTGCAAAATTACTTTCCGTTAACGGTAAAATATAATGCCTTTATACCGGTTATTCAAGCTTGGGAGGTTAAAGCCAAGAATAGGAAAAAGCCGCATACGGCGATGGGTTGGGAAATAAATCCAGATAGTTTTTATAATATCATTATGAAGTTTGCTACTTATTCTGGCGTTAAAAAGATTATAATTACCGAAAATGGTGCAGCGTATCATGATAAGCTTGTGGATGGTAAAATTGAAGACAGCGAACGCATTGAATATTTCAAATTATATTTAGATGCCTTACTTAAAGCGAAGCAAAATGGGGCACCAGTTACAGGTTATATGGCATGGACATTAATGGATAATTTTGAATGGGCAGAAGGTTTTAATGCAAGGTTTGGGCTCATTCATAACGATTTTAAAACCCAGGAAAGAACAATTAAAGACTCTGGCTATTGGTGGCAAAAGTTTTTAAGCTTGTAGCGTTTTCGTTTTGGTCTTTCGTTTTTTGTTTAAACTGAAACCGACATGAGGATCCTCAAATATTCCAAGCTCTTTCTTGCAACTATATCTATTTTTTTAACAGTATTAAGTTCTTGTAGCGAAGAGGATTTAAAAGGCTCTAAGTTTGATGATGAACCGGAACTTTCTAAGCTACGAAGTGAAATTCAAAAAATATCTGATCAGGTTGCTTGTGATAATGCTGCAGATTGGAGAGTTGTGCCGATTGGAGCGAAGGCTTGCGGTGGTGCGAGTGGTTTTATCGCCTATTCTATAAAAATTGATACAGTAGATTTCCTAAAAAAAGTTGATTTATATAATAATAAGCAAAAAGCTTTTAATGTGAAGTGGGGAATAAGTTCTGACTGTATTGCATTAGCTGGACCAAAGTCTATTACCTGTGAAAATGGGAAACCAAAGTTGAATTTCTAATATATATATTGAAAACTTAATGTTTAGCTTACATTTTGGGGCAGTTATTTACTTTTTTAGGTTGACTCTGTTTATCTAAACCCGGTAATAGCGGAAATACTTTTTGTTATCTATTCTTAAAAGATTGCCGCGTCGTTCCTCCTTGCAATGACGATCAAGGTTTGTTCTGGAAACAAAAAGATTGAAGCGGACAACGGGACTTTCTGGAGCGAAGAATTACTGACATTGCTTTTCAAATTTGCCGGATTAAAGATAAAGGAATAAAGTGCAATGATTGGCAATCTTGTCTTTATTCCTTTATTATACTCTCTTATTTTATTCTTGTCCAGCCTTTGCTGCGGCTTCTGCTCTGATGATATTCAAAGCACCGCCAGCCTTAAACCAATCGATTTGCTGCGCATTATAGCTGTGGTTAACCGGGAATTGTTCCTGCGTTCCGTCCAAGTGGTGTAAAACCAAAGTTAAAGGTTTATCAGGCGTGAATTCGGTTAAACCTAAAATGTCGACAGTATCGCCTTCCAGGATTTTATCATAGTCATCTTTGTTGGCGAATGTTAAGCCTAACATTCCTTGTTTTTTAAGGTTAGTTTCGTGGATACGAGCGAAAGATTTAACCAACACCGCACGAACACCTAAATGACGAGGCTCCATAGCTGCGTGCTCACGAGATGAACCTTCGCCATAATTTTCATCGCCAACTACAATTGAACCTAATCCAGCTGCTTTATAATCGCGTTGCGTAGCCGGAACCGGACCGTATTCGCCAGTTAATTCGTTTTTAACATTATCCGTTTTATCGTTGAAGTAGTTTACCGCACCGATTAGCATGTTGTTGGAAATATTATCCAAATGACCACGGAATTTTAACCAAGGGCCAGCCATTGAAATATGATCAGTCGTACATTTGCCCTTAGCCTTAATTAATAGCTTTAGACCTTTTAAATCCGTACCCTCCCATGGAGTAAATGGATCTAATAATTGTAGGCGATGAGAAGTTGGAGATACTAAAACCTCAACTTTTGAACCATCGGCAGCAGGTGCTTGAAAACCTGCATCTTCTACTGCGAAACCTTTCGTTGGTAATTCATCTCCGGTTGGTGGGTCTAACTTAATTTCCTCGCCTTTATCGTTAGTCAGCGTATCTGTAAGTGGATTAAAACCTAAGTTCCCTGAAATTGCAATTGCAGCTACCATTTCTGGTGATGCTACGAAAGCAAATGTGTTTGGGTTACCATCGGCACGTTTAGCAAAGTTTCTATTAAATGAATGTACAATTGTATTTTTCTCAGCTTTTTCTGCACCTGTCCTGTCCCACATACCAATACATGGTCCGCAAGCATTGGTGAAAATGGTAGCATTCAAATCTTCGAAAGTTTTTAAATAGCCATCGCGGTCGGCAGTGTAACGCACTTGCTCCGAGCCTGGGTTAATGCCAAACTCAGCCTTAGTGGTTAAACCCTTTGAAATCGCTTGATTAGCAATTGAAGCTGCCCTTGATAAATCCTCATAAGATGAATTGGTACAAGAACCTATTAAACCCCATTCTACCTTTAAAGGCCAGCCATTTTTCTCTGCTTCAGTTTTCATCTGAGAAACTGGTGTGGCTAAATCTGGCGTAAAAGGGCCATTCAAATATGGCTCTAATGTATCTAAATCAATTTCTATTACCTGATCGAAATAGTTTTCCGGATCGGCGTAAACTTCAGCATCACCAGTTAAATGTGCTGCAATTTTATTTGCTTCGTCAGCAACTTCATTTCTATTAGTAGCCCGTAGATAACGTTCCATGCTTTCATCATAACCAAAGGTTGATGTTGTTGCACCAATTTCGGCACCCATGTTGCAAATGGTACCCTTACCTGTACAACTCATTGATGTGGCACCATCGCCAAAATATTCTACGATTGCACCTGTACCGCCTTTTACAGTTAAAATACCTGCAACTTTAAGAATAACATCTTTAGCGGCCGTCCAACCGTTTAATTTACCGGTTAACTTAACGCCAATTAATTTTGGAAATTTTAGCTCCCAGGGTAAGCCAGCCATAACATCACAAGCATCGGCACCGCCAACACCAATTGCAACCATACCCAAACCACCAGCATTAACGGTGTGTGAGTCAGTTCCAATCATCATTCCGCCAGGGAAAGCGTAATTTTCTAAAACAACCTGATGGATAATACCAGCGCCTGGTTTCCAAAATCCGATACCATATTTATTTGATACTGATGATAAGAAATCGAAAACCTCGGCACTTTCAGTTCTTGCATGAGGTAAATCTATTGCAGCACCTTCTTTTGCCGTAATTAAATGATCGCAATGAACTGTTGATGGAACGGCTACTTTTGGTCGGCCAGCCTGCATAAATTGTAACAGTGCCATTTGCGCAGTTGCATCTTGCATCGCTACACGATCTGGTGCAAAATCTACATAATCTGTTCCACGAGAGAATGCTTTTTTAGGATCTCCATCCCAAAGGTGAGCATATAATATTTTTTCAGATAATGTTAAAGGTCTGCCAACTATCTTGCGGGCCGCATCTACTCGGCTACCAAAATTTGCATAAACCTTTTTAATCATTTCTATATCAAAAGCCATACTTTATTTTATTAAAATTATTGTCAATAACGACGCTACCTAAATTAAACAATTTTAAGCAAACTTGTTTTTTAGATTTGTCAAAATATATTATTTAAAAACATTCTATGCAATGTTTCTGTAAATAAAAAAGCTACCCAGTTATTGGATAGCTTTTACTTCATTAACAAATAAATTGCTTTTTTGTTCTTATTGTTTTGTAGAAATTGGGGTAAACTTTGTTAAGTTAATGCCTTCTACAGCAACTTTATATTCTTCGATGCTTGGAATACGACCTAAGATTGCAGACAGCACCACAACAGGCGTAGATGCTAATAGCGATTCACCTTTTTTGCCATCTTTATCTTCAACCACACGGCCTTGAAATAAACGCGTTGATGTTGCCATTACAGTATCGCCCTTAGCAGCTTTCTCTTGGTTACCCATACATAAATTACAACCTGGACGTTCTAAATACATTATGTTTTCATATTCAGTACGTGCTGTACTTTTTGGCAACGCATCGCTAAATTCAAATCCGGAATATTTCTGTAAGTATTCCCAGTCGCCTTCTGCTTTTAATTCATCAATGATGTTGTATGTAGGCGCTGCAACTACTAATGGTGCTTTAAATGAAACACTGCCGCTTGCCTTTTCAACGTTTCTCAGCATTTGAGAAACAATCTTCAAATCGTCTTTATGCACCATGCAAGAACCTACGAAACCAAGATCTACTTTTTTATCACCACCGTAATAGGTTAAATCCCTAATGGTATCATGCGTGTAGCGTTTAGAAACATCTGCATTATTTACATCCGGATCGGCAATCATCGGCTCGTTGATTAAATCAAGGTCTATAACCACCTCTGCGTAGTATTTTGCATTATCATCAGGCATTAAAGCAGGTTTGATACCAGTTTTAACTTCTTCGATACGTTTATTTGCCTTGTTGATTAATCCTTGAAGCACTTGGTTATGGTTATCCATACCTTTATCAATCATTATCTGGATACGATTTTTCGCAATTTCTAATGATTGGATTAGCGTATCATCCTGAGAAATACAGATTGATGCTTTTGCTTTCATTTCAGCAGTCCAATCAGTAAAGGTAAACGCCTGGTCGGCTAGTAAAGTGCCAATGTGTACTTCAATAATACGACCCTGGAAAACGTTCTCTCCATCGAACTGTTGCAACATCTGCAACTGTGTAGCATGAACAACATCACGGAAATCCATGTGTTCTTTCATTGCGCCTTTAAAAGTAACTTTTACCGAATCAGGAATTGGCATCGATGCCTCGCCTGTAGCCAATGCTAAAGCAACTGTTCCTGAATCTGCACCAAAAGCTACACCTTTAGACATACGCGTATGCGAATCACCACCGATAATGATTGCCCATTCATCGATTGTAATATCGTTCAATACCTTATGTATAACATCTGTCATTGAATGATATTCGCCTTTTGGGTCGCGAGCGGTAATCACACCAAAATCATTCATAAACTTCATTAATTTAGGAATGTTAGCCTGGGCTTTTTTGTCCCAAACTGAAGCGGTGTGGCAACCAGATTGATATGCACCATCAACAATTGGAGAAATAACGGTAGCAGCCATTGCCTCTAATTCCTGAGCGGTCATTAAACCTGTAGTATCCTGAGAACCTACAATATTTACCTCTACGCGAACATCAGAACCTGCATGTAAAACTTTACCTTGAGTTAAACCAACAGCATTTCTGTTAAAAATTTTCTCAACAGCGGTTAAGCCTTGCCCTTCAATAAATAATTCTTTAGCTGGAGCAAATACAACCGGTGCTTCAATACCTAAAATTCTAGCAGCAAAAGTTTGAATTTTTTTACCGAAAACAATGGCATAAGAACCACCTGCTTTCATAAATTCTAATTTTTGTGGCGTAAACGATTTTGGAATGCTGATTAACTCCCGGTCGCCGTTATATAATTTCTTGGTTCTTGTATTAATAGTCAGTACTGTTCCTGTTTCCACAGAGTAAACTTCTTCTAATATAGGTTCACCACTCTCGTTACGGATAACATTGCCATTTTCGTCAGTTTTCTTTACCCAGTTTTGAAGATCTATACCAATACCACCGGTTACATCAACTGTTGTTAGAAAAATAGGCGAAATACCGTTAGTTCCGGCAACAATAGGGGCGATGTTTACAAACGGTATATATGGACTAGAGCGTTTACCTGTCCAAAGGGCTACGTTATTTACGCCCGACATACGCGATGAACCCACGCCCATAGTACCTTTTTCGGCTACAAGCATTACGCTTTTATCTGGGTGTTGTGCTTGTAGTGCTTTGATTTGCTCCTGAGCTTCAGGTGTAATCATACATTTACCATGCAATTCACGATCTGAGCGAGAGTGCGCCTGGTTGCCTGGAGATAATAAATCTGTCGAAATATCACCGATACCAGCTATAAAAGTTACCACTTTAATTTCTTCGGCAACAGGAGGTAATTTTGTAAAGAATTCTGCTTTAGCGTAACTTTCAAGTATCTTTTTTGCAATTTCATTACCGTTGTTGTAAGCATCTTTTAAACGATCGGTGTCAGCATCGTACAAGAAAACCTGAGTTTTAAGAACTTCTGCAGCTTTGTATGCTTTATCTCCATTATCTGCTAATGCGATATCTAACAAAACCTTGATAGAAGGTCCGCCCTTCATGTGCGATAATAATTCAAAAGCAAAATCAGGTGTGATTTCTGCAACAACAGTTTGACCTGAAATAATTTCTTTTAAAAATTCTGCCTTCACCCCAGCTGCAGCAGTTGTTCCTGGTAAGGTATTATATATGAAAAAATTAACTGACTCTTCTCTGTTAAAATTATTTACACTTTTGATTTGTTCAATAATTTCACTTAATAATTCAGCGCTATCAATAGGTTTAGGATGAAGACCCTGGGTTTTTCTGTCTTCGATTTCCTGGATATAATCGTTATAAATACTCATCTTAGATATTTTATTCTTTATTGCTATAAGGTGATACAATAAATATACACCTACTTTTTGCTTAAAGAATTACTGTTTTTGTGTATTAATTTGTGTTGGTTAGTCAAAAAACAATGTTTCTTGAGTCAAAACAAAAATAGCAAAAAACAACCTTTAACCGCAATTTACGCAGTCGATTAAGCAATTTGGAATTGTTCTAAACTACGAAAAATTGCTGTAAATTTAAAGTCATAAATCAGCCATAGAAATGTATTACAAGCATTGCGTAGTGTAATCATTTATATGAGTTTATGATTGTTCACTAACGAACAGTGATGTTCAATTACGGACGGGTGATTTTAGTGATTTCTCAGAAATTCGGTCTTTCAAATCAGTAATGGATAGTTAGCAATAATGGCATAACTATGGCTGATGGTTACAGTGATGAAAAAACGAAACCTTTATCAGCAAAATACTTTAAAACTTTTGGTAATGCATATTGCAATCTGTCGAAAGCTTTTAAACTATCGTGAAAAACAATTACAGAACCATTGCGAGTATTTTTTATTACGTTTTTATAGCATTTTTCAGGAGCAAGGTTAATGTCGAAATCGCCACTTAAAACATCCCACATTACGATTGTTAGTCCGGAGTCTGGACTTTGAATTTGGGATTTCAGGCTTTTGACTTGACTTTTTTTTATCCTTCCGTAAGGGGGGCGAAAAAGATTAGTTTGAGTAATTTGTTGGCATTTTAAAAAATTATCAACATAGGTTTTATCATCAGTAATCCATCCTTTTAGGTGATTAAAAGTATGGTTTCCAATAGCGTGACCATCGTTTTTTATTCTTTCAAAAACGTCGGGATGTTTTGAAATATTATCACCAATACAAAAGAATGTCGCTTTTGCATTAAAGGCTTTTAAAGTTTTTAATACAAAATCTGTAACATTGGGTATAGGTCCATCGTCAAAGGTTAAATAAATAACTTTTTCCTTTCGGGATTTATTCCATAATAATGATGGATAATACCATTTAAGCAGAAGCGGCGATTTAACAAGGTACATTGCTTTCAAAGGTAATAATTGCCTTGATAGATTGAAATTATTAAAGTTGTTTATATAGATTTGAAAAACAAATTATGAAGATGTTTACCACAAATAAGTTAATTACCGGTTCTGCATTGTTGTTTGCATTGAGTTTTAGTCAGAATGTTAAAGCTCAAGATGTTATTACCATTGAACAAGCAGTTGAAAACACACTTAAAAATAACCTGAATATTAAACAGGCTGCATTTAGTGCTTCCATTAGCGAAGAAGATTTACGTCAGTCGAAAAATGCTTTGTTACCTACTGTAAATGGAAGTATTAATCAATCAATGCAATGGGGTAGAAGTCAGCAAGTTTCGGGTTTATTTGAAAATACCCAGAATTATAACTTAAATCCTAACGTTAATGCAAACGTTTCGCTTTTCGGCGGTGGTACAAAAATTAATCAAATTAAACAGAATAAGTTTTTACTGGATGCGAGTAAAACTAATGTAGATAAAGTTAAAAACGATTTAATTTTACAGGTTGTTACGGCTTATCTTCAGGTTTTAAATAATCAAGATCAGGTTAAAGCGACTCAGCAACAATTAGAAGTGGCAAATGCTACTTTAAAACGTGAGCAGGTTTTATTAGATGCCGGTACAAAAACACTTGCAGATATTTCACTTGCGAAATCGCAGGCTGCAACTGCAGAGTTAAATGTAACAGATGCTCAAAACCAATTGGCGGTTTCATATTTAACATTAGGTCAGTTGATGGAGATTCAGCCGCCAATGACTTTCAAGGTTCAGCCTCCATTGGTTAACGAAATTGAAAATGTTAAAACATCTTACGTACCTGACGATATTTACAAACAGGCGATGGAAACATTTCCTGATATTAAATTAGCATGGAATTACACTAAAGCAGCTGAAAAAGCAGTAAATGTTGCAAAAGGTAGTTTCTTTCCTCAAATTTCTTTTGGTGGAGGTTTAGGGTCTGCTTACTATTACCAATTTAACGCAAGCCAATTTCGTCAAAATTCTAGCTTAACGGATCAGTTAGCTGATAACTTTGGAAAGTTTGTGAGCATGGGCATTCAAGTTCCGATTTTTAATGGTTTTTCAACGCGTTCAAATGTTCGCAGGGCGAAAATTACTTTAATGCAGCGCAAGACTGATGAAGCATTAGCAAAAAATAATTTGATTAAAGTAATCAATCAGGCAGTGGTAGATTTAACTGCAGCAAAAAGTAGATATTCTTCAACTCAAAATGCTTTTCTGGCTCAAAAAGATGCCTTTTATGCAGTTGATTTAAGGTATGAGCAAGGCTTGGTAAACTCCTTAGATTATAGTACTGCTCAAACCAATAGAAACAGAGCCGAAATAGATTTCATTTTAGCGAAATATGATTTAATCTTTAGGGCTAAAGTAATTGATTACTATTTAGGGAAACAGATAACTTTTTAATTAAGCTGAAAGCAAAAATTTGAAAGCTTAAAGCAGAAAGACTAAGCATAAAGCCAAACCTTTCAACTTTGCAACATTACAACTTTAATACAAACAAACGAAATACAATAAATTATTATGAAACTTAAACACATTCTAATTACCATTGGCGTTATCCTTGCTGTTTTAGTAGGATTAAGGCTTGCTGGCGTTATTGGTGGCAATAAAACTGAAAAAATAACGACCGAAAAAGCTTCAGAAAGAACAGTTGTCGAAACTGTAACAGCAAGTGGTAAAATTCAGCCGGAAACCGAAGTAAAACTAAGCTCTGAAGTTTCGGGTGAGGTTGTTGAGCTAAAGGTTAAGGAGGGTGATATTGTTAAAGCCGGACAATTACTTTGTAAGGTTAGACCAGATGTTTTACAATCAGGTTATGAAAGAACCGTTGCATCATTTAACGCTCAAAAAGCGAGTGTTGCAGCAGCACAACAACAACTTATCCAAAACCAGGCAAACTTTGTAAATTCAGAAGCTACCTATAAACGTAATGTAGAATTGTTTAATAAAAAGGTGATTTCTGTTTCGGAGTTTGATGCGGCAAAGGCAGCGTATTTAACAGCAAAAGCAAATTTAGCAAGCGCTAAAGAAAATGTTGTTGGTGCTAAATTTACCTTAGACCAAACTGGTGCAAATGTAAAAGAAGCAGGTGCAAACCTTGCTAAAACTACTATTTATGCACCTGTTGATGGTGTAGTTTCTAAACTTTCAATAGAGTTAGGCGACCGTATTTTAGGTACTTCGCAAATGGCTGGTACGGAGATTATGCGTATTTCTAACTTATCATCAATGGAAGTAAATGTTGATGTAAACGAAAACGATATTACCCGTGTTAAAGTTGGAGATAAAGCTTCGATAGAAGTTGATGCATTTTCTGATAAAAAATTTAGAGGTGAGGTTACCGAAATTGCAAGTTCTTCTACAGCAGTTGGAACAACAACTTCTACTTCTGTAGATCAGGTTACTAACTTCTCTGTGAAAATTCGAATAACTGAAGAATTATCTGGTAAGCAACAATCAATTTTCCGTCCGGGTATGTCTGCAACTGTAGATATAGAAAGCGAATCATTAAAAGGCTTATCAGTGCCAATACAAGCAGTATTTACCGATAGTAAAAATAAATCTGGCGATAACGGAGAATCAAATAACCAGGAAAACAGCGATAAGCAGAAATCTAAGTTATCAGATAAAACTGTAAAACAATTCGTTTATGTTTACGATGCGACAAGCAAAAAAGTTAAACAAACCGAAGTAACAACAGGTATTCAGAACGACCAATTTATAATTGTTAAAACCGGTGTAAAAAATGGCCAGGAAGTTGTAACTGGCCCTTATTCTGCTATCCAAGGCAAGTTAAAAGACGGTATGGTTGTAGAAAAAACATCAAAAGACCAATTATTTAGCAAAGACGGTAAGAAGTAGTTTTTTAAGCTAAAAGGTTTAAGGCGTAAGGTTTAGGTTACATATTTGTGCCTACACTTTACGCCTTTTATTTTTTTTGCCTTAATATTTGCCATTAATAGTAACTTGCAGCTTTAAGGTGTAAGATTTAGGTTTAAAGCGTTTGCGTTTAGGCTTAAACCTTACACCTTTTACCTTTAACCTTTTTTTATATATTGATGTTACCAAAAATAGCTATGATAGGGGGTGGGAGCTGGGCTACTGCCATTGTAAAAATGCTTTCTGATAATTTAACCGAAAAAGAAATTTTTTGGTGGATGCGTAATAACGATGCTATTGAACATATTAAAAAATTTAAACACAACCCGCATTACATAAGTTCTGTAGAAATTAAACTCCCTGCCAACAATATTTCCTCTGATATTAATTGCATCATCAGCACTGCCGATTTTATTGTTTTAAACGTACCCGCCGCGTTTTTAAAAGAATCGTTAGCAAATGTAAGTCCAGCAGATTTAAAGGGTAAAAAAATTGTTTCGGCCATAAAAGGCATTGTGCCAGAAGATAACCTGATTATTGGAGAGTTTTTGCACCAAAAATACGATGTTTCTTACGATGACATCTTGGTGGTGAGCGGTCCTTGCCATGCAGAAGAAGTTGCTTTTGAAAAGCTTTCTTACCTAACTATTGCCTGCACCAACATTGAAAATGCTTTAACATTTGCTTCGTTCTTGAATACACGGTACATCAAAACTAATGTTTCTGATGATATTTTCGGAACAGAATATGCAGCTGTTTTAAAAAATATTTATGCCGTAGCAAGCGGAATTTGTCATGGAATTGGCTACGGCGATAACTTCCAGGCGGTATTAATAAGCAATGCCATTCGCGAAATTAAACGGTTTGTAGATGCGGTACACCCAATAAACCGCGACATTAAAGAGTCGGCCTATTTGGGCGATCTACTGGTTACTGCCTATTCTCAATTTAGCAGAAACCGAACTTTCGGCAATATGGTAGGCAAGGGTTATACCGTAAAATCTGCGCAACTGGAAATGAATATGATTGCAGAAGGATATTACGCCGCAAAATGTATGCACATAAAAAACAAAGATTATGGCGTAGAAATGCCAATCTGCAAGGCTGTACATAACATTTTATACGAGAACCGATCGCCTTCTATAGAAATGAAACTTTTAGCAGAGAAGTTGAATTAGCGCAAAATTGCTTGCAATAACTTTGTTTTTAGCCCCGGGCAAAGCGGCATCCCTGCAGCGTAGCGAAAGGATATAGCGTAGCACGGGAATTTCCTTTAAAAATAGTTGCTGGTTTTGCGCTTCAAAAATTTGTAAAGCAATTGCTCTGCATATCGGTTCCGATAGTCCTACTTTACGCTAATATCTATTTTGCAATGAATGGCCTCCAAATTGAAAGATTGTACAACAAAATAGGATAGCGCTTCAATTAGGTTTATTTAACAATTGGCGGTGCTGCTATTCCAAACAAAAGCCCAAAGCAAATGTTATTAGTGGAAATAAAATCAATCGTTATGAAAAAGAAATTTGCAATAGGACTATTAACACTCGCATTATTTGGAGGTTTATCACTTAGTGTTCAGGCTCAAGAAAAGAAAACCGATGTTGGTAAAGCATTAGATCAAACCGGTAAAGCAATCGGGAAAGGTGCTAAATCAGTAGGCAATAAAACTGCTGAGGTTGCGGTAAAAGGAGAGGCCAAAGTGGCTGATAAAACCTGGAAAGGCAAAATGGCACCAGATGGATCAAACGTTTACATTAACTCAAAAAATGAAAAGTATTACGTCAATGCAAAAGGCGCTAAAATATGGTTAAAAGCTAGTCAGATTAAAAACAGGCCAGAGCCAAAAAATTAATTGGATTAGCATTATAACAAAAAAGCAGCTTACATTAAGCTGCTTTTTTGTACAAAATAATTGCGTAAATATTATTAAACAATCGTTCCGTATAAATCGAAATCTTCTGCTCTATCTATATTCACGTTAACAAAACTTCCGTTTGCGGCATAACCTGTGCTTGCATCAATTAAAACTTCATTATCAACCTCAGGCGAATCAAATTCTGTTCTGCCTACAAAGAAATCGCCTTCTTTTTTATCAACTAAAACTTTAAAGGTTTTACCAACTTTTTCCTGGTTAATATCAAATGAAATGCCTTGCTGAATTTCCATAATTTCATCAACGCGTTGTTGCTTAACTTCTTCAGGTACATCGTCAACTAAAGTGTGTGCATGTGTTTTTTCTTCATGGGAATAGGTAAAGCAGCCTAAACGATCAAATTTAGTTTCTTCAACCCAAGCGGCCATTTCTTCAAAATCTTGCTGTGTTTCGCCCGGGTAACCACAAATGAGTGTTGTACGCATGGCGATATTCGGCACTTTATCTCTAATTTGGTTTACTAAATCGATCGTTTTTTGTTTTGTGGTTCCTCTACGCATCGATTTTAGCATGTTATCTGTAATGTGTTGTAAAGGCATATCCAGATATTTACAGATGTTTTCACGCTCATTCATGGCATCTAAAATCTCCATTGGAAAACCTGAAGGATAAGCATATTGTAGACGAATCCATTCAATACCCGGAACATCAGATAGTCGGCGCATCAACTCGTCCAATTTGCGAACGCCGTATAAATCTAAACCGTAGTAAGTTAAATCCTGAGCGATAAGAATAAGTTCTTTAGTACCGTTTTTTGCTAAAATCTTAGCTTCGTTAACCAATTCTTCCATTGGCTTGCTCATGTGTTTTCCACGCATCAGCGGAATAGCACAAAATGAACACGGGCGGTTACAACCTTCGGCAATTTTAAAATATGCAAAGTGCGATGGTGTAGTTAGTAAACGTTCGCCGATTAATTCATGCTTGTAGTTTGCACCAAGTTCGTGTAAGATGTTTTGTAAATCGTTAGTACCAAAAAAAGCATCAACGTTAGTAATTTCTGATTCTAATTCTGGCTTGTAGCGCTCGGATAGGCAACCGGTAACAACCACCTTGCTAATTTTACCAGCTTCTTTAAGTTCGCTGAACTGCAAAATTGTATCAATAGACTCTTGCTTTGCATTATCAATAAAACCGCAGGTATTGATTACTACAATATCATCTTTGCCCATCTTATCAGATTCGTGCATAACGTTTAGGTTATTGCCACGCAACTGGCCCATCAATACTTCAGAATCGTAAATATTTTTAGAGCAACCTAATGTAATCACATTGATTTTAGGCTGTTTAATAGGTGATTTTTTTATTGTTTTGGTATTCATCTTTTACACTTAATCTATACTATAATGCTTTTTTACACCACGTCATTGCGAGGCACGAAGCAATCTCATAAAAAACTAAAAGATTGCTTCGTGCCTCGCAATGACGACCGTGTTATTACTTAAACAAACTATTTACAAATTCCTTCTTATCAAAAAGCTGTAAATCGCCTATTTTCTCGCCAACACCAATATATTTTACCGGAATTTTAAACTGGTCTGAAATACCGATTACGACGCCGCCTTTAGCTGTACCATCTAATTTTGTTATGGCCAAGGCATTTACATCAGTAGCTTCAGTAAATTGCTTGCATTGTTCAAAAGCATTTTGCCCGGTTGAAGCATCCAGAACCAATAAAATTTCATGCGGCGCATTTGGTACAACTTTTTGCATAACCTGCTTAATTTTACCAAGCTCGTTCATCAAACCAATTTTATTATGTAAACGACCGGCGGTATCAATAATTACCACATCTTCGTTATTGGCTACAGCCGATTGTAAAGTATCGAAAGCTACAGAGGCTGGATCAGAACCCATTGCCTGCGCAACAACACGCACGCCAACTCTTTCGCCCCAAAGTTTAATTTGGTCTACAGCAGCGGCACGAAATGTATCAGCGGCCCCTAAAACAACCTTTAAATTTGCTTCTTTTAATTTGTGGGCAAGCTTGCCAATCGTTGTCGTTTTGCCAACGCCATTTACACCCACAACCATAATCACATATGGTTTATGGTCGCCGTATTCAAACTGACGAAAATCATTGCTGTTATTTTCAGATAACAATAATTGAATTTCATCACGAAGCAAAAAGTTTAATTCGGAAGTAGAAAGGTATTTATCGCGGGCTACGCGTTCTTCAATTCTACCAATAATTTTTAATGTGGTTTTTACGCCAACATCAGAAGTTACCAGAACTTCCTCCAAATTATCGAGTACTTCATCATCAACAGAAGATTTACCTGCAACAGCCTTAGTTATTTTATTAAAAAAACCATCTTTAGTTTTTTCTAAACCTTTGTCTAAAGCTTCCTGAGCTTCAGGTGCAGTTTCTTTCTTTTTGAAAAAATCGAATAAACCCATATTAAAATTTTATATAACAAAAAAAGCCCTTCCGGTTAAAACGGAACGGCCTTTAATATTTTTATCAATATTAAAAAATATTAACCTTATTTAGATGCAATAGCATCTTTTACGTGGTCGTTGTGTACGATAAGTTCTTTGAATGAGTAAGCACCAGTTTTTGGTGATTTAACCATTGTAATCACTTTCGAATATTCTTTACCTGTACCTGTTTTAAGGGTTGCAACTACTTTCTTTGCCATGTTCTTATAATTTTAATGATTGAATTGGAGAATGTTAGAATGAGTGAATTTAATCAGCCATTAAATCAATCTAATTATCAATTATTTTATCTCTTTGTGTACGGTTACTTTTCTCAATACTGGGTTGAATTTTTTCAATTCTAAACGCTCAGTAGTGTTTTTACGGTTCTTTGTAGAAATATATCTAGACATACCTGGCATGCCACTTTCTTTATGCTCAGTACATTCTAAAATAACCTGAACTCTGTTACCTTTTTTTGCCATTTTAATATAAATTGTAAACTGTTAATCTCAACAGTTAATGTTTTTTACAAAAATCCTTTTTTAACGAAACGATTAATCGCCTCGTTGATACCCACTTTATTGATGGTTTTAATCGCTGAAGTAGAAACTTTCAACGTAATCCAACGGTCTTCTTCAGGGATATAAAATTTCTGAAGTTTCAAATTAGGATAAAATTTGCGTTTAGTTTTAACGTTTGAGTGTGAAACGTTATTACCTACCATTGCCTTTTTTCCTGTTAAATCACAAACTCTTGACATGACTTGTAAATATAGTTGTTAAATATCGTCCGCTTAATTTTTTTAAGAGTGTGCAAATATCTGAATAATAATTGTAAACAGCAAGAGCGTGGCTAAAATTTTTCATATATTTTTTATTTCCGCTTGCCATATTCATTTTGATACGATTTCAACATTTATCGTTACTATTATTTCATTAAATTAGCCGATACTAACAAAGATATAAACGAGCAATGCAAATTACATCCTTTAAACAATACGAAGAAGATTATAAGAAGAGCGTAGAAAACCCCGAACAATTTTGGGGAGAAGTTGCACAAAACTTTCAATGGCGGAAACCTTGGTTTAAAGTGCTGTCCTGGAATTTCGAAGAACCAAACATTAAATGGTTTGAAGGCGCAAAATTAAATATAACTGAAAATTGTTTAGACAGGCATTTAGCTACAAACGGCGATAAACCTGCCATTATCTGGGAGCCGAATAATCCAGAGGAAGAATCTGTAACCTATACTTATAAAATGTTGCACGAACGCGTTTGCCGTTTTGCAAATGTTTTAAAGAGAAACGGGGCTAAAAAAGGTGATCGTATTTGCATTTACATGCCAATGGTTCCAGAACTGGCCATTGCAGTTTTAGCTTGTGCCAGAATTGGGGCGGTGCACTCTGTAATTTTTGGTGGTTTTTCTGCAAAATCTATTGCCGATAGAATTAACGATTCGCAATGTAAACTGGTTATTACTGCCGATGGTGCTTATCGTGGAAATAAACAAATTCCACTTAAAGATGTGATTGATGATGCCTTAATTGGTTGCCCTACTGTTGAAAAATGTATTGTTTTAACACATGTTCGTACACCGGTTTCGATGTTGAAAGGAAGAGATGTTTGGTGGGAAGATGAAGTAAAACACGTAAACGATGTTTGTGAAGCCGAAGAAATGGATGCAGAGGATATGCTATTCATTTTGTATACCTCGGGCTCAACTGGCAAGCCTAAAGGCGTTGTGCATACTTGCGGTGGCTATATGGTTTATGCGGGTTACACATTTACAAACGTGTTTAATTATCAGCCTGATGAAGTCTATTTCTGTACCGCAGATATTGGTTGGATTACTGGTCACTCATACATCGTTTATGGTCCGCTTTCTCAAGGGGCAACTTCGGTTCTGTTCGAGGGTATTCCAACTTATCCAAGTCCTTCTCGTTTTTGGGATATTGTAGAAAAACACAAAGTGAATACACTTTATACAGCTCCAACAGCTATTCGTTCTCTAATGAGTTTTGGTGATGACCCATTAAATGGGAAAGACTTAAGTTCGATTAGAGTTTTAGGTTCTGTTGGTGAGCCAATTAATGAGGAAGCATGGCATTGGTTTGATGAAAAAATAGGCAAAAGCAAAGCACCAATTGTTGATACCTGGTGGCAAACAGAAACCGGTGGAATTATGATTTCGCCAATTGCTACAGTTACACCAACAAAACCTAGTTATGCAACTTTGCCATTACCGGGGATTCAACCAATTTTGGTTGATGAAAACGGAAAGGAAATTGAAGGTAATGATGTAAGTGGAAACCTTTGCATAAAATTCCCTTGGCCAGGCATGCTTAGAACTACTTATGGCGACCACGAACGCTGTAAACAAACTTATTTCTCTACCTACGAAAATCTTTATTTTACTGGTGATGGCTGTTTGCGTGATAAGGATGGTTATTATAGAATTACCGGTCGAGTAGATGATGTTTTAAACGTTTCCGGACATAGAATTGGTACTGCAGAGGTAGAAAATGCAATTAACATGCATGCTGGTGTTGTAGAAAGTGCGGTTGTTGGTTATCCGCATGATGTAAAAGGGCAGGGGATTTATGCTTTTGTTATTAATCCTGAAATGCATGGTGAAGCAGAATTAACCAAGAAAGATATTTTGCAAACTGTGACAAGAGTTATTGGCGCAATAGCCAAACCAGATAAAATATTATTTGTTTCAGGTTTACCTAAAACACGCTCTGGTAAAATCATGCGTCGTATTTTACGTAAAATAGCCGAAGGCGATACTTCGAATTTGGGTGATACTTCTACACTTTTAGATCCAGCTGTTGTGGAGGAAATTATTGAAGCTTCGAAGAATTTGAAGTAAACCTAATTGGCTTATAAATAAAAATGCCTCCCGAAATATTTCGGAAGGCATTTTTTGTTAAAGAGAAATTTTCTAATATCCTGGATTTTGAGTCAAATTTTTGTTAGCATCCATTTCTCTCTGCGGAATTGGAAATACTAAAGAATTTGAATTCCAGGCTAATGAACCAATGTTGGTTTGCGTTCTTTTAGCGTCGTGCAAAGCAAAACCTTCAAAAGCAAGTTCTAATTTTCTCTCGTTAAGAATGTTCGCTAAAGTTACAGTCGTAGTTGTTAAACCAGCTCTACTTCTAACAACACTTAAATCTTGCAAAGGTGTTCTACCCCCAACTGGTGCGGCGGGTGCCAAACGAGCATTACATTCAGCTCTAACTAAATACATTTCAGCCAATCTTATAACCGGAACATTTCCATAAACGTTAGCATATTTTGATGTAAACATATCGCCGTCATCATAAAAAGCATTAAGTCGGTCATCTCCCGCAACATAATTATTGTCTATCCAGGTTTGAGATATAACGGCATCGCCTCTACCTCCATAACTCGACGAACCATAAAATTCGTTATATCCGTTGAAACCAGTTAATGTTGTAACCTGCATTGCAAAAACATCTTCAGTTGTATTTACTCCTGGAGTTGAACCCATACTAGGAAATGCATCAAGATAGGTTGATGTTAAGCTATAGTTACCAGACGTAATTACGCGATTGGCTGCTGCTGCCGCTGCTGCATAATTGCCCATCTGTAAGTAAACTCTTGCCAGCATTGCTGCTGCAGAAAATTTTGTTGCAAAAAATCCATTAGTCGCCGGCAACTTAGCTTCAGCTTCAGTTAAATCAGCGATAGCTTGTGTGTAAACTGCAGCAACAGTAGCTCTGGTTACATAACTTGCTTCTGTAATTGCTGTAGTTGGTGTTAATATGATTGGCACACCCAAATTTGATGTAGGGCTGCCATCATTGTAAGCTTTACCAAATAATCTTACTAAATCGAAATATGCTGCTCCTCGTATAAATTTTGCTTCTCCTTCTACTTTGTTCTTCTTAGCAGCATCTACTTTAGAAATGGCTGCTAGCACATTGTTTGCATCATTTATTGCAGTATAACCAGCAGACCAAACATTGTTTACGAAGGTGTTTGTTTTTAATAAGGATTTATTTATAGTTTGAGTCAATTCCTCATAAGTGCCATACCATTCTATCGCGTCTGTATTTGCTAAGAAATCAGCCATTAAAAAGGGGCGACCTCCATAAAAATTTCTGCTTCCTAATGCAGAATAACTTCCAACAAGGGCAACTTCAACATCTTTTGACGTAAGTAGTGCCTGACCTTGTTCTATTGTATCAACAGGATTTAATTCTAATGCTTTCTTACAAGATGATACTGCTGCAAGCAAAGTTGATGCGAGAATTAAATTATATATATATGTCTTTTTCATAATGATTCTCATTTAAATTATAGGCCAATGTTTAAACCGAAAGAAATAACTCTTGGCTGTGGAGCTGAATAAAAATCAACACCTTGGTTGATATTTGTTGATTGATAATCTGCATTAACCTCAGGATCCCAGCCTTTATAACCTGTAATAGTAAGTAAGTTTTGGGCTGTTGCAAATATTCTTAATTTACTAAGCTTAATTTTAGTTAAGATACTAGACGGAAAAGTATAGCCTAACGACAATGTTTTTAAACGTACATAAGAACCATCAGATAAATATCTTGTAGAATTTCCTGTTCCATTTGCGTAAAACAAACGAGGTTCAGGAACTAGTGTAACATCACCAGGAGCATTCCAATAAGCACTTTGGTCTGCAGTTTGGTTATCATAACCATTTGAACCACTTGCACTCATGTATTGACCACCTGCATTAAAAATTTTATTGCCAGTTACACCTTGGAAGAAAACACCTAAATCAAAATCCTTCAAAGAGAAGGTATTGTTAAAGCCAAATAAATACTTTGGATTTGGATTCCCTGCGAAGATTCTTTGTGCTTGGTTAATATCATTTGTTATTGTTCTATCGATATTACCACCTGGAAGAACTGTGTTTTTATAATAAGTCGCATCACCATTGGCCGGATTTACACCAGCGTATTCTGGTAAATAAAATACACCAATTGGCTGTCCGCTAACTGCAGCGTTAATTTCATTCGAGTTTAATACTTGTCCACCCAAATCGGTAATCTTATTGTTGTTTATTGATGCAGTTATTGCCGTCGACCATTTGAATGCACCTACAAAGTTTTCAGAATTAATTCCTAATTCGAAACCATTGTTTTCTAGTTTTCCTAAATTTTGAGTTTTTACAGCAAAACCTGTTGTTTGCGGAATTGGAACATTTAATAAAAGTTCTGTTGTTTTCTTTTTATAATAGTCAAATGAACCAGAAATTCTATTTTTAAGAATACCAAAATCCAAACCTAAATCTAACTGCGTTGTTTTTTCCCAGGTTAAATCAGGATTGGCAATTTGAGATGGTATTTGACCTGCAGAACCACCGTAAGCGCCTGTTCCGCTAAATAATCCTCTCGCAGAATAATTTCCGATTTCGGCATTACCAGTTAAACCATAACTTGCTCTAATCTTTAGTAGGCTTACGGTTTCGCTATCTTTAAGAAAATCTTCTTCAGACATAATCCAGCCCAATGAACCTGCCGGGAAATAACCATATTTATTATTTGCTCCGAAACGGGATGAACCATCAGCTCTTACGCTCACGCCAATTAAATATCGATCATTATATTTATAGTTGGCTCTGAAAAAGTATGATAAGAAACTAAAAGCACCTTCATTGCTTGTGGCTGTAACTTTAGTAGCCGCACTACCAAGTTTTATATAAGCATCACTTGGGAAATCTTGTCCTTCAATTGTGCTGTATTTAGTTGTCGATTTCTGATAACTTGTACCCAAAATAGCATCGAACTTGCTTTTTTCTCCAAAGCTTGTATTATAGCTGAAAAAGTTGTTCGTATTCGAATTCATTACAAATGTTGAAATGTTTACGCCATCTCCGTTTGATGTTCCAGTATTTCTAAAAGTCAAAGCGCCATAATAAGCTTCCTCATTTTGGTTTAAGTTGTCAATTGAAAATTCTGAAGTAAACTTCAAGCCCTTAGCAATATTGACATTAGCAAAAGCTTTACCGATTGTACGGTAAACTGTTGCTTTATAAGATGCGTTATCAATACCAATGAATGGATTATAATATACAGGATAATTAGTCGCAGCTCCTGGTAATGTACCACTAATTAGACCAGATCTTGGATCGATAAAAGGCGTGATCGGAGACAACGCAACAGCTTGCAATGGACTTGAGAACGCATTATCGTTTGATAGTCTATTATTTATACTGTTTGAGAAGTTTACATTCACACCTAATTCAATGAAATCAGTCACCTTATTTGTTAAATTTAATCTTCCGCTGTAACGCTTGTAGCTATTGCCAACAATAATACCATCTTGATCCATTGCTTGGCCACCAATGTAGAATTTGGTTTTTTCATTGCCGCCAGTTAAGTTCAAATCATATTGTTGAGTAATTGGATCGTTTTGAAACGCTTCCCTTTCCCAATTTGTATTTACTTTGAATGTTTGATAATCTGTATTACCAGCCGAATATCGTAAAAGCCTATTTTCAACTATTGTTGCATAATCAGCTTTTGCTGCGGCTAAAGTTGGATAATCTCCATTTAAAAAGTCTTGGTTTGCAGCTCCATCTCCAGCTCTTCTTAAAATCTGTACGTATTGTTGTGCATCCATGAAATCTCTGTGGTTTGAAGGTGTGCTGACACCTCCTAAAGCACTAAAAGTGATGCTTGTTTTACCAACTTTACCTTGTTTAGTAGTAATTAATACAACTCCGTTTGATGCTCTAGCGCCATATATAGCTGATGCGGAAGCGTCTTTTAAAACCTCAATCGATTCGATATCATTAGTATTAATATCTGCCAAAGCACTTGTCGGAGCCGTAGTTCCAGAAAAATCTCCAGAGGTAATTGGAATACCATCAACAACATATAAAGGTTCGCTACCAGCTGTAACTGATGCCGCACCCCTAACCCTCACAGTTATACCTTGCCCAAGCTTTCCATTTTGTGCAGAAATTAAAACACCTGAAGCTTTACCTTGCAAAGCTTGTTCAAAGGTTGTTACAGGCAAATTTTCTAAATCTTTAGCTTTTACAGACGCTACAGAGCCAGTCAAATCTTTCTTGATTTGCGTTCCGTAACCTACCACAACCACATCGGTTAAGGTTGTATTATCTTCATCCAGGCTTGCATTTACACTTGCACCTCTAATTGCAAGTTCTTTGGTTTTATAACCGACAAAGGTAAAGACGAGTGTAGTTGCGTTCTGGGCAACAGTTAATTTGTAATCGCCAGATGCATTAGTTTGTGTACCGTTAGATGGTGTTCCCTTAACGTACACGCTTACTCCAGGCAGAGGCTCACCTGTGCCAGAAGTTACCTTTCCGCTAATTGTTCTGTCTTGTGCAAAAACAGAAAAAATAACGCAAAAGGACAAAAAGAAACTTAATAGTAGTTTTTTCATCAAATTGTTAGTTTAGTTAATAAAGTTTAATTGATAGGAAATGAAGCTGTAATGTAACAAAATTACGAGAAATATCATTCCTAATTTGTTTAAATTATCAATGACTAAGCGAAATTTTATAGATTTTGTAAACAAACTCTCGATTGGTGGGTTATAATTATGAATGCATTAATTAATAACATATAAATAATAATAAAATGGATAAGTTAGAATTAAAGGGAAAATGGAATGAGATAAAAGGGAAAGTTAAACAGACATATGCAGATTTAACGGATGATGATTTGAAGCATGAAGAAGGAAAAGACGACGAGTTATTAGGTAAGCTTCAGCAAAAAACCGGCAAGGGAAGAGATGAACTTGTTAAATGGATTAATTCTTTGTAGAATTTATTTTAATGATTTTAGAAACAGGCAATCAATTTTGGTTGCCTGTTTTTGTATATTGTGGCTTCCTCCTTAAATATTTTCTTTAGATTTATAGGCATCCTATAGTTATCTATCCAAATATTTGAATTTTTTATGAGTAAGGTGTGGCTACTATTTAGCATATGTTTTTCTGCTTTTACGTATTCTTTTGTTCAGGCAAAGAAAAATAACGCAGAGGTATCATTTTATTACCAACAGTTAGATAACAGAAATGGATTATCAAATAGTTCTATAAACAGTATTTTTGTAGATACAGATCAGCTTTTATGGATAGGAACCTGGGATGGTTTAAATCGGTATGATGGAACAAAATTTAGTGTTTACAATCATAACATCGCAAAAGCTAAAAGCAGTATTGGTAGCAATGTTATTCAATCTATTAATGAGGATACGCATAAAAACATCTGGATAAATACCATTGGCGGTATTTCTCGTTACAATAAAATTAGTGGTAAGTTTTACAGATATTTTTACCGTAATACTAATAATCAAAAAGTTAGCGAAAATCAATATGAACTGGTTGTAAATAGCAACGGAGCTGTTTTTTGCTATTCAGCAGATGGGAATTTAACAAAATATAATGTTAAAGATGATAAGTTTGAGCGTTATCATTATTTCGGTGGGAACGAAGGCATAGTAAAAATGTGTTTTAACGGAAAATCACTATATTATCTTAATAAAAAAGGTGAATTAATAATTGCTAACACCTTTCATGATAAACTCACAATAGTAAAAAAATATGCTTCATCAATCGGAATTAATAATTTTTTTCTGGTTAATGGTAAGCTAATTTATTCCCTTAACAACGATAGCCATTTTTTGGCAGGTGATGATAACCAAAATCATCAGATTAATATTTCTCATAAAAAAATCAAAGCAATATGTTACTATCAAAATAGCTATGTAGTTGCCTGGGAGAATCAGGGTATTAGCGTATATGATGTAGATTTTAAGGAAACGGAATTGTTAAAAAAGGAATCACATTTATTAGAAAACTTAAGAATTACAGCATTAAATGTTACGCAAAACAAAATTTTGTGGCTCGGAACAGATGGAAATGGTTTAATTCAAATATATCCTAAAGAAAATTTATTTGGTTTGGTAACCAAGTTAAATAACAGCAATATAAATAAACCAATTAGAGCATTTACAGAAGTTGATGATAACCTGTGGGTAGGAACAAAAGGTAGTGGAATATTGATTTTTAATGATTTTTGGAAAAAGGGAAATGAGATTGCCAGAAATGGAAAAATCGACTTAAATAATGGTTTAGAGAATAACTCTGTATTTGCTATAAAACGAGGTTTAGACCAACTAATTTACATTGGTACTGATGGGAAAGGAATTTCGATATATGACCAGAAAACGGCTAAAACCTTTAGTTGGAAAGGTATTAGAGGCACATCGAAATTGCCAGATTTTAAATCCGTTTACACGATTATTCAGGATAAAGACAGTTCTATATGGATTGGAACGAGTGGATACGGTTTAATTCACCTAAAGGTAGAAAGAAATGCAAATGCAACCATTTCTATAAAGAAATTTAAGCAATACTATTCTTCGGAAACAGGGAAGGGTGGACCAGCAAATGATATTATTTATGCACTTGCAGATGGAAATGATGGTAGGTTGTGGATTGCCTGTAGATATGGCGGTTTAAGTGTGCTAAACAAGAAAACGCAAAAATTCAGAACTTATAAGGCTTCGGGTTACGATGGAAGTTTATCGCACAGTGATGTTTTATCTTTGTTTTATGATAAAAATGATAGATTATGGGTAGGTACAAGCTATGGTTTAAACTACTTGAGTAAATCAGAATCGTTAAAAGAAAAACCTAAATTCTCAAAAATAACAACTGAAACAGGTTTGCCCAACAATACCATTCATGCCATTAACGAAGATAATAAAGGCAATATTTGGCTCAGTACGAGTAAAGGATTAGCAAAGTTAAATCCAGTAAATAATAGCATTGCAAATTACCAGCATAGCGATGGTTTACAAAGTAATGAGTTTAGTGATGGTGCTGTGCTTAAATCTAAAACCGGAAACCTCTTATTTGGAGGGATTTATGGTTTTAATTATTTCATGCCACAAGATATTGTAGAAAACAAAACACAACCAAATCTCCTGATAACCGACCTACAAATGGGCGGAATCAAATTCGAAAATAATCAATATCTTATTGTAAAATCTATTTATGAAAATGCTGAAACATTTACGTTAGACAGGAAAAATAATTTTTTTCAGTTTTCTTTTAATGCATTAAATTATTTCAACGCATCAAAAAACGAATTTGCATATAAACTGGAGGGTTTGGATAATACATGGCGCTATACAGGTACAAATGGAGAAATCGCATACTATAATATCCCGGCAGGTAAGTATAAATTAATGGTTCGCTGGAGTAATGGTGAAGGGATTTGGACTCAGGATATCATCGCATTAAACATCATCGTAAAACAATATTTTTGGCTAACACTCCCTGCTTATTTAACATATTTTCTCCTCTTGATATTTGGTGGTTATGCGTTTCATCTATACAGAAAAAATAAGCTGGAGATGAAATTTAAGCTTGAAAGAGAATATTTATTCAGGCAAAAGGACGAAGAAACCCATCGCCAAAGGATTAATTTTTTTACTAACATTGCACACGAGATTCAAACACCTTTAACGTTGATAATGGGTTCGGTAGAACATATTATGCAGAAGAATGTAGAGGTAGAGAAACCGAAGGACAAGAATTACTTTCTATCGCTTGTTCATCAGCATACCGCAAGGCTTACCTATTTGGTGCAGCAATTATTAGAATTTAGAAGAGCCGAAGCGGGTTACTTAAAAAGCAATGAAGATTATTTCGACATCACGAAATTATTGGATGGTTTATCAAAGTTATTCATTCCGGTATCCGAAAAAAACAATCAACAATACAGCCGTGATATACAGCAATCTATTGCAGGTTTTATCGATAAAGATAAGTTTGAGAAAGTACTATTTAATCTTCTATCAAATGCTTTTAAACATGCGGGAAATAACGAATCAATAATATTTAAGGCACTTTACAACGAGAATAATAAAGTGCTTGAAATTGTGGTTTCTAACTCAGGCTGTAAATTAAAGGAAAGCGACCTGGATAATATTTTCCAAGAATTTCAGGTTGGTGTAGAAGCTCAATTCGAAAAGTTTAATTCCGGTATCGGTTTGGCTTTTATAAAAGAATTAATTTCGATTATGAATGGAACCATTACTGCATCTTTAAATAAAGGTTGGATTACATTTAGCTTTAAACTGAATTTAAAACAAGTTATAGAAGGAAAGGAAAATGAAGTAATTGCATCGGCTCCATCATACCTTTTCGAATCTATCTTAAAACCTTATGCAAATGAAATTTCTGCTTCTGTTGAACAAAATAATAAAGCTGCATTAATTGATACATTGAAACAAAATGCAGAACATGCGGTATTGATTGTTGAAGATGATGTTGCGCTGCGGTTTCTAATCAAAAATATCTTGAGCGAATATTATATAGTTTACGAAGCTGAAAATGGTTTGGCCGCAATGGATTTTCTAAAAAACAATACGCCAGATATTATTATAAGTGATGTTATGATGCCGCAAATGGATGGTTTGGAGCTGTGCAAATATGTTAAAACCGCACCTGCAACTTGCCATATACCTTTTATTATCCTCTCTGCAAAGGGGAGTGAAGAGCATAAAACTGAGGGGTATGAAACTGGTGCAGATGCTTACATTCCAAAACCTTTTCATGTTAATTATTTGCTAATGCGGGTACGTAAATTGTTAGATTATCGTAACCGGATGAATAGTTTGATTAAAGACGGAAATATTAATAATCACTTTGTAGATGTAGATTTAGAGCAGGGAGACAAAGAATTTTTAAACGCACTTGTAAAAGCTGTTGAAGATAATCTTGCCGAATCTGATTTGGATGCTTCTAAATTGGAAGCTGCTTTATGTATCAGCAAAATGCAACTTTATCGTAAACTTAAAACCTTGGCAGGGATGACTCCTTCTGAATTTATTAAAAGAATACGCTTAAAACACGCCGCCGTTTTATTGCAAAATTCTACGCTCAACGTATCCGAAATTTTTTATAAAACAGGCTTTAATAATAAGTCTTATTTCTTTAGAGAGTTTAAAAAAATATATCATTTTGCACCAAATGATTATCGGCAGAAACAACACGAAGGAATTTTGGATAAAGAAACTTTATAAGTAAAAACGCTGTTTTTTTTAACCATTTGCAACAATAGTGAACTAAAATGTTAATATAGTGTACTAATGTTGCACTACCGCTGGTCTATATTTGTGTACTAATCAAATATAAATCAAATGGAAAAAAACAGACGTACCTATGGATTGTTGGCTTTCTTGTTTTTAGTTATAACCGGTTTTACAAGTTATGCCCAAACTAAAGTAACAGGGAAAGTTACCGATGAATCCAATCAACCTTTGCCGGGTGTTGTGGTTGCTCAAACCAATACTCAAAACAAAACAACTACAAACGAGGATGGAATTTATGTGTTAACACTGCAAGCTGGCGGCGCACAAACCTTAACTTTTAATTACATAGGTTATAATGCAATAACGCTAAATACTAACGGTGGTAGTTTAAATGTAGCATTAAAACCTTCTTCACAAGCATTAGATGATGTTGTAGTTGTAGGTTATACTTCTCAAAAGAAAGCATCGATTACTGGTTCGGTTGCAACAGTTGATATGAATGATTTGCAAAAAACCAGAATTCCCGATGTTGCGCAGGCACTACAAGGACAGGTTGCAGGTGTATTTGTTGCAGCAAATACAGGTGCACCCGGCGATGGAATTAAAATCAGGATTAGAGGTGAAGGAACTTTAGGAAATAATGATGTACTATATGTTATTGATGGTGTTCCAACTCGTGATATATCATTTCTAAATCAAGGCGATGTAAAATCAATGACGGTTTTAAAAGATGCCGCTGCAAGTGCAATTTATGGGTCAAGAGCTGCCAATGGTGTGGTAATTATAACTACAATAAGTGGAACAAAAGGTAAGGCAAATGTTAATGTCGATTACTTTAGAGGGTTTTATCAGGCTACAAATCTGCCAAAAATGCTTAATGCTGATCAATATTTAACGGTTAAAGATAGAGCTTGGCATAATACTTTGGGCAACGCCGCAAATGCGGTAAGCCCATATCAGGCGGCAAGAAGCAGAACGGATTTGGCCGATACGGATTGGTTAGATGAATTATTCGAAACAGGTAAGTCTACCAACTTGCAAGCCTCAGTAAATGGTGGTTCTGATAATGTACAATATTTAATATCAACCGGTTATTACAAGCAAGATGGTATTGTGGTTCAAAATCACGATGGTTATGAGCGCTTTAACTTCAGATCTAATGTGAATGCTAATGTTACAGATAGATTTAAAGTTGGTACAAATCTTCAATTAAGTTTTGCCAAGCAAGATAAACTATCCTCAAGTGGCGATGTTCCGGGTGTAATTCGTCATGCTTTATTACGTCCACCGGTTTTGGGCGTATTTAAAAATGTAAACGACCCAACTTATTCTGCCGCAAATCCATATACCGATTTGCCTTTTTACACAGGTAATAATAATGGCTGGGATAAAAATTTTGAATTTAGTTCTAATCCAATCGCGATTGTAAACTTTACTAATGATAAGCGTAAAACCTTTCAAACTTTTGGAAATATTTATGGAGAATATGCTTTCTTAGGTGATAAATCTTTAACATTCCGCTCAAGTGTTGGTGTGGACATCAGTTTCTCACACAATAAAAACTTTGCGCAGAACTATGGAGATGATAACGATAACAACCCTGATGAATTGTATCCAGGTAAAGGAAGAAACAATAAACCAAATAATTTAGATGAGAATAGGGGAGAAGTAATGAATTTTACTTTTACAAACACCTTAAACTACGTAAAAACCTTCGCTGAGAAGCATAATGTAAATTTCTTAATCGGTGCCGAAAGTATCTCCAGCAAATCATCAGCAATTGGCGGTAGCAGACAAAATTTTGATAAAAGTAGTTCAGGATTTCAATATTTAGATTATGGAAGCTTAACTAATATTTATAATTCTGGTTCTGCCAGTCAGTTTAATTTGGTTTCATTTTTTAGTAGTGCATCTTACAATTACGATGGTAAATATTTTGCAACTGCAACTTTAAGGGCCGATGGTTCATCTCGTTTTGGTCCGAGTAATAAATGGGGATATTTCCCTTCTGTTTCGGCAGGATGGATGATTTCTCAAGAAAATTTCCTTAAGGATGTTAAATGGATTTCTGAATTTAAACTTAGAGGAAGCTGGGGACAGGCAGGAAATCAAGAGATTCCTAATAACACTTATCAAACTTTGGTTTCAGAATCTGGTGGCATTGTTAACGTTGTTCGTTATGGTAACCCAGATGTTAAATGGGAAACTACAACCCAAACAAATATTGGAATCGACTTTGGTATTTTAAAGAACAAACTATCTTTTACTGCCGATTATTTCAATAAGAAAACAGATGATATCTTGTTAACGGTCGGCTTACCAGCGGTATCGGTTGGTGTAATTGATAGAACTTATGTAAATGCCGGAGAAGTTACAAATAAAGGCTTTGAATTTGGCTTAAATTTCCAGAACAGAGATCGTGCTTTTAAATATAATGTAAACGCAAATATTGCAACCTTAACCAACCGTGTAAATAAATTACAGGAATTTGTTAAGAATATTATTGATGATGCTACGCATACTAAAACTGAAGTAGGAAGACCGATTAGCTCATATTATGGATTAGTGTTCGATGGTATTTACCAAACACCGGCAGAAGTAAGCAGTCATTTATTCTCCAATGCTAATGGTACTTTACCTGGTGATATTAAATTCAAAGATTTAAACGGCGATGGACAAATAAATGCTGATGACAGAACGTTTATCGGTAATCCGATACCAAAGTTTGCGTACGGTTTAGCTTTCTCTTCATCATATAAAAAATTCGACTTTTCATTCTTGCTTCAAGAGGTTCAGGATGTAGATCGTTATAATGATTTGAAACAGATTATAAATTTCGATAGTCGCCCTTTCAATTCCATGACTTCCGTTTTGGATAGCTGGAATGGTCCTGGAACAAGTAATACTTTACCTCGTTTAACATTTAACAATAATGGCGGTGGAAATGTATCAAGTGTTTTTGTTGAGGATGCATCGTATTTAAGGTTGAAAAATATTGAGGTTGGATATACATTCGATGTTAAAAAAATCGGTGTAAAAAATGTTCGCTTATATGCTTCGGGCCAAAACTTATTTACAATTACTGATTATACAGGCTTAGATCCTGAATCTACGTCATTAATTGATAAAGGAACTTATCCGCAATCAAAGGCATTTATCCTTGGTTTAAAAATTAATTTATAAACCTTTTTTAGAAAAGTATTATGAAAAAAATATTATTAATAACTGCAACAATAGGTTTTGTAACCATTACAGGTTGTAAGAAACAACTTACTACCGAAGCTGTCGGCCTAACAACACTAGAGCAGGTTAATTCTACGCCAACTTTAGGTACGGTAGAAAATTCTGTAAATTCAGCATATCAATTATTATCAAACAGACTTAACATTTTAGCCCAATGGGATTGGTCGGGTGGTCTTGTTTTTCAAAATGATTTGGTTTTACAAGATATTGCTTCTGATGATATGGAGAAAAAATGGAATCCGGATGGAGACCAGCCGTGGATGGACGATGTAAATAATTTTACATTTACCTCTACAAATGGCGGTCCTAACGGATTATGGAAATACAATTACGAAGGCATTAAGCGTTTAAATATCGCGATTGAGTTATTAACCAAATCAGATATTGAAGCCATTACAGGTATCACAACCGCTCGTAAAAATCAATTATTAGGCGAAGCTTATTTCCTGCGTTCGTATTATTATTTTTCTTTAGTTACCAATTTTGGCGATATACCATTGATTTTAAAACCAGTTAGTACATATCAAGAAGCCTTTGATGTAGCAGTTAAGGCAGATAAAAACGTCGTTTGGGATAAAATCAAATCTGACTTAACCTTAGCAAAAGGTTTATTGCCTAATGCAAAGTATAGTTCTGCTACCGAAAGATGGAGAGCAAACAGAGGTTCTGCAATCGCTTTGCTTGCTAAAAGCGCATTATACACCGAAAAATGGGCTGATGTAGTTACAAATGTTAATGAACTTCAAGCTACTGGTTTCTACGGCTTAAATGCTAATTACTTCGATAGTTTTAATCAAACCAAAGAATTTGCAGAAAACGAAGTTATCTTCTGTTATGATCATCAAAGTAATCAAAACCCATTAAAGGGTAATGGTATTTGTGCTCCACTGGGATGGGGATTCTTTGCGCCAAGCACCGATTTCTTGAACGCCTTTGAAGCAAATGATCCAAGAAAACTTTATACGGTAGATGCTCCAAATCAAAATGTAAATAAATTATTGGGTAGTACTAATGGCTCAAATAAGGGCAATGATGATGCGGCCAACAATAAAATCTACATTCGCTTTGCTGATGTTTTATTATGGAAAGCAGAAGCTCAAAATGAATTAGGGCAATATGCTGATGCGGTTGCAATCATTAATCAAATCAGAGCAAGAGCCAGAACGAGTACAAGTGCATTAGGCGTTATCCCACCTGCCGGAACTTTACCAGATAGAGCAGCATCAACAAATAAAGAAGAAATTAAAAACTGGCTTATATCTGAACGTAGAGTTGAGCTTGGTTTTGAATCTCAACGTATGCTCGATTTAAAACGTTGGAAAATTGCAAAAGCAGTTATGACTTCAAAAGGCAAAAACTTTCAGGATAAGCATTACCTGTATCCAATACCACAAGGAGAGGTTGATGCTTCTGCAGGAACTTTAAAACAAAATCCTGGTTATTAAATTGATAGGAGTCAATTAATGTCTGATTGGCTCCTATTTCAAAATTCATTTCTATAAAAAAACAACACCATCTTTTGTGTGGTATTGATAAATATTTTTAAAAATATGTCAACAGATATTGCTAATCGTTTTTCTCAAAATCCAATTCTCTCTCCCAAAGATTTAAAACCAAGTATCGAAGGTTTAGAAATTGCCTGTTTGTTAAATCCGGGTGTATTTACTTTTCAAGGTAAAACCTGGTTGTTGGTTAGAGTGGCAGAACGCCCAAAACAAGAGGACGGTATAATTTCGTTTCCGGTATTGAATGGCAATGGGATAGAAATCATCAAAATAAAAGAAAATGATCCAGAATTAATTGCAACAGACCCCAGAGTTATAACATACAAAGGTGCTGATTATTTAACCACACTTTCGCATTTAAGGTTAGTTTGTAGTGATGATGGCATTAATTTCTATCAACCAGAAGGGTATCCTTTATTACAAGGCGAAGGTGAAGATGAAACTTTTGGGATTGAAGATTGCCGTGTTGCACTAATTGAAGATACATATTACCTCACATTTACAGCAGTTTCCAGTCACGGCGTTGGCGTTGGTATGCGCACCACAAAAGATTGGAAAACTTTCGAAAAACACGGAATGGTTATTCCTCCGCACAATAAAGATTGTGCAGTTTTTGAAGAAAAAATTAATGGAAAGTTTTACGCCTTGCATCGCCCCAGCAGTGTTGATTTGGGAGGGAATTACATTTGGATTGCTCAATCGCCAGATGGCATACATTGGGGGCATAACAAATGCCTAATAAAAACCCGCAAAGGTAAATGGGATAGTAAAAGAGTTGGGGCAGGTGCAGCGCCAATTAAAACCGAAAAGGGTTGGTTAGAAATTTACCATGGTGCAAATGAAAATCATCAATACTGCTTAGGCGCTTTTTTAATGGATTTGAATGATCCAACTAATGTTCTTGCCCAAACAGATGGGCCAATTATGCAGCCACAAACACCGTACGAATTAAGCGGTTTCTTTGGTCATGTGGTTTTTACAAACGGACACATTATTACTGGCGATGAACTTACAATTTATTACGGCGCAGCCGATGAATTTGTTTGTGCAGCCAAATTTTCAATCCAAAATATTTTAGCTCAATTAAAGCCATGCGATCAGAAATAGCTCATTTTAAAAGCCAATCCTATAATTTTAAGGTGTTAACCCTTACTAATTTAATTTATAGCATTGTACTTCCTGTTATAGATATTTTTGTAGCAGCCTACGTTATGCGTAGCTCTAACGACCCAGTAAAGGTGGTGGTGTATCAATTAACCATTTATACCGGCATTCCAATCACATTTCTTATTAATGGTTACCTGTTGCGTACTTTTTCTATCAAAACCCTTTATTCTTTAGGGATGATGTTGAGCGGTATTTCGATGATGGTAATGATGTCTTTAACTACATTAGATACAGTTGGTATCGGCATCGCTGGTTTAATTATGGGAATGTCGTTCGGATTTTATTGGGCAAATAGAGATTTTTTAGCCCTGGCTATGACAAATGATGACAATAGAAATTACTACTATGGTTTGGAAACGTTTTTTTATACCATAATTGCTATCATTATTCCATTCTCAATTGGTGCATTTATAGAATATCAATCTGCAATAAGTGGCAATGCTCAGTTAGCCTATCGTATAGTTACTGGATTTGTGGTATTTATAACCATTTTAGCCTCCATCATGTGTTTTAGAGGCAACTTTACCAATCCTACAGAAAAAAAGTTTGTCTATTTTAAGTTCGATCCTTACTGGTATAAATTATTGAGATTGGCAAGTTTAAAAGGATTAGTACAAGGGTTTTTAGTAACAGCTCCTGCAATGTTAATTATGTTATTGGTAGGCAAGGAGGGAGCGCTTGGTACTGCACAATCTGTTGGTGCAATTATCGCCGCATTTGTTATGTACATCATCGGACGTAAAACATCACCAAAACATAGAGTTTATGTGTTCGGTGCAGGTTTATTATTGTTTGCGATAGCGGCAGTAATTAATGGAATTTTGTACAACAGTACAGGCGTAATTATCTTTATGTTGCTATTGTTGCTGGCAAAGCCTTTATTAGATATTGCGTATTATCCTATACAGTACAGTGTTATTGATATTTTAACCAAAAAAGAGAAACGTAGTGAATTTGCTTACATTCTAAATCATGAAGCGGGTTTGTATATTGGTCGTTTAGTTGGTGCCGGAACATTTTTAGTTTTGGCTTATTCATTTTCCGTAGAAATTGCCTTACGTTACGCCATTGTAATTGTTGCTATTTTGCAACTTGCTTCATTTTGGGTTGCAAAAGATATTATAAAGCAGGGCAAAATCGAAAGTGTAGATAACGCACCAATTCTGAGTGAGGAGGCTCCAAGTCTTATTGCTCCAATAACCAACTAGCATATTCTAATCAATTATGAGGATTACAAAATTACTAATAGCATTATTACTATTGTCAGGTTCTAACTTAGCTATAGCTCAAGTTAAACAATTATCTCTAAACAGAGTTGATGAAATGGCAGATGTTCCCCAACCTTTGAAAATTATTGATTGGAAGTTAATGGCTCAGAATTTCGACAAAACCATTTACGACTTTAATGCTAAGGGAGAACACTGGCCTATGGTTTGGATAGATAGTACCAATAAAAATTTTAATCAACCTGCATTAGGCATTTATACAGCAGTGGGTGATGTTCGTCAGGGAAAGCAGCATAATAAGGGTATGTTTCATGAAGCATTGGCGAATATGGGCGCAGTAATGGGGGCAAGTTTAATTGGCATCGATAAGCGAAACCAGAAAAGTATGAATTATGTTGCTATGCTGAAAAACTATTTCAACCGCGATACCAAATGGAATATTATGATGAATAATACGGCTCCGGAGGTTGCACTTTTGGGTGGTGGTTATGGCAGAGATTGGTGGTACGATGTATATCCTAATGTACTCTTTTATGCAATTTGCGAGCAATATCCTGAAGAAAAAGATTTTGATTGGATTGCTAAAAGTATAGCTGAAAAATTTTTTAAAGCCGATTCGATTTTGAACGGAAACTACAACTATTCATATTTCGATTATGCACAAATGAAACCCATGACAAACCAAATTTGTGCACAGCCAGATGCGGCTGCCGGACATGCCTGGGTGTTATATTCTGCTTATAAAAAATTTGGCGATAAACGCTATTTAAAAGGTGCAATAAGTGCCATGAATGCTTTGGAAAGTAACAAAATCAATCCAACATACGAATTGCTGATGCCATTTGGCGCTTATTTGGCTGCAAGAATGAATGCAGAACAGGGAACAGATTTCGATGTTCATAAACTTATGGGCTGGACATTCGACGGTACTGCCGTTTGCCGTGAAGGTTGGGGTGTTTTAACCGGGAAATGGAATGGTTATGATATTTCTGGCGTAGTTGGTAGTACGGTAGACCACGGCGGTTATGGCTTTTTAATGAACACTTTTGATGCGGCATGGCCATTGGTTCCAACGGTTCGTTATAACCCGGCTTATGCAAATGCAATTGGTAAATGGATGCTGAATGCGGTAAATGCTTCTCGCTTTTTTTACCCGCAATATATGCCTGCTGATAGACAAACCATACCACAATTTGAATCGGTTACGAAAGGTGTAATTGCTTACGAGGGTTTTGCAAAAACCTCTACATTCGATACTCTATATGTGGATAAAAAAAGCCCGGTTGCACAGGGAGATGGCCCAAAATGGGTGCCGGGCAAAAATCCGGATGTTTCGCAATTTAGTGTTTACGGAAGTGGGCATGTTGGCATCTTTGGCGCAATTGTAGAAAAAACCAATATCGAAGGTATATTAAAACTTGATGTTTTAGCAACTGATTTTTATAAAGAAAAAGCTTATCCAACTTATTTAATATACAATCCTTATAACCTACCTAAAACAATTAATTACAAGGTTAAAACTAAAAAGAAAGTAGATTTATATGATGCCGTAGCGCAGAAAGTTATTGCTAAAAATGCATCAGCAGTTACTAAGGTGATTGTCGGTAAATCAAATTCTGTTTTAATTGTAGAAATACCTGCAGGTAGTAAACTAAGCAATTTAAATTCTAAACTATTGGCTAACGGTATCGTAATCGATTATCAAAAGAAATAGTTTAAAATCATGTAATTCTTTGGGTTTTTGTTTTCGCAGGGCGGATTTTTGTTTCTAAACCCGACAGCAGCGGCAGCCCGTCCCGAATTTATTTCGGGATTACAAGGGCTATAGCGAATGGCGGGACTGGTGTTAACGATGAAATGCTAAACGCCAATTTCCAAATCATTAATAATTGACAAACTCGAAATTTTAAGCAAAAAAAAAGCGTTCCGAAATTAACCGGAACGCTTTTTTTATGCGATTTCAACATTCAAACCTTTCAACTTTTGAACATTAAAACATCAATCTAATACCCAAAAATCTGTTCTAATGTTAATGTGGTAACATTACCAAATTTCTGCATATCCTCTAATTTTACTTTTTTATCAGATGCTACGATTAAATAGCTGTAAGGCTTGTTTGCGATTTTTTGGTCGTGAAAACCTTTAATATCGCCAAACGTAATTGGTTTTAAACCTCTGTACAAATCAATTCTCGAATCGTAATCATAGCCTAATTTTTTATCTGCGAAATAGTACGTGAAAATACCATCTTTTGTAACTCTATTCGTTTCTAAAGAAGATAAAACGTTCGATTTTGCACCTTCAAATGATTTATCACTTTGTGGTAACACATTTAATAATTCATTCATTCCGTTAACAGCATCAGTCATTTTATCTGCCTGACTACCAACATAGGCAATCATGCTGTATTGTCTGTCGGCTTTATCTGGCATTTGATAAAGTGCATAAGTAGAATAAGCCAAAGCTTTAGATTCTCTGATGGTTTGGAAAACAATTGAACCCATTCCGCCTCCAAAATAGTTGTTAAATACTTCGATGTTCGGACGGTCCGTTTTATTGTATAAACCTGTATTTCTTAACCAACGAATTTCTGATTGCACCATATCGTAGTTAGCAAAATAAACTTTATTGCTATCCTGAACGGTATAATTGTAAACTTTTGCTGGTGCAGCCGGTGTAAATTCTTTAGCTAGAGCGTGTTCCTTTTTAATATCTGCAGAAAAAGCCTCAACATCTTTTGGTCCGAAATAAGTAATTACGTGCTCGTAGTTGGTTAAGTTTTTCAAGAGATAAATTAAATCTTCAGCCTTCATGTTTTTAACATCCTCATTAGAAAGAACATTATTGTATGGGTTTACACTTCCATATTGTGCGTACGAAGTTAAACCAACCATAATCTGGCCTTTGTTTAATTTATTGTTTTCGCGGCTTTTTAAAATAGTATTTTTCAAATCGGCCAATGCTTTTTCATCAGGTTTAACGTTAGCCAAAATGTGCTCTACAAGATTTACAGCTTTGCTGAAATTCTCCTGTAAACCGCTAATGTTAATGGTGGTGGTTTCTGTACCAACATTTAAACTGTAAGAACAAGCGATGTTATAAAATGCCTTGCTAATTTCTTCAGCGGTATATTTATCAGTTCCTAAAAATGGTAAGTAACTTGCAGCATAAGGCAACAACTTATAATTGTTTGTGCCATGGTTAAATCTGTAAGTCATTCTGAAAATAGAATTGTCTTTGTTTTTGGTTGTTAGTACTTCAGCAATGCCTACTTTTCCAGTTGTAATGTCTTTTTTATAATCTAAGAATTTTGGCTCTAAAGGTTTAACCGGCGCATCGATAACACTTTTCACAAACGGAGAAGTTAAATTACCATTTGCATTGATTGGTGTAATTGTTGGTTTTTCTACTTTAATGGTGTTTTTATCTTCACCTTTATGTTTAAAGCCAATTACATAATTATCTTTAAAATAAGTGTTTGCAAAAGCAACAACCTGAGCTTTGGTAATTTTAGCTGTTTCTTCAATATCACCTAAGCTTTTATCCCATTTTGTACCTCTGTTTAAAATGAACTCGTTAGAAAGGTATTCGGCTCTGCTGTTATTGCTATCAAAAGCCTGTAAGAAACTGAATTTTTGATTGGCAACAATTGCTTTAATTAAATCATCATCAAACTTACCTTGTTTTAATAATTCAATTTGTTCTAATAATAACTTAGATGCTTGCTCTAAACTCTGACCTTGACGTGGCTGTGCTGATAGATTAAACACACCATAGTCTTTCATTTGCTGATAACTTGCGCTAGAACGTTGCGTTTTCTGCTGTTTGTTTAAATTTATGTCAATTAAACCAGCTTTGCCATTAAATAGAATGCTCTTTATCAAATTAAGCATTAAACTGTTTTGCGTGTTTTCTGCATAACCACGGTAATAAATTTCTACCATTTCGGCACTCGGACCATAAACATCAACTTTTTGAATTTTAGTTAATGGTTTCTCTGGAGCAGGATTGTAAAGTGTAACCGGTTTTGAAACCATGTAGCTAAACGCTTTATCCACTTTCTTAATCATTTCATCAGGATTAAAATCTCCGGTGAAAACAGCAGCCATATTATTTGGTACGTAATATTTATTATAATAATTTCTGATTTCTACCAACGATGGGTTTTTCAGATGTTCGATTGTACCAATTGTAGTTTGCTGTCCGTAATTGTGCGTTGGAAAAAGTAATTCCATCATCGCTTCATCAAGTTTATTAGGATCGCTATCTAAACCACGGTTTTTTTCTTCGTAAACAGCCTCAAGTTCTGTATGGAAAATACGGAAGATTGGTTTACGGAAACGTTCGCTCTGAATTGCTAAAAACTTATCAGTTGCGTTTGATGGAAAATCTTCATTGTAAACCGTTTCTTCGTACCAGGTGTGCGCATTTGAGGAGTTGCCTCCAATGCCCGACATCATTTTATCGTACTCGTTGGCAATAGAAAAGTTAGAAGCTTCGCCAGAAGTTTTATCAATTTCTTTGTAAATTTCTTTACGTTGAGCAGGGTCTGTAGTCTTATTGTATTTCTCGTAAAGAGCGTCAATTTTGTCTAACAATGGTTTTTCTTTGGCCCAGTTATTTGTTCCGAATTTATCCGTTCCTTTAAACAAAAGGTGCTCAAGATAGTGCGCCAAACCTGTTGCATTTTTAGGGTCGGTGTTGCTACCAGCTCTAACGCTCATGCGCCATTGTACATTTGGCTCTTTGTTGTTTGGCGATAAAATTACTGTTAAGCCATTCTTTAAGGTGTAAAATCTCGAATTCGATGGGTCGTTGGTTACATATTTATACGTGTAACCGCCAGCCGTTGCTGTTTTCCATTGGTAAGTTTGCGCTTTTACAAACGAACCTGTTACCAGAAAACAAGCAAGCGTAAATAGTTTAAATTTCATTTATTTGATTTTGGTTTATGATAACGATTTTTAAAATTTATCATAGGCTGATGTGCCATTAAATCTCAAATCGCAGGTTAATAAGTTAATTACCAAATATAAATGGTTTCTATCACTGAATGAAATGTTTTCCTGCTAATAACTAAAAAACCAGTAATTAAAGTTTCGAGATAATAAATTGGGTTTACAATAGCTTAAAATTATATTCTGTATTTTTACCGCATGACAAAGCAAAACGCTAAACCCAATATTTTAGTTGTAAACGATGATGGTATTACGGCTACAGGCATTAAGAACCTGATGGAAGTTATGCAGGAAATCGGAAACGTTGTAGTCGTGGCACCAGATAGTCCGCAAAGCGGGATGGGTCATGCCATTACAATCGGTAAACCAATACGCTTCGATAAGGTAGATTTATACCCAGGAGTAGAAATGTACAAATGCAGCGGCACACCTGTAGATTGTGTTAAACTTGGTGTTAACAAAATCTTTAAAGGAAAGAAGCCAGATTTATGCGTGTCGGGAATTAACCACGGTTTAAACAATTCCATTAATGTACTTTATTCAGGTACAATGTCAGCTGCGGTAGAAGGCGCTATCGAAAAAATTCCTTCAATTGGTTTTTCTTTAGATGATTTTGCTGCAGATGCTGATTTCAGTTTCACCAAAAAATACATTAAAGATATTTGCGAGCAGGTTTTAGCTAACGGTTTACCAGAAGGTACTTTGCTTAATGTTAATTTCCCCAAGGGCGATGCTTTGAAAGGAATTAAAGTTTGCCGTCAGGCAAATGCAAAATGGATGGAAGAGTTTGATGAGCGAAAAGATCCATATAACAGACCATATTATTGGTTAACCGGCGTTTTCGAAAACTTTGATAAAGGCGAAGATACTGATGTTTGGGCTTTGGAACATGGCTATGTATCGGTTGTGCCCGTACAGTTCGATTTAACGGCACACCATGCCATACAAACCTTAAACAGTTGGAATTTCAACTCAGAAAAGCAAGCGAAAAGTGATGCAAAGCAGAGCAAAGTTTCAGCTCCTGATGGTTTAAATCTTGGTTAGCATGAACGATAGAATTAGAAATTTAAATAATTCTGTGTGGATTGGTCTGGGCATTGGTTTGTTCATTCCGACGGTACTTTCTGCCCTTGCTTGGTATATTATAAGTCACGTGGTTTACCTTTCAAAAGCAGATTTGTTATACATTGGCGCAATTGCGGTTAATGCTTATTTTATGCAATACTTTTTTAAATACAATAAAGAAAATATTGGTCGTGGAATATTGGCAGCCACTTTTTTATGCGCATTTATATTTTTTGCCTACAAGGTTTTTTAATAAAATTATATTGTGCAGAATTGTTTTTTGAAAATTTAAGGCAGTAAGTTTTGGCAGGCTTCAGTCCCGCTTTGCGCTTCAATCTTTTTGTTTTCGTTACTGCCTTCAATCTGTCAGTGAAACAAAAAGTATTTCCGCTGCAATCGGGTTTAAAAAATAAGGCTTGCTTTTGGTGGCGAAAGAAATGCAGATGTGCTACCCGGGTAAAAATTTTCAAAAGTAAACCCGATAGCGCTAAATAGCTCCCGATTGAAATACAATATTTACATTGTAAATGCTATGCTTACATGTTTCTTCGGGACTATAATTGATAGCGGGCGTACAGAAGCCATTGTTACCAAAGCAGTCATTTTCAAAAGAAATAAGAGCTTTAAAAAATATAACAGCAGAATTTAATATAAATGAAATACTATTTAGTTGCAGGCGAAGCATCGGGTGATTTACATGGAGCCAATTTAATGAAGGCCTTGAAAGCTGAGGATAAAGAGGCGGTTTTCAGGTATTTTGGTGGCGATAAAATGCAGGCTGAAGGTGGCGAACTGGTAAAACATTATTCAGATATGGCTTTTATGGGCTTTACGGAAGTTTTGCTTAACCTGCGTACAATTTTTAAGAATTTAAAAGCTTGTAAAAATGATATTGCCACTTGGAAACCCGATGTCTTGATCTTGATCGATTTCCCCGGTTTTAACCTTAAAATTGCTGAGTTAGCAAAAAAGCTAGGCATTAAGGTGTGCTATTATATTTCTCCAAAAATTTGGGCCTGGAACCAGAAAAGGGTATTAAAAATTAAGCGAGATGTAGACCATATGTTTTGCATTTTGCCATTTGAAGTGGATTTTTATAAAGATTGGGGCATGAAGGTAGATTATGTGGGTAATCCGCTTTTGGATGAAAAAGCCCAATTTGTACCTAATCCAAATTTTAAAGAAGAACACAATTTAGGCGATAAAATAATTGCCCTATTGCCGGGAAGTAGGAAGCAAGAAATTGAACGTTTGTTGCAGGTAATGTTAAGCATAACTGAAAACTATCCTGATTACACATTTGTTATTGCTGCGGCTCCAACTTTTACCGAGGATTATTATGCTCAGTTTATTGGACCGAAAAAAGTAAAGTTAATTTTTAATAATACTTATAATTTGCTGCATAATGCACATGCTGCAATTGTAGCATCGGGTACGGCAACATTAGAAACGGCTTTGTTTAAAGTGCCGCAAGTGGTTGTTTACAAAGGTGGTACAATCTCTATTGCTATTGCCCGTATGTTGGTGAAAATTAAATTTATCTCATTGGTAAATCTAATTGTAGACAAGAAGATAGTAACGGAACTTATTCAGGAAGATTGTAACACCCAAAAAGTTAATGAGGAATTGAGCTTGATAATTTCTGGTAATGGAAGAAAAGAAATGTTAAATAACTACGATGCTTTATTGGGTTTGATGGGAACGCCTGGCGCATCAGAAAAAACGGCCGCTCTGATTATCGAATATTCGAAAGCATAAAAATAATCAGCAGTATTTTTCTAATGTTTAGGCGTTTTAGTATCTATTTTATCGATTTAGTATAATTCGGGTTTTTTATTTAGTTTTGACCAACCACCAATAAAACTATTATTCGCCAATGAAAGCCCTCTCTATAAAAGATATCGCTGTTAAAGCCAATGTGTCTATAACTACTGTTTCGTTTATTATTAACGGAAAGGCAAAAGAGAAATCAATTAGCGAGGCTGTAATTGAGAAGGTAGAAAAGATTATAGAAGAAAGTGGTTATAAGCCAAACCAGATTGCCAGAAGCTTAAGAACTGGTAACTCCAACATTATTGGCTTGATTGTAGAAGATATTTCAAACTCTTTTTTTGCTAGAATTGCAAGGCTTATTGAAGATAAAGCTTACAAACGAGGTTACAAAATTATCTACTCTAGTACGGAGAATAGTATAGAAAAAGCTCAGGAATTGATAAATATGTTCAAATCAAGAAAGGTTGATGCATATATTATTTCACCAATAAAAGGTCTTGAAGAAGATATTCAACTATTATTAAATGAAAACAAGCCTGTTATACTATTTGATAGAAATTTGCCCGATTTGGTAACTAATTATGTTGGTGCAAACCATTTCACTGCTTCTTATCAATCTATAGAAAATTTTATTCAGGAAGGCAGAAAGAACATTGCTTTGGTTACCACAGATATAGATGTGCAACAGATAACCGAACGTTGCGAAGGCTATAAAAAAGCCCTTGAAGATTTTGGATTAAAGTATAATGATGATTTAGTTGTAAAAATTCACTTTAATCAGGATGAAGAATCTACGATAGGAGAGATTAAGAATCTACTTCAATCAAAAAATGTTGATGCAGTTCTTTTTGCAACAAATTATTTAGCTATAAGTGGGTTAAAAGCCTTAAAGCAGCTAAACAGAAAAATCGGGAATGATTTATCTGTAATCGCTTATGATGATCATGAGGCTTTTGAATTGCATACACCTGGTATTTCTACAGTACAGCAACCTTTAGAAGAAATTGCTGAAACTGTAATTAAATTAATTTTAAGTCAATTATCATCTCGGAACAAACTTCCAAACGAACATGTTATTATTCCAGCAAAGCTTATTATAAGAAATTAAGAACAACCGTAAATTTGTTTTAATGTAACATCTATTTTACAGGTAAATCGTTTTATTATGTAGAAAAATTTTTCTACTATTGATGTAGTAAAACGATTTACTATAACCAAATGTATTTATGAGACTTTCACAGAACCCTAACTGTATGTCAAATTCGCTCTATTTCAATGGATTAGCAGTTTTTTCTGCTGATACAAGTTTCCATAGGCATTACTAATAACGCTCTATTTTTTTAAAAATATTTATTAAATAAACAGCAATAATCAGTTAAACGATTAACCTCTTTTGTGCAGCTTTATATAACCTTTACTACAGATAAGTAATTACATCAGAAAAATAATATAACTAATCAATTTAAAATTTAACAAAACCGCTAATGAAAATTAATTTACTCAAAATTACGGGGCTATCTGCAGCAATTATATTGCTTAATGGTCCTGCGTTTTCAATGAATTCGGAGTGGGGAGGTGCGAGAGAATTCATGAATGCGAACATGCTCAGTAACCCAATTCTGAAGCAAGGTGTTATCACCGGAACGGTTCTAGACGATAAGGGTCAGCCGGTACCAGGTGTAGGTGTAAGAAACCAAACATCAGGAAAAACAACCGTTACAGATGCTAACGGTAAGTTTTCTATCGAAGCATCAACTGGTCAGGTAATTCGCATTACTTATATCGGTTACGATACTCAAAACATTACAGTAGGTTCTGCAACAACTGTTAGTGTAAGATTAGTGCCTGCAGCAGATACATTGGAAGATGTAACTGTAGTTGGTATTGGTTACGGTACTTTACCTCAAAAAGAAGTTTCTTCTGCAATTACCCACATTACATCAGAAGATTTCAGACAAAGTGGTTCTAGAAACGCTTTAGATTTAATCCAAGGTAAAGTTGCTGGTTTAAATATTACCCGTACAAGTGGTTCTAACCCGAATAGTGGTGTTAGTGTTCAATTGCGTGGTGTAGTATCGGTAACAGGTAGCGCTTCGCCGTTATTTGTAATTGATGGAATACCTGGTGGTAACCCGGATTTATTACAACAAGACGATATCGAATCTATTGATGTATTAAAAGATGGTTCTGCTGCTGCAATTTATGGTTCTACAGCTAACGCCGGTGTAATTCTAATTACCACTAAAAAAGGTAAATCTGGTGCACCGCAGTTTAATTACAACGCTTATGTTAGACATGAGGTTTACAATCCATTTTTAGAGTTTTTAACACCTGCAGAATACAAAGCAAAAGTTGCATCTGGAGAAATTAAACAACAAAATTTTGGTAGCGAAACTAACTTTGTTGACGAATTGGTTAACAAAAATAACGTTTCTAATAACCATAACTTTAATATGAGCGGCGGTACAGATAAAACTAGTTATAGAGCAAGTTTTAACTACCGCGATTTGCAAGGTATTGCGAAGCAAAATAGCAGAGAAGAGTATTCTTTAAGATTTAACATCAACCAAACAGGCTTAAATGATAAATTAAGAATTCAGGCAAATTTGGTTACAAACTTTAATAAAGCTAACCTATTAGGCGGTGGTGGTTGGGAAAGTGAACAAACTAAAAACCCTACCTTATCAAACTTTAATCCTGATGGAAGCTATCGTTTCGATTTAACGAGTATTAATGAATATGCTCGTTTATTTCAAGAGACTGCATATCGTAAGCAACAAACTACATCAGCAGATGTTAAAGTTGATTTAGATATCATCGATGGATTAAAAGCCTCAGTATTTGGATCAGTTCAAAGAGATAATGGGTTTGATGGAGGATATCGTGCAAAAACAAGTGAGAACTCTGTTGAAAACACAGATTTTCCAAGTGGTGGTTATGCAGGTAAATCTGATTTCTTAAATCAGAACTGGGCATTTGAGCCAACATTATCATACAATAAAGTAATTGCATCAAAACATAGTATTAATGCCTTGTTAGGTTACAGTTACCGTTATGGTATGAGTGAAAACTTATCTGCTAATAACAGAGGTTTCATTAATGATTTATTTCACGAAGATAACTTAGGACAAGGTGCTGCATTAGGTGTTGGTAAAGCAGGAATGGGTAGTGGTAAAAGTGATAACACTTTAATTGCCTTTTTCGGTCGTTTAAATTATGTATTTGATGGTAAATATATTTTTAATGCAACATTGAGAAGAGAAGGTTCATCTCGTTTCGGAGATAACAACAAGTGGGGTAATTTCCCGGCAGTTTCTGGAGCCTGGAACGTTTCTCAAGAAAACTTCATGAAAAATGTAACATGGGTTAATAATGTTAAGTTAAGAGTAGGTTATGGCGAAACTGGTAATAGTGGTTTCTCTAACAACGCATCAAGAGTAACTTTAGGCGGTGGTGGCCGTTATCTATATCCAGATGGTCAATACTTAGAAACTTATGGTCCAAATCGTAATCCAAATCCAAACTTGAAATGGGAAACTAAAATAGAGACTAACATTGGTATTGATTTTAGCTTATTGAAAAACCGTTTAACAGGTCAAATCGATTTATTCAAACGTACCACTAAAGATTTATTAGATACTTATACCTCTCCACAACCTCCATTTGTACAAAGTGGTATCTATACAAATGTTGGTACATTATCATCTCAAGGTATTGAGGTTGCTTTCAGTTATGCTGCAGTTGCTAAAAAAGATTTTAACTGGAACATTGACGTTACAGCAAGTCACATAGGTAATAAATTGGATGCTTATTCAAATGATGAATATAAAATCTTATTTAAAACTTTCGGAGGTATAGGTGGTGCAGGAGCTTTAGGAGATGCAATTGTAACTTATGAAGGTGGTCGTTTAGGAGAGTTCTGGGGTAAAAAATTCGCTGGCTTTACATCTGATGGTAAATGGTTATTTTACAACAGAAACGGACAAGCAGTACCAAATGCTCAGATTAACAACTCCAGAGATAAAAACGTAACAGATTTACAAATGATTGGTAATGCAATTCCAAAATATTATGCATCATTAGCCAATAATTTCACTTATAAACAATTCGATTTACGCGTGTTCTTAAGAGGTAAATTTGATTACGATATCTTGAACAGAAATGCATTATCTTATGCTAACAAAACTTGGTCTGGTAATTTATTAACCAGCACTTTTGATAAGTATAGCCAAATTAATGATACTTATATGTATTCTGACTATTATTTGGAGAGAGGTAGTTATGTTAAAATTGATGAGGTAACTTTAGGTTATAACTTTAAATTTAAAACTAAGCTTATCAGAAACATGCGTATTTATGCAACCGGACAAAACTTAGCAACAATAACTGGTTATACAGGTAGTGATCCAGACTTTATTAATGATACAGGTTTAGGCCCAAGTGTTGATAACAGTGGTGCATACCCAAGTACACGTTCATTCTTGTTCGGACTAAATGTTGGATTTTAAAGATTAAAAAAATGAAAAATAAATCAATAATATACAGCGTACTTGCAGGAGTTTTATGCCTTACAAATGCTTGTACTAAGTTAGATGAAAATGCTTATAATGAACTTCTAACTGATAACTTTTACAATAACAAAACTGAGGTTTTATCGGCAGTATTAAGACCATATACTCATGCAAATGCTTGGGTAACACCTTCAGGTCAAGATGGATGGTGGCGTTTGGCAGAGCTTTCAGGTGATCAGCTTGCATGGCCAACAAAAGGCCGTCATGGTGAAGATGGTGGTAAATGGAAAAGATTACATTACCATACCTGGACTACTGATGAAAGTGGTATTAACAATGCGTGGTCTTTAATGTTTTGGGGTATGGGTTTATGTAATGACCCAATCGAAAACATTGAGAAACGTGATATCGCAGCAATGGGTATTACTCAAGTTGAGAAGGATGCATTTATTGCGGAATTGAAATTGCTTAGGGCTTTCCACTATTTAAAATTGATGGATTTGTTTGGAAATATTCCAATTGTAACGCAAGTTGGTATTCCTGCAAAACCAGAAACCAAATCTCGTAAAGATGTATTTAATTTTATCGAGGCTGAAATTAAAGCAAACATTGATAAAGCACCAAAATTATCTCGTGCTCAGTTAGGACGTATTTCTCAGGCTGCTGGTTATGCAATGTTAGTTGAATTGTATTTAAATGCAGAAGTTTGGACTGGAACAGCTCGTTGGGATGATTGTATTGCTGCTGCAAATAAATTAATTGCAGGTGATGGTGGTGCTCAAAATGGCACAATGGCTTTAGATCCAAACATTACCGATCAATTCAAAACTACTAATGATTTATCAAAAGAAGCTATTTTCTCTATTGCTTATAACTTTAGTATAGCTAACTTCCAACCTTCATGGCCAGGAGAATTTTATCACTTTAAGCAACAACAAATTTATGGTGGTGGTAGAAATGGTAATGATGGTATCGTTCTTATTCCTGGTGTGTTCACAACCTATGAAGATGCGGATTTAAGAAAGCGTGGGTGGTTATTAGAAGGTCCGATGTTCCAATTTGTGGCACCGACTCAACCAGTTTTAGCTTCAGAAGAATATAATGGTTCTCAATTGGTTTTTGTAGATAATATTCGTAAAAATAAAACGAACTCTACTGTAAGTAATATGAGTGAGGGTGAAGAAAATTCTGGTGTTCGTTTCAATAAATACAAATTAGGAAATCAATTTGCTGGTCCGGGTGGAACTCCTGCAATTGATCCTAACTATAACAATGGCGACTGGAATATCTATCGTTTAACTATGATTTATTTTGCTAAGGCAGAAGCTATTATGCGTAAAAATGGTGGTGTTGCAAATGCAGAAGCAGTTCAGTTAATTAACGATTGTAAAAAACGTGCTTATTCTGCTGCTGATTGGGCAACAAGAGCTTACACTCCAGCAACCTTAACGATGGATGAGCTTTTAGCAGAAAGAGGTAGAGAATTTATCTTCGAAGGAATGAGAAGAGATGATTTAATCCGTTTTGGTAAATTTACCACCAATACTTGGTGGGATCATACACCAACCGCAGCTACTAAAGCTTTGTATCCAATTCCTCAAAGACAAAGAGATTTGAATACAAATTTAACTCAAAACCCTGGTTATTAATTAACTATCAATACAAAAAGGTGCTCATAATCGAGCACCTTTTTTTTCGGATTTTTGAATTTTTTATTAAACATTTTGTAACTCACATATTACAAGCCCAGCATTTAGTATTTGGTAATTTTTTTATTAATATTGAGCCTAGTAAAACGTTTTACTTAATACCCAAATTAAGAACTATCTAATTACCAAATAGTGCTGCAAAAACATTAAAATGTGCATTTGTAATCATACATCTGATTAATAATCACAAATCCACTAGCCAAATTCCATTATGAAGAAATTTTTCCTTGTCGTATTTTGTTTATTTTGCATATTATCTACTAATGCTCAGGATAAAGCGCCTGCTTATCCATTAATTACACATGATACCTATTTCAGCATTTGGTCGTTTGGAAGTGAATTAAATCAATCTGTTACCAAACACTGGACAGGTAAAAATCAATCGCTTTCGGGCGTGTTAAAGGTTGACAATAAATATTACCGTTTCTTAGGAGCAGAATCTAAAGAATACAAGGCAATTTTGCCTGCTGCTGATGAAACTTCATATCTGGCTAGTTATTCATTTGCACAACAAAATGCTGGCTGGAACTTAAATAACTTTAATGATTCTTCCTGGAAAAAAGGAAGTGCGCCTTTTGGCGATGATAAAGTTGCTAAAACTAAATGGACAAGCAACGATTTATATTACAGAAGAAAATTCTCTATCGCTAAATTCTCTGCGAGAAAAAAATACTTAAAACTTAACCATGATGATAATGTTGACGTGACCATAAACGGTAAAACCATTTATAAAAAAGATGGTTGGGTACACGAATACATTTACATCCCAATAGAAGATGGAATTCTTAAAACTGGCGAAAATCTATTAGCCATTCATGTTAAAAATTCAGCCGGCGGTAGGTTTCTTGATGCCGGAATCGTTGAAGAAATTCCTCAGAAATCAAATATCGAACTCGCTAAACAAACTGATGTTCGAGTAACTGCAACAGATACAAAATATACTTTTAAATGTGGTGCTGTAAATCTTGAAGTTAAATTTATCTCGCCACTTTTATTAAATGATATTGCCTTAACTGCTCGTCCGGTTAGTTACATTAATTACACAACAAAATCTAACGATGGTAAAGCACATAAAGTTGATTTGTATTTTGCAGCTTCATCAACAATTGCAGTTAATACACCAGATCAACCCGTTTCAGCGAAAATGTCCACCGCAAAAAACCTTTCCATATTAAGTGCCGGAACTGTAGAGCAGCCAATTTTGCAAAAAAAGGGTGATGATTTAAGGATTGATTGGGGCTACATGTACGTCGCGGTTCCTAAAAAGTTTAATGCGAAACAATACATCAGTAACCAATCAGAAAGTTTAAGCAATTTTATTAATGGCAAATATCCATCAAACTCAGAAGTTAAAAATGCTAAGGAATTAAATTTAAGCAGCATAATTTCTTTTGGTGAGGTAAGTAATACGTCCGCAGAAAGATATTTAATGCTTGGGTATGATGATCTAAAGTCAGTAGAATATTTTGGTGAGCAATTACTGCCAATTTGGAGAAAAGCTGGCTCTACTTTCGAAGATCAACTTGCATTGGCAGATGAAGAATACAAAACCATTGCAACTAAATGCGATGATTTTAACAAGAAGCTGTTTGCAGATGCAGAGCAAGCTGGTGGTAAGGAATATGCTAAATTATGCGAATTGGCTTATCGCCAAAGCATCGCCGCCCATAAAATTGTTTACGCTCCAAACGGAGATATTCTTTTCTTATCAAAAGAAAATTTTAGCGGTGGTTTCATTAATACTGTTGATGTTACTTACCCTTCTGCACCACAATATTTATTGTATAATCCTGAATTATTAACAGGAATGTTAAGTGGTATTTTCTATTACTCTGAAAGTGGAAAATGGAAAAAACCTTATCCTGCGCATGATTTAGGCACTTACCCTTTTGCAAACGGACAAACCTACGGTGAGGATATGCCTGTAGAAGAAGCCGGAAATATGATAATTCTTACTGCCGCAATCGCTAAAGCCCAAGGAAACGCTAAGTACGCAGAAAAGCATTGGTCTACCTTATCAACATGGGTAGATTATCTCTCAAAAGAAGGTTTTGACCCAGCTAACCAGCTTTGCACTGATGATTTTGCCGGGCATTTGGCTCGTAATGCTAATTTATCTGTGAAGGCAATTGTAGCAATAGGTGCTTATGCTCAAATGGCTCAAACATTGGGTAAAACTGAAGAAGCAAATAAGTACAAAAAAATTGCCTTAGATATGGCGAATAATTGGCAGAAAATTGCGGCTAGCGGAGATCATTTTGCTTTAACATTTAACGATAAAAATACCTGGAGCCAGAAATATAATTTGGTTTGGGATAAACTTTTAGGCTTAAAATTATTTCCTGAATCCGTTTACAAAAAGGAAATTAATTTCTACCTAACTAAACAAAATGCCTTTGGTTTACCATTGGATAGTCGTAAAACTTACACCAAATCTGATTGGATAATATGGACTGCAACTTTAGCTGATAACCATACAGATTTTGAAAAATTCATTAAACCTATTTATAAATATGCGAATGAAACGGAAACAAAGGTTCCGTTAAGCGATTGGCACGAAACAACAAATGGTGATAAGGTTGGCTTCCAGGCGAGGAGCGTAGTTGGTGGTTATTTTATAAAATTACTTGCCGATAAATGGGGCATTAAAAACTAATAAGGCAAATGAAATTGAGGTATTCTATCATTTTATTCTTATGCTTTTTAACTGGTAAATTATTTGCCCAGGAAGTGGATTTGGTGCAATATGTCAATACGCTTCAAGGCACAAATTCTAAACATGAATTAACTCGTGGTAATACTTATCCAACTACGGCTTTACCTTTCGGTATGCACACCTGGACTCCACAAACCGGAAAGAATGGTGATGGCTGGAAATATCAATATTTTAAAGATGCAATAAGAGGTTTTCAGCAGGCGCACCAATGCAGCTCCTGGACCCGCGATTATGCTGTATTTTCACTAATGCCGATGATTGATAATTTAGTTGTTGATGAAAATAAACGTGAGGCAAAGTTTAGCCATGCTAATGAAATTGCAAAGCCGAATTATTACAAAGTAAAATTTGAAAATCAAATCACTACAGAAATTTCGCCAACAGAACGTGGTGCACATCTTCGTTTTTCTTATCCCAGAGGGAAAAAAAGTTATTTGGTTTTAGATGGATATATCCGCACCAGCGGCGTAAAAATTTATCCGAAGGAAAATAAAATAACCGGATATGTGAGTAATGGACAAGGATTTAAAAAAGAATGGAAAAGCTTTTTCGTTATTCAATTTGATAAGAAAATTAAAAGCTTTGGTACCTGGGATAATAAAACCAATATCGTAAAAGCAGATTCAACTTCATCAGAAGGATTAGGTAAAGGTGCTTACATAGAATTTGAAGCGGGAGCAAATGTTCAGGTAAAAACTGCATCTTCTTACATCAGTTTGGAGCAAGCAGAACTAAACCTTAAAAGAGAACTTTCGGCTGATAAAAATCTCGAAGCTACAAAAGTTAAAGCTGCATCTGTATGGAATAAATCATTAGGTAAAATTTTAGTGGAGGGTGGTTCTAAAGCAGATATGGAAACCTTCTACTCTTGTTTTTTTAGAGCAAGTTTGTTTTCGAGAAAATTTTATGAAATAAACGCTGCAGGAAAGCCGTATTATTTTAGCCCATACGATGGCAAAATACACGATGGTTACATGTTTACCGATACTGGTTTTTGGGATACTTTCAGAGCGCAATTTCCATTAAATACATTGGTTCAGCCAGAAATGCATGGTCAGTATATGCAAGCAATGGTTGATGCTTACAAACAATGCAGTTGGCTGCCTTCCTGGTCGTTTCCAAGCGAGGCCGGCAGTATGATTGGCAATCATGCCATTTCATTATTTGCTGATGCGTGGGCAAAAGGAATTCGGACATTCGATCCGGAAGAAGCTTTAAAGGCATATTTGCACGAAGCAACAAATAAAGGTCCGTGGGGGCCAGCGAACGGCCGTGATGGTTGGAAGGAATACTTCGAACTTGGTTATGTGCCTTACCCAAAATACAGAGAAGCTACAGCAAAAACCCTAGAATATGCATATGATGATTATTGCGGTTATCAGCTTGCAAAAATGACTGGCAATAAATTTTACATGGATATTTTCGAACGCCAGATGTACAACTACCGCAATGTTTACGATGCCTCTACAAAATTTATGCGTGGTCGGGATGTTATTGGCAAATGGTCACCAAACTTCGACCCGATTGAGTGGGGCGGACCTTTTACAGAAGGTAACGCCTGGCATTGGCAATGGTCGGTTTTTCAAGATACAAAAGGTTTAATCAATTTAATGGGCGGGAATAAGCACTTCGTAGCCAAGTTAGATTCAGTTTTTTCAGAACCTAATAAAGTTAAAGTTGGTACTTATGGCGGTATGATACATGAAATGACTGAAATGGTTATGGCCAATTTAGGTCAGTATGCACATGGAAACCAACCCATTCAGCACATGGTTTATTTATACAACTACGCCAACGAACCTTGGAAAGCACAGTTTCATGCAAGAGAGGTAATGACTAAACTTTACGATGCTACAGAAAATGGATACCCTGGCGATGAAGATCAAGGGCAAACATCATCGTGGTATGTATTAAGCGCATTAGGTATTTATAGTGTTACTCCAGGAAGTGGAGAATATGTTGTCGGAAGCCCGATGTTTAAGAAAATAACTATTAATTTAGGCGATTCTAAAAAATTCGTTATTGAGGCTCCGGCTAATGATGATAAGAACATTTATATTCAATCTGCCACATTAAATGGTAGCAGCTATACCCGTAATTTTTTATCACATAGTGATATAATTAAGGGTGGTGTTTTTAAACTCGAAATGGGTAGTAAGCCGAATTTGAATAGAGGATTAAATGAAGAAGATAAACCTTTTTCATTGAGTAAATAATTAAAGTGCTTTAGCATTTTGCAGGGATAAATTATAAAGAAAGATACAGATAGATGGAAAAACCTGTTGCATTAGGTGTAGATATTGGTGGTTCGCACATTACAGCGGCATTAGTAGATTTAGAAACAAGAACTATTGTTCAGGATTCTGTTAAGCGGAGTGCCGTCGATTCGCAAGAAAGCAAGGAAGTAATATTGGCAGCTTGGTGCGATGTGATAAATAAGGCATTCAAAAAATCAAATACCGAAACTAAGCTTATTGGTATAGCAATGCCGGGTCCGTTCGATTACGAAAACGGAATTTCCTTAATAAAGGATCAAGATAAGTTTAAGGCACTATATGGTGTTAACATAAAAGAAGAATTAGCTGCTGAACTAAACATCAAAGCAGAAAATATACACTTTATCAATGATGCTGCCGGCTTTTTACAAGGAGAAGTTTTTGGTGGTGCAGCCAGGGGCAATGCTAATGTAATTGGATTAACACTTGGAACTGGATTAGGCTCATCATACTCAATAGGTGGAGTTGCTAAGGATGCCGATTTATGGAACTCGCCATTTCTTGATGGTATTGCGGAAGATTACCTATCAACCCGTTGGTTTGTTAAACGCTATAATCAATTAAGTAATAATACTGTTGCAGGTGTTAAAGAGTTAGTCGCAATTTCAGCAAACGATCATGCTGCAACTCGTGTATTTATGGAGTTTGGATACAATCTGGCGCAATTTCTAATCCCGGTGATTAAAAAACATAAATCAGAAATGGTAATTATAGGAGGCAATATCTCTGGGGCATTCAGTGCATTTTCTCCCGAATTAATTGCAACTTTAAATGGTAATGATGTACATGCAAGTATCAAAGTTACCAAGCTTAAAGAAAACGCTGCACTTATTGGCGCAGCCAGCTGTTGCGATGCTAATTTCTTAAATGAAAGTGTAGAAGAAATTGAGCATAAAAAGTTCCATTAATCAAAAGACAAGTTTTTTTTGGAATATTAGTAAAACCATTTAGTAACAAAATAAAATGATAAAAAGAGACTTAACTCATTTCATTTCTCTTAAAACGCCAATGCTGATAAATAATCTAAAAACTAGTTTATTGGCTATCGCTATTTTATCTACAGTAAATATTAAAGCCCAACAAGTTGCAAATAATTTAAAGTATGTTGATGCTAAAATTGGAAGCGTTGGTTTAATTTTAGAGCCAACCCGACCTGCAATACATTTGCCAAATAGCATGCTAAGAACCTTTCCGGTTCGTGCTGACCAAATTGATGATCAAATTGCTTATTTTCCATTAACTATTTCATCTCACCGCCAAAATTGGCTATTCGGCTTAATGCCTTTTACTGGTAAAGTAGATGAACAAAGCTGGAACAAAAAATTTACTTACGATAACGAAAAAATAACACCAGATTTTTACACATCTGTTTTAGAAGATAATGGTACGAGTATCAGCTTTGCGCCATCTGCGAAGGCTGGCTTATTCAAATTTAATTTTACTGCTAAAACCGATAATTACATCCGCTTAAATATTTTAAACAGGGGAGAAATCAACCTTGATGGTAAAACAAAAGTTAGTGGTGTAGAGGAATTTCAAGGCATGAAAGCATATTTCTACGCTGAAACGAATACGCCTGTAGAAATTATATACCAAGACGGACAAGCAAAAAAGAAAAGCTTACTTAAAGTTTTAAATGGCGCTCAGAATGTTTCTTTTAAATATGGGATTTCATTTATAAGTGTAGAACAAGCAAAAGAAAACTTAGCGAAAGAAGTTACCGAATGGGATATTACCAAACTGCGCTCAAAAGCTACGGCTACATGGAATAAAGTGCTGAATCAAATTAATGTTACTGGTGGTACTGATGCTCAAAAGCGTGTTTTCTATACTTCATTATATCGTTCGTATGAACGAATGGTTGATATTAATGAATATGGAAAATATTACAGCGCTTATGATAAGAAAATTCATACCTCTGATAAACCTTTTTTCGTAGATAACTGGCTTTGGGATACTTATATCGCTTTGGAGCCGCTTCAAACCATTTTAAATCCGAAAATGGAGGGCGATAAAATTCAATCCTACGTTCAAATGTATGAGCAAAGCGGTTGGATGCCTTCATTCGCATTGGTTTTTGGCGATAATCCGTGTATGACTGGTAACCACGCTGCTGCTTGGTTTTTAGATTCGTATAATAAAGGTGTTCGAAATTTCGATTTGAAAAAAGCTTACGAAGGCATCAGAAAAAATTCTCTTGAAGCTACGCTATTGCCATGGAGAAACGGACCTGCAACATCCTTAGATTCTTTTTATACCCAAAAAGGCTATATGCCTGCACTTAAAGCAGGGGAGAAAGAATTTGTTAAAGAAGTGCATGGTTTTGAAAAAAGACAAAGTGTTTCCGTAACCCTTGAAAACAGTTTTGATGATTGGTGCATCGCACAGTTTGCCAAAGATATGGGTAAAACCGATGATCGTAAATTATTCTTGAAGCGTGCTGAAAATTATAAAAATGTTTATAGAGAAGATAAAGGTTTTGTTTGGCCAAAAGATGCTGATGGAAACTGGATTGAACCATTTGACCCTAAATTTTCTGGCGGACAAGGTGGAAGAGAATATTTTACAGAAAATAATGCTTACACTTATAATTGGGATGTAAAGCACGATTTGAGTGGACTTTTTAAATTAATGGGCGGTACGGAAAAAGCCGAACAAAAACTTGATGAACTTTTTAGAACAAGCCTTGGTCGTAGCAAATATAATTTGTGGTACACTTTTCCAGATGCAACTGGTTTAGTCGGTCAGTTTGTAATGGGTAACGAGCCAAGTTTTCATATCCCATACATCTATAACTATACAGGCTCGCCCTGGAAAACTCAAAAACGCATCAGAATGCTTATGGATACCTGGTACACAGATAATTTATTTGGCATTCCGGGCGATGAAGACGGTGGCGGTATGACTGCATTTGTTGTGTTTTCAATGATGGGATTTTTCCCTGTAACACCTGGTATTCCGATATATAGTATTGGTAGTCCGGCTTTTAATAGTGTTTCAATTAAATTAGAAAACGGTAAAACCTTTACACTAAATGCTAAAAATAACTCTGCCGAAAACAAATACATTCAAAGTGCAGAATTAAATGGAAAAGTGTTAAGCCGATCGTGGTTTACCCATAAAGAATTAAACGGAGGAGGAACTTTAAACCTGGTGATGGGAAGTTCGCCAAATAGAGTGTGGGGAAGCAAAGATTTGCCTCCGTCTGCATTAAATTACAATCCTTAACTCAGATTGGATGAATAATTAAAAGAAAAAATAACATTAATTAACATACAAAACCCGTCGTGATAAGAAAACTTATGAGATTTACTGCTCTTCTTTGCATTGCTATTTTTATTGCTAACACCTCAATAGCGCAAGAAATTAGCTTAGCTAAACGTCAGCAAGATTTTGTTGATTTACGTTTCGGGATGTTCATTCATTACAATATTCCAACTTATATGGATCAAGATTGGGCTGATCCGGATGCTTCTCCTCAAATTTTTAATCCTAAAAAATTAAATACCGATCAATGGGCTAAGGCTGCTAAATCAGCAAACATGAGTTATGGCTGCTTAACAACAAAACACCATAGCGGTTTTTCAATATGGGATACAAAAACAACAGATTACAGCGTAATGAACAGCCCATATAAAAAAGACGTTGTAAAAGCTTATACAGAATCTTTTAGAAAGGCTGGCTTAAAAGTTATGTTGTATTTCTCTATTTTAGATACACACCACAAAATCAGACCAGGTCAAATCACTCCAGAAAAAGTTAATTTTATTAAAGCCCAGATTCGTGAACTAATGACTAATTATGGTAAAATTGATGCCCTAATTATCGATGGTTGGGATGCGCCATGGTCTAGAATCTCGTACGATGATGTGCCTTTCGAAGAAATCTATCGATTGATAAAATCTCTGCAACCAGAATGCTTGGTGATGGATTTAAATGCTGCCAAATATCCTGCAGAAGCACTTTATTATACTGACATTAAATCTTATGAACAAGGTGCTGGTCAGCACATACAGAAAGAAAGCAACAAACTCCCTGCACTATCTTGTTTGCCAATTAATACCTCTTGGTTTTGGAAAACTGATTTTCCAACTGTAGCAACTAAAACTGCCGATGTTTTAGTTAATAACATGATAACACCACTTAATGAAGCTTACTGTAATTTTATTCTTAACGTTGCACCAAATCGTGATGGTTTAATTGATGATAATGCCTTAACAACTTTAAAAGAAATTGGTACAAAGTGGAAAAATATAGGACCTGTGAAAACACTTCCGGTTTCCGAAGCACCAATAATTTCTTCGAATATTGCTAAAAAGCAGGCTACAAATTCTAGCTGGAGTGATGATATGTGGATTATGGATTTTGCGAATGATGATAGCTTTAATACTGCATGGATGTCAAACCCGAAAGTTAAGGAGCCATGGTTCGAAGTTGTTTTTGAAAAAGATAAGGCTTTTAATACAATCGTGATCGCAGAAAAAAAGGCAAATATTAAGGCGTATAGATTGGAATATAATGATAATGGAACATGGAAATTGATTCTTAATGGATCGGATCCATCAAGGATTAAAATTCACCGATTCAACCGAATTTGGAGTAAGCAAGTAAGAATACTCATTGATAAATTTGATAAGCAAATTGAACTGGCCGAATTTCAGGTCTATAATGAAAGAAGATAAAAGCGTAAACACATAAACTGAAAAATAAAAAATGAAAAAACTATTTATCGCCTTATTAAGCTTTGCGGCAACTGGAAGTTTCGCACAGCAAGTAGGCAAAATTAGCGATCCGGTTGAGTGGATAAATCCACTAATGGGATCTCAATCTAAACCTAGTTTATCGAATGGTAACACTTACCCTGCGGTTGGTGTGCCTTGGGGTATGAATATGTGGACACCGCAAACAGGTAAAATGGGCGATGGTTGGGCATATACTTATGATGCTGACAAAATTCGTGGTTTTAAACAAACTCACCAACCGTCTCCTTGGATGAATGATTACGGTGCTTTCGCAATTATGCCGGTTACAGGTAAATTAAAATTCACGGATGATGAACGTGCAAGTTGGTTTAGTCATAAGGCTGAAGTTGCAAAACCATATTATTACAGTGTTTACTTAGCTGATGCTGATGTTACAACTGAAATTACACCAACAGAAAGAGCAGCGCAATTTAGATTTACTTTCCCTAAAACAGATAGTTCTTTTGTAGTTGTTGATGCTCAAAATAAAGGTTCATACATCAAAATTTTCCCGAAAGAGCGTAAAATTATCGGTTACACAAGTAAATATGCTCGTGGTCCGCTTCCAAAAAATTTCAAAAACTACTTTGTAATTTATTTCGATAAAGATTTTAGCATAGCAAAAACGTGGAGTGGTAAACAATTAAATAATGATTTAGAATTAACCAGCGACCACACAGGTGCTGTAATTGGTTTTAAAACCGCAAAAGGTGAAAAGGTTAATGCTAAAACGGCATCCTCTTTCATCAGTTTTGAACAAGCAGAACTTAACCTTAAAAGAGAATTAGCGAGCGATAACTTCGATGTAACCAAAACTAAGGCAAAGGCAGTTTGGAACAAAACTTTAAGCAAAATTGCTGTTGAGGGTGGAACCATCGACCAAATGCGTACCTTTTATTCTTGTCTGTATCGTACTTTGTTCTTCCCTAACAAGTTATATGAACTAGATGCTCAAAACAAAATTGTTCACTGGAGCCCATATACTGGAGATATTAAACCTGGTTATATGTTCGCTGGTACGGGTTTTTGGGATACCTTCAGAGCTTTATACCCTTTCTTAAACCTTGTTTATCCTTCGATTAATAAAGAAATGCAAGAAGGTTTAATTAATGATTATAAAGAAGGCGGTTTCTTACCTGAGTGGAGTAGCCCGGGTTATGCAAACATTATGGTTGGTAATAACTCTGCTTCTGTAGTATCTGATGCTTACATTAAAGGTTTACGTGGTTATGATATCCAAACTCTATGGGAAGCTGTAAAACATGGTGCTAATAATGAAGGTCCGATGGCAGCAGTTGGTCGTGATGGTGTTAAATATTACAACGAATTGGGTTATGTACCTTTTGATGTTAAAAAGAACGAAAATGCAGCAAAAACCTTAGAATATTCTTATGATGATTTTACCATTTATCAATTAGGAAGGGCTTTAAACAAACCTGCTTCTGAGATTGATATTTACAAGAAAAGAGCAATGAATTATAAAAATCTTTTCGATCCGTCATCAGGTTTAATGCGTGGAAAAAATCAGGATGGAACTTTCCAAAGCCCATTCAGTCCATTTAAGTGGGGTGGCGCTTTTACCGAAGGTAACAGCTGGCACTACACCTGGTCGGTTTTTCAAGATATTGATGGTTTAGCAAAGCTAATGGGCGGACACGATAAGTTTGTAACCAAACTGGATTCTGTTTTTTCAATGCCGCCAATTTTTGATGAGAGTGCTTATGGTGGTGTAATCCACGAAATTCGTGAAATGCAAATTGCCAATATGGGTCAATATGCTCATGGTAACCAACCCATTCAGCATATGATTTATCTTTACAACTATGGCGGTGCGCCATACAAAACTCAATATTGGGTTCGCGAAACGATGGATAGAATGTATAAAGCTACTCCAGATGGTTATTGCGGTGATGAAGACAATGGACAAACATCTGCATGGTATGTATTTTCTGCAATGGGTTTTTATCCGGTAACTCCAGCAACAGATCAATATGTTTTAGGTGCTCCATTATTCAAAAAAGTAACATTAACACTAGAAAACGGTAAAACTGTTGTAATTAACGCACCAGCAAATAACGAGAACAATCGTTATGTACAATCATTGCAAATGAATGGAAAGCCATATACGAAAAACTGGATTAGCCACAGCGGTTTGCAAAAAGGTGCTGTACTAAATTTCGGTATGTCTGCAACCCCAAATAAAACAAGAGGTTCAAATCCTGTAGATTTTCCATATTCATTATCAACAGAAAAATAAAATTATATTTTGAGCTTGTCGATGTATCAATTGCTTCGATAAGCTTAAATCAAATAATAAGATTTAATTAATAAACTAACAAATATATAACATGAAGATTAGCGTCTTAAAAGCAGGATCAACCGCCTTAATATGGCTAGTTGGTACTTGTCTGGCATTTGGCCAGCAGCAAAATATTCCGCTCACAGATCTTTCAGCATTTAAAGAACCAGGAAATTCTTGGGCGCTTGTAGGTGATGTTACTGTAGACATGAATATTCCTAATGCCGTTAAAGGTACAAAAGGTACAGGTATTCTATTAAATACCTCATTGCCAAAAAAACCAGGTTTCGATTTAAAAACCATAAAGGAATATGGTAGTTTCGTTTTGGAGCTGGATTATTTACTGGCGAAGGGTTCAAACTCTGGTATTTATCTGCAAGATAATTACGAGATTCAGTTAGAAGATTCTTGGGGTGTAAAAAATGCACTTTCATCAAATAACGGTGGCCTTTATGAGCGTTGGGATAATGATAAACCTGAAGGCGAAAAAGGTTACGGAGGTATTGCTCCACGCCAAAACGCAAGTAAAGCACCAGGTTTATGGCAGCATATCAAAATTGTATTTCAGGCGCCAAAATTTGATGCATCTGGTAAGAAAACCGAAAATGCGAGATTACTGAGTGTTGATTTGAACGGTGTTACTATCCATGAAAATGTAGAATTAAATGGTGCAACAAGAGGCGGATTCGGAACTGAAAGAACAATGGGACCTATACGTTTTCAAGGCGACCATGGTTCTGTAGCTTTCAGAAATATTTCTATATCAGATATCCCGGTTGCTGCGGCTCAAAATGGCCGTCGTGGTGGCGGTGGCGGAGACCCAATTTATGTTAATGCTCCAACAAATACAATGATTCGTAGTTTTGTTGATGTTTTGCCTGGCGTTCGCTCAGTACATGCAATTTCAGTTGGTGGCCCTCAACAAACGGCTTACAGCTACGATTTGGATAACGGAACATTATTACACGGATGGCATGGTGGTTTCTTAGATGCAACCCCAATGTGGGATGGTCGTGGAAACGGAACTTCTCGCCCTTTGGGTAGCATAACACGTTTCACATCAAAACCAGTTTTGGCTATTGCTAAATTAGCAACAACAGAAAGTGCCTGGGTTCCAGATACCGCTGGTACGGGTTTCCGTACAAAAGGTTATGTTATGGATAACGAAGAACGTCCAGAATTTAAGTATATCATATACGGAACTAAAGTTACAGATGCTGTAAAAGTTATGGAAAACGGACAAGGTTTAACTCGTGAAGTAACAATTGAACAGCCCGCAAAAGATCTTTATTTCCTTTTAGGTGAAGTAAAAGACATTAACGAAGTTTCGAAAGGTTTATATCTGGTTGATGATAAAGCTTATTATTTGCAATTTCCGAATGGTGAAAAACCAATCGTTAGAGATGCGAACGGTAAAAAACAACTGATTATTCCTATCGGAAGCAAATTAAATTATTCTATTTTATTTTAATCTGATTAACGATGAGATATACATTTAAAACACTTGCAACATTAGCTTTGAGCTTAAGTTTCTCAACGCTTTTTGCTCAGGAAACACCAAAAGAAGAAGATTTTTTCAGAATAAATAAGGTTAGAGTACCTGAAGGACCAATATTAGAAGTTGGTGGTTTGGTTACTTTACCAAACGGCGATTTAGGAATATCTACCCGTAGAGGAGAAGTTTATATTGTTGAAAATCCGACAAGTATAAAACCATATTTCCGCAAATTTGCCAGCGGCTTACATGAAATTTTAGGCTTAGCTTATAAAAATGGAGCACTTTATGTTGCTCAACGTGGTGAGTTAACTAAATTAGTTGATAAAAACATGGATGGCAAAGCCGATGTTTATGAAACAATATATGCATGGCCATTAAGCGGACATTATCATGAATATAGTTTCGGTCCGAAAATAGCCCAGGATGGTACATTTTTAGTAACTGCAAACGTAGCTTTTGGAGATGAAGAATGGTGGAGAGGTGAAAGTCGTGTACCAATGCGTGGTTGGTCAATGAACATTACCGAAGATGGTAAAATGACACCTTATGCGGCTGGTTTCCGTTCGCCTGCTGGTATTGGAATGATTGATAATCAATTCTATTATACAGAAAACCAAGGCGATTGGGTTGGCTCTGGTGGTTTATGGAAAGTTAATAAAGGTGATTTTATGGGGCATCCAGCTAGTTTAAGGTGGACCGGGCGTTCTGATTCTCCTGTTAAGCTAACTTCTGATTTCTTCTACTCAAGTATTGATGAACGTAGAATTAAAAATGAGCAAGGTCGATACATCAAACCAGAAAATCGTGTTAACGAAACCTTCAAAACGCTTTTCGATATGAAAAAGGTTTTCTCTGAATTGAAATTACCTTCGGTTTGGTTACCTTATGGTATTTTGGGTATTTCATCGGCAGAGCCTGTAAAAATTCCTGAAAATACTTTTGGTCCTTTTGCTGGTCAAATTTTAGTTGGCGACCAAGGTATGAGTATCATTTCAAGAGTTTTCCTTGAAACTGTAAAAGGTGAGGAACAAGGTGCTGCTTTCTTATTTAGAAAAGGTTTCCGTTCGGGTGTTTTAAGACTAGCTTGGGGAACTGATGGTTCATTATTTGTTGGCGAAACAAATCGTGGATGGGGTTCTGCAGGTGATGCCAATGAAGGTTTAGAGCGTTTAGTTTACAACAATAAAGTTCCTTTCGAAATGAAAGCTGTGCGTTCAATGCCTGATGGTTTTGAGGTAGAATTTACTAAGCCAGTTGATCGCAAATCGGCAGAAGATTTAGCTTCTTATGCAGCTGAAAGCTTTATTTACAAATATCATCCGGTTTATGGTTCGCCTCCAGTAAATACCGAAACTTTAAAAATTAATGGTGTTAAAGTTTCAGAAGATGGTATGAAAGTTAGGTTAATCATCCCAAATCTTCGTCAATATTATATCCATACTTTAACATTAGATGGCGTGCGTGATAAAGAAGGTTTTTATTCACTTATTCATCCGGTAGCTTACTATACTTTAAATCAAATTGCTGATGGCGAAAAGCTGTCGATGAGCGAAGTGAGTACAAGAAACTCTGAAAACGGTCCTAAAGCATCGGCTACGCCGGTAAAAGGTTCGGCTAAACCTAAGGCAAATACTGGAGCAAAACCAGAAGCTAAAGGCGCAACAGCTACAACACCAGCAAATACGGTTGCAGCAAAGGCACCAACCTATAAAGAAGTAGAAGGTTTGTTAACAAGAAGAACATGTACTGCTTGCCACAATCCAACTAAAAGACAAATTGGTCCGGCGTTTTTGGAAATTGCAAAGCGTAAATATTCACCAGAAAAAATTGTTCAGTTAATTCATAATCCGCAACCACAAAATTGGCCAGGTTACTCTACAGAGATGCCTCCAATGCCTCAGGTAACTAAAGCTGAAGGTTTAAAAATTGCAGCATATATTAATTCATTGGATAAATAAAGATAGTTAGTTTAAGTTTGGTAAAACGGTTGGTGGAAACGCCGGCCGTTTTCTTTTAAATGGATATAGTGAAAGTGAAGGGAATACTATCATTAATGGGTTTATGCCTGTTAATATGCTTTGCAGCGACTGCACAGCAAAACAATAAAATTTTGGGTACGGTTACCGACTCAAAAAACACACCTGTTGCAGCGGTAACTGTACAGGTTTTAAATTCAAATGCGAGCACCGTAAGTAATGCAAACGGACAATTTGAAATAAATAATATAGCCACCGGAAAAGTAGGCTTAAAATTTAGCGCTGTGGGTTATGCTACAGTTGTTGTTTATGCCCGTGGTGGTGAAACTATAGGTGTTTATTTGTATGAAACCAACCAACGTTTAGATGAAGTAACGGTATCTGCACAAAAAACTGAGCAGAACGTTAAAGATTTACCATTAAGCGTTTCGGTGCTTTCTGCGCAAAAAGTGCAAGATTATCGCTTATTAAATACTCGCGATTTATCAGCAGTTATTCCAAATCTTTACAGCAGTAATCCTGGCGATGGGCGTAACGTAACTTCTATCAGAGGTATCGGAACAACTTCTTACGATCCGGCAGTTGCAACATACATCGATGGTGTAAATCAGTTTGGTTTGGATACTTACATTGCATCGTTATTTGATGTAGAACGAATAGAAGTTTTACGCGGTCCGCAAGGAACTTTATATGGCAGAAATGCAATGGGTGGTGTAATTAACATCATTACCAAACAGCCAACTAATGCCACTAGTGGATTTGCAAGTATAGATTTTGGTAATTTCGGTCAGCAACGTTATAGTGCAGGTATTCGCTCAGCTTTGGTAAAAGATAAATTATTTTTCGGCGCAGCCGGATTATTTAATAAAGCCGATGGTTTTTATACAAATGAATTTAACAATTCTAAATTTGATAAGCTTCATGGTTACTTAGGAAATTATTATTTGAAGTTTTTGGCAAGTGATAAGTTTGCTTTAACATTAAACGTTAAGCACAATGAAAACCGCAATAACGGAACTTTTCCGCTTGCTGGCTCGGTACATGATGCATTGTCAAATCCATTTGTATTGAATCAAAATGCAACAACTCAAATGGTTGATAATTTGTTTAACACATCATTATCTGCAAATTATACTGGTGATGCAATAAACTTCAGTTCACAAACGGCTTATCAATCTAATTACAGGTATTACAAACAACCAATTGATGGTGATTTTTCTCCAATTGATGGTGTTGCAATTGTAAATAATTACGGTAAAGATTGGAATAAGGTTCAGGTTTATACACAAGAATTTAAGTTGAGTTCTCCAGCTGCGAATAGTTCAAAATTAAATTGGGTGGCAGGTTTGTACGGTTTTTATCAAACTAATCCGGTAAAACAAGGAACTTATTTTGGTGCTGATGCTGCTTTTGTTGGTGCGCCATTTCCATTCTTTACAAGTTTAAATACCAATACCGGTAAAAGTTATGGCTTGGCGGCTTATGGGCAAGTTACCTATTCACTAACTGAGAAACTATCTGCAACAGCTGGTTTACGTTACGATTATGAGCATAAAAAATTAAGTGCTTTAGGTGAGTTGTTAATGGATGGTGAAGCACCTGTAATTACTCAAGATGAGATTTCGTCAAAAGCCAATTTCAATGCATTATCTCCTAAAGTAAGTTTAGCTTATGCGGTAACTGGTAAAAACAATGTTTATGCATCTTACAACAGGGGTTACAGAGCTGGCGGTTTAACACAATTGGGCTCAGATCCATCAGTTTTACCATTAATTGCTTATAAACCAGAACATAGTAACAACATCGAAATTGGTTCAAAGAATACGTTTTTTGATAATAAATTAAGTGTTAATTTCTCTGCTTTCTTTATTAAATTAACTGATGCTCAAATTCCGGTTTTAGTATTGCCAGATGCAGTTACGATTACACGCAATGCAGGTAAGTTAACCAGCAAGGGTGTTGAACTTGAATTATCTGCTAAACCAGTTAAAGGCTTAAGTTTCGATTACAATTTAGGTTATACTGATGCAAAATATACTTCATTGCAATTGCCAAGTGATGGCAGTACAGTAACGTTAGATGGCAACAGACAATTGTACACGCCAGAATTAACTTCGATGTTTGCACCACAGTACAATTTCGAATTAGATAAGAATTCAGGATTAAATCTTGTGGCTCGTGGCGAATGGGTTTTCATCGGAAATCAGTTTTTTGATTTAGACAATCAGATTCAGCAAAAAGGGTACAATCTTTTTAATGCTAAATTAGGTATTACTAATAAACGTTTCGATTTATTTGTTTGGGGAAGAAATCTTGGTGATAAAACTTATATTGATTATGCATATGATTTTGGAGCGGCACATTTAGGTAATCCGCGTACTTATGGTGTAACCTTAACAGGTAAGTTTTAATATTCAAATAAATAATTAGTAAAGGGGCCAACAGAAATGTTGGTCTTTTTTGTTTTGCTGAAAAGCTATATCTAACAAAACCTCACGCTAAATTTATTTCAGCATCTCACACCAAAATATTACTCTAAAAAAGAAATGGAGATTCCGCTTTTGCAGAATCCCCATTATCTAAATTAACGCTCTCAGGTATATAAACGTTTTATATGGAATTTATTGTGTTAAAGTTATTTTTTTCGATTTAAGATTGATACTTACCCTTCCAAATGCTTTGTATGTTGAAATTATTTACTTTTACACTATGGATTCGATTAATAAAACACAACAAAATGCAGAAAAACTAACTGCTGCCATGGAAGCTGTTAAGCTTATCAAAGATGGAGACGTTGTGGGCTTAGGTACAGGTAGTACCGCAACTTTTGCAATTCAGGAACTTGCTAAAAGAGTAAAAACAGGTTTAAAAATTACAGCTGCTGCAAGTTCAATAAAAACAGAGGAGCTAGCCACTGCAGCGGGCATCCCGGTTTTGAAACTCGAAAATTTAGCAAGTATTGATATCAGTATAGATGGTGCAGATGAATTTACAGAATCACTTGATTTAGTTAAAGGTGGTGGCGGTGCATTATTTCGCGAAAAAATTATCGCCTCGCTAAGTAAAAATGCAATTATCATCACAGATTCTTCAAAAAAAGTAAATCTTCTTGGTGCTTTTAAAGTTCCAATTGAGGTTGTGCCCTTAGCTTATCAATATGTTTTTAATAAAATTGAAGCATTGGGTGGAAAGGGAAAACTCAGAATTAAGGAAGATGCCAAATTCATTACCGATAACGGAAATTATATTATTGATGTTAATTTTGGCTTAATTGATAATCCTGCTCAACTTGCATTGCAATTAAATCAAATTGATGGATTGCTAGCACATGGCTTATTTGTGGGTTTAACTAAGAAGGTTATTATGGCAAAGGGCAAAGAAATTCTAATTTTTAAATAAAGTATTAGTCATTTCTATCATTTCACCGAGGTTTTTTAACAGCGCAAAAGCATTAAAACAATTTTACCGACAAATTTATTTCACTCACCGATAAAACTGATTTATTCGGAGAAATGTCATTTCCCAGCGTCAATTTTCGAGCTACTTTTGATATATAAAAACAAAGGTCATGGAAAATTACATCAAAAAAAATCACACGGATAAACAAATTGGTTGGGGTATCTTAATCATCGTAATTGGTTCAGTTTTACTATTAAGAAATAGTGGTGTAGATATCCCAAGCTGGGTTTTAAGTTGGCACACTATAATGCTTGGTGCAGGTTTATGGATTGGATTCCGTAAAAACTTTCAAGGAAGTGGTTGGTTAGCGTTTACATTAATTGGTGGCTTTTTTACATTACGTGATATTACTTTCTTAGATTTCGAAATGTCGAAAATATCGGTTGCACTACTTCTAATCGGCCTTGGTTTATGGTTTATAATAAAACCTAAACAATATAAACCTTTAAATAACTTTCAAAATCCTGCAGAACAGCATGAAATAAAAAGCTAAAATTCTTAACTCCATCATATATCAAAAAAGGAACACTTGTTTAATGTGTTCCTTTTTCATTTTATAATAAATTGAAATATTTAAAAAAAAGAAACGGGGATTCCGCCTAAGCAGCATCCCCGTCATCTAAATTAACGCTCTCGGTAATATAAACGCTCAAATAAATATTTATTGCATGCCCTTGTATTTTTTTTTTGAAAAAAAACTTTGTCGCATATTACCATAGATTTTGTCTTGTTTATATCTTGTTGATTTACTGTTAGATAATTAAGTTTGCTTAATCATCTAAAAATTACAATATGGAAAATTATTTTCTTTCAGCCGATTTACGAATGATGTACATTGAGGCGGCAACTTTCCCTGATGGTGTAGAAGCAGCACATAAAAAACTACACGCTTTAGTCGCCTTTGATATTAAGCGAAGATATTTTGGTTATTCGAGACTTGAAAATGAAATAATAATTTACAAAGCTGGGGCTGAAGAACTTAATACTGGTGAAGGAAAAATTTTAGGTTTGGATACCTTGCTTATTCAACAGGGAAAGTTTGCCAGTAAACTTGTTGCTAATTTTATGGATGATGTATCTGTTATTGGATCAACTTTTCAGGAATTGTTAAGGCATCCTAATTTAGATCCTAATGGATATTGTCTTGAAATTTATCAGAACACTAAGGATGTACTTTGCTTGGTTCGTTTAAAAGATTAATAAAAAAACTAATCAATTAGTTGTTGTATAGTAAAATACGATTCAAATATTATTAACTTAGACCTGTTTAAAATTTTAACCAAACAGAACACCTTATTAATATTCATGAAAAAAAGTATTTTATTAATATTTGCATTGCTGTTTACCACAGCAGCCTTTTCTCAAAATGTAATTACACTTTTTAACAATGCAGATAATTTCTTTCAGTTAATGGAAGAACAAAAATTTACACAAGCTTACAGTCTTTTTGATGATACCGTAAAAACCAAAATATCTGAAGAAAACCTTAAAAAACTTTGGACAGATATGCACACTGCTTTAGGTAAAACTGAATCAATTGAGCCGGTGCAAAGTAAAATTCAAGGCGAACTATTCGCCGTAACTGTTGAAGGAAAATTTGAACGTGGCACACAAGATTTTATTCTGGGATTTAACAAAGCGCAAAAAATAGTGGGTTTCTACCTTGCTCCAAAGATAAATTCGCCTAAATATCTTGCTCCAGCTTATGCAGATACAACTTTGTATTCTGAGAAAACCGCTTACATTACTACCCCAGGTCATCAACTTGCTGCGGTTATTACAATACCAAAAAACAGTAAAAATTTTCCGGTAATTGTATTTGTACATGGGTCGGGTTCTTACGATATGGATGAAACCGTTGGTCCAAATAAGCCGTTTAAAGATTTGGCTGCTGGTTTTGCTGCTCAAGGCATTGCATCCATTAGGTATGTAAAGAGAACACTCATTTATGCGAACGAATTTCAAAAGGCTTTTACTGTAAAGGAAGAAGTGTTGGATGATGCAAATCAGGCATTATTAATGGCAAAAACAATTCCGGGTGCTGATTTGAAAGGTATTTACTTGTTTGGGCATAGCTTAGGTGGAATGCTTGCACCAAGAATTGCGACTTCCTTTCCTGATTTAAGTGGAATTATAATGGCTGCTGCACCTGCACGTAAACTTACTGATTTAATTATCGACCAGAATAAATACTTATTCAGTAAAATGAATGATACTACTCAAAAATCAAAAGAACAATTTGATAAGCTAATTTCTGAATTCTCGAAAAGTAAAATTACTCAGGCAGGCACAATGAAGCCAGATTCGATTATTCTAGGCTTACCCGTTTCATATTGGGTAGATCTTAATAATTACGATCAGGTTGCTGCTGCAAAAAACATCACTAAGCAACGTATGTTGGTTTTACAGGGTGGTAATGATTATCAGGTTACTGAGGAAGATTTTAATCTATGGAAAACTGGTCTTGCTGGAAAGCAAAACGTAGAATATAAGTTTTATCCGGGGATTAATCATTTGTTAAGCCAACAACTTGAAAAAGGCACAGGTGCCCAATATCAAACTTTCTCAAGTGTTTCGGCAACTTTAATTAATGATATTGTAGCGTGGATAAAGATTAAGTAATACGCTAAAATTATATTTTTACCATTTCAAAGCCCAACCCTAAAAAGGTTGGGCTTTTTGGTTTCCAACGAAATATATACCAAACAAAGCGCAATTTTTTCGGTTCTTAATTTATACGATAATTTTAGCCGGAACTGATATGAATAAGAAGAAGATAACATTTAAGGGAATTTGGGAAATACTAAAAGCCTCTTTTACAGGTTTTGGAGACCATAAAGTAACCAAACTGAGTGGATCTTTGGCTTACTATACTGTTTTTTCAATGGCACCACTTTTAGTAGTTATTATCTCACTCTGTGGAATATTTTTAGGTAGAGAAGCCGCCGAAGGACAGATTTATCGTCAGCTCGATGTTTTTTTAGGTAAGGACACAGCATATCAACTACAACAAATTATTAAAGCAGCGTACTTAAATGGAAAGAGTACAGTAGCATTTATTGTGGGATTAGCCACATTATTAATTGGAGCAACTACAGTTTTCGGCGATATTCAAGATTCGATTAACACAATTTGGGGTTTAAAACCAAAACCTAAAAGAGGTTGGTTAAAAATGCTTCAAAATAGGTTTCTTTCTTTCTCTGTCATCATAAGTTTAGGATTTGTCTTGTTGGTTTCGCTAGCGATTACATCGGTTTTAGATGCTTTTAGTAGTCGATTACAGGCAAGATTTGAAGATGTTTCCGTAATTGTTTTCTATATATTAAATCAAATAATTACGCTTACGGTAATTTCCTTAATTTTTGGTGTAATTTTCAAGGTACTTCCAGATGCAATAATTAAATGGAGAGATGTGATATTGGGGTCAATTGTAACTGCAATACTATTTATGATTGGTAAGTTCGCCATATCCATTTATATCGGACAGAGTAACGTAGGTAGTACATATGGAGCCGCAGGTTCTTTGGTTATTTTATTATTGTGGACTTATTATTCATCCATCATTTTATATTTCGGTGCAGAATTTACAAAAGCATATGCTATTGCTTACGGCTCTGAAATTCATCCATCACATTATGCAGTTACTACAAGGGAGATTGAAATTGAAACAGAGGGTAAATCTATTCAGGATAATCATCCGGAGTTAAAAAAGGAAATTCCTAACGAATAGATTATTCGCCCCAAATTGTAATAATTAAATTTCTGCTACCTCCATAATTTCTATGCTCACCGAGATAGATGCCTTGCCATGTACCTAAAGCAAGTCGGCCGTGTCGAATTGGAATCGTTACCGAACTGCTTAAAAGTGCTGCCTTGAGATGTGCAGGCATATCATCAGAACCTTCATAATCGTGTTTGTAGTTCGGGTCGTTTTCAGGCACTGATTTATTAAAATACATTTCAAAATCCATGCGTACCGTTGGATCTGCGTTCTCATTTATGGTTAATGATGCAGAAGTATGCTGAATGAAAACCTGACAAATTCCTCTGGTTATTTGTTCAATTTCCGGCAACGCCGATAAAATTTCATCAGTTACGATGTGAAACCCACGTCGCCTTTCTCTTAATGTTATTGCTTGCTGAAAAATCTTCATCTTATTTTTTTATCCAACCAACCTGTTCTTTATCATCACTTATTAGATGATAATTGCCAAAGTTACCCAATACACGAACATTCTGCGCCTCATTTAAAGTTAATTTCACTAACGCTAAGCTATCCGGTTTATCATAAATTACTGTTTGAAATGGTTTTAATTTTATGCGCTGCAAAGGTTTCTCAGTTTGGTTAAGGCTGTTACTTTGAATAAAGCCAATGCTACCATCTGGGAGCTCGGTTTTATACCAGTTTGCAGATGCAGCATGTGCAATTAATATTGTTCCACTTTGCAATGTTCTTATTTTTTCTGCATTATTTGCTGGTGAGCTATGAAGAAATGTATTCTGATTGGTTCTTAGCGTTTTATTAAGGTTAGATATTGATGCTGTTATGTTTACAGGTTTTTTAACTATTGGATTAATAAACGGCAATGGATCAATTGCACCACCAGAAGTGTATAAACCAAAGTGCAAATGCGGTGGCGTTGTTTTTGCATTGCCGGTATTTCCCATCAATCCTAAAGTATCACCAACTAAAACATCCTGGCCTGCGGAAACAAGTTGCTCATCCAAGTGTGCGTAATATAGTGTGTAGTCTTTATTTTTTGGTCGAAACCATAATACTTTTCCACCAAGGTTATTTTCGTTTACACGTACAATGGTTCCATCAGAAGTTGCAACCACCGGACTCCTAAAATTTCCAAAAATATCTACTCCTTCGTGTTTCCGGCTGTTAGCATCTCTGCCATCGCCAAAAAAGCTTTTAATATTATTTAAGCCTGTACGTGTTGGAAAACCTTGAGAAGGGCCTGAAATAATTTCTAAATTATATTCTACACTTTGAAGTAATTCTGGCTGCAAACGAATAAGAAAGCTCCCACTCTCATCAATATCTAGCAAAATATTACTGTTGAGCGTATCGGCCGAAGCAACTAACTTTGTATTACTTGCATTAACCTGCCAAACATCCAAATAAATTGCTGCGCCATTTAAAGGTTTTTTACTTAAAGCGATGGTTAATTTCTGCCCTTTTATCACTTTAAATTTATAAGCTGTTGCTGTAGCTTTTTCTGCAGAAAAATAACCCACCTCTTTAAAGGGGATAGAAATATTCAATGCTTTCTCCAAACTTATGGTAGCTGAATTTAGCCATAACGAACCCATTGCAGTTTTGTCTAAACCTGTAGCTGCTAATTTTCGCTGATATTGTTCGTGTGGTGTGGCCGCTTTGAATAGGTTTACAGAGCCTGATTTACATGAAGAAAAAATAATGGAAATTGAAAGTATGTAAAGGGTAGATAAATAACGTGTAGAAAATTTCATGCTAAAATATTTATTTAGATAACAACGGTAAAGGCTTTCAGGTTTCTACAAAATAAGATTGATGACTCTTTGGAGATTGAAGAACATAGCTAAATAAATATTATCGTTATTATAACGTTAATTTTTTGATAAAATAGGTGATAAATTCCAATAATATCATTGGTATAAATATATTTGTGGATATGGGCGTTAAGCTCTAAACTCTAATCAAATCTCAAAAATTAAAAAATGAATAAATTCGAAAGCCGTTACGCTCAAAGTCCGAAAGAAGTTAAACAAATGGATACTGCCGCTTTGCGGGAAAACTTTTTAATTGAAAATGTTTTTGAGCCAAACCAGGTTAACCTAACTTTATCTCATTTCGATAGATATATTGTAGGTGGTGCAATGCCTGTAAATAAAAAATTAGATTTGCCAAATCCTGATGATTTGAAAGCAAATTATTTTTTAGAACGAAGAGAACTTGGTATAATCAACGTTGGCGGAAAAGCAATAATAACTGCTGATGGTGAAAGATATGAACTTGATTATAAGGAAGCCTTATACATAGGTAAAGGCACAAAAGAGGTTTCATTTGAATCGGCAGATGAGAACGAGCCAGCAAAACTATATATAAATTCTGCTCCAGCTCATCATACTTATCCAACAAAAAAAGTTAGCAAAGCTGATGCAGAAATTGTAGAATTGGGTACACCCGAAACCGCAAATCATAGAATAATAAATAAACTTTTAGTAAATAGTGTATTACCAACCTGCCAGTTACAAATGGGCATGACAGAGCTAAAATCTGGAAGTGTTTGGAACACAATGCCTGCTCACACACATGATAGAAGGATGGAAGCTTATTTCTATTTCGAAGTTCCGCAAGGGCAAAGTGTTTGTCATTTTATGGGGCAGCCGCAAGAAACACGTCACATCTGGATGCAAAATGATCAGGCTGTAATTTCTCCAAACTGGTCAATTCACTCTGGTGCCGGAACCAGTAATTACACTTTTATTTGGGGTATGGCTGGCGAAAATTTAGATTATGGCGATATGGATCATTGTGCCATAACCGAATTGAAATAATTACGCACTTCATAAGAAAATAAATAAGATGTTATCAAACCTATTCAATTTAGCAGGTAAAACTGCATTAGTTACCGGTTGTAAGCGAGGAATTGGCAAGGCTATGGCGCTAGCTTTAGCCGAAGCTGGTGCAAATATTATTGGCGTTTCGGCAAACTTAGAGCTGAAAGATAGCGCCATCGAAAAAGAAGTAATAGCATTGGGTAGAAAATTCTTTGCTTACCAATGTGATTTTAGTAATCGCGAAGCTGTTTTGAGTTTTGCTGCAAAGGTTAAGACAGATCACCCTATTATCGATATACTAATTAATAATGCTGGTACAATTTTACGTAAACCAATTGCCGAACATCCTGATGAAATGTGGGATGAAGTAATTGCGGTAAATCAAACTGCTCCATTTATTTTAACTCGAGAAATTGGTCGTGATATGGTATCCCGTGGCAGCGGCAAGGTAATTTTTACAGCTTCATTGTTGTCTTTTCAAGGTGGAATTACCGTGCCTGGTTATGCAGCCAGCAAAGGTGCAATTGCATCTTTAACAAAAGCATTTGCTAATGAATGGGCGGCTAAAGGAGTAAATGTCAATGCAATTGCTCCGGGTTATATTGCAACTGATAATACGTCTGCTTTGCGTGAAGATCAGGATAGAAGCACTTCAATTTTAGCACGTATTCCGGCTGGAAGATGGGGAACACCCGAAGATTTTAAAGGTCCGACGTTATTTTTAGCCTCAACAGCCAGTGATTATGTACATGGTACAATCTTAACCGTAGATGGTGGCTGGATGGGAAGGTAGTTTTTAGTATTGAGTAACTCGTTCATTAGTCATTGGTTCATTGGTTTTGAAATTTGCTTATTGAAAATTGATTATTGAAACTTGAAAATTGATCATTGAATTTTGATCATTAAAACTTAAAAAATTGATACCACGAAAAAAGTCCGAAGCTTAACAAAAACTACGGACTTTTTTGTGGGTATTAAATCTCCCGACTTCGGACTCCCGACCAAAGACTATATTAATACAAATTATAAATCTCTTTGATGTCTTTCAGAATATTATCAAAATCGATTTTTAAATCAACTAACTTACCTGTACGAATATCAAAAACCCAGCCATGAACAGTTAAACCACGTTCTGTAATGGCTTCTTGTATTGCTGCAGTTTTCAAAAGATTTACACATTGCTCTTGAACGTTTAGCTCAACTAATCTGTCGTAACGTTTTGCTTCATCCTCGATTGAATTTAATTCATCCTTATGCGTACGATATACATCACGGATATTACGCAACCAAGGGTTTAATATACCCATATCTGCGGGTTGCATAGCAGCTTTAACACCACCGCAATTGTAATGACCGCAAACTACAACGTGTTTCACTTTTAAATGGCGAACCGAATAGTTTAAAACCGTCATCACATTTAAATCTACGTTATTTACCAAATTAGCAACATTGCGATGCACAAATGCCTGTCCGGGTTCTATGCCCATTAAATCTTCAGCAGTTACACGGCTATCCGAACAGCCGATGTATAAAAACTCTGGAGTTTGCCCTTTAGCCAATTCTGTGAAGTAATTTTCATTAATTGATAGCTTATTAGCAATCCATTTCTCATTATTCTTAAAAACGTCTTCTACTTTCATTATTTTAATATTTTTTTATGATACAATATGTGAGCAAGGATGATATTTTTTATAAAACTATAAAAAGATTTTCATTTCAGTTAACGCTCGTTACTATATTTTTCATTAAGTTATTTAAACAAAGTTGAGGCTTAAATGTTGAAGAAATTTGAATTAAATGAGTTTTTCTAATATGGTTTTAATATCTCGGGTGTTTAAATCAGTATTGCTCCTAACTTGCTTTAATGTTCGGTTTAAACTTCTTACTGATATACCTAAATAGGCAGCCATATCCTCTTTCGAAATTTCTAAATCTGCTTCAGCTTGTAGCTTTAATAATTTTGTTAAACCATATTCTAAAGTATATAACTGTTGAAAAGATGCTCTGCTACTGGTTTGAATTATTCTGGTTGATAGCTCTTGCAGCAAAATTTTGGTAAAATTCACATTGCTTTCAATTAATGATAAAAAGTAGTGGTGTGGGATAACATATGCCGACACCATACTTATTGCCTCAACATTACATAAGCAATCTATTTTCTTTAACGCTTCAAGGTCGCCAACAACTTCACCCTTTCCTAAAAATTCTATAATAAAATCTTTGCCATTTTCTTCAGAAATGAAACACTTCGTAATCCCATCCTTAATTATGTAAAGATTGCTGATCTTATCGCCTTGCTCAATAAGCCTGTATCCGGCAGGGAAATCCTTTAATTTAATATGTTGATGCGTTTCTGTTGCGCTTAATAAAGATTTAATAAAAGATAAAAATGTAAGGTTTGTACGTAACATAATTGGCAATGGAGACAAATGTCCTTTATTTTTTTATTTGGTTGATTTACTTTTGTGACTATAAAATTAAACATAACTATGAATAATAAAATTAGCGTTATTGCATTTGATGCCGATGATACGCTTTGGGTAAATGAACCTTATTTTCGAGAGGCAGAAGCGCTTTTTGCAGGTTTGTTAGAAGATTTTTTACCTCATCATAGTATTGTTGCAGAACTTTATAAAACTGAAATTGCCAATTTACCACTTTATGGTTATGGTATAAAAGGCTTCATGCTAAGCATGATAGAAACTATTTTACGCATAACTGAAGGAAAAGTAAATCCCGAAATAATTATTAAAGCAATAAAACTTGGACAGGAAATGCTTAACAAACCTATCGAATTATTAGATGGGGTTGAGGATGTTTTGAAAGCACTACATGGAAAATATAAATTGGTTGTAGCCACCAAAGGCGATTTATTAGACCAACAGAGCAAACTTACCAAATCTGGCTTAGACCATTATTTCCATCATATAGAAATTATGAGTGATAAGCAGCCAAGCGATTATCAAAAGTTATTAAAACATTTAGATTGTGAGCCCGAAGAGTTTTTAATGCTTGGTAATTCACTAAAATCAGATGTATTGCCGGTTCTTGAAATTGGTGGCAATGCTATACATATTCCATACCATACAACATGGGTACACGAACATGTAGAACATACAATAGAGCATGATAATTTTTATCAGATGGAAACGCTTTCTGATGTTTTATCAAAATTAAGTGTACGATAAACCATGTATTTAAACTAGAAACATAACTGCTCTATTCCCCCTTAAAAATAACAAATGCATATATGAAAGAAAAAATAGATTTAAGTACCTGGATAAGGAAAGACCACTTCAATTTTTTTAACAGTTTTGAAGAACCGTTTTTTGGAGTTACTGTTGATGTTGATTGCACAGAAACTTACCATGAAGCAAAAAACTTAGGGGTTTCATTTTTTCTTCTTTATTTACATAAATCTCTTATCGCAGCAAATCAGGTAGAAAATTTTAAGTATAGAATTAGCAACAGTGAAGTTTGGAAATATAACGAGGTGCATGCATCAGCAACTATTAATCGCCCAAACGGAACTTTTGGATTTGGCTACATAGATTTTTGTGCAGATTTTTCGATATTTCGTTCTGAAGCAATTAAAGAAATAGAAAAGGTAGAAAATTCAACAGGCTTAATTCCATCTTCTTCGGGTGATAATGTTATCCACTTTTCAGCTTTACCTTGGTTAAACTTTAAATCGATGTCTCATGCCCGTAAGTTTTCACATCAAGATAGCTGTCCAAAAATTTCATTTGGACAATTAAGAGATGAATCTGGCAGAAAGATAATGTCACTTTCTATTCACGTTCATCATGCTCTTGTAGATGGCTTCCATGTTTCGCAATTTGTTAATATTTATCAAAACTTACTAAATACAGCCGAGTTAACAGTTGCTTAATTCTAAATTAATGTGCAGCAGGTAATTTCGTTGCATGTTTTCTTTAGCTCTTATTATTCCGATTTATCTACTTGCAATTGTCGCAATGTGTTTTATGGATTCTTTATTAAAAGCATTAATGTTTTTTGTAATGCTTTTAATATTAACTTTTCTTATGTTTTTATTCATAAACCATCCATTACCATCAGCACTTTCTGTTTGCTGCATAATTGCAATGTTTGCTTTCCGCTTTAAAGATTAATTTTCATTTGCTTTAGAGAAACTAATTGCTATTTTTGCCAACAGTAACATTAATACTGAATTGGGGGATTAGCTCATTTGGCTAGAGCGCTTCGCTGGCAGTGAAGAGGTGATCGGTTCGAATCCGATATTCTCCACCCTTACTATAAACGCCCTTTAGATAAATTAAAGGGCGTTTTTGTTTTCGAAAATAGTGCTAAAATGGAACATTCAGCAATTTTCAGTAAAGAATCGCTTTCTTACCACATTCCGCAGGAAGATGTAATTACTTAAACATTCAAGTAACCACTACAGCACATCTATTTCTTAACTATTCCCCACCCGATGCCTATCCCAGTGCTACATCAGGATGCTTACCTCAAAATTTATTCGTTATAGATAAAGTGTAAGGGGAGGAGGACGAGCATATGCTGCGGATGCGCTCGCTTTCGTTTCGCTAGGTATTCGCAAGTAAATCGGTAATGAATTGTATATGGTTCGCCCCTTGTTGAGGTAGGCTATACCAATTCTTCACCTCCGCTTAACCCTTTCGTTACCTTTTAACTAATTACGGGCAGGCCAAATACCTAGTCGAACGTAGGTATGGGGCGAATGGTTACCGAAGCAGACCTAAAGCAGTGTAAAAGCAAGGGATATGCAAGCATGGCCGTAACACGGACTGTACACGGACTAGAGTCGGATTTGATACGGATTTGTTTGCTGAAATTAGGAGAAATTTTGTGTTTTGGATTGAACAATCCATTGGTAAAACCAAATATAATTAATTTTGGCTATAAAATAGGAATGTAAGAGTTTCCGTTTCAAGCTGCAGATTTTTTTACCGAAGCGGAAGAAAACATTTTTTGATACTTGTATCAACTGTATATATGAGTAATATTTTGGATACAATTCAAGCGAATTATTTTTAAGAAGGCTCTTTGCTAGGCTTTGAGCAGGTAATTTAATAGTAACCGAATAAATACTGCAAAAAGGGTAAAAATACTGTATGATTAATTAGTGTAAATTTTAAATTTGTGGTATGGAAAATCTAAATAGAAAATCGGCTCTCAGTTCTTTTCTGTTAAAAGTTAAGCAATTAAGGGGTTATGGCGACATGAACTCTTACAGTTTAGCTGCCGAATTTAAAAGCATTGGCAATGTCTCCGATTCAAAGATTAATCACATAATCGAAGATATGTCATCTCCACAAACCTGGAATAATGGAAAGTCTATTTTTATTGAGAGCATTTTAGAAAACATTTTAGAAAATTAAAACATGAAAAATATATAAAGCCTTCTTAAACGCAAGAAGGCTTTTTTTATGCAACAATATTTACTCAACAAAAACTTGTATCTTCAATAAAACTAAAACATTATGAAAAAAATCTTCTCCATTATTTGTCTTACCACTTCATTCTTTCTCGCTAATGCGCAGAAGTTTGTTCCAGAAATTAAAACCGGTTCTCAAATTACAGCTACCGCAATAGTTGGCGGACAAGAGTTTCCGTTGGCTTTGAAAATTGTGAGCGCCACCGCACCTTACAGCATTGGTTGGGGTGTTGATGGCTATGGCGAAGGCAGTTTTGAAATGAGCGAAAAGGCTTTTAGCAACGGAACGGAATTGCTTCAGGTTAGTCAGCCTGCTTTGGGTGTAACAAAATTAAGCGATGCACAAACCTTCATTGTGATTTCGAAAGATGCTTTTAAAACCCTGGTTGATAAAAAGTCATTTACCTATGGGGGCCAAAATTTTAAAATTAAAACACCAGCAAGCGCTGCGATAAAATTAAACGGCAAAGAAGTGGATGTTTTTCATGTAGCTAACGATAATGCCTCACAAGAACTATGGATATTAAATAACCCGGCATTTCCATTAATTATTCAGAGTACTGGACAGGCAACTGATATTGTAATGTCTGAGATAAAATAAGATTTTGAATTTTTAAAAAATAAAATGCCCGATTGAGCTTTTTTAATTTCAAAGCACTATTTTTACGGCAATTATGGAAAACGACAAAAAAGAAATATTCGATAACGTTGCACAACGTTTAAAAATTGAAGGTTTTAATGTAGTAAACCGCGATGAAACTCGCCCATGGGGAGGTTTTTTTGTTATAGATGAAGCACAAGCACAACAATTTGCAGATACTTATTTTGATGGTTTAGATGTTGAAGGCTTAAAAATTGGCGGTAAGTTAAGTCCGAAAATTTTAATAGTTGCTCCAAACACTCGTTTATCTTGGCAATATCACCACCGCAGAGCCGAAATTTGGCAAGTGGTTACTGGTACAGTTGGTATTAAAACAAGCCAAACTGACGAAGAGGGTGAAGTTAAAAGCTATGAACCAAAGGATCAGATTAAATTACAACAAGGCGAGCGTCACCGCTTAATCGGTTTAGATGATTGGGGCGTTGTTGCAGAAATTTGGCAACACACTGATGCTTCTAATCCATCAGATGAAAGCGATATCGTAAGGGTTCAAGACGATTTCGGCAGATAATACTTTATATCCTGCTCATTTTATTGAGCAGGACTTTTCCTTTTTTTGAATGCAAATGCTAAAGCTGTATAAAACTAAAACATTCAAAATTTCGTTAATACAGCATACACACAATACATGGCTATTCTAATATTCTTTCTTTGTCACTGGTTTTTATCTCTCTTCAGCCAAACATTTTTTCTTCATCGTTATTCATCTCATAAAATGTTTAAAATGGAGCCTTTTTGGGAGAAATTCTTTTATCTTATTTTGCTAATTTCTCAAGGTTCATCTTTCTTAAATCCGAGGGCTTATGCTATTTTGCATCGTATGCATCATGCTTACAGCGACACGGAAAAAGATCCGCATTCTCCGCATTTTTTTAAGGATGTTTTTGGGATGATGATTGCTACGAAGAATATGTATATGAATTATCTTCATTTCAAAATACAGCCAGAGCCGGCTTTCCAAGGTAATTATCCAGAGTGGCCTTTGGTTGATAGAATTGGCGATTCTTGGTTATGGAGAATTGGTTGCGGGCTATTTTATATTGGTTTTTATGTAATGTTTGCCAATTACTGGTGGATGTATATTTTGTTGCCAATCCATTTTTTGATGGGTCCGTTACATGGTGCAATTGTAAACTGGTGTGGACATAAATACGGTTATTCTAACCATGATAATGAAGATCATAGTAAAAATTCTTTACCATGGGATTTCCTTTTAATGGGCGAATTGTTTCAAAATAATCACCATAAAAAACCAAATAGTCCAAATTTTGCATCTAAATGGTGGGAGTTTGATCCAACTTATCCGGTTATGAAGGTTTTACATTGGATGAAGATTATTAAGATTAGAAAGGTTTAAAAGTATCAGGTATTTAGTATCGAGTATCAAGTTTTTGGTGGCGATGATAAGGATTGTTGGTTTGAGTCGTGATTGCGAGTTATGTGGAAAACGATTAAACTATAAGATTGCTTTTTGACTCACAATGACGGAATTGAAATGTTATGGTACTGAAATGTTTTAAGTGTGATTTCTTTGCAGTGTTCTTAGTGAAATAAACCCGACAGCAGCGAGCATCCCGATTTTCATCGGGATAAAGCGAATGGCGGGACTATCCTAACCGATATAAACAGTAATTTGCTTTTCTAAATAAAATCCATCCTTATATGATAAATTTTCTCAAAATCATTTTCTCTGCACTTTTTGTTTTCATGTGTTATAAGGTTATTTCGACTTCGTTAGAGAGCAACCTTTTTGAACAATGGGATTTTCTGGGTAGCATTCCGTGGATGCGTGCTACGCTTTGGGATTTCTACGCGAACATCTTTATTATCACACTGTGGATGTTTTACAAGGAAAAAAGTATTATTCTTAAAATCTCTATTGCCATTTTGTTCGTATGTTTAGGTAGTATAGCAACTTTAGCTTATGTTTTGGTTTATTTGTTCAAACTAAAACCAGGTGAAGGTGTTAAAGAATTGCTTAGTAAGGCTTAGGGTTTTAGGCTAAATGTGTAGGGTGTCTTACTAAGGTTTTCAGTTTTGCGAATTGGCTTTTAAAGCCTTAAATTCTTAACCTTACAATGGATTACAAACATCTATTTTTTATTGCGCTCATTTCATTAATTGCTTGCTGTACCATCATGTTTCTGGTTTGGCTTTGGGCAAAAAAAATCAAAAATGCAGGGATTGTAGATGTCTTTTGGGCTTTAAACTTCCCTGTTATTACCGTCATTATTTTCTTTTTATCAGATGGGTTTGAAACCCGAAAGTTGATTATATGTGGCATGTTTCTGCTGGCCGAATTGAGACTGGGTTTACATTTGTGGCAGCGTGTAATTGGTCATTTAAGCGAAGAAGAGGGCAGATACCAACAATTGCGTAAAGAGTGGGGCGATAAAGCCGACCGAAATTTCCTTGTGTTTTTTCAATTTCAGGCCATTTCAAACGTCATTCTGGCTATTCCATTCTTCGTTATTACTGCAAATCCATCAAATGAGATAAGTATTTGGGAATTTGTGGGAATTGGCATCTGGATTATTGCCTTTTTTGGCGAAATGATTGCCGACAGACAGCTGGCGGCCTTTAAAAAAGACCCAAAAAATAAAGGCAAAGTTTGCGATACAGGTTTATGGCATTACAGCCGCCACCCTAATTACTTTTTCGAATGGTTAACATGGGTTGCATATTTTGTTTTTGCAATGGCGTCACCATGGGGCATTTTGGCCATCATCAGCCCTGCGATTATTCTATACTTGTTAACCAAAGTTACAGGCGTTCCGAATAACGAAGAACAGAATTTACGAAGCAAGCCTGAAGCCTATAAAAAATATCAAGAAACAACAAGTGCTTTTTTTCCGTGGAAAAAAATGGGTTAAGGGTTGCGAGTTAAGGGTTGCGTGTCTGCTTGCCTGAACTTATAACCTATAACTTTTAACTTATAACATATTATGTGGTACGATAAACTTTTAGAAAACGATAAACTTCCTGATACGGCTTTGCGTATGGGGATTAGAAAACTTTGCAAGCAACGCTTAGATGATGAAACTTTGGGTGATGAGGAATTGCAGCAAGAGAAATTTATGGATTTGGTGGAGGAGTTGAAGCAATCGCCAATTGCCGTAAACACTGCCGAAGCTAACGAACAACATTACGAGTTGCCTACGCAGTTTTTTCAATACTGTTTGGGCAAAAACCTAAAATATAGCAGCGGTTATTGGAAACCTGGCGTTAAAGATATCGATACATCGGAAGATGATATGCTTGCTTTAACCTGTAAAAGAGCCGATTTGCAAAGCGGACAAAATGTTTTGGAGTTAGGTTGTGGGTGGGGTTCGCTTTCGCTTTATATGTCGGCTAAATTTCCAAACAGCAGATTTACCGTGGTTTCAAATTCGGCTACACAGAAAATTTTTATTGATGAAACAGCCAGGCAACGTGGTATTGAAAACTTAACGGTTTTAACTGCCGATATGAATACATTTACGATTGCCGATACTTTTGACAGAATTGTTTCGGTTGAAATGTTTGAGCACATGCGCAACTATAAATTCTTGCTAAATAAGGTTGCTGGTTTTTTAAAACCTGATGGAAAGCTGTTTGTCCACATTTTTACACATAAAACTTTAGCGTATAAATTTGAGGTAATTGATGAAACCGATTGGATGAGTAAATACTTTTTTACAGGTGGAATTATGCCCTCAAACCATTTGTTTTTTTACTTTAATGATGATTTGAAAATAGATAAGCATTGGGTAGTAAACGGAACGAATTATGGCAAAACATCAGAAGCCTGGTTAAGCAATATGGATAAGCATAAAAAAGAAATTATGCCGATTTTTGAACAAACTTATGGTAAAGACCAAGCTGTAAAATGGTGGGTATATTGGCGATTATTTTACATGAGTTGCGCCGAATTATTTAATTATAATAAAGGAAATGAATGGATGGTTTGCCATTATTTATTCGAAAAAAACAAATAATTAAGTAAGATGGTAGATGTAAAATGGGTCAATATTTCGAAATAGACATTCCATTTCCCATCTTCCATCATCCATTTTCCATCTTACATTTTATCTCATGAAGAAACTCGCCATAATTGGCTCTGGAATAGCAGGAATGGGTTGTGCCCACAAACTGCAGCATAAATACGATATCACCGTTTTTGAAGAAGCCGATTATATTGGTGGGCACACTAACACGATTACGCTTGAGGAAAATGGCAAACCCATTTATTTGGATACAGGCTTTATGGTTTTTAACTATGAAACTTATCCAAACTTAACGGAGATGTTTGCTGAGATTGATGCGCCGGTTATTAAAACGGATATGTCGTTCAGTGTTCAGTTTCTACCAAAAAAATTAGAATATAGCGGTTCGAGCTTAAACCATTTATTCGCACAGCGGAAGAATTTATTTAATATTTCTTACTTAAAAATGCTGATGCAGATTAACCGTTTCAATAAGCAAAGTGTAGAGATTTTAGACAAACCTGAGTATCAGGATTATTCTATCGGTAGGTTTTTTAAAGAATTTGGTTACAGCGATGACATGCTGTGGCAATATTTGATTCCGATGAGTGCTGCGGTTTGGAGTGCTCCAATGGAGCAGATTTTAGATTTTCCTGCAGTTACATTGATTCGTTTTTTTAAAAATCACGGTTTTTTAGGTTTGGATACGCAACACCAATGGTACACTTTACAAAATGGAAGTCAGGCTTACCGTGAAAAACTAATTGCCCCTTTTCGCGATAGCATTAAAATCAACAACAAAATCGTTTCTGTTAAAAGATTAGAAAACGGGAAGGTCGAAGTTGAAAATTGGAAAGGCGAAAAATTTGAATTTGATAAGGTAATTATGGCCAGCCATGCCGACCAAACTTTCGAAATTGTAAAAGATAAAACTGCTTTGGAAACTGAACTGCTTTCGAAATTCAAATACCAATTGAATAAAGCCGTTGTACATACCGATGAAGCACAAATGCCAAAAGCAAAATTGGCCTGGAGCAGTTGGAATTATCGGGTAGAAAAGCATGGTGAGAAACTTTTGCCAAGCACCATTTACTGGATGAACAGTTTGCAAGGGGTATCTAAAAAGACAAATTATTTTGTTTCGATAAACCCAACGGAAAGTTTAAATCCTGCAAAAATTGTAAAGGAGATTGATTATCATCATCCGTTATTTGATGTTCCAGCGATGCAGGCGCAGGAGCAGTTGCACAAGTTAAATGAAAACGGACCGATTTATTATTGTGGCAGTTATTTTAAATACGGTTTCCATGAGGATGCGTATAAGAGTGCGGTAGATTTGTGTAAAGAATTTTAACCGCCATCCCGTCATTGCGAGGCACGAAGCAATCTATTTGTCCTGGCCGGACAGGCTTTTTTCTTTTGACAACAAAAGAAACAAAATTGCCGGCTGAAAATTTTTCTTTTAAAG
>NZ_JAUFPW010000025.1 GCF_030409415.1 Pedobacter aquatilis | reverse complement strand
AGCCGTAAAAAGAGGAACACCGTATCTTGCCGAAATAGCAACCTAAATTAATGCTACTCAGAAAAATTAATTAACCTTTTATTTGCAAAAACCATAGAATACAGGGCTATTTTACTTAAACCTCTGCAGGGAAAATCCTTCATAGCTTTACAAACCAAAGTAATTTAAACCCGATAAACGCGGAAATACTTTTTATTGTAGTGTCTTAAATTATTATTAACTGTTTTCCATGAAAAACCAACTTAAACTAAGCATTGCAGATGTTAAAAAGATTGGAGCACTAGCGGGGCCGAACCGAATAAAAGAATTACAGAAATTGCTTTTCTAAAAAAAACTATCACTTAGATTGAGATGCCGAAATAAATTAAGCCATGATGAGCCTATTACTTAAAATTTGCAACGCCCTAATCTTCAACTTAAAACTTATTACTTACCACATTAAACTTTTTCTCCTAACCCCTTGATTTATAAAAAGAATTGTTCTACTTTTGCAGTCCGTTTTATGGGCTATCTGCAAGGATGCCGGGGGAGCGGTAAATTTTTAATAAAAAACATAAAAAAGCACAATGCCAACTATTCAACAATTAGTTAGAAAAGGTAGAGTAGCACTGGAGTTCAAGAGTAAGTCTCCAGCGTTGGACAGCTGTCCACAGCGAAGAGGTGTATGTACACGTGTGTACACCACTACCCCTAAAAAACCAAACTCAGCAATGCGTAAAGTAGCCCGTGTTCGTTTAACGAACGGTAAAGAGGTGAATGCTTACATTCCTGGAGAAGGTCACAACTTACAAGAGCACTCAATCGTTTTGATTCGTGGTGGTCGTGTTAAAGATTTACCAGGTGTACGTTACCACATCATTCGTGGTGCATTAGATACATCAGGCGTTGCTGGTCGTAACCAACGTCGTTCTAAATATGGTACTAAACGTCCTAAACCAGGTCAAGCAGCTGCTGCACCTGCAAAAGGAAAGAAAAAATAATCGGGAGGAAATAAGAAATGAGAAAGTCAAAACCAAAAAAGAGAATTATTCTTCCTGATCCAAAATTTAATGATGTTCAGGTAACTCGTTTTGTAAACAATATGATGTACGATGGTAAAAAATCTATCGCTTATTCTATTTTTTATGATGCTGTTGAAATTGCTGAGAAAAAAGCAGGTGAAAACGGTTTAGAGATATTTAAACGTGCTTTAACTAACATTATGCCAGCTGTAGAGGTTAAATCTCGCCGCGTTGGTGGTGCTAACTTCCAGGTTCCAACTGAGGTTAGACCAGAACGTAAAACAGCTCTAGGTATGAAATGGTTAATTTTATATGCTCGTCGTCGTGGTGAAAAAACGATGAAAGAGAAATTAGCTGGCGAAATCGTTGCTGCTGCTAAAGGTGAAGGTGCTGCTGTTAAGAAGAAAGAAGATACGCATAAAATGGCTGAGGCTAACAAAGCGTTCTCTCACTTCCGTTTCTAGTAGTTTATTTACAAATTAGTAAGATTACACAGATTTAATTAGAAGATTATACTGATTAGATAAATTACACCGATTTGTTGTTTTAACATAATCGGTGTAATCATTTAAAATCAGATAAATCAACAAAAAAATATAATGGCAAGAGATTTAAAATTTACAAGAAATATCGGTATTGCAGCTCACATTGATGCAGGTAAAACTACAACAACTGAGCGTATCCTTTATTATGCTGGTGTTAGTCATAAAATTGGTGAAGTGCACGAAGGTGCTGCAACAATGGACTGGATGGCACAAGAGCAAGAGCGTGGTATTACCATTACTTCTGCTGCAACTACAGTTAACTGGAAATACAGAAACCAGAACTATCACATGAACATTATCGATACACCAGGACACGTGGATTTTACCGTAGAGGTAAACCGCTCATTACGTGTATTAGATGGTTTAGTGTTTTTGTTCTCTGCTGTTGATGGTGTTGAGCCTCAATCAGAAACTAACTGGCGTTTAGCTAACAACTATAATGTTGCTCGTATTGGTTTCGTTAACAAAATGGACCGTTCTGGAGCAGACTTCTTAAAAGTTGTTAAGCAAGTTAAAGATATGTTAGGTAGTAATGCAGTTCCATTGCAATTACCTATCGGTTCTGAAGATCAATTTAAAGGTGTTGTTGATTTAATTAACAACCGTGGTATTGTTTGGAATGAGCACGATAAAGGTATGACCTTTACTGAAGTGCCAATTCCTGATGATATGATTGATGAGGTTGCGGAATGGAGAGAGAAATTATTAGAATCAGTTGCTGATTATGATGAGTCTTTAATGGAGAAATTCTTCGACGCACCAGAAACTATTACGGAGCGTGAAGTTTTAGACGCTTTACGTGCAGCTGTTTTAGATGCTAAAATCGTTCCTATGGTATGTGGTTCATCTTTCAAAAACAAAGGTGTACAAACCATGTTGGATTACGTAATGGAATTATTGCCCTCGCCTTTAGATTCTGAAGGTGTTACTGGTACTAACCCTGATACTGGCGCTGAAATTTTATTAAAACCAAGTATTGAAGAACCATTTGCAGCTTTAGCATTTAAAATTGCAACTGACCCATTCGTAGGTCGTTTATGTTTCATCCGTGTTTATTCGGGTAACTTAGAAGCAGGTTCTTACGTTTACAATACTCGTTCAGAAAGTAAAGAGCGTATTTCTCGTATCTTCCAAATGCACGCAAACAAGCAAAACCCAGTGCCTAACGTAGCTGCTGGTGACATTGCTGCTGTAGTTGGTTTTAAAGATATCAAAACTGGTGATACACTATGCGATGAGAAAAACCCAATTATTCTTGAGTCTATGAACTTCCCTGAGCCAGTTATCGGTTTAGCTATCGAACCTAAAACTCAAGCTGACGTAGATAAATTAGGTATGGGATTATCTAAATTAGCTGAAGAAGATCCTACTTTCAGAGTACAAACTGACCAAGAAACTGGTCAAACAGTTATCTCTGGTATGGGTGAGCTTCACTTAGATATTTTAATTGACCGTTTAAAACGCGAATTTAAAGTAGAGGTTAACCAAGGTGCACCACAAGTAGCTTACAAAGAAGCTATCTTCGGTACAGCTGAACACCGTGAGGTTTACAAAAAACAATCAGGTGGTCGTGGTAAATTTGCTGATATTAAAGTTGTAATTTCTCCAATTGATGCAGATTTTGAAAAAGGTGGTTTACAATTCGTAAATGAAATTGTTGGTGGTTCAATTCCTCGTGAATTTATCCCTTCAGTTGAAAAAGGTTTTGCTTCGGCAATGACTAACGGTGTGTTAGCTGGTTACCCACTTCCAGATATGAAAGTACGTTTGATTGATGGTTCATTCCACGCAGTCGATTCAGATGCTTTATCATTTGAGCTTGCTGCTCGTATGGCATATCGTGAGGCTTTACCAAAATGTAGACCTTCTTTGATGGAGCCAATCATGAAAATCGAAATCTTAACTCCTGAAGAAAACATGGGTGATGTTATCGGTGATATGAACCGTCGTCGTGGTCAGTTGCAAGGTATGGATACTCGTAATGGTTCACAAGTTATCAAAGCATTAGTTCCACTTTCAGAAATGTTTGGTTATGTAACTCAATTACGTACAATCACTTCAGGTCGTGCAACTTCTACAATGGAGTTTGATCACTACGAGCCAGCGCCTAAAAACGTTCAAGATGAAGTTGTAGCTAAATCTAAAGGAAGAGTAAAATCTGAAGACTAGTTTTAGATTAAAGAACAAAGAGCAAGGATAAAAGATTTGTGTCTTTAATCCTTGTTCCTTAATCCTTAATCACAAAGATAAATCCGGTTCCTGTTGTTAATAGCTCTAACAGGGAATCATAATTAAAAATAAGATGAGCCAAAGAATCAGAATTAAATTAAAATCTTACGATTACAACTTAGTAGATAAATCTGCTGAGAAAATCGTAAAGACTGTTAAACCTACGGGTGCAGTTGTAAGTGGTCCAATTCCACTTCCTACAGAGAAAAAAATCTTTACTGTTTTACGTTCTCCACACGTAAACAAAAAAGCAAGAGAGCAATTCCAATTATGCGCTTATAAACGCTTATTAGATATTTATAGCTCTAACTCTAAAACAGTTGATGCTTTAATGAAACTTGAATTACCTAGTGGTGTTGAAGTTGAAATCAAAGTTTAATTGATTTTAAAAACAAAAAAGGTTGCAATGCAAATTGCAACCTTTTTTTATGCTTAATTTTTTGAAACAAAAGGGTATTTTACAGGTTTTAACTTTATGAAAAAGCCAGTAAAAAAAGAAGATTTGCCAATTGAAGGACAAGACTTTGCCAATCCGAAAGAGGCGTTAAAGGAAAAACCATCATCTCATGGTGAAGTTGCCAATCAAAAAGATGGCGATTTTTCTGATTTAGAAGAAAGCAGAATGGAAAAACCTCCTAAAAAGAGAGACACAAATGGCTCAGATAAAAGTGATGTGGATGATTTATCTGGTAATGTTGATCAAGAAAAAGGCGTTTCTTAATTAATTTTGTGACTAATCGATAATTTTATTTCTAACAACAAAATTTACTAAAGCTGCTGTATTTTTAGTCCCTGTCTTTTCAAGCAAATTTTGCCTATTGCCTTCTATTGTTCTTTTACTTGTAAATAATTTATCCGCAATTTCACTATTTGTAAAGCCCTGAGCAATTAAGTTAAGTATTTCAATTTCTCTTTTTGAAATCTCTACATTTTCTTTGAATTTCTGTGAAATATAGTCTTGAGATGAATCTGCTTTAGCTAATAAGTTTAGCGAAATACTCGTGCAGATGTAACTATAACCTTTGGTTAATTGATTAATGGCGAATATAATTTCATCAATATTTACATTTTTAAGTAAATAACCATTAGCGCCAACTTTTAATGCCTGATTAACATATTTTTCATGCTCAAGCATGGTTAAAACAAGCACTTTAATTTTGGGGTAATTAGATTTAACGGCAGTAATAAGGTCTATGCCATTTATATCAGGCATATTAATGTCAGTTAAAATTAAATCTGGGTCAATTCCCGATTCTAATAAGCTTAAGACTTCTGCTCCATTTTTTGCTTCGGCTATTATCTTAATATCTTCTTCTTTTTCTAAGAGTGCAGCAATTCCATTTCTAACAATGGCATGATCCTCAGCGAGTAATACTTTAATGTAATTTTTCAATTTCTGTGTGGAAAATCTAGTTAGTTCAGTTTCAAATATCGAAATATTTTAAAATGTGTAAGTCCGTGTTTGTACTTCAAATCATTGTATTTATACGGATTAATATTGCTTTACATGATTAAACATGGTAATTCCCATTTTGTTTACCAAAGCATTTCGTCATTTAGTTATCTATAAAAAGAATATAAACCTTTTAAAATTTTAAGTGTTATAAATACTGTAATAACCTTAAAAAAATTAAAATGAATAGTGATAATAAAAATCTTGAGCATGAAAATCAAGGTAATAGCAAAACCGATAGAGATTTGGATAATGACACTTATGGTCATAGTTCCGACCCTGATGCTTTTAAAAGGAAAAACACACCTGAGCATGTAAGTAAGGAAAATGAAGATGCCTCTAGCAAATTAAAGGATGCTAATATTATTGAAAATGATGATTTATCATCAAGAAACAGGGCAGAGGAAAAAGGACTTAATGGCAAGGATCAATAATTATACAGGGGAATCTGTATTCAATTACTGATCCTTGTTGTCTATTACTAATAATGATGCTTAATATAATCCATTGGTTTGGTTTAAGTCTTGCTTAACCTTATCTCCAAATCTTTTTGCCCTTTCTATATAATCTGGTGCTTGATCTTTTAAATCATCAATTATAGATTTCCCATCAACAACACGTTTTTTTGTTGCATAATTATACCCGTAAACAGCTGCTGCTCCAAGTATCACATATTTTAATAAGCTCATTTTTTATCTAAATTAAATTCCTGTATTTAACACGTCATCTTCATCACGTTGTTTTATATTTTGATTTTTAAAATCTTCTGATGAACTTCCAGTCCCACTTGTGGCGCTTTCAATCGTTGGATTTTTATCATTGCTATTATAAGTATCATCGCTTAAAGAATCTGCTCCTTGGGTTCCTGTATTATCCAACCCATCCCTTGCGGTAATTTTACCTCCACTGGCGATTTTTGTTGCTGCAATTTTCGAAATTGGCTCCTTTCCAAAACTTGTAACTTCGTCTCCATCATTACCTTTTTCGTAAGCTTTCTGTACATCCGATTTGTGCTTGGCTTCTTCTACATTACCAACAAAACCTTCGAGATGTTCTTGTTTATTATATATGCTCGTTTTCATAACCTAATGCGCTAAGTATAAAAAACACGCAAGAACTCAAATGGTTTTGTTTTATTGCTTTCATAATTAGGCAAATATGTTAATCCGGTTAAAATCTTCGTTATCATTTTTCAGTTTTGCTTAACTTGCGCACTACTAAATAATAATTCATGGAGTGGAGTAGGTTACTTTCGAATAAACGTTTTGGACAAGAACAGTATGGTGCAAGTACAGATAGAGCACGTTCTGATTTTCAGCGTGATTACGATAGGTTAATTTTTTCGTCGCCATTTAGAAGGTTGCAAAACAAAACTCAGGTTTTCCCATTACCAGGAAGTGTTTTTGTACATAACCGTTTAACACATAGTTTAGAGGTAGCAAGTGTTGCCCGTTCTATGGCTAATCTTTTTCTAAGCAATTTAGAAGCTAAAAATCTCAATTTAATTAAAGATGTTCCATTAATAAACGAGGTAGGAAATATTGTAGCAGCCGCATCTTTAGCTCACGATTTAGGCAACCCTGCTTTCGGGCATTCTGGAGAAGCTGCAATTTCAAGATATTTTACCGATGGTGATGGTAAGACCTATCAAAAGGAAATGAATGAATCGCAATGGCACGACTTAATCAATTTTGAAGGGAATGCCAACGCAATTAGAATTTTAACCCATCCGTTAAAAGGTAAGGGGAATGATGCTTACGCCTTAACATATTCAACACTTGCTTCGATTGCAAAGTATCCTTGCGCCTCTATTGCAGGCAAGCAAAAGGGCTTGCTGCACAGAAAAAAGTATGGTTTTTTTCAATCAGAACAAGATAGCTTTTTGAAAATCGCTTCTGAATTAGGAATGGAGAAAGAGGAAGGAGAATTCTTAATTTATAAACGTCATCCATTGGTTTATTTGGTTGAAGCAGCTGATGATATTTGTTACAGCATTATTGATTTGGAAGATGCTCATCGGTTAAAAATTCTATCATACGAAGAAGTAAAGAACTTTTTAATTCCTTTTGCCAATTCTAAAACAATTGAAGATAGGCTTAAAAACGATTATGAAGATGATGATGCTAAAATTGGATTGTTAAGAGCCAAGGCGATTAATACGCTGACAACAATTTGTGCTGATATATTTTATAATGAACAGGAAAACCTTTTAAATGGAACTTTAAATAAAAGCTTAACTGATTTACTACCCGAGCCATATATAACAGCATGGAAGGCTGTAGAAAAAATCTCGATAGAAAGAATTTATAATTTCTCCTCTGTTATTCAAAAAGAAGTTGCTGGTTATAAAATAATGGCAGGGCTTTTGGAAGAATTTGTTCCTGCATTAATTCATAATAATACGCACTATTATCAAAAATTAGTAAAACTAATTCCTAAGCAGTATCATACTGATAAAACAGATATTTACTCCAGAACGCAAAGTGTACTAGATTTCGTTTCAGGAATGACAGATTTATATGCTGTAGATTTATACCGCAACATTAAGGGGATTTCTTTCCCTTCGGAAACATAATCATTAGATAAAACAGGTGTAATTTTGGTTAATTTCTAATAGGTTTTTAATCTCATAATCTGCTTTTGTGTAAAAAACAAATTTCTTGATCAGTGTTTATGCTATTTTTTTTAAGCTTTTCTTAAAGTTCTGAAGCATTTCGTGTAAACTTGACTAGTCAGGTTATACTAATTATTAGATTTGAGAGTTAAGCTGTGCCTTCATCCGCATTGTTTTTCTAAAAAGATCACATTCCCGTTAAATGAAAAGAAATTTACTAATTGCTTTGCTATTCGTTGGCATGGCATTTTTTGCGAAGGCACAAGCACCTCAGCAATTCAACTATCAAGGAGCTGCTAGAAATACAAATGGGACACCATTATCAAATAAGAGCATCGCTTTAAGAATTAGTATACTGGATGCAACCTCAACCGGAAATGCTCAATATACAGAAGTTCGAAATGTTGTAACCAATCCTTTCGGGTTATATAGTGTAATTATTGGCAGTGCTGGAGCCACATCTACAACAGGAACAATGGCTGCTGTTACTTGGGGCACAGGCTTAAAGTTTATTAAGGTTGAAATAGATCCTGACAATGGAAGCAATTTTATTCTAGCTGGTACAGCTCAACTCCTTAGTGTGCCATACGCATTGTATTCAGCTAACGGGCCAACTGGTGCTAAAGGCGATACTGGTGCTACCGGAGCTGTTGGTCCTCAGGGTGCTATAGGTCCCGCTGGTCCTCAGGGAATAAAAGGTGATGTTGGTGCAACTGGCCCACAAGGAAGTATTGGTTTAACTGGTCCTGCCGGACCAACCGGACCAGTGGGAGCAACTGGTAGTACCGGAGCAGTGGGTCCGCAAGGTCCAATAGGGCTTACAGGAGCAGCAGGCCCGGCTGGACCACAAGGTTTAAAAGGTGATATAGGTGCAGTAGGCCCACAAGGTCCCATTGGTTTAACAGGCCCAGCCGGAGCAACCGGACCAACGGGTGCACAAGGTACTACTGGTGCAGTAGGTCCGCAAGGCCCAATTGGTTTAACAGGTCCTGCCGGACTTCAAGGAGTTACTGGTGCAACAGGTGCACAAGGACCGGTTGGCCCATCTACCGGCGTTGCCGGAGGAGATTTAGCAGGCAACTATCCTAATCCTACTGTGGCTAATCTTCAAGGTAAAACCTTATCTGCACCAAATCCTCTAAATAATCAAGTATTATTGTTTGATGGTTCAATCTGGAAACCTGTAACTTTAGATGTAGGGAATATCAGTGGCGGAAAATCTTTAAGCTCAACAGATTTAAGTGTCGATGCGAATGGAGCATCAGCTTTGCTAAAAGACGTTGTTGTAAATATTAATAATGGAGCAGTAACCACTCTTAAGTTGGCAGATGGAGCTGTTGCTACTTTAAAGCTTGCAGATGCGGCAGTAACTTCTGTAAAAATTGGTAGTAAAGAAGTTAAAACTGTAAATATTGATGATGCAGCTGTTGGTACACTTCAACTCGCAAACGCATCTGTATCTGTTGCAAAACTAACTACCGCTGGGGTAACAGATGCAAATAAGGTATATATTACCAATACAACTTCAGGTGTACCAGAATTGATTAGTAGAAATGCATTTATTAATTCTTCGGGCTGGGCATTAAGGGGTAATACAGGCAATCAAGATAATGTAACAAACCTTTTGGGTAACACAGATGACGTTGCCATTAATTTCACAATAAATGGTCAAAAATCTGGAAGAATAGGCAATTCTTTAGATTTGAATGTTTCTTATGGCTATAGGACCATAACTAATAACATTACAGGATATTATAATAGTGCTTTCGGTAAAGAATCGCTTTCATTAAATAATTCTGGTTACGAGAATAGCTCTTTTGGTTATTTGGCAATGCAAAGAAATATGAGTGGTTTTAATAACTCTGCATTTGGTTCGCAAGCATTATTGGTGAATACATCTGGCTCTGATAACACTGCAATTGGTACAAATTCATTGATAAGGAATATTAGTGGAACTGGAAATACAGGTATTGGAAGTAACTCATTAACATTTAATACCGGAAATGATAATACAGCACTTGGACACTCTGCTGGTGCGGCAATAACTACAGGTACTGGCAATATTTTAATTGGAAATAATGCTGGCAGTACCTTAACTACCAACAATAATACATTAGTTATTGCAAATACCAATACTGCATTGCCATTAATTTCAGGGCAAATGGCATCCAATGGTGGTACATTAACTTTAAATAATGGTTTGGGTACCGCAACTTCTGCTCCATCAGCAACAAGTACGTTAAATATCAATGGCTCATTTGCAGCTGGTATTTTAAGATATACAACAGGAGGAAGTTTAACCTTAAATGAGAGTCATCATTCAGTTAGAATTCTTGGGGCATTGGCTACATCTATTACCTTACCTGCTGCTGCTGATGTTAAAGGCAGAGTTTATAGAATTATAAATGGTTCTGCTGCTGCTTTAAGTTTTGTAACAGCTGTGGTAAATCCTGATGGAACTGCAATTGCAGCGCCGGCGATTAATCAGGTTATTACGATTCAAAGTGACGGAACGGATTGGGTAAAAATTTCACAGTAATCGCAATGAGCAAACTCTACTCAATTATAGGCTGTATGATGCTGGCGTGTCTTTTTCTGACTACTAAAGCGCAAACAAATATACCCGCCAATCTTCCACAGGTTGTAAATGCAGCAAGTAGCTATGGTAAAATCAATAATTTATATTTCGATTTTTCAATTGGTGAAATGGTATTGGTTGAAACTTTTCAATCAAACGGTATTAGTTTAACCCAGGGATTTTTACAGCCAATAATAATATCGCAAAATGCAAATGATTTAATTGTGGTTAACAACTTTCTAACGCCAAACGGAGATGGAAAAAATGATTTCTTCGTGGTGAAAGGTTTAGAAAAATATCTAAATAATAAGATTAAGATAGTTGATAGGGCAGGACGCGTTATCTACAGTGCTTCAAATTATCAAAATGATTGGGACGGATATTTTAATGGAAAGCCTCTTGCTGAAGATACTTATTACTACATTATCGATTTGGATAATGCCGGTACTGCTAAAGGTTTTATCTCTATAATTTATAAAAAATAACGGCTTTGAAAAAGATAAAAATATACATCATAGGGCTGTTATTAATTTTTGCACTGCAACCAGCATATAGTCAGCTTAATCCAATGGGCAGTGTTTATTACCAAAATCAATATTTGGCTAACCCTGCAATGGCGGGTATAGATACAATGATAAATCTAAATGGTGCTTTCAAAGCACAATGGACAAGTATTAAAGGTTCTCCAAGAATTCAGTACCTAACTGGCGATTTACAGTTAAAAAGCAAAAAGGTAGGTTTGGGGATATTAATTTATAATGAAAGTGCAGGTTTAATAAACAGAACCAGAGCAACGTTTAGTTATGCTTATCACTTAAAACTTAACCGAGATTCCAGTTATATCGATTTTGGATTATCTGCTGGTGTAATGAATGAATGGCTTGATTTAGGTAAAGCCATAGGCGATGTGAATGACGATGTTTTAGCTAATTTCAGAGATAGACAATTATATCTCGATGGCGATTTTGGCTTAGCTTATAGAAACGATAAACTAACAGTTCAAGGCTCATTGCCAAATTTGAAAAGATTTTTTAAGCGAGATCAAATTAGAAATGTTGTAGATAGATCCATCTATTTCGTTGGAGCTGGTTATAAAATTAAAACAAAAAGTCAAACCCTTAATGTAATTGAACCGAAAATTGTATTTAGAGGGATTGAAAATTATAAAGGCATTTTAGATCTAGGCGCAAATTTTGGTTTTTTGCAAGAAAAATTTGCGGTAAGTGGTATTTATCACAGTACCAATAGCGTAACATTTGGAGCTGCGCTCAATTATCAACGTAAACTTCAGCTTTTGCTTCAGTACACCACAAATACTTCAGCTTTGCAAAATTATAGTAATGGCGAGTTTGAAATCGGATTGCGATACAGCTTCCGAAAATTTTAGCAAAAAAATAGGTTCGTTTTTTATAGCGAACCTATTTTGATATTTATCTCCTGCCCATATCGTCCCATTTGTTCCGTTCATCTTGTAACTCTCTGGCAAGTTTCATCTCTTTATCCTTAGCCTTAACCTTATGTGCCTGAAACTCATCTGCTACTTCTTGATAAAGTTGTGTGCGGTAAGTTGCTTCTTTTCTATATTTCCCGGTTTGGAGTATAACAATAGCTAATGCAGCAGCCAAAACAATAATGATTGCCCATACAATTGTGTTGTAAGTGCCCTTATTAAAAGAAATTCCTAAAAAATTAATTTCATTTACAGAAGCCGTAGCGCTCGCTAACGAACTCTCTTTGCCAGATACCTCACCTTTTAAACTGGAAATGTTTTCAGCCTGAGTTTTAATCTGCTGTTTAGATTCTACTAGTTGTTTTCGTTCTTTACGCAATGTATCGCTTACACTTTTCCATAAACTTGTTAACCTAGCCGGATTAATGAGTTTTGCTCCATACAAGGTTTTAGATTTTTTTAACATAAACTGATACTGTCCGTTTAAGGATGGGTCAGTGTTCTTTGATGTATCTTGCTGTGCATGTGCAAATGCAACGTTTAAAAATAGTAGCGCTCCTAAACAATAAAGGATGTGTTTAATTTTCTGCATAGTTTAAATGTAAATGTTAAAATGTAAAACTACATTTTTATATAATTTATTATAAATTAATTTCTGATAGATTACATTTGTTTCATGCAAATAGGAATTATTGGGTTAGGCGATATGGGAAAATTGTATGCCCAATCGTTTGCAAAAGCTGGTTATAAGGTATGTGGAGCAGATATACCTTTGCGCTACAACGATTTAAAGCAAGAGCTTGAACCAAGAGGTATTGAAATTTTGAATGATGGGCATGAAGTTTCAAGAAAATCTGATTTTATAATTTACTGTGTTGAGGCAGAGAAAATCGATGAAGTTGTAGCAGATTTTGCGCTATCAACAAAATACGGGGCAATAGTTGCGGGGCAAACTTCTGTAAAACATCCAGAGATTGCTGCTTTTGAGAAACATCTTCCTAAAGAAACGCAAATAGTAACGTGCCATTCTTTACACGGTCCGGCCTTTAGTCCTGAAGGACAAACTTTAGTTGTGGTTAGGCACCGGGCAACAGATGAGGTTTATTCAAAAGCATTAGAAATATATAAATCATTAAAATCAAACATTATCGAAATGGATGATTTTCATGAGCATGACAGAATTGTTGCCGATACACAAGCTGTTACCCACATGGGGTTTGAAAGTATGGGTTCAGCTTGGAAAAACGCTGGTTTTTTTCCGTGGGATAATCCTTCCTATTCCGGAGGTATAGATAATGTTAAAATCTTAACCACGCTCAGAATTTTCAGTTACAAATCTCACATCTACGCAGGTTTGGCAATTTTAAACCCTTATGCTCAAAAGCAAGTTAAATATTACGCACAAGCAGAATCTGAACTTTTCAAATTAATGATTTGCGAAAATGAAACAGACTTTAGAGCAAAAATTTATGCTGCCCGCGATTTTGTATTTCACGAAAGTCGAAAGCTATTGCTATTAGATGATAACATAATGAAAGAATTTAGCTTATCTGATGCTAATCATAAACAAAAACCAAACTCGCATTTAAGTTTATTGAGTATGGTTTATGCCTGGTACAAAATGGGTGTCAATCCTTACGATAACTTAATTTGTCAGACACCTCCATTCAAACTTCGTTTAGGTATAGCCGAATATCTTTTTAAAAATGAAGATATGCTTGAGGAGTCTATTCAAACCGCTTTGTATGATAAATCCATCCGTGGAGACGATTTGGAATTTCATACGGCGGTACATGAGTGGGCATCGATAATTGGTTACGGAGATTTAAAAGGTTACAAAGAACACTTCGAAGCTGCAAAATCTTTCTTCGCTAACAGATTAAATGATGGAAGAGATTTAAGTGCCGAGATGATTAAGAGGTTGGGGAAATAATTATAGAATGACTGAGTGACTGAATTTTGAATATGTCGTATTTGTCGCTTAATGACGTATTTGACGTTTAAATATGAGTCTTTCACCGTCTTTTGACCGTCGGTATGCCGTCGCTATGCCGTCGGTATACCGTTCACCAACCAATTTTTTGTCAACTTATTTGGTTTAGCGTACTCAATATCTTAAAATTTGTAACTGTAGTTGATGCTCAAGCCTATTTACTATTAACCATTTCCTACTATCAATCTTCCTTAATCCATCTCCCATTTTACATCTTCCATATACCATATAGACTTTATTTTATTGCTTTAATCTTTCGTTTCCCTATAATTAGTCGCTTATATTTGCCCACATGTCGGTATTATTATTTACGATTATTGTGTTATTGGGTGCTTTTTTAGCAGGCTTATTAGGTTCTTTAACGGGTTTAGGGGGTGGTGTAATTATTATTCCGTTACTAACTTTGGCTTTAGGTGTAGATATTCATTATGCAATTGGTGCTTCAATTGTTTCTGTAATTGCTACTTCTTCGGGTTCTGCAGCCGCCTATGTAAAAGAAGGAATTACCAATATCCGGATAGGTATGTTTCTGGAAATCGCCACTACCGTTGGAGCAATTTGCGGAGCTGTAATTGCTGTTTACCTGAATGCAAATTATATTGCCATCATATTTGGGTGTATTTTGATTTTCTCTGCCATCATGACTTTGAAAAAAAAGGTAGACCATTCTACTATGGACTATTCAAATAGATGGGCAAAATTCTTCAAGCTTAATGGCAGTTATCCAGATAAAGGTGTAGAATATAATTATGCTGTTAAAAATGTTCCAGGTGGTTTTTTTATGATGCTTTTCGCTGGTACACTATCAGGTTTGTTAGGTATAGGCAGTGGCGCTTTAAAAGTTATCGCAATGGATAATATTATGCGTTTGCCATTTAAGGTATCTACCACCACCAGTAATTTTATGATGGGCGTTACTGCCGCTGCAAGCGCAATTGTTTATTTACATCGTGGGCAAATAGATCCTGGCATTGCAATGCCGGTTTGCATTGGTGTATTGGCAGGCGCAACCATTGGTTCAAAAATTTTATTAAGAACAAATACTGATAAATTAAAAATTGTATTCGCTATTGTAGTTACATTTTTAGCACTTCAAATGATTTATAAAGGCATATCAGGCATAATGTAATGAGAGAGATTAAAGAAAAAGACATTCAGGTTTTATTAGGAACGCTCCTAAGAGCAGGCGTAATCATCTCCATGAGCATCGTATTAATCGGTGGGGTTATCTTTTTGGTGCACAACAACGGTGCAATTATTGATTATAAAGTGTTTACGCCAGAGGTATCAAAATTTTCATCGGTGTTAGAAATCTTAAAAGGCGTAACAAGCCTTCAAGGCGATGCCATTGTTCAGTTTGGGGTTTTAATGCTTATCTTCACGCCCATTGCCCGTATCGTATTCGCCATATTTAGCTTTTCTCTTGAAAAAGATTATCTGTATGTATTAATAGGTTTCATAATTTTAGCCATAATAGCCATTAGTTTAAGCGGTGGTATAGCACATTAATAATATTTTTTTAGCAAACTGCAATCTATTAGCATATCATTTGATAACCAGAATGATTTTTCCATAATAGCACATTTTCTGTAATGAAATCATGGTCGCTTCAACGCCTTTGAAAAAAAATCAATAATAGTTAAAAATTTTTTAGCTAACTATTTGAAAATTAATAATTCTTGCCTATCTTTGCCCTCCCTTTCGGGGGATGCACAACCACCTTGAACGAAGCCCTACTGCTTCGATGGGTGTTAAATTAAAAGATAAAATGTCAGGAATTATTGGAAAAAAAGTAGGAATGACCAGTATCTTCGATGCAGACGGAAAAAACATTCCATGTACTGTAATCGAGGCTGGGCCTTGTGTAGTTACACAAGTGAAGACCGAAGAAAAAGACGGGTATTCATCTATTCAGTTAGGATACGATGAGAAAAAAGAGAAAAACACAACTCAACCGTTAAAAGGCCATTTCGCGAAAGCAAACACAACTCCGAAACGCAAGCTGGTAGAATTCAACTCATTTACAACAGAACTTAATTTAGGTGATGTGGTAACTGTAGATGCATTTGCAGAAGGCGATTTTGTTGATGTTGTAGGTACCTCAAAAGGTAAAGGTTTTCAAGGTGTTGTAAAACGCCACGGATTTGCCGGTGTTGGTATGCAGACTCACGGTCAGCATAACCGTTTACGTGCCCCAGGTTCATTGGGAGCATCATCATTCCCATCACGTGTATTCAAAGGAATGCGCATGGCAGGAAGAACAGGTGGAGACAGAGTGAAAGTTCAAAACTTACAGGTTTTGAAGGTTTATGCTGAGCAAAACTTATTAGTAGTTAGTGGTTCCATTCCAGGAGCTAAAGGTTCTTACGTAATCTTAGACAAGTAATCAGATGGAAGTTAAAGTATTAAACATTTCAGGTAAAGAAACAGGTGCCAAGGTGCAACTTCCTGAATCGGTATTTGGTATCGAGCCTAACGACCACGCGATTTATTTAGATGTTAAACAGTATTTGGCTAACCAACGTCAAGGTACTCACAAATCTAAACAACGTAATGAGATTGCTGGTTCAACTCGTAAACTATACAAACAAAAAGGTACAGGTGGTGCAAGAGCAGGTAGCATTAAATCTCCGTTATTTAACGGTGGTGGTCGTGTTTTCGGTCCTCAACCACGTGATTACAGTTTTAAATTGAACAAGAAATTAAAATCATTAGCACGTAAATCTGCTTTAGCTTACAAAGCAAAAGATAACAACGTGGTAGTTTTAGAAGATTTCAACTTCGATACAATTAAAACTAAAAACTATACAAGTTTATTAGCTGCGTTAAACGTAGGTACACAAAAAACTTTGTTGGTTTTACCTTCACAAAATAATAATATCTATTTATCAAGCAGAAACGTAGAGAAAACTAAAGTAATTACTGCAGCAGATTTAAATACATATGATGTATTAAACGCAGGTGTACTTGTTTTAACTGCAGATTCTGTTAAAACTTTGGAGGAGGCATTTGCCAAGTAATATGGAAATTTTAAAAAAACCAATATTAACCGAAAAAGCTTCAGGTTTAACTGAAAAATTAAACGTTTTCACGTTTAGCGTTAATCATAAAGCAAATAAATTACAGATTAAATCTGCAATCGAAAAACTTTATGGAGTAACTATCGTAGCCATCAATACTATGGTTGTAGATGGTAAAGCTAAATCTCGTTATACTAAAGCAGGTTTTGTTTCTGGCCGTAGCCCGAAATACAAAAAAGCAATTGTAACGTTGAAAGACGGTGAAACAATAGATTATTACGCAAATCTTTAATTTAATTATTAATTATAACTATGGGCTTAAGAAAATTTAAACCAGTTACTCCGGGTACCCGCTTTAGAGTAGGGGCCAGCTTTACGGAGATTACAGCAACCAAGCCCGAAAAATCATTGGTTGTATCATCAAAAAAGTCTGGTGGACGTAACAACACAGGTAAAATGACTATGCGCTACATGGGTGGTGGTCATAAAAAATCATATCGTTTAATCGACTTCAAACGCGATAAATTCGATATTCCTGCAACAGTAGCTACTGTTGAATACGATCCGAACCGTACTGCCCGCATCGCATTATTGAATTATGCAGATGGCGAGAAGCGTTACATTATTGCTCCTGAAGGATTACAAGTTGGTTCGGTATTATTATCGGGCGATACTGCAGCTCCAGAAGTAGGTAACACTTTAAAATTATCAAACATTCCATTAGGTTCTATCGTTCACAACGTAGAAATCCATCCTGGAAAAGGAGCACAATTAGCTCGTAGTGCAGGTGCTTATGCACAATTAGCTGCCCGCGATGGTAAATATGCTACTTTAAAAATGCCTTCTGGCGAAACCCGTTTAATCTTGACTACTTGTCTTGCTACTATCGGTGCTGTATCTAACTCAGATCACGCAAACGAAGTATTAGGTAAAGCTGGTCGTAAACGTTGGTTAGGTCGTCGTCCGAGAACTAGACCGGTAGCGATGAACCCAGTAGATCACCCAATGGGTGGTGGTGAAGGTAGATCATCAGGTGGTCACCCACGTTCGAGAAATGGTGTATTGGCTAAAGGCTACAAAACCAGAGAACTTAAAAAATATTCTAATCGTTTCATCGTAGAAAGAAGGAAGAAATAATGGCACGTTCGATAAAAAAAGGACCTTATATTGATCATAACGTTGAGAAGAAAGTAAACGCTATGAACGATTCGGGCAAAAAATCTGTAATCAAAACTTGGTCTCGTAGATCAATGATTTCACCAGATTTCGTTAATCATACATTTGCAGTACACAACGGTAATAAATTCATTCCCGTATATGTTACAGAAAACATGGTTGGTCACAAGTTGGGAGAATTTGCTCCAACCAGAACATTCAGAGGACACGCTGAAAAGAAAAAATAATTAGACAATGGAAGCAATAGCAAAATTAAACAATTGTCCAACCTCACCGCGTAAGATGCGTTTGGTTGTAGATCTTATCAGAGGTGAACGTGTTGAGAAAGCATTAAGTGTTTTAAAGTTTACCAATAAAGAAGCAGCAATAAGAGTTGAGAAATTATTATTATCTGCAATTAACAACTGGGAAGCTAAAAATGGTAAAACTTCTGATGGAAGTGAACTATTTGTTAAAACAATTATGGTAGATGGTGGTCGTCAACTTAAACGTTTACGTCCGGCACCTCAAGGCCGTGGATATAGAATTCGTAAGCGTTCTAATCACATCACGCTGATTGTAGATAGTAAAAATACAGAAACAACTCAAAACTAATTTAAAGGAAATGGGACAAAAAGCAAATCCAATAGGTGCCAGATTAGGTATCATCAAAGGATGGGATTCTAATTGGTTCGGTGGCAATAACTACTCCGATAAATTAGTTGAAGATGAGAAAATAAGAAAATACCTTTCTGCTCGTATCGCTAAAGGTGGTGTTGCAAAGGTAGTTATTGAGCGTACTTTAAAACGTATCACTGTAACTATCCACACAGCTCGCCCAGGTATCGTAATCGGTAAAGCAGGTGCTGAGGTTGATAAAATTAAAGAAGAGTTAAAGCAATTGACTAAAAAGGAAATTCAAATTAACATCTTCGAAATTAAACGCCCAGAGCTTGATGCACAATTAGTTGCAGAAGGTGTTGCAAAACAATTAGAAGCAAGGATCTCATTCCGTAGAGCAATGAAATCTTCTATCGCATCAACAATGCGTATGGGTGCTGAAGGTATTAAAATCATGACTTCTGGTCGTTTAGGTGGTGCTGAGATGGCACGTACTGAGCAGTACAAAGAAGGAAGAGTACCTTTGCATACATTCCGTGCTGATATTGACTATGCTTTAGCTGAAGCTTTAACCACTTATGGTAAAATCGGTGTTAAAGTATGGATCTGTAAAGGTGAAGTTTATGGAAAACGTGATTTGTCTCCAAACATTGGTGCAACAAACAACGGTCCAAAAGGCGCATCTGATAAACCAGCATTCGGTGGTAGAGATAACAGAGGTGGTGGAAGAGACAACCGTGGTGGTAACGACAGACGTGGTGGAAACCAGGGCGGCGGTCGTGGTCCGGGCCAAGGTGGTGCAAACAGAGGTGGTGGCGCAGGCGCTAACAGAGGTCCTCGTAAATAATTGATTTATTAACATCGTTTAACGATTAGAACAAAATAAAATGTTACAGCCAAAAAGAACGAAGTTCAGGAAGATGCAAAAAGGCAGAATGAAGGGTTTAGCTTCTCGTGGAGCTGAATTAGCATTCGGATCTTTCGGTATCAAATCTTTAGAAGCAACTTGGATTACAAGTCGCCAGATAGAGGCTGCCCGTATCGCGGTAACACGTTTCATGAAACGTGAAGGCCAAGTATGGATCAGAATTTTCCCTGACAAACCGGTAACTAAAAAACCTGCCGAAGTACGTATGGGTAAAGGTAAGGGTGCTCCTGAATACTGGGTAGCAGTGGTAAGACCAGGACGCGTAATTTTCGAAGCTGAAGGTGTGCCTTTAGAAGTTGCTAAAGAAGCATTACGTTTAGCCGCACAGAAATTACCAATCCAAACAAAATTTGTAGTACGTAGAGATTACGTAGAAGCATAATAAAGTGTTGAGATGAATGTTGTAAATACTTGTTTATTATAACCGCTACACTCAACCGTAAAGAAAAATAAAAATGAAAAATTCAGAAATCACAGGGCTTTCAAAAGAAGAATTAGTAGCTAAGATTGCGGAAGAAAAAGAGAACTTATCAAAATTAAAGTTCGCTCATACTATTTCAGCTATCGAGAATCCTTCTCGTATTGCTAAAGTAAGAAAAGACATAGCCCGTTTAAACACTGAACTGACTAAAGTAAAAAACGCTGAGTCAGCTACTGAAACTAATTAATTTGAGAGTCGAAATGGAAAGACAATTAAGAAAAACAAGAACCGGGTTAGTGGTAAGCAACAAGATGGATAAATCTGTTGTAGTGAGCGTGGAACGTAAAGTAAAACACCCGATTTATGGTAAGTTCGTAAAGAAAACTACCAAATTTATGGCTCATGATGAGAAAAATGAATGCGGTATCGGTGATACAGTATTAATCATGGAAACTCGTCCATTGAGTAAAAACAAGAACTGGAGATTGGTACAAATTTTAGAAAGAGCTAAATAAGATGGTACAACAGGAATCGAGATTAAACGTTGCTGATAACAGCGGCGCAAAAGAAGTATTAGTAATTCGTGTGCTAGGTGGAACCGGCAAGCGTTATGCTTCAATTGGTGATAAAGTAGTTGTTACCGTAAAAAGCGCTTTACCGTCAGGTAATATTAAAAAAGGTACAGTTTCTAAAGCAGTTGTTGTAAGAACAAAAAAAGAAATCCGTCGTAAAGATGGTTCTTATATCCGTTTTGACGATAATGCTGCTGTATTATTGAACGCACAGGATGAGCCAAGAGGTACACGTATCTTTGGCCCGGTTGCGAGAGAACTACGTGAAAAACAATTCATGAAAATTGTATCATTAGCACCGGAGGTATTATAAAATGGGAAACAAAGTAAATACACCATCAAAACTTAAAATCCGCACTGGAGATTTAGTTAAAGTAATTGCTGGCGATTCAAAAGGTCAACAAGGAAAAGTACTTTCAGTACAAATAGATAAAAACAGAGCCATTGTAGAAGGCATTAACTTAGTATCTAAACATACTAAACCAAATGCTGCAAATCCTAACGGTGGTATTATTAAAAAAGAGGCTGCTCTTCATATTTCTAACTTGATGTTGGTTGATCCAAAATCTGGTAAAGCTACACGCGTGGGTCGTAAACTTAACGCTGATGGCAAAATCGTTAGAGTTGCTAAAATATCAGGAGAGGAGATTAAATAATGGCTACTACACCAAGACTAAAAAGCAAATACAAAGAAGAAGTTGTAAGTGCTTTAAAAGAAAAATTTCAGTACAAAACTGTAATGCAGGTTCCTAAATTAGAGAAAATCTGTATCAATCAGGGTGTAGGTCGTTTTTCTGTAACGGATAAAAAGATTATGGACACGACAATCGTTGAGTTGACTACTATTACTGGTCAGCAAGCGGTTCCGGCTCAATCTAAAAAAGATATCTCGAACTTTAAATTACGTAAAGGTATGCCTGTAGGTGTGCGTGTAACGTTACGTGATAACAATATGTACGAGTTTTTAGATCGTTTGATTTCTGTAGCTTTGCCACGTATTCGTGATTTCAAAGGTATCAATGATAAAGGATTTGATGGAAAAGGTAACTACACCTTAGGTGTTACTGAGCAAATCATTTTCCCTGAGATTAATATCGATAAAATCAATAAAATTTTAGGGATGGATATAACTTTCGTAACTTCGGCAAAATCTGACGTTGAGGCTCTTGAGTTATTGAAACAATTCGGATTACCATTTAAAAATCAAAAAACAGCAGAATAATGGCAAAAGAAGGTGTAAAAGCACGCGAAGTAAAGCGCCAAAAATTGGTAGCTAGATACGCTGAGAAACGTGCAGCTTTAAAAGCTGCAGGAGATTTAGAGGGTTTAGATAAATTACCTAAAAACTCATCTCCGGTACGTTTACACAACCGTTGTAAATTAACTGGTCGTCCACGTGGATATATGCGTACCTTTGGTATTTCAAGGGTAACTTTCCGCCAAATGGCTTTAGACGGTAAAATACCAGGGGTTAAAAAAGCATCTTGGTAATATAGCTTAAAACAAAATGTTTCAAAGTCTAAAGCGATTTTATTCGCTTTAGTCTTTGTGCTTTTGTATTTTTGCAAAAAAAATAGAATTTTAACCGATAGCAGGTCCCACAGCTGGGTAGCAGAAGGAAACCACTATCAAAAACAATTATAATGAATACAGATCCAATAGCAGATTATTTAACAAGAGTAAGGAATGCCATTAAGGCCAACCACCGTGTTGTAGAAATTCCTGCATCAAACCTTAAAAAAGAAATTACTAAAGTTCTTTTCGATAAAGGTTACATCGCGAACTATAAGTTTGAAGATACTACAGTTCAAGGCATTATTAAAATCGCTTTGAAATACAATCCAATTACTAAAGTTCCTGCTATTCGTACATTAGTGCGAGTAAGTAAACCAGGTTTGAGAAACTATGCTGGTGTAGAAAATATGCCAAGAGTATTAAACGGTTTAGGTATCGCAATCTTATCTACTTCTAAAGGTGTAATGACTGATAAAGAAGCAGCCAAATTAAACATTGGTGGTGAGGTATTGTGTCACGTTTATTAATATTTAGGAGAACAACACAATGTCAAGAATAGGAAAAGCCCCAATTACAATCCCTGCAGGTGTTACTGTTACCGTATCAAAAGATAACGTTGTAACTGTAAAAGGACCTAAAGGTGAATTAACACAAGCAGTAGATTCAGATATCACTGTAAGTCAAGAGGAAGGTACTTTAACAGTTAACCGTCCATCAGAGCAAAAGAAACACAAAGCTTTACATGGTTTATATCGTTCGTTAATTAACAACATGGTTGTTGGTGTAACAGATGGTTATAAATTAGAGCAAGAATTAGTAGGTGTTGGTTACCGTGCAACAAATCAAGGTAATACTTTGGATTTAGTTTTAGGTTATTCTCACCACTATGTATTCCAATTGCCACAAGAAATTAAAGTAACTACGACATCAGAAAAAGGTCAAACACCTAAAATCATTTTAGAAAGTATTGACAAACAATTGATTGGACAAGTAGCAGCGAAAATCCGTTCGTTACGTGCACCGGAGCCATATAAAGGTAAAGGTATCAAGTTTGTAGGTGAAGTGTTAAGAAGAAAAGCAGGTAAATCAGCGTCTAAAAAATAGTAATCATGGCAGGTAAAAAATTATCAAGAAGAGATCGTATTAAAAAAGGGATCAGAAAAAGACTTACCGGTTCGGAAGAGCGTCCAAGGTTATCTGTATATAGAAGCAATAAAGGGATTTATGCTCAGGTAATTAACGATGTAACCGGTACAACAATCGCTTCGGCATCATCATTATCGAAAGATTTTGCTGGTACTGGAAATAAATCAGACCAATCAGTTGCAGTAGGTAAATTAGTAGCCGAAAAAGCAATTGCTGCAGGTGTAAAACAAGTTGTTTTCGATAGAAATGGCTATTTATACCACGGTCGTGTAAAATCGTTAGCAGAAGGTGCTCGCGAGGCTGGTCTAGTATTTTAATCTGAAAGAAAAAGTAAGATGTCAACTATTAATATAAAAAGAGTTAAAACCACCGATATCGAATTAAAGGATCGTTTGGTTAGTATACAACGTGTTGCCAAAGTAACCAAAGGTGGTCGTACTTTCAGCTTCTCAGCAATTGTTGTTGTTGGAGATGAGAACGGTGTTGTTGGTTTCGGTTTAGGTAAAGCGAAAGAAGTAACTGAAGCAATTGCAAAGGGTGTGGATGATGCTAAAAAGAACTTAGTAAAAGTTCCAATTTTAAACGGTACTGTTCCTCACGAGCAAATCGGTAAATTCTCTGGTGGTTTTGTTTTAATCAAACCAGCGGCAGTAGGTACTGGTGTAATTGCAGGTGGTGCAATGCGTGCTGTATTAGAGAGTGCTGGTGTACACAACGTACTTGCAAAATCTAAAGGTTCATCAAATCCTCACAACGTGGTAAAAGCAACTGTTGATGCATTGACTAAAATGCGTGATGCTTATACAGTAGCTCAAACTCGTGGTATCGATTTAAACAAAGTTTTTAACGGATAATATCATGGCTAAGATCAAAATAACACAAGTAAAAAGCGTTATCGATAGAAGCGAGCGCCAAAAAAGAACCGTTCAGGCTTTAGGTTTATCAAAAATGAACCAAAGTGTTGAGGTAGAAGCTACTCCCCAAATTATCGGTATGATTCGTAAAGTGAATCACTTAATCGCAATCGAAGCAATTTAAGAACATTATTGAATGAATGAGTTTTGAGTGAAAGAATGTGCATATTGCAAAACATTCAATCATTCAAAATTCAATCATTATTTATTAATCGTTGTACCTGTTTAGTGAAAGCGAAGGGCAACACAAATTCAAAAAAATGAATTTAAGTAATTTAAAACCTGCAAAAGGTTCTACAAAAAACAGTAAAAGAATTGGTCGTGGTACAGGTTCAGGCCGTGGTGGTACTTCAACTCGTGGTCACAAAGGTGCTGGTTCACGTTCTGGTCACTCTACCAAAATCGGTTTCGAAGGTGGTCAAATGCCTCTACAACGTCGTGTGCCTAAAGTTGGTTTCAAACCAATTAACCGTACAGAATATGTTGGTGTAAACTTAGATGTTTTACAAGGCTTAGCTGAAAAATTCAATTTAACTACTATCGATTTTGCAGCTTTACAACAACATGGTTTAGCTTCTAAGAACGACTTAGTTAAAATTTTAGGTCGTGGTGAAGTAAAAGCAAAAATCGAAGTTACAGCACATGCGTTTTCTGCAACCGCACAAAAAGCTATTGAAGCAGCAGGTGGTTCAATTGTAAAATTGTAATTATTAAATGAAGAAGCTATTTACTACTTTAAGTAATATCTGGAAAATTCAAGAATTAAAAGATCGTATTTTATTTACGGTTATGATTCTTTTGGTATACCGTTTCGTATCTCACGTGGTTTTACCAGGTGTTGATCCAACCGCTTTAGGCGAAAACGAAAAATCGGGCATCTTAGGCTTACTTGATATGTTTGCCGGAGGTTCTTTCTCTCGTGTTTCAATTTTGGCGTTAGGCGTAATGCCTTATATCTCTGCATCGATTGTGGTGCAATTATTAGGTATTGCTGTTCCTACTTTCCAAAAAATGCAGAAAGAGGGCGAAAGTGGTAGAAAGAAATTAAATCAGATTACACGTTATTTAACAGTTGCCATTACGATTGTTCAATCAGTTGGTTACGTTAAAACACAGGTTCCAGAAACTGCAATATTGCCAGTTATGAGCCAAACCATGTTTTACATTGTATCTACGTTTGTTTTAACTGCGGGTACTTTATTTGTAATGTGGTTAGGTGAAAAAATTACTGATAAAGGTATTGGTAACGGTACATCTTTAATTATTATGGTGGGTATTATCGCTCGCTTACCGCAAGCTATTAGTCAGGAATTTTCTGATAAAGTTGGTGCTGCAAGTACAGGTGGTGGTCCGGTTGCTTTGGTATTAGAGGTTGTTGCTTTATTTGCAATTGTAATGTTTACTATTTTAATTGTACAAGGTGTACGTAAGGTGCCTGTACAATATGCGAAAAAAATTGTTGGAAACCGTCAATTTGGTGGTGTTCGTCAATACATTCCGTTAAAGGTAAATGCTGCAGGTGTAATGCCGATTATCTTTGCTCAGGCTTTAATGTTTATTCCTGGTGCTTTGATTCAATTCGTTCCTTCATTGCAAGGTTCATGGTTAATTCAATTTAGCAATACAACATCTTTAGCATACAGCTTAACATTTGCATTTTTAATTATTGCCTTCACATTTTTCTATACAGCCATTACGGTCAATCCAACTCAAATGAGTGATGATATGAAGAAAAATGGTGGTTTTATTCCAGGTGTAAAACCAGGTTTGGCAACATCAACTTTTATTGATGATGTTATCTCAAAAATCACATTCCCAGGAGCAGTATTTTTAGCAATTATTGCTGTATTACCTTCGGTAGCTGTAAAATTTGGTATTAAACAAGAGTTTGCTCATTTCTTTGGTGGTACATCACTATTGATTTTAGTAGGTGTTGTTTTAGATACTTTACAACAAATTGAAAGTTACCTATTGATGCGTCATTACGATGGATTAATGAAAACTGGTAGAGTTACTGGCAGAACAGGTGTTCCTGCAGCTAGTAGCAATGCAGCATTGTAATCATAACATTATTATAATTTGAATGATAAAATGAGTGAAACGCCATATGGAGTTTCACTCATTTTAAATTCAGTCATTCAAAGCTGAAATGAATGTCTAAAATCTATTACAAATCTCTGGAAGAGATCGAGTTAATACGAGAGAGCTCTATGCTTGTATCCAATACTTTAGCTGAAGTTGCTAAAGTTATTGCTCCAGGCATTAGCACGAAGCAACTGGATAAATTAGCATTCGAGTTTATTAACGATAATGGAGCAGTTCCTGCGTTTTTAAACTACAATGGCTTTCCATACTCACTATGTATTTCACCAAATGAACAAGTTGTTCATGGTTTTCCTAGTGATTATGTAATTCAAGAGGGTGATTTGATTTCAGTAGATTGTGGTGTAATTAAAAACAATTTTTTTGGCGATTCGGCTTATACTTTTTCAATTGGAGAAGTAGATACAGAAAAACAGAAACTCGTTGAAGTTACAAAACAATCCTTGCTTCTTGGAATTGAAAAGGCTGTTGTTGGGATGCGTGTTGGAGACATCAGCTACGCTGTACAACAGCATGCAGAAGCGAACGGATTTGGTGTAGTTAGAGAGTTGGTTGGTCATGGAGTTGGTGTTAAACTTCACGAAAAACCGGATGTTCCTAATTACGGAAAAAGAGGTAGCGGACCAAAGCTTGAAGAGGGCATGGTTATCGCGATTGAGCCAATGATAAATGCAGGCGTTGCCGGTGTTTATTTCCATAAGGATGGTTGGACAATTACCAGCAGAGACAATAAACCATCAGCACATTTTGAACATACAATAGCAATAAAAAAGGGGAAAGCAGACGTATTATCAACGTTTTCGATAATAGAAGAAGTTTTACAACAAAAAAAATAAATTATTAAAATTTTTTATTTAATTTTGCAACCCTGTTTGTAAGCAGCTAATTAAGTAACAATCAATAAAATATGGCTAAACAAGCCTCAATTGAACAAGACGGAGTAATAAGAGAAGCATTATCAAATGCGATGTTTAGGGTTGAACTCGAAAACGGGCATGAGATTATTGCGCACATTTCAGGTAAGATGAGGATGCACTACATCAAAATTCTTCCTGGTGATAAAGTGAAACTAGAGATGTCGCCTTATGATTTAACAAAAGGTCGCATCACTTATAGATACAAATAAAATGAAAGTTAGATCATCAATTAAAAAACGTAGCGCTGATTGTAAGATTATTCGCCGTAAAGGTAAACTTTACGTTATCAACAAGAAAAATCCGAAATACAAGCAACGTCAAGGGTAATTAGAAAATATTGTAATTTACCGTACAACGGTGGCCCGCCGTTCGGAATTACGTAAAAACATAAAATAAATATGGCAAGGATTTCAGGTATTGATTTACCAAGAAACAAAAGAGGAGAGATAGGGTTAACCTACATCTACGGAATAGGTAGAACAACTGCGCAACGTATTTTAACTACTGCAGGTATCGACTTAAACAAAAAAGTACAAGATTGGTCTGATGATGAATTATCGGCTATCCGTACAATGATTAACGATGAGATTAAAGTAGAAGGTGCTTTACGCTCAGAAGTTCAGTTAAACATTAAACGTTTAATGGATATTGGTTGCTACCGTGGTTTACGTCACAGAAAAGGTTTACCTTCTCGTGGTCAGCGTACTAAAAATAACTCACGTACTCGTAAGGGTAAGAGAAAAACAGTTGCTAACAAGAAAAAAGCTACTAAGTAGGAAAAATTAATGATTGAATTTAGTATGATTGAATTATTGAATGTTTAGCATTCTTTCATTTAATCAATCAAACATTCTCTCATTCAGTAATAAAAAACATGGCTAAGAGTAAAAAAGTAACAAAAAAACGTATCGTTGTAATTGAGCCTGTTGGTCAGGCGCATATCAATGCTACCTTCAACAACATTATCGTTACCTTAACAAACAACAACGGACAGACTATTTCTTGGTCTTCTGCTGGTAAAATGGGCTTTAAAGGTTCTAAAAAGAACACACCATATGCAGCTGGTCAAGCAGCTTCAGATTGTGGTAAAGTTGCGTTTGATTTAGGTTTACGTAAAGTTGAAGTATTTGTAAAAGGTCCGGGTTCAGGTCGTGAATCTGCAATCAGAACTTTGCAAGTAGCAGGTATCGAAGTAACATCTATTAAAGATATTACTCCACTTCCTCACAACGGATGTCGTCCTCCTAAAAAGAGAAGAGTTTAATTAATTTTAAAGCTAAGAATCTTCAGTTACAGGCTGAATGATACTTTAAAAACAGAAAAAAATGGCAAGATATACAGGCCCAAAATCAAAAATCGCCCGTAAATTCAGAGAACCAATCTTCGGTCCTGATAAGGTGTTAGACAGAAAAAATTATCCTCCTGGACAACATGGCGTGTCTAAAAGAAGAGGAAAACAATCTGAGTATGCTATCCAGTTAATGGAGAAACAAAAAGTAAAATATACTTATGGTGTATTAGAAAAGCAGTTCAGTAACTTGTTTAAAAAAGCATCTTCACGTGCAGGTATCACAGGTGATAACTTACTTCAATTATTAGAAGCACGTTTAGATAACACAGTTTACCGTTTAGGTATTGCAACAACCCGTTCTGGTGCACGCCAGTTAGTTAGCCATAAACACGTAACCGTGAATGGTGAAGTTGTAAATATCCCTTCATATCAGTTAAAAGCTGGTGATGTTGTAGCGGTTCGTGAAAAGTCTAAATCATTAGAATCAATTACTAACTCTGTTGCAGGCAGAACAATTAATAAATTTGCCTGGTTAGAATGGAATGCAAGCGATTTAACAGGTAAGTTCTTAACTTATCCTCAACGCGATGAGATTCCAGAAAACATTAAGGAAAACTTAATCATCGAGTTATACTCAAAGTAATAAATAGAATAGTTAATTACATCGAAAGGGTAATTAACTTTTTTCTTGTTACTATATATTCACTAACGAATTTAAAAAATTATAAATGGCAATTTTAGCATTTCAGAAACCTGACAAAGTGATCATGCAGAAATCTACTGATTTCGATGGCACATTTGAATTTCGTCCTTTAGAGCCCGGTTTCGGTGTAACAATTGGTAATGCCTTAAGAAGAATTTTACTTTCTTCTTTAGAAGGTTATGCTATTACTACTATTCGTTTTTCAGGCGTTTCTCATGAATTTTCTACCATGAAAGGTGTTGTAGAAGATTTAACTGATATCATCTTAAACTTAAAACAAGTTCGTTTTAAGAAGACTGGTGATTCAGGTGATTCTGAGAAAGTTTTCATCATCGTTAATGGTCAAGATCAGTTTCAAGCTGGTGATATCACTAAATTCTCTAACAACTTTACAGTTTTAAACCCTGAGCATGTAATTTGCAACATGGACAAATCTGTTACTTTGGAAGTGGAATTAACCATCAATAAAGGACGTGGTTATGTACCCGCTGAAGAAAATAAAGTTGCTGATGCTGTTGTAGGTGTTATCGCAATCGATTCGATTTATACTCCGATGAAAAATGTAAAATACACGATTGAAAACTTTCGTGTTGAGCAAAAAACGGATTATGAGAAATTAGTATTAGATATCTCTACTGACGGTTCAATTCATCCTGAAGAAGCATTAAAAGAAGCGGCTAAGATTCTTATCCAACACTTTATGTTATTCTCTGATGAGAATTTAGTATTAGAATCTCAAGCTAAAGAAGAAACTAAAGAAGTTGATGAAGAAATTTTACATATGCGTAAAATCCTTAAAACTGAATTAGTAGATATGGATCTTTCAGTTAGAGCATTAAATTGCTTAAAAGCTGCTGATATCCGCACTTTAGCTGATTTAGTTTCTTACGATGTTGCTGATATGTTAAAATTCAGAAACTTCGGTAAGAAATCTTTAACAGAGATTCAAGAGCTTGTAAAATCAAAAGGTTTGTCATTTGGTATGAACCTGTCTAAATTTAAATTAGACGAAGAATAAAATTGTTTTAAGTTATAGGTAGTACGTATTACGTAAAACTTACAACTTATTACTTTAATAATAAATTATTATTTCACAGTGTATAATTCCCTCTGAGACAGAGACGGTATACACTTAATTAAAGAACAATGAGACACGGTAAAAAAGTTAATCACTTAGGCAGAACCGACAGCCACAGAAAAGCGATGTTAGCTAACATGGCTACTTCACTTATTAAGCACAAAAGAATTACTACAACTTTAGCTAAAGCTAAATCTTTACGTACTTATGTTGAGCCAATTATCACTAAATCAAAAAATGATACAACTCACTCTCGTCGTACTGTATTCTCTTATCTTCAAGATAAAGAAGTTGTAACGATTTTATTCCGTGAAGTTGCTGAGAAAGTTGCAAATCGTCCGGGTGGTTACACTCGTATTATCAAATTAAACAATCGTTTAGGTGATAATGCTGAGATGGCTTTAATCGAATTAGTTGATTTCAACGAAGTTTATGGTAAAGATGTAGAAGCTAAAGAAGAGAAGAAAACTACTCGTCGTGGTAGAAGCAAAGCTGCAGCTCCAAAAGCAAAAGAAGCGAAAGCTGAAACTGCTGAAGAGGTTGCTCCAGAAGCTGCTACTGAAGAAGCGCCTTCTACAGAAGAGCCAAAGGGCGAATAATTCAATTCACTTTAAAATCTTAAAAGTCCTGTTCATTAGAACAGGACTTTTTTTGTTTATATTCATTCGTAAATTCTTCAAAACGGTAACCATGTCCAGAATATTAGTTGCATTCATTCTTTTTTTAAATAGCATAGTTGTTTTTTCACAAGATGTTTCATCAAGTAAGCTGAAAGTTCAAGGTCAGTTAATATCTCTAAATAATATGAAGTTTGATGTAAATGCTGATGGCTTTCCAAAACAGTACTACAACATTAATGGAGGTTTGTTTGATAAATCAGAAAACCTTCTATATGAGCCAATGCATTTTCATTTCTATACTTCTACTAAATCTCAGGAGAAGATGAATATTATAAATTGCAACATATCCTCAGAAAGTGGCGATTCGGTAATTTGGAATGCTAAAAGTGCGTCAAATAATTTAAGCATGAATGTTGCCGCAACGATGTTTTCAAATGGTTTTGTAAACTACAAAGTGAAGTTAACAGCACTCAAAGACGTTGAACTATCAAGCATAAATTTTCACATTCCATTTCAAAAATCAGTTTCTAAATATTTATTGGGTCTAGGTCGTAAAGATTATTACAGACGAGATACTGTTAAATGGAATGACCAGCAGTGGAATAAAATTAAGCCCGCATTTTGGATTGGTAATGACAGTTTAGGACTTTATTTAAGAATAAATACCAATAGTAATTGGTTAAAGAGAAATAATGGCTCAATACAGATAAATATAAAGGGTAGTTCTATGCTTACTGATATATATACCGGAAAGTTGAGTTTAAACCAAGGTGATGAACTGAATTTTGATTTCAATTTAATTTTAACATCACACTCAGTTGATGACGTTAAAACGTCTTTCCCAGATCGATTTAAACAATACGAAAAACTGGATAGGAGGCAATCAAAAAAGATTAGTACAGAAGCATTTTCTAAAACACTTCTGCACTAATAGCATTATATTTTTACGTTTTGCATGCCGTACTGTTTCAATACGTCATCTGGTACGCCTGCCCATTGGTTAGGGCTATTGCCTACATAACCAATATCTTTAACACCCATTTCTGTTGTGTAAAAACCTGAAGCGGTTAAATCACGCATCCTGTTGAAGAATTTAACGCCTGGAAGCATCTCAGGTCTGGCTTTATTAGGATAGGCAATTTCATCAACAACTGATATTCTTTCCTTCTCAGAAGCTTCTACAAACGATTTCTGTAATTTGTTAAAGCAATAAATATCCAGCCATTTTAATCCCCCACGCATTGGAACTTTGTGCTCTGGAATATCCTTAACAATAAACTCTATAAATTCAGGCACTTTTGCCTCAGAAGCACTTCCAGAAACATCATCTTTTGGAATGATAATATCTGCAAGAATGGTAATTGTAGCCATTTCATGTTTAGTGAAATAGGTTTCGGCATTTAGCTTTTTATCTCGGTCTAATTCCCATTGTTCTCTGCCGGTTTCTTTAGTTCCTTCTTCTGGTGTTGTAGCAACTTCTGTTTTGTTTTCGGGTTGCTTACAAGCATCAATTATAACACTGGTGCTAATGGCTGTTAAGCCCAATGCTTTTAGTGAATCACGTCTGTTCATAATGTAATTCTTAAATGTTTTGTTTTTTCTTTTGAGCCAATATGTATTCTGCAGTTCTCATAGCCAATGCCAAAATTGTCCAGGTAGCGTTTTTATCACCTTGTTGCACAAACGGACCCGCATCAACTACAAATAGGTTTTTACAATCGTGAGCCTGGCAATATTTGTTTAACGCAGATTTTTTAGGGTCATCTCCCATTCTGATTGTTCCAACCTCGTGAATAATTTTACCCGGATTTAGTAAACCATAATTAGTATCCGCACCATGAATTTCTGAAGTAACCACAGCACCCATTTCTTTCATAATTGATAGAAAGGTTTCTTGCATATGTTTAGCTTGTAGAATCTCTTCCTTCGCCCATTTGTAATTAAATCTTAACACTGGGATGCCGTATTTATCAACCATATCAGGGTCGATTTCGCAATAATTATCTGCTCTTGCAATTGCAGTTCCCCGGCCGGCCATGCCAACACTTGTTCCATAAAAACGGCGATAATCATCCTTTAGAGATTTTCCATAACCACCTGCTTCTTTTTTGTTGCCGTTTCTGTCTGGAACCATACCGTTCATTTTTGCAACACCGCCGCCAAATCCGTAAGAAGGCATGCCTAAGCCGCCTCCGTACTCAATATGATATCCACGAGGAAAATCCAGTTTTTTATTATCTAACCACCAAGGTGAATAAATATGTACACTCCCTAAACCATCTTCATTGTATCGCTTTCTATCCATTAATTGGGGTAGAAAACCATAAACGCCTGCTCCGGTAGAATCATGTAAATATTTACCAACAACACCACTACTATTGGCTAAACCGCCCGGATGTGCAGAAGATTTTGAGTTTAAAAGAATACGTGCCGATTCGCATGCGCTTGCACCTAAAATAACGAGTTTGCCCGAAACCTGATATTCTTGTAAATCCTTTCTGTTAACATAAGACACACCCTTAGCATTACCATCTTTATCCGTAATTACCTCTCTAACCATTGCATCAGTAATCACCGTTAAATTACCCGTTTTTACAGCCGGAATAACTAAACAAGAAGAGGCAGAGAAATCGCCATAAACTTTGCAGCTCCTGCCACATTGCCCACAGTAAAAACAAGGTGCACGGTCGTTATTGCCTTTTATGGCTTCAGTCATAACTGCACCACGACCAGTAATAACTTTTACGCCCGCTTTTTCAGCACCTTTTTTTATGAATAATTCATTTAATCTTGGTTTTGGCGGTTTCATGAAAATTCCATCTGGTTCATTTTCAATACCCTCAGCAGTTCCATAAATGCCTATCATTCTGTCAACCTTATCGTAGAAAGGTTTTACATCATCATAAGTTATTGGCCATGCATCGGTTAAACCATCAGTTGGTTTAAAATCAATTGGACCCATTCTGAGTGATATTCTGCCCCAGTGGTTAGTTCTGCCACCAAGCATTCTCGAACGAAACCATTCAAATTCAGTTTTATTTTTTTGTGTATATGGTTCACCTTCCAATTCCCAACCACCATATGAGGCATCGAAATCTCCAAAAGGGCGTACCGTTCCGGCACCACGTCGTGGAGATTCCCACGGCCATTTCAGCTGATGTGAATCCATTCTAGGGTCAAAATACTGACCTGCTTCGAGCATTAAAACTTTTTGTCCGGCATTTGCTAAAACGTATGCTGCCATTCCTCCACCAGCACCAGAACCGACAACAATTGCATCGTAAATAGTGGGCGATTTTTTTATTTGAAAGTCACTCATGAATAGGAAAATAGATTTAATTGAAATTCTAATCTAACTTATAATTTTTTTAATTAAAAGGATTTGGATATTTAATTAACTTCTTTGGAATGATTATGGATAATCAATGATTGCTAATTCGCTAAATCGTATTAGGACTAATATTGTCTGAATGGTTTTTGAACTGAACCCCGTTTTTGATTATAAAATACTCAAAAAAAGTCGCTCGATTGTTACAATCGCTAAGGTATTGAATTTGCATACTAAACTTGTTTATCTTTGTGCTTTTAATTGATGATGGAAGTTTCAGAACAAGTAAAACAATTTAAACTCAATATTACTAAAAGTATTGATGCGCAAACATTTGTCAAAATTTCTTTTGGAAATTATCGCGGAGCTGAAGAAAATTTAAAACAGATTTTAATCAGAAAGCTAATCATTAAACGTGAGGATAAATTAACTTTTACTCTACGGTATAAAACTCGCGATATTGTTAAGAATTTTTCCATTAAAGATGGTGTTAAGCAAATTTTCAATTACTTGGAGGATGGATTTAGAATTGCGACCTTATTCACTACAGAAAACGATATCATACTCGAGGAATTAAATAACAAAAAAATCGCTTTACGTGAAATGGCTCCATCAACTAAAAGCTTGCCGGCATTAACACACGATAAAGCGAAAGAACGGCTAATTAAACCAGAAGCAAAGGCTTATCTGCAATCGTTAAAAATTACAGACTCTGATGGCAAAGTGTTTAAAAATGCCCAGGATAAATTCAGACAGATTAATCACTACATCGAAATTCTAAATGCTTTAATTAAAGAATTACCAGAAGGAACAATAAAAAAAGTTGCAGATATGGGTTCTGGTAAAGGCTACTTAACCTTTGCTCTGTACGATTATTTGCATTCAGTTTTAAACCTAGATTCTGAAGTGATCGGCGTTGAATACCGAAAGGACATGGTTGATTTGTGTAATGATGTTGCAAATGAATCTTCATTTAAAAAACTAAACTTTATAGAGGGTTCCATCCAGGACTTTGATGCGGGCGATGTTAATTTACTAATAGCTTTACATGCTTGTGATACAGCTACAGATGATGCTATTTTTAAAGGGATAAATGCAAATGCAGCGTTAATTGTTGTTGCACCCTGCTGCCACAAACAAATCCGCAGAGAGATTGAACAAAATAAAGTTAAAAATGATGTTTCCTTTTTGACTAAGTATGGAATATTTCTAGAACGCCAGGCAGAAATGGTTACTGATGGAATTAGAGCATTAATTTTAGAATATTTTGGCTATAAGACTAAAGTTTTCGAATTTATTTCTGATGCACATACACCGAAAAATGTACTGGTTGTGGGCATTAGGAATAAGGAGCAAGGAACAAGGAATAAGGAAGAAATCCTTCAAAAAATTAAAGCCAGCAAAGCATATTTCGGCATTCAATACCATCATTTAGAAAGATTGTTGGGGTTGTAATTGGTTGATGATAGATATTCTGTGTTTAATTATTTTTAAACCAGTTCTGAAGTTCGGTATTCAATTCTGGTAATTTGCAAGCATAAATATCAGGACTTAGTCCATCCGGAAAAATCTTCCCATTATGGCTTGCCATGTAGCCAACCGTTAAAATTAAAGCTTCGTTATTTGTAATATGAATGATTTCATTTGATGTTGCGAAGCCACGAGTTTCCTGACCGAAAAATTTCACATTTTTTAATGATTTCATCGCAATGGCAACTGCTTCACCTGCGCTAGCTGTTCGATGATTGATTAATATTGCAAATTTTGCATCTTTATTTAAAGTTCGATACTTAACAGGTTTGAAATGTAGTCTTTCATTCTGAGAATTTTCATCCAGTAATATCTCATTGTTTTTTAGCAACCATGTTTGAGTCTTATCTCCTTGTTGAAATGAGCCAATTACTTTTGATGATAAAAATGGTGTAAGTGCTATAAGCATAGGCCACATATCTCCCCCAGAATTGTATCGAAGATCAATTACCCAACCTTTCAAGTTTTTTCTATCTTGTTTTTTTATGGATTGAATTATTTTGCTAATGTATTCCTGCGATGAAAGATCATTGTCTTTAGCTATTGGATTTGTATGAAATCTTTCAATTTTTAAATATCCTACATCAGGTAGTTTGCTATTATCTATCTGCCCAGATAAATAACATGAGTCCGAATTCTGATTTTTTTTATAATGACCCTGAATAATTTTTTCGCCTTTTAAATAATAGGTATGTTGATTATTATTCATGCTCAAAGCTTTAACTATTGCTGAATCCTTTGATATAAGCAGGCTATTTAATACATCTTGTTCAGCTTCAAGCCAATTTATTTTGTCTCTGTTAATGCTTTTATTTTTAAGTGTTTGAATAATCTTCATCACAATATCTTTCTCTGTTTTTTTGCAAGAACTCGTAGTTAGAAAAGCAATTAAAAAGAATAAAAAATAAAAATTTCTCATAAATATATTGGCTTAAAGAACTCTGGCGCCATTATCCTAAACTAATATATAATTTCTTAAACTATCCACGAAAAGATAAGAAACATTCTTCGAATTAACTTTATACCATTTTGGTTTTTGGTATAAATTATGTATTATTGTAATAATTGAAATGCTTTTTATCATGACTAAAGAAATTTTAGAAATCTCTGTATCAATTGATGAAAAATTTGATTTACAATTTAATTGGTTAGACGGCTTTTGGGCTTCAGCACTTAAATTTATTGGAAAATAATTTTCATCTCTAATTAAGACTATCAAATAGACTTTTAAGTCTAGCATAATTTCTATTGCCCAAGATATTCTAATTATTTGTAATCATTCTGTCCTATTGTTTCAGCTTTAGTCTTTCAGCTTTTAGCCTTATATTTGCGGTATAATGAGTAGAAGAAAACCAGGTACGGTAACTATAATTCCAAACGTACAAATAATTGATATTGCAGAAGAAGGTAAAGGTGTTGGCAAAGCCGATGAATTGGTCATTTTTGTTGATAAAGCCGTTCCAGGCGATGTTGTAGACGTTCGTTTAACAAAAAAGAAAAAGAATTTTGCAGAGGCAGTTATAGAACAGTTGCATGAACGTTCTGATTTACGTACCGAACCATTTTGTGCTCATTTCGGAACTTGTGGAGGCTGTAAATGGCAACATATGGGTTACGATTCTCAATTAAAATTCAAGCAGAAAAATGTTGAGGCTGCACTTCAACGCCTTGGTAAAATAGATACATCATGTACAGAACCAATTTTAGGATCGGTTAAAAATCGTTATTACCGTAATAAACTCGAATTTACATTTTCTAATAAAAGATGGCTCGAAAAAACGGATATAGAACGGGCAGAAGAATTTGATATGAATGCTTTGGGCTTTCACGTTCCGTTGCGTTTTGATAAAATATTGGATATTGAGCATTGTTATTTACAAGATGACCCTTCAAACCAAATTAGAAATGCAGTTAGAAAATATGCTCAGAAAAATGATTTATCATTTTACGATTTAAGAAACCATGAGGGTGTTTTAAGAAATTTGATTATCAGAACATCTACAACAGGCGAAATTATGGTTGCTGTTGTGTTTGCATATCCGGAAGAAGCCCAGGTTAACGGTTTGATGAATTTTCTGAGAGCAGAATTTCCTCAAATAACATCATTACTGTACATCATCAACCAAAAGAAAAATGATACTATTTTCGATCAGGAAGTATATGTTTTTGCTGGTCGCGATCATATTTTCGAAGAAATGGATGGCATTAAATTTAAAATTGGTGTAAAATCATTTTATCAAACCAATTCTGAACAAGCTTTTGAACTTTATAAAATAACAAGAGAATTTGCCGGTTTTAAAGGCGATGAGTTGGTTTATGATTTATATACAGGCGCAGGAACCATTGCAAATTTTGTTGCAAAGGATGTAAAACAAGTGGTTGGTGTAGAATATGTACCTACAGCAATTGAAGATGCAAAGTTTAATTCTGCCCTAAATGAAATTGATAATACAATTTTCTATGCAGGTGATATGAAGGATATCCTGACTGCAGAATTTATTTTGGCACATGGAAAACCTGATGTTGTAATTACCGACCCACCAAGAGCCGGAATGCATGCTGATGTGGTGCAACGCTTGCTGGAAATGGAAGCCGAAAAGATTGTGTATGTAAGCTGTAACGCTGCAACACAGGCACGAGATTTAGAGTTATTGAAAGATAAATATGAAGTTGCAAGAATAAAACCTGTTGATATGTTTCCACATACACAACACGTTGAAAATGTAGTTTTATTGAAATTAAAAGAATTAGTGAATTAGAGAATGAAGTTATAGGATTAGTGAATGAAGTGCAATTATTTGCACAAACAACATTCAATAACTCATTCAATCAAAATAAAGATAGATGGATAGAGAAGAATTATTAGGTGCAACACCAGAAGATAACGGAACTCCGAAGAAAAATGAAAGCCCATTAATTAGTTTAGAAAAAGATTTAGAATTTTATTCTGATGCGATTAAAGAGGTTGCCGTAGAGATTATGGTTGAAGGGATTTCTGCACATCCGATTTTTATTGCGCATCAACATGAAGTTAGCATTGGAGAGGTTATCCTTAACAAAGAGGAATTAAATACAGATTGGACCATCCAGGCTTCTACGCTTGAAGAATTTATCGAAAAAGGTATGATTAATAAGGAAAGAAAAGAACAATTTTTAAAAGCATATAAAAAACCTGAAGATTTTATGTGTGTGTTTGTAATTGTTCCGGAAGGGGCAAACTTTGTTTACTTCCCTTATAAATAAAAAAAAATGCTGTTTTGCATCCGCAAAACAGCATATGTAAATTAAGTTAAACCTAAAACTAACTAATTTACTTTAGTAACATCACCACTTTTAGATGATGATGTTTTCTTTAAAGAAGCATTGCCTTTATAGTGTACATCGCTGCCACCACTTGCGCCAGCTTCTAACCCTTTAGTTACATTTATATTTGCATCAGAACCACCAGAAGCTGAAACTTTAGCATAATCTACCGGAAATTCGTAAGCGTTAACATCGCTACCTCCGCTTGTTTGCAGAACCATATTTTCAGCTTTCCCACTTAACTTTATATCACTACCACCACTACTTTGAATCTGAATATCTTTACAAACCAAATTTAGTTTTACATCGCTGCCGCCAGATGAACGAACAGAAAATTTATCTGCCTTAATTTGATTTTGGCTATAAACATCACTTCCGCCAGATGCGGTTAAAGCATTTAATGTTTTGAAATTTAAGTAGGCCTTAATGCTTTGGTTTCTAAACATATTGCCCCAATTTAAGCCCTCCTTTACTTTTATAACTAAACTGCCGCCGTTTTGCTCTACAACAACATTTTTAAGTAAATCTGCTGATGATTTGATATCCAGATTTTCAGAACTGCCCTGAGTCAAATATAAATCGATACCGCTGCTTACAGTTACACTGCTTATATTTTTAATTGATACGTTTTTGCTTTCTTGTGCATTAACATAGTTTGTAGCAACTAGGAATAATGTTAGCAATGCTGATGTTTTGAATAAGTTTTTCATCTGTTTATAATTTGTTTTTTAATGATGATGAAGCTATCAGATTATTCATCCCAATGCTTAGTTTGAAAATCTTGATGTTTTCATAATAGATTTAATTGGTTGAAATGTTTGAGATAATTTTGATGTTTTAGGTTAATGATTAGACGTATGCAAAGCACAAACGTTGCAAGCGATTGAAATTATTTTTCAAATAGTTTGAATTTCATCCTTAAAATCGTTCTTTTTGTAACCAAACCTTTAAAGCAAATGGCAGCATCGCAATTACTTATTCTTAATAAAAAACAAATTCAGCAGAAGATAGATAGAATTGCCTATCAAATCCTCGAAGATAATTTGAACGAGAAAGAAATTGTTCTGGCCGGCATATGGGATAGGGGATATAAACTTGCTTTGAGGCTTGAAAAAGTGCTAAAAAAAATCTCAGCGCTTAAAATTGTTTTGTTAAGAATCGATTTAGAAAAGGAGAGTAGTAAACTTGTGGCCAAAACAGATTTAAGTGAAAGCGTTTGGAAAAATAAGGTTATTATCTTAGTTGATGATGTTTTGAACAGCGGTAAAACTTTAGCTTACGGTTTAGGTGTTTTTTTAAATACGCCGCATAAAAAAATTCGTACGGTAGTTTTGGTAGACAGAAGTCACAAAATTTTCCCGATTGCTACAGATTTTGTAGGCTTAGAACTCGCTACAATATTAAAAGAACATGTTGATGTTGTAATGGATGTTGAGGGAGAAGAAGACCGAGTTTATTTAAGTTAAATTCCCATGAAAAGCTATACTTGCAATTAAGTCTAATTTTTTGCAATTTCCCTGCATGTACCATCCTAAAAAAAATAATATTATTTACAGGTTTTTTTCCTGGTACATAAAATTTATTATCAAGAAAGATTTTCATGCTTTCAGGTACGATACATTATTACTCAAGGAAGATTCATCAGTTTTAGTGCTTGCCAATCATTTTAGTTGGTGGGATGGCTTTTTTATTTTCTATCTGAATAAATTAATTTTTAAAAAGAATTTTCATGTTTTGGTTAATGCTGAAAATTATGCAAAAGTTCGCTTTTTGAAATATCTTGGAGCTTTTGCCGCTTCTAATAGTGGTAAAGATGTTTTAGAAACCCTAAGCTATGCAGGGGAACTTTTAAACGATCCAAAAAACTTAGTCCTTGTATTTCCGCAGGGTAAGCTTCATTCTAACCATGCGCCAGACATAAATTTCGAAAAAGGCGTAATGCAAATGATAAACTCAAGCAACAAGAAAATCAACATTATTTTTGCTGCAACCTTTATCGATTATTTTGCTGAAAGAAAGCCATCTGTTTTTACTTATCTGCATAATTGGGACAACGAAGAGTACATAAGCCTGCAACTTTTAAAAAGTGCCTATAACAAACATTATAATGCATCGCTTGTTAAACAGACACAAATTAAAGAATGACAGTTTTTATATACGCAGCATTAATTTTTCTGGTTATCAGATTTTCTGTTACTGTATTCAACTTTCTCTCCAATCCAAAACTTCCGCGAAGCGTTAAACATTACGATTACAAGGTTTCAATATTGATTCCGGCTAGAAACGAAGCGGAAAACATTATCGGTTTATTACAATCAATTAAAGAACAAGATTACCAGAATTACGAGGTAATTGTACTTGATGATGATAGCTCAGATGATACCTTTAAATTGGTAGATGACTTTGCACAAGGAAATCCCAATTTTTCAGTAATACAAGGTGGGCAATTGCCAAAAGGATGGTTAGGTAAAAACTATGCTTGTCACCAACTTTCTAAAGTTGCAACAGGAAATTATCTTTTGTTTTTAGATGCTGATGAAGAGATAAAGAGAGGTTTTATAAATAGCTTGATTTATAGAACTGAAAATGGAAGTTTAAGCTTACTCAGCATTTTTACAAATCAGGTAATGAAAAGTATTGGCGAGAAATTAACCGTTCCTTTAATGCATTTTATCTTGCTAAACCTGCTCCCACTAAGATTAGTTAGGGCTTCAAAAAATCCAGCATTTTCTGCCGCAAGTGGTCAATGCATGTTTTTTAAGGCATCAAACTACCATGATTTTGAATGGCATGAAAGAGTTAAAGACAAAGTTGTAGAGGATGTTGAGATTATGAAACTTGTAAAGCAACAAGGTTGTAAAACTGAAGCACTTTTAGCTAACGGTTTAATTTACTGCCGGATGTACAAAAATCTTAACGAAAGTATTAATGGCTTTAGTAAAAATTTACTAGCAGGTTTTGGTAGTAACATCATAATATTACTAATTTACCAGCTCTTGGTAATTGCCTGGCCGATAATCCTAATTCAAAACTTTGATTTATCGCTTCTTGCTTTACCATTAACGTTGGTAGTTTTAAGTAGATTGATGATATCCTTTTTATCAGGACAGAATGTTTTGCTAAATTTAGTTTTGCATCCATTACAGATGTTATTCTTTTTGCTAATATCATTAATATCAATAAAAAAGCATTTATTTAAAAACGGAACATGGAAGGGCAGATTGACCAGTCAGATTTAAAAGTAAAAAGGCTATCAGTAGCTATTATTATCATTTTTCATTTGGTTGGTTTGATAGGATTTTTAATGCCTGTAGCACAACCCTACTTTACGAAACTGGTGCCTTTTCACTTACTGTTAATGTTTGCCGTTATCATATTTTCGTATAATGCAGATATTAAAAGGCTTTTATTATTTATTTGCGGAGTTTTCCTCTGTGGCTATTTGGTTGAAGTTTTAGGTGTAAAAACCGGTAAAATATTTGGCAGCTATTATTATGGTACAACATTAGGTTTTAAAGTTGCCGCTGTACCATTGCTAATGGGCGTAAACTGGGTAATTTTAATATTCAGCGCAGGGCAAATGATTAAGGGTTTTAAAATTCGAAACGGAATTTTAGCATCATTAATTGGAGGCTTATGTTTAATACTTTTGGATTTTTTTCTGGAACCAACCGCCATGAAGTTTGATTATTGGCATTGGGATCACAATTTAATACCAGTCCAAAATTATGTTGCCTGGTTTATCGTTTCGGTTATCTTATTAAAATTCTATTATGCGCTTGGCCTAAAACAACAAAAATACATTGGTACAACAATGTACATTTCTCAGTTAATATTTTTTGTTGTTTTATACATGACAAGATGATAGAATATTTTTGCTTAATTTTGCAAAGCAATGAGTTATAATTTACAAGTCACTATTGATAAAGCTTCGGGCTTTTGCTTTGGCGTAGTTTACGCAATTGAAATGGCAGAGGATATTTTAGAAAACGAAGGCCGTTTATATTGCCTTGGTGATATTGTACATAACGATGAGGAAGTTGAGCGTTTAACCAATATGGGTTTAAAAATTATCGATCATGATATTCTAAAAACCCTTCAAAACGAAAAAGTTCTTATTAGAGCACATGGTGAAGCGCCATCAACATACCAACTTGCGCTCGATAATAATTTAACCTTAATCGATGCTTCTTGCCCGGTTGTTTTAAAACTTCAAAATAGAATTAAAAACTCACATGATGATGAGGAACAAATTCTGATTTTTGGCAAACATGGTCATGCAGAAGTTATAGGCTTACAAGGCCAAACCGATGGGAAAGCAATTGTTTTTCAGGATTTGGCTGAATTGGATAACGTAGAATTGCCTTCTAAATTTACACTTTATAGCCAAACGACTAAAAGTGTTGATAAATTTTATGGCATAAAAGATGAATTGTTAAGTAGAGGCTACGAGGTTAAAGCTAATGATACTATTTGCAGGCAGGTTTCTAACCGCTATCAGGAATTAGAAAACTTTGTGGGCCATTATGATAAGATAGTTTTTGTATCAGGTAAAAAATCATCAAACGGAAAAGTTTTGTATGATGTATGCAAGAAATTTAATAATAATTCTTACTTTATCTCTAACGTAGAAGAATTGGATAAAAATTGGTTTTCTGAGAATGATAAAGTTGGAATCTGTGGCGCAACATCTACCCCAATGTGGCTTATGGAAAAAGTTAAATCCGAATTACAGTTTTACTAATTGAATTTTTCAAAATCATTTTTTATACTAAACTGTTTAATTGTCAAACAATCGAATTATTTATTTGAAAACAGTTAGTAAAAATATCGGGTCTTTAGTGGCCATTACCGTAATCTCGTGCTGGTTTACTTCACTATATTTTCTACTCACATGGGAGTTCTCTTGGAATAATCCATTGGTTTACTTGATGATTTTGGTTCAAATGCATTTATATACCGGGCTATTCATTACGGCTCATGATGCAATGCATGGAACAGTTTCACCAAATAAAAACATCAATAATTTGGTGGGTTATATCTCGGTTTTTCTTTATGCAGGTTTTTTCTATCATAAACTTTATGCAAAGCATCACAAGCATCATAATCATGTACATACCGAATTAGATCCAGATTACGCACCACACGGATTTTGGAAATGGTATTTTAGATTTATGTTGAATTACGTTTCTATAATTCAACTTATAATAATGGCAATTGCCTTTAATGTTCTTAAAATTTGGGTTACGGAAACGAATTTATTGATATTTTGGGTGCTTCCATCGTTACTCAGCACTTTTCAGTTATTTTACTTTGGAACTTATTTACCACACAAAGGAGAGCACGATAATGAATATCATGCATCAACCTTGAGCAAAAATCATTTTGTTGCATTTATAACCTGCTATTTTTTTGGTTATCACCTAGAACATCACGAGCAACCTAGCACACCATGGTGGCGATTGCATAAAGCAAAAGGTTAAACGAATTCATTTAAATGAATAATTACTACCTTTTGTTGACGTAAAAATGCTTTTAGTCACTTTTTCTGGTAGGTAAAAAATAATAAAAAGGCGATATTTGCGACACAAAACATATTGTAAATAATGAGCAAGAAAGGAATTTTACTAGTTAATTTAGGCACACCCGATAGTCCGGAAACCGCTGATGTAAGAAAATATTTAGATCAGTTTTTAATGGATGAACGCGTTATCGATATTCCTAAGTTAAATAGAACTCTATTGGTTAAGGGTATTATTGTGCCTTTTAGAAGTCCTAAAACTGCAAAATTATATAAAGAAATATGGAATGAAAATGGTTCGCCACTTCTGTACTATAGTAAGTTGCAAGCCAAAATGCTTCAAGAGCGATTAGGTGATGCTTATCATGTGGAATTGGCCATGCGCTATCAAAGTCCTTCAATAGAATCGGCTTTAGCAAATTTAAAAGCAGGCTTGGTAGAAAGCATTCAGGTTATTCCATTATTTCCGCAGTATGCTTCTGCAAGTAGCGGTTCGGTTATGCAACTGGTAATGGAACTTGTTAGTAAATGGCCCACCGTGCCCCCAATCTCCTTTGTTAATTCGTTTCATGATAATGAATTGATGATTGAGGTTTTTGCTGAAAATGCAAAGAAACACAATCCGGAAAGCTTTGACCATATTTTATTCAGTTTCCATGGTTTACCTGAAAGACAATTGTTAAAATGTGATCACACCGGAAATTATTGTTTAAAAAATGCCGATTGTTGTCAAACTTTAAATGATACTAATAAATTTTGTTATTCGGCACAAGGACACGATACAGCAAGATTAATCGCTAAAAAACTTGGAATACCGAAAGATAATTACACGGTTTGCTTTCAGTCTAGATTAGGTAAAGAGCCTTGGGTACAGCCATATACAACCGATATTTTAAAGAAATTAGCCGCCGAAGGTAAAAAGAGATTATTGGTATTTAGTCCGGCTTTTGTTGCTGATTGCTTAGAAACACTTTACGAAATTACAGTTGAATACCATGAAGAGTTTAAAGAACTTGGTGGCGAACACGTACAACTGGTAGAAAGTTTAAATGCTAATCCAAAATTTATCGAAGCATTGGCTGGGATGGTAAATTAAACTTTCAAAATCTTCGCCAAAATAATTTCAGTAGCGCCTTTACTTTCTAAAACGTAATTTTTAGCGGCTGCGGATGATTTTTGATTCGCCATGAAATACTCAAATGCGGCAAAAAGTTCTTCTTTTGTAGAAATGCTTTTTGCCGCATCAATTTTTATCAAATCTTTAGCTTCCTGAAATTTATCGTATTTGGGGCCAAAAATTACCGGAAGCCCAAATGCTGCGGCCTCCAATGTATTGTGTATTCCGGCTCCAAATCCTCCACCAATGTATGCGATTCTGCCATACTGGTATAAAGAGGAAAGCATCCCAATATTATCAATTATTAAAATGTTTGATTTTAATGAAGCAGCGTTTTCCAGGTTTGAGAAACGGATAGATTTCTCAAACAGCCTCTCAATATTTTGAATGTGATTTTCGTCTACTTCATGTGGCGCAATTATAAACCTCCAATTTTGGTATTTAGTTGCTAAATCAGCGATAAGTTTTTCATCTTCAGGCCATGTACTCCCACAAATTAGTGTTTTAGCGTTTTCACAAAATTGTTTAATACTTGGTAATTGCTTAGGCTGTGCTGCATTTTCGTAAACCCGGTCAAATCGGGTATCGCCACTAATTGTGGTGGCACTTACACCAATTGAATTTAGCAGATTTTTACTTTCTTCATTTTGTACAAAAAAATGCATTACCGATTTTAACATATTACGATAAAAACCTCCATAGTTTTTAAAGAAAATCTGATTTGGTCTAAAAATCCCAGAGATTAGATACAAGGGAATATTGTTCTTATTTAACTCTGAAAAATAGAAATGCCAAAATTCATATTTCGTGAAAATGGCCATTTCAGGTTTAATCAATTCGATAAATTTTTTAGCATTTGATTTAGTGTCCATCGGCAAATAGAAAATTGCATCAGCTAATGCGTAATTTTTTCTAATCTCGTATCCCGAAGGAGAAAAAAAAGTGATAATTATTTTTTTTTGAGGGCTAAATGCTTTTATTTTTTCAAGAACCGGTCGGCCTTGTTCAAATTCGCCTAGTGAGGCAAAATGGAACCATATATTCTCATCATGTGGATTTACTTTATCCGCTATTTTGCTGAAAATCTGTTGTCTACCAGAAATAAATAGCGCTGCTTTTTTATTAAAATACGAGAAAATCCAAATTATTAAGCTATAAAATTTAATTCCTGATGTATAAAGTAAAAGCATTTGTTGGATTTTATTATCTTCGTGGCAAGATATAACGAAATTACTTAAAATCCCCTATAAATATAATATGAAAATAGCTGTAGTAGGTACAGGATATGTAGGTCTGGTTACCGGAACATGTTTAGCAGAAACAGGCAACAATGTCATTTGTGTAGACATAAATGAAGCCAAAGTTAAGAAAATGCAAGAAGGTCAGGTTCCAATTTACGAACCCGGTCTGGATCTTCTTTTCCATAGAAATATAGAACAAGGTAGGTTGCATTTTACCACCAACTTAGCCGAAGCTATTGAAGAAGCAAAAATTATTTTCATGGCCTTGCCAACGCCTCCGGGTGGAGATGGTGCAGCCGATCTTTCTTATATTTTAGGTGCGGCAAAAGATATTTCCAAAATCATCAAGGATTATAAAATCATTGTTAACAAATCTACCGTTCCGGTTGGTACAGCAGATAAAGTTAGAGCCGTATTCACTGAAAACACGAGCGTAGAAGTTGATGTGGTTTCAAACCCAGAGTTTTTACGTGAAGGTGTTGCGGTAGAAGATTTCATGAAACCAGATCGTGTCGTTTTAGGTACAAAAAGCGAGCGTGCTAAAAAACTAATGACGGATCTTTATGGTCCTTATGTGCGTCAGGGAAATCCAATTTTGTTTATGGATGAGCGTTCATCAGAATTAACAAAATATGCTGCAAACTCATTTTTGGCAACCAAAATTACCTTCATGAACGAAATCGCCAACCTTTGCGAATTGGTTGGTGCAGATGTTGATGCGGTAAGAAGAGGAATTGGCTCCGACGATAGGATTGGTAAGCGCTTCTTATTCCCAGGTATTGGTTATGGTGGTTCTTGTTTTCCGAAAGATGTGCAAGCATTGGTAATGGCTGCAGATGAGAACACATACGACTTCCAAATCCTTAAATCAGTAATGGAAGTTAACGAACGCCAAAAAACTATTTTGGTTGATAAAATTTTAAAATATTATAAAAACGATATACAGGGTAAGCATTTTGCGCTTTGGGGTTTAGCTTTTAAGCCTGAAACTGATGATATCCGTGAAGCACCAGCTTTATACATTATCGATGCCTTAGTTGAAAATGGTGCTACAGTTACTGTTTTCGATCCGGAAGGAATTGAAAATGTTAGACATTTAATTGGTGATAAAGTTAATTATGCAACCAATCAATATGAAGCACTTGAAAATGCCGATGCACTTTTAATTGCTACAGAATGGTCTGTATTCAGAAATCCTGATTTCGAAAAAATGGAATCTACATTAAAAAACAAAGTGATTTTTGATGGTCGTAATCTTTACAACTTGGAAAAAATGGTTGACGTAGGTTACTATTATAACAGTATTGGCCGTAAATTAATAGATTAAGATGAGCACTAAAAGAATATTAATTACCGGAGCGGCAGGTTTTTTGGGTTCGCACCTTTGCGATAGGTTCATAAAAGAAGGTTATCATGTTATTGGAATGGATAACCTGATAACAGGCGATTTATCAAACATCGAACATCTTTTTCACTTAGAAAACTTTGAATTCTACAATCATGATGTTTCTAAATTTGTACATATTCCTGGAACATTAGATTACATACTGCACTTCGCATCACCAGCAAGCCCGATAGATTATTTAAAAATTCCAATCCAAACCTTAAAGGTTGGTTCGTTAGGTACGCACAATTTATTAGGTTTAGCAAGGGCAAAAGGGGCAAGGATGTTAATTGCATCAACTTCTGAGGTTTATGGCGATCCAAGCGTTAATCCACAACCTGAAGAATATTGGGGTAACGTAAATCCGGTAGGGCCAAGGGGCGTTTATGATGAAGCTAAACGTTTTCAAGAAGCGATAACAATGGCTTATCATACTTTCCACGGAGTTGAAACCCGCATCATTAGAATTTTTAACACTTACGGGCCAAGAATGCGATTGAATGATGGACGTGTTCTTCCGGCTTTTATTGGTCAGGCATTAAGAGGAGAAGATTTAACTGTTTTTGGTGATGGAAGCCAAACCCGCTCGTTCTGTTATGTTGATGATTTGATTGAAGGCATTTACCGTTTACTGATGAGTGATTATGCTCAGCCAGTAAATATTGGAAACCCTGATGAAATCACGATTAAACAATTCTGCGAAGAAATCATCAAGTTAACAGGAACATCACAAAAGATAGTTTATAAAGAATTGCCTCAAGATGATCCGAAGCAACGTAGACCAGATATTACCAAAGCAAAGGCTTTGTTAGGTTGGGAGCCAAAAGTTGGTAGGGCAGAAGGATTAAAAATTACATACGAATATTTCAAATCTTTGCCAGAGGAAGCTTTGGCAAAAATTGAGCATAAAGATTTTCAAAAATATAATCGATAACAATGTCTAAAATTTTAGTTACCGGAGGTACTGGCTATATTGGTTCTCATACGGTTGTTGAACTGCATAATGCAGGTTACGAAGTTGTAATTGTAGATGACCTTTCAAACTCTGATATTAAAATTTTAGATCAGATTGAAAAGATTATCGGCTTAAAACCTGAATTCTATAAATTTGATTTGTGCGATGAAGCAAAGGTGAAAGCTTTTGCTGCTGAACATGCAGATATTTCTGGCATTATTCATTTTGCTGCTTCAAAGGCAGTTGGCGAATCTGTTCAAAATCCATTAAAATACTACAGAAATAACTTTTTCAGTTTAATTAATTTATTGAATTCGTTCACTAAAACAAATTTTGTTTTCTCTTCATCTTGCACCGTTTACGGTCAGCCAGATAATTTGCCTGTAACAGAATCGGCTGAAGTTAAAAAAGCCGAATCGCCTTATGGCAACACAAAACAAATTGCCGAAGAAATTTTAACAGAAACTGCTGCAGTATCACCAGATTTAAAAATCATCGCTTTGCGTTACTTTAACCCGGTTGGTGCACACAAAACGGCGCTAATTGGCGAATTACCTAATGGTGTTCCGGCAAACTTAGTTCCTTTTATCACACAATCTGCTATTGGCAAACGTGGTCCCATTACCGTCCACGGAAACGATTACAATACTCCAGATGGAAGTGCCATTCGCGACTATATCCACGTTGTGGATTTGGCAAAAGCACATGTTGCAGCCATTAAAAGGTTAGAATCTGGCGAAGCCGACAGTAATTATGAAGTATTTAACTTAGGTACAGGAAAAGGTTCTTCAGTTATAGAAATCATTACTGCCTTTGAAAGCTCTACAGGAGAAAAACTTAACTACCAAATCGGACCAAGACGCGGCGGCGATATCGAGCAGGTTTATGGCGATGTTACAAAATCAAAAGAGGTTTTGAAATGGACAGCAGAACTTGATTTAAATGAAATGATGCGTTCTGCCTGGGAGTGGGAAAAGTACATTAAGGCAAATCCTTTTTAAATGAAGCTTGCGGAGCACAAAGACTTAAAAATCGCAATAACGGATTTACCCATCAAAGAAAAGGATAAATTGTTATTGCGATTAATTGCAAAAGATAAAGTGCTTACCGAACATCTTCATTATAAACTATTGGAAGATGAAAGCGATTTGGAAGGGCGCAAAGAAATCATTAAGAATACTATTGAAGACCAGCTTGCCGAACTTAAAAAGTTAAATGCTAAAGAGGCATTGGCAAAAGTTAGAAAGATGATTACACTCGTAAATCATTTCTACAAGGTTACTAAAGACAATGTTGGCGAGGTTGAGCTCAAAATATTTGTACTGAGTGTGATTCCTCTGGAGTATAAAAAATCTTTTTTCGGCTATCGGGATTTTGGAATTCTATTTTCAAGCTTCTATATCAAAACCATTCAGGTTACCATAAATAAATTCAAAAAACTTCACGAAGATATACAGTTTGATTTGACCGAAAACTTAAATCAATTGCTCAGTAAAATATATTCTTCTAAATTAGCAGCAATTGCAGAATCTTCTGATTTACCAACAGAAGTTTAATTTATCGCATAGCTTAAGATGTTTGGATTATTCAAGAAAAAGAAAGTAGCACCTGAATTTAACTTTTCGACAATCGGTACCGATATGCACTCGCATATTATTCCAGGTATTGACGATGGAGCACAAAGCTTGAAAGATTCTCTGTTACTGGCTCAGAAGCTTAAAGCGCTTGGTTTTAAGAAACTGATTGCTACACCACACGTAATGGCTGATTATTTTCGTAATACACCTGATATCATTAATCGTGGCTTGGATATATTAAGAAAAGGTTTATCAGAAGCTGAAATTGATTTAGAAGTTGATGCTGCCGCGGAATATTACCTTGATGAAACGCTGGAAAAGAAGATAAAGCAAAAACAAGTTTTAACTTTCGGTGCACAATATGTTTTGTTTGAGCTATCTTACATAAACTTACCGCAAAACCTGTTCGAGTTTATAAAGTTAATTCAAGATTCTGGTTACACACCCGTTTTAGCGCACCCCGAAAGATATCCTTACTACTACGCTTCTATCGAGAATTTTCACAAAATAAAGTCGGCTGGATGTTTACTGCAACTAAATTCTATTGCAGTAACAGGCTACTATGGAACAGGTGCAAAGAAAATTGCCGATGAAATGGTAGAGCATCATTTAGTTGATTTTATCGGAAGTGACATGCATCACCTAAAACATGCTGCGGCCTTAGAAAGTTCATTGCTTACTAATGGAATTAATACGCTAATCACCCAACATCAATTGCTTAACAGCACGCTTTAGATATTTTTACTCGTATCTGAGTGCTTCAACAGGGTCTAACCGAGAGGCTTTTTTAGCTGGATAATAGCCAGACATAATTCCAACTCCAACGCAAATACCAAAGCCACCAATAATAAATGCCCATGGAATTATAAATGAGCCGCCCATCGCTAGCGAAATGAGGTTTCCGATAACGATTCCTAAAAATATACCGAACGTCCCGCCCATTAAACAAATTACAACAGCTTCTATTAAAAATTGTCTTCTAATTACTTTCGGATTTGCGCCAATGGCTTTACGTATGCCAATTTCGCGTGTTCTTTCTGTAACCGAAACTAACATGATATTCATTAAGCCGATTGATGCACCGATTAGTGTAATAACTCCAATGGCCACACCACCAATCGCTACGAAAGCTAAGTTCTCAAATAAGGTCTGCGCTATCGCATCACTTTTAGTGATTTCAAAATTGTTCGGGTCGTTAACTTTAACCTTACGGATGTTTCTGAATAACGATGTTGATTCTCCTATAACTGCTTCCTGCATCTCATTTGTAGGAACCATTACGGTTATCGTATAAGATGGATTAGCATTCGAATTAATTTGTTTGGCTTTTAATAATGGTACATACACCGCCCTATCGCCACTAAAACCCATACTTGAACCTTTAGCCGCTAAAATTCCTACAATTTTAAATCGATTGTTTCCAACATTAACCATCTTATCAATCGCTTCAGTATCTTTAAATAACTTATTTACAACTTCGCTACCAACGATACAAACGTTGCTGCCCATTTGAACTTCAGATTTGCTAAAATTACGACCATCAGAAAGACTCAAGCCTTGTGAATTTAATCCGTTTTCATCAATACCTTGAACATTAATATTTGGGTTAGTTTTTAAACTTCCGTTTTTTACAGTAGAACCGCCACTTGCAAATACACTAACGGCAACAGTTGCTGGTGTATTCAAACTATCCTTAAACTTAACGGCATCTTCGTATCTAATCGCTTTGAAGGGTTTTGGTCTTTTACCTTGCCCGCCAATTCTAATACCTGTACCTCGGTTACGAATGGTAAATGAATTAGCACCCATGCTACTAAAAGCACTGGTCATACTTGCTTTTACTGCATCCAAAGTGGTTAAAATACCAACTAAAGCACTTAAGCCAATAGCAATAATTAATGCAGTAAGCATTGTGCGTAACCGATTACTTTTGATTGATTGCAGTGCGAGCCTGATATTTTCCCTGTAATTCATTTAGTTTGTTGGAGTTTGCAATTAATTGTGGCAGACAAATATCTATAAAAATAAAAAAGTCCCGATGTTTAGACAAAGGGACTGTGCAATATGTTACAATATAATTTTTTTTATGCTGAAAAACTTGTTCCGCAACCACAAGTACTAGTTGCATTTGGGTTAACAAACGTGAAACCCCTTGAGTTTAAACCGTCTTGCCAGTCAATCATCATGCCCATTAAATACATTTGATGCGCTTTATTCATAAAAACTTTAATGCCTTCGATAAGAAATTCCTGGTCACCGTCTTTTTTCTGGTCAAAGCCTAAAACATAATTCATACCTGCGCAACCACCTCCTTCAACGCCTACACGTAAGCCATAATCTTCACTAATCTCTTGCTGATCTTTTAATTTTAATAACTCTTTAGTTGCTCCTTCTGAAAAAGAAACCGGGGCAAATGCTGTATCAACTGTAGTACTCATGTTATTTAAATTTTATCTTTTACAAATATAAATAATAATGTACATTTTTGCTTTTAGCGGGATGTTAATATTACCGTAATTAAACAATAGATATGATTATACAGCAAATCGTAATAGATATTTTAACATTATTTGTAGGCATTACCTTAGCGTTCCTAACAATTTATTATTTGGTAAAGAACGATATTCATCGGTTTTTTAATCTGAAAAATATAGAACTGAATAAAGAAAGTAGGGCTCAATTGTTGCCTTTAAGACTGCAAGCACACGAACGCTTAATTATTTTTATCGATAGAATTAATCCGGCGAATTTACTTGTGCGTTTACATCAGCAAGGAATTGATATTTCTACATTGCAGGCTGGTATTTTAAATGAAGTTCGTTCGGAATATCAACATAACATTACACAACAACTATATATTAATAGTGTAACCTGGAATGTTGTTCGAAAATTAAAGGATGATACCATCGGCATGATTAATAATGCAGTGCAAGGTTTGCCTGCAGGTGCAAATGGAATAGAATTAAGTAAAGCAATTTTGCAACATATGGCTAGCATCGATGAAAACCCATACGATTTAACCATTGAATTGATTAAGAAAGATATACAACAGCTGTTTTAAGGTTAGGTTGGAATGTTGAAATATTAAAAAGTTTAAAGGTTGTATTGATAATTTCAGATATGAAATCTATAACTAATGAACCAATCACTAATGAGCCAATGAACTAATCAACCAAATATGAGCGATAAAAAACATACTACCACTTCAGGAATTGAGATCAAGGAACTTTATACTTCCGCTAACCCTGTTGAAGAAAAACCGGGTGAATTTCCATTTACAAGAGGAATTCAGAAGGATATGTATCGTGGTCGGTTGTGGACGATGAGGCAATATGCCGGGTTTTCAACAGCAGAAGAATCTAATAAAAGATATCATTACTTATTAAAGCAAGGAACAACTGGTTTATCTGTTGCTTTTGATTTACCTACTCAAATTGGTTATGATTCTGATCATGAAATGGCAGAAGGTGAAGTTGGAAAGGTGGGTGTGGCCATTGATTCGTTAAAAGATATTGAAATTTTGTTTGATGGCATCGAATTGAAAGATATAACAACTTCCATGACAATCAATGCCACGGCTTCAATTTTATTGGCTATGTACATTGCTTTAGCGAAAAAACAAGGCGCAGATTTAAAGCAAATTTCGGGAACCATCCAAAACGATATACTAAAAGAATACGCTGCCCGTGGAACTTATATTTATCCACCGAAGCCATCAATGCGTTTAATTACTGATATTTTTGAGTTTTGCAGCAATGAAGTTCCGAAGTGGAATACCATCTCCATATCAGGTTATCACATTCGCGAAGCAGGCTCATCGGCCGTCCAAGAATTGGCTTTTACCTTAGCCAATGGCAAAACCTATTTAAAGGCTGCGATTGACAAGGGCCTGGATATCAACATTTTTGCTAAAAGGTTATCGTTTTTTTTCAATTGCCATAATAATTTTTTCGAAGAGATTGCAAAATTTAGGGCAGCAAGAAGGATGTGGGCGAAAATAACCAAAGAACTCGGTGCAACTGAAGAAAAGGCACAAATGTTGCGTTTTCATACCCAAACAGGTGGTTCTACTTTGACGGCACAACAACCGCTTAATAATGTAATAAGAGTTACCAACCAGGCAATGGCTGCGGTTTTAGGTGGTACACAGTCGCTACATACTAATGGTTACGATGAAGCTTTGTCGCTCCCAACGGAGGCTGCGGCAAAAATCGCTTTGCGCACTCAACAAATTATAGGTTTTGAGAGTGGTGTTACAGACACTGTAGACCCCTTAGCAGGTTCTTATTTTATAGAAAATTTAACAGATGAAGTAGAAGATGCGGCCTGGAAATACATTGATAAAATTGATGCAATGGGTGGATCTGTAAATGCAATAGAAAGCGAATATATGCAAAATGAAATTGCAGGAGCATCTTATCAATACCAAAAAGAAATCGAAAATGGAGATCGCATCTCTGTTGGTGTAAATAAATTCATTCAGGAAGAGCAAGGGTTAACCGAGGTTTTTAATATTGATGATTCCATCAGGCAACTTCAAACGGAAAAACTAAATCAGTTGAAGGCATCGAGAGATAACAAAGCAATTGAACAAGCGTTAAATAACCTGAAGGATGCAGCAAGAACTGATGTAAATTTGATGCCTTTTATTGTTGTGGCCGTTGAACAATATGCTACACTTGGCGAAATTGCTGATGTATTCCGTGAAACCTTTGGTGAGTACTAAAATTTTGCGGCGAATACTTGATAAAATTACCCAAATAGGGTAAATATGGCTACAGTATTTTCGCAATATATTATACAAGTACGATGGTTGTTTGTCGTGTATCAAATTAGGACTTTGATTATCAGTTGTTTCAACTATTTCTCGTTTTTATTTTTATTAAAATTATAGATTATGGCTTGGAATTTGCATTTGCGATGCTGATTTGAATAATTGGGTGAAATAGCCGATAAAACGATTTTGTATGTGGAAAACCTATGTTAATAAATAGTTATCCACATTAAAAATTTAGGTTAAGTAGGTTAGCTACCTGCTTATGAATAGGTTACAAAATAATTGAAATTTTTGTTTCAAATGTTGATAATTTTCTCAATATTCGTAGTCCCGAAACGGACCACCCCGTAAATTCGAATCGGCACTGTAAACCAATAAATTATAGAAATCGCAATGGAAAAAACTTGTACAGAAGTGTGGAAGAACTGTCTTCAAATTATTAAGGATAATATCCCGAATCAAAGTTTCAAAACTTGGTTCGAGCCTATAACAGCCCTTAAATTGGAAGGTAAGGTTTTAACCATTCAGGTACCGAGTTTATTCTTTTACGAATGGCTTGAAGAACACTACGTAGGCTTACTCCGAAAGACTGTAAAAAAGCAGCTCGGGGAAGATGGTAGGTTAGAATATAATATTGTAGTAGATAAATCTTCTAATAGCGGAAGCCCTTATACAACAAATATGCCCTCAAACGGAAATGGGGCAGAAGCAAAGGTACAATCGATGCCAATTCCGGTATCAATAAATAAAGACATTAAAAATCCGTTTATTATTCCCGGACTAAAAAAGTTAAATGTCGATCCGCAATTAAACTCTAATTATACTTTCGAAAATTATATTGAAGGAGATTGCAACCGTTTGGCACGTTCTGCTGGTTATGCGGTCGCCGCAAAACCTGGAGGTACATCATTTAATCCATTAATGATTTATGGTGGCGTAGGTTTAGGTAAAACACACTTGGCACAGGCCATAGGTAATGAGATTAAACGCAGCATGCCAGATAAGTTGGTTATCTATGTTTCTTGCGAGAAATTTTGCCAGCAGTTTGTAGATTCATTAAAGAATAATACTATTAACGATTTTGTTAACTTTTACCAGGCAATGGATGTTATCATTATGGATGATGTACACAACTTTGCGGGTAAAGAAAAAACACAAGATATTTTCTTCCATATCTTTAATCACTTACATCAATCAGGTAAACAGGTTATTTTAACATCAGATAAAGCGCCAAAAGATTTAGCTGGTTTAGAAGAACGTTTGTTAAGCCGTTTTAAATGGGGCTTATCTGCCGATTTACAAATTCCGGATTTGGAAACGCGTATCGCAATCTTAAGAAAGAAAATGTATGCCGATGGTATTGAGTTGCCTGGTGAAGTTGTGGAATATGTTGCGCATAATATTGATAACAACGTACGTGAACTGGAAGGTGCAATGGTTTCATTGTTGGCGCAGGCTACTTTGAACAAAAAAGAAATCGACTTAAATCTTGCGAAGCAAATGTTGAAAAACTTCATCAAAAATACTTCAAAAGAAATTTCGATGGAATATATTCAAAAGTTAGTTTGCGAATATTTCGAAGTTCCGGTTGATATGGTTAAATCACAAACGCGTAAACGCGAAATTGTCCAAGCCCGCCAGATTTCAATGTATCTGTCAAAAAGCCACACAAAATCATCACTAAAAACTATTGGTGCTTTCTTTGGGGGTCGTGATCATAGTACCGTAATTTATGCTTGCCAAACAGTAGAAGATTTAATCGATACGGATAAGAAGTTTAAAGCTTACGTTCATGATATCCAGAAAAAATTAAAAATGAGCTAATTTAAGGTTAGAGGTTAGATGGCTGAGGGTTTAAGGTAAAATCAAAATGCCTAATCTAAAGTTTACCAAAATAAATAAGGCCTGATTTGATAAAAATCAGGCCTTATTTATTTAACCGATATCTTATAGTAAAATATTCTAAGGTGTCTTAGGTGGTAAATAAATTAAGTCATTCAACGATCTATTTCTGCTAAACCATAATGCAAAGCCGCAACATGCAGGGCTTGCGCAATCTGATTATCGGTAAGTAATTGCTTTACTTCTTCAACCGTATATTCTTCAACATTTAAAATTTCATGTTCATCTAAATGCTGTTCATGCGTTTTAGTGCCACCAGTTAAAAAATAAGTAAATGTTTTATTGGTTGATGTTGCAGGGTTAGGATAGAGTTCTATAATATATTTGCAAGTCTTAAAACTGTAGCCGGTTTCTTCAAGCAACTCCCTTTTAATCGCAGTTTCAGGTTCTTCATCACCATCAATAACACCACCTGGAATTTCAAGGGAAATAATATCAGCCGCATGGCGGTACTGGCGAACCATAATTACTTTTCCCTCTTCTGTTAAAGCAATTGCGTTTACCCAATTCGGATATTCTAAAACATAATAATCATCTTTAACCACTCCAGTTTGTAATTCACAAGTATCAACTCTTAAGGTTGCCCATTTCTCTCGAACCAAATATTTCGAGGCAATTTTTCGCCACTTCTCAATAATCATATATAGTTGAATGTTTTATTTTAAATACTGTTGTATATTATTTTGACGATGGAAATTAACCAGATGAACAATTTTGTGTTTATCAGAAAGTAATTTATAAATGAGGTTAAGCTTTGGCGCAATGAGTTTATTCTGTTCAGAACTTAAGCCGAGTTCATAATACAAAAACTCGCTAAGCGAATCTAATTTCCCGGCTGGCAGTTCGCTTTTTTCTAACCAATCTTCAAAAACCGTAACATCTTGGTTTTCCAGAATTGCTAAAGGCAAATGAAAGGAATTAACCATGGTTTCCTCGAAAATGTTTTGCGCCTCAACGAATTTGCCTTCTAATTTGAGGCCCATTATTTTCGCTAAGACTTCAGCTAGTTTTTGTATCTCAGACGTAATTAAATCTTTTCTATACATTTTTCAGTTAATTAGTCATTAGGGAATTATTTCATTACAAGTTTCGTTTATTTTTAGGATATGTACAGGTAAAACTTCGTAATTCAAATTTATAATCGAAAAACGAGTGACGACCAACGAAACCCTTTTAATAAAATTACCAGCTTCCGCTAGAGCCGCCGCCTCCGAAGCTTCCGCCACCAAAACCGCCAAATCCACCTCCACCTGATGAGCCGCCACCGCCCCAACCACTACCACCTCCACCACGACCACTCCCGCCAAAAAGCATGGCCCAAAATAGTGCGTTTGAAGCACCACGGCTTCCAATGATTTCACCACCATTGCCTCCACCACCTTTTCGCATAATAATGATAATTACAATTACGATAATGATTATGACCGCAATGCTGCCTGTTCCGCCGCCTTTCGAAGCTCTCGGTTTATCGTTTTTGTATTCTCCTTTTGTGTACTTTATAATTGATGTAGTTGCTTCATCCAGACCGGCATAATAATCACCAGCCCTAAAATTTGGTTTAATATCATTATCGATAATCCGCTTTGCATAAATATCTGGCAGCGCACCTTCTACACCATAACCGGTTTGGATAGAAATTTTTCTATCGCCAACGGCAACAACAATCATGATCCCGTTGTTTTTGCCGCTCTGTCCAACGCCCCACTTTCTGCCTAACTCTACAGCATATTCATTAATATCGTAATCACCTACTGATTTTAAAACCGCAATGGCAATTTGTGTTGAAGAAGAATCATCAAAAGCAACTAATTTTCTTTCTAAATTATCTTTTTGCTCGGCAGATAAAACCCCAGAATAATCATTCACAAGCGTACTTGGTTTGGCAGGGAAATCTTGCGCAAATCCAAACAGGCATAATAAGCTGAAAACGGATAATAGGATTATTTTTTTCATTACTTATTTGTTTTCTTGTTTGTCCATGTATACGATATCATTCGGGAGCTCATTTATATCTCCACTTTGGTACGGGAAAAAAAGCGCAAGTTTTTCGCCAGCGAGTGCAACACCTGCAACAATTCCATCTGCAAGGTTCCCTTTTGCAAAATGCGCACTCATGGCAATCTTTGTGGTTTCCCAGAAATTTTCAGGTACTAGTTTATTTATACCGCTATCGCCAATTATTGCAAATTTATGGTCAGCATGGGCTAGATAAATTAAAACACCATTTCTTTGCGCCGTTTTATCCATATCAAGTTTAGCAAAATATTCTGTGGCTGTGTGGTAAGCATCGCCTTCGCAATGCTTATCTATTGCAATTCTAATTTCTCCTGATGTAGCTTTTTCAGCTTCAGCTATAGCGTGTGCAATTTTATCTTGTTCAATATCAGAAAATAATGACATGATTATATTTTAGATTTAATTAAAAAGGGTAATAGATATTTAACTGAATAAACATCTATCACCCTGAAATGTTATTTTACAGAATATTAAAATTCTACTTTAGGCGCATCTTTCGCAGTTGCATCAGCTTCGAAATAACCCTTAGGCTTAAACCCGAACATGCCTGCTGTTAAATTATTTGGAAAAGATCTGATTTTGCCATTGTATTCCTGCACAGCATCATTAAAATCCTTACGTGCAACAGTAATTCTATTCTCGGTACTTTCTAACTGTGCCGATAAATCGCTGAATTGTTGTGTAGCCCTCAATTCTGGGTAGGCTTCCGTAATCGATAATAATTTACCGAGAGCCTGACTCAACTGACCTTGAGCTGCCTGATATTTTTGAATGTTTTCAGGTGTCAAATCATCAGCTTTAACGGTCATTTGTGTAGCTTTTGCTCTGGCTTCCACTACAGCAGTTAATGTTCCTTGTTCAAATTTTGCTGCACCTTTTACAGTACTTACTAAATTCGGAATTAAATCTGCTCTTCTTTGATATTGGGTTTGAACAGTTCCCCATTTAGATTTTACATTTTCATCAAGCTTAACCATGCTATTATAACCGCATGAACTTAAAGTGCTTACTGCAATAACAGCAGCTAAAATTCCAAATACTAATCTTTTCATTTTTATGGTTTTTGTTTTTGATTCAATCGAATTTTATTCAATTTACTAATAAGATTGCAAAATCTGTACCTTTGTTACAATTCAGGATAAAAACCTGACATGTTGTATGCAGAAAGATATCGAAATTACGCTGCTCCCGCATCAGGTTGAGCAAGTGGAAGTGATAAACCAAAAGCTTGAAGAAGCTTTAAAACTTCCTCAAAAACGTATAAAGGGCTTTGAAATCTTAAAAAGGTCTATAGATGCCCGTTCTAGAAAAGTTATTTTCCGCCTTCAGGTAAAAGTTTATATTGATGAAAATCCACAGGTAGAAATTCACACCATAAAGTATCAAAATGTCAGTCAAGCGAAGCCGGTTTTGATTATTGGTGCTGGTCCGGCCGGACTATTTGCCGCTCTGCAATGTATCGAAAATGGTTTAAAGCCAATCATTATCGAAAGGGGTAAAGATGTTAAACAACGTAGGCGAGATTTAGCTGCAATAAATAAACAAGGCCTTGTCAATACAGAATCTAATTATTGCTATGGGGAAGGTGGTGCAGGAACTTACTCCGATGGGAAATTATATACCCGTTCCAACAAGCGGGGCGATATCAATAAAGTGCTGCAGGTTTTTGTAGATCATGGCGCCGAAAAAGATATTATTGTCGATGCCCGACCGCACATCGGTACCAATAAACTTCCGCATATTATTACTTCAATAAAAGATACCATATTAAATGCCGGTGGAGAAGTAATGTTCGATAGCCAAATGACCGATATTATTATCGAGTTTGGGAAAATTAAAGGCATCGAAATCAATTTCGAAGATAAATTTTTTGCTGATAATGTAATACTGGCAACAGGACACTCGGCCAGAGATGTGTATGAATTATTACACAGTAAAAATATCTTAATAGAAGCAAAACCCTTTGCATTGGGTGTTCGTATCGAGCATCCACAACAAATAATCGATTCTGCTCAATACCACTGCGATACCCGTTCCGAATTTTTGCCCCCTGCGTATTACAGTTTGGTAGAACAGGTTGGCGCTCGTGGCGTATTTTCCTTCTGCATGTGCCCTGGTGGAATCATCGCACCTTGCGCCACAGGCGAAAATGAAATCGTTGTAAATGGCTGGTCGCCATCCAAGAGAAATAATCCATACGCCAATTCGGGTACGGTTGTTCAAGTAACATTAAATGATGTTTTAGGTTACGATCCATTAAGAATGCTAAACTTCCAGTCTGAAATCGAAAAGCTGGCCTTTGAGGCTGGAGGTGGGAATTTAGTAGCGCCCGCACAACGGATGATGGATTTTGTAAACAACAAGCTCTCTATCGATTTACCTAAAAATTCATATTTACCAGGCACAAAAAGTGTGATGCTCGATAATATTTTGCCCACTTTCGTTTCAGACAGCTTAAAATCTGCACTTCCTTTATTCGGAAAAAAAATAAAAGGATACTATACAAACGAGGCGATTCTGGTTGGGGTAGAAAGTCGAACTTCATCACCAGTACGCATTCCCCGCGATAAGGAAACCTATCAGCATCCGCAGATTAAAGGTTTATATCCTTGCGCAGAAGGTGCGGGTTATGCAGGTGGCATCGTTTCTGCAGCTATTGATGGAATTAATTGCGCAAATGCAATTCTAAATTCAAAATAATAAACATTATGTATTTTGGCTTGTTCTTAGAATATGTTTAATATCACTAGCGAAATAAAAAAATCTTTTAATGGAGATGCGTGGCATGGAAATCACGTTATGCAAACGCTAAACAATGTAAAACCCGAAATTGCATTTACGCATTTCATTCAAAATGCCCATTCCATTGCCGAAATTGCGTTGCACTTAACCGCTTGGACAGAAGAAGTAACCTCACGTTTATTGGGTAATGAAGCTGCTGAACCTCAAATCGGCGATTGGCCAGAGCCTGTAGAAAAATCACCACAAGCATGGGAGCGTATAATTTTTAACTTTAAAATTGCTAACGAAGAATTAATTCGCCTCTGCGAAACATTTAAGGATGCAGAATGGAGTAATAAATTGGGAAAGTCAGAAAACTTAACACCTACGGCAAATCTTACTAAGATGGAATTACTAAGCGGACTTATTCAACACCATGCATATCACTCCGGCCAAATTGCATTAATTTCTAAATTTTAATAAAATGAAAAAGACCTTAATTATTGGCGCCTCACCAGATGCATCTCGTTATGCCTATAAAGCAGCCCATATGCTAACCCGTTTCAGCCATGAAATTGTAAATGTGGGCATAAAAAGTGGCGAAGTTGCTGGCGTAGGAATCGAAAAACAGGGCGCAGTCTACAAAGATATTGATACCATAACCCTATACATAGGCCCTGCTTTGCAGCCGCAATACTATGATTATATTATCGATACCAAGCCGAAACGTGTAATTTTTAATCCTGGTACAGAAAATTACGAATTCGAAAAACTTTTAGATAAACATAATATCGAACCAATGAGAGCCTGTACATTAGTGCTTTTAAGTACGGGACAATATTAAAGAATTAGTAAATCAGGCTTCGGCTTTCATATCAACGTTCGTCCCGTTTTCCATTCCAAATCCTCGTTTCGCTGCGCTTCACTTGCGGGTTTTCCATTTCACCCGGGTTTATTTTACGCAGGTTTACAGCACTAGAGCTTGCTAATTGTTTAAATGTTTTAAGGTTTAAAGGTTTTGAATTTGAAAGAAGCCACGCTAATTAGCTGTTCTAAGATGCCTTAAATGGTAAAAGTGGTTATTCTTATCGTGTTGTTGTATTGTTGGAAAGTTTGAAAGTTGAAATGTTTTGAGCTTAGGCATTGAACAATCTGCTTAACTTTGGAGTGCTTTGAATTTCCATAATCTTTAGAAAATCCCATCTTCTACCGCATGGGTTTTATTGCACTTTCTAGGTGCCTTGTTCGAGACTTCTTCGAGAAATGGGTGCTTTTTTCGAACAAGCTTCGAAGAAGCTCCGAAGAAAATGCATTCTTTTTATCTGTTTTGCTCCTCTGGCTGATTTGGTTTGAAGGTTGCAGAGTTGAAAGTTTGAATGTTTTAAAGTTGGAAGGTTTGAATTTGAAAGCAAACCTCGCCACTTAGATATTCTTAAGTGCCTTAGATGGTAAAAGTGGTTATTCTTATAGTGTTGTTCTATTGTTTGAAAGTTTGAAAGTTAAAATGTTTTGAAGTTTGAAAGTTGTTATTGCATTCTACCAAGGTGTCTTAGGTGATAAAAAACCTCTAACAAACAAAAAATCCTTTTGAATCTGCATTTTTTATCTGCGGGCATCTGCGGGAAACCCTTAAAAACGCCTGTGCATCGAAATAAACAACCCCTGTAAACGTCAGAAAAACCACTCCAAACAAACTACGCGGCCAAAAAGTTTTGATTCAACATGATTTTTTCTCCTTGAAATCCATGCAGTTAGGGCTAGACTAACAAATAAAAGGTTTGCCTCCTTTGTGCAAACAGATAATTTTTCTACTTTTGCAACCCGCTTCGGAGGAAGAGGGGTTAAGAAAATGAGAAGCTGAAAACGCCGGAAATTATTTTAAAATAAAATTTGGTGATTGAAAAAAGTTTTCTACTTTTGCAACCCGCTTCGGAAGGAAGCGATGCTGGTCAAACAGCGGTATTGAAGAGGGGGATTTGGAATAAGAAAAAGACGAAAAAATAAATTAAATTTTATTTGGAAGTTAAAAAAAGATTCCTACCTTTGCACTCCCAACGGAAACGAAGGGAATGAAAAACCGGAACGGCGGATGCCGG
>NZ_JAUFPW010000024.1 GCF_030409415.1 Pedobacter aquatilis | reverse complement strand
TTGTTGATGTCATGGGGGTTGTTTCGAAAGCACAAAGGAACTGTTTTTACAGTTCCTTACCCTATGATTCCCTTAAGTTAATGACATTGGGGGTTGGGGGTGGTTATGATTACATTGCTTGCATTTAAGCTATTTCCAACTACTTGTTTCAATTCTAAAGTAGCAGTGTTCAGCACGGTGGAGTATAACTGTATATTCAGCATTGCTGCAATAAAAAGTATATCTGTTGCTGTCGGGTTTAGGTACAACGCTGGGTTACAAAACGTTCAAGAAAGCATCGGTTTTGCCATTTAGCCCTGGGTGTAGCGATACCCTGCAGCAAGGAGGTACGACGTAGCGAAGCGTATAAGCGTAACACAGGAAGAAATTAGGTGAAGTGCGTAAATCTTGCGCTCAAAAAAAAACGTTTTAATGCAACATTTGTAAAATTCCTGAGTCTTATGCTAACCAAACCAAACTTATGAAATTCTATCTAACCCTTTTAATGGCCTTATCTATGAGCCTTGTTTTTGCTCAGGATCCGGCTAAACAAAAGGAATTAAAGGCCGTCCGTACTGCTGAAACGCCAAAAATTGATGGTATATTAGATGATACCTGTTGGATAAATGTGCCAATTGCTACAGATTTTTTCGAAATAAGGCCTGTGCCTGGGAGGGTTGAAAAGCAAGATAGAAGGACTGAAATGAAAGTTTTGTATGATGACGTAGCAATTTATGTTTACGCCCGTATGTACGATGCGAGAGATAGTGTTTCGCATGAGCTGGTTTCGAGAGATAATATTGGTAACGCAGATTTTATATCCATAATCGTAGATCCGTTTTACGATAAAATGAACGGTAATGGCTTTTTTGTAACCGCTGCCGGCGTTCAATTCGATGCAAAATATTCGCAGGTTGGCGATGAAGACCCAAATTGGAATGCCGTATGGGAAAGTGCCGTTAAAATTGAAGATAAAGGCTGGACTTGCGAAATGAAAATTCCTTATTCAGCCTTGCGGTTTTCAAGTAAAGATATCCAAAACTGGGGTTTAAATTTTAGCAGGAGAATTCAAAGAAGCAACACACAAACTTTCTGGAATTTTGTAGACCCTAAAGTTAATGGTTTTATTAATCAGGAAGGTTTGTGGACTGGATTGGCTAATATTAAAGCACCTGTAAGGCTATCGTTTTCGCCATATCTTTCGGCTTATGTAAACCATTTTCCGGCAAATTTGCCTGGCGTTAAAAATACTACAGCCCGTTTTAATGGTGGTATGGATGTTAAGTATGGTATAAATAATAGTTTCACTTTAGATATGACGCTGGTGCCAGATTTTGGGCAGGTGCAATCTGATAACCGGATTTTAAACCTTACTCCGTTTGAAGTAAAATTTAACGAGAACAGGCAGTTTTTTACTGAAGGAACCGAGTTGTTTAATAAAGGCGATTTGTTTTATTCAAAACGAATTGGCTCAATTCCATCCTACTCAAACTACAGTGAAATTGGTGCAGGTGATAAAATTATAAAAGACCAAACCGAGGCGAAAGTGCTAAATGCAACAAAAATTTCGGGCAGAACGGCTAAAGGTTTAGGTGTTGGTATTTTTAATGCGATAACTAATAGCATGCAAACCGAGGTTGAGGATGCAAATGGAAATATTCGAGAGCTAGAAACCCAGCCGCTTACCAATTATAATATTCTCGTTTTCGACCAATCATTAAAAAATAACAGCTCTGCAACATTTATAAACACTAACGTTTTAAGGCAAGGCAGTGCTTACGACGCCAATGTATCGGCTTTACTTTTTAACCTTAACAATAAAGACAATAAATATTTTGTAAACGGCGGCGGTAAAATGAGCTATTTGCGTGGAGAAAAAACAAGCACTGGCTACAGTTATACTTTAAGGTTTGGTAAGCAAAGTGGAAACTTTACCTGGAGCTATAATCAGGTTTACGCTGATGATAAATTCGACCCATCGGATATGGGATTTTTTACAAATAATAACTTTTTGGACCAGCGTTTGGGTTTTGGGTACAACATTTTTAAACCAAGCAAATGGTACAATGAATGGCAAAGTTGGTTCAATATGTCTTATTCTAGAAGGGTAAACCCTGGCGATTACCAAAACTATGAAGTTGAAACAGGCACTTACGTTAGGTTTAAAAATTTATGGTCGGCAGAATTTAATGCAAATTATGGCGCAAAAGGCAACGACTTTTACGAAGCCAGAAACGGACAGGTTTACAAAGCTCCAGAAACATACCAAGTTGGATTGTTTATAAATCCCAATCGGGCTAAGGCATATAATTTTGGAGGAAATATTCGTTTCAGAGAGCAACAGTTATTTAAAGGAAAATCTTATCACTATTACCTGTTTCAAAATTTTAGGTTAAATGATAAAGTTGCTTTTGGTTTAGATTTATACTTTAACCCAAGTTACAATTATGTAAACTGGGCAACTATGCAAGGCGCTCAATCTATTTTTTCCAGATACGACCGCCGTACGGTGGAAAACTCTTTCGATGCTAAATATACATTTACAAATTTGATGGGTGTTGCTGTTGTGCTTCGCCATTATTGGAGCGATAGAAGAAACAAAGAATTTTATTTGCTTACACGAGATGGAAATCTAACGGATTATCAGGGTGCAACGCCAACAGGTACAGATAGAAATTACAATGTTTTCAATATCGATTTAATTTATACCTGGCAATTTGCGCCCGGAAGCACGCTAACTCTATCGTATAAAGATGCTGCCGAAACTTATCAAACCTACTACATGGAAAAATACAACCGAAACCTAAGTGGAATTTTATCTGCCCCGCAAAATAATAGTTTATCGGTTAAGGTTCTGTATTTTATAGATTATCTTGATTTAAAGAAGAAGCACAAAAAGATTTAGGTTAATGATTATGAAACCCGTTAGTCTCTTTGTTTACTTCGCTGCGGTCGGAATGACGAGTGAGTAATTATGATGATTAGCTGAGCAAGATTCTGTGTTTTGTATAGATCTTAATTTGAAGAAAATGATTTAATTTGTTAATTGTCGCTTAACTAAGCTTTGGTAGAAAATCTTCGTTCTGCTTTTAACCGACCTTACAAATTTTTGGGGGTGTTGAAGCCGGAGCAAAAAACCTATCTAGGAAAAACAAATGCAAAGCCCAAAGCTAAAGTCTGGCTGGCTTGTATTTTATTGGTTTGCATATCGGTATCAAATAATGCAATGCCTGTTAAACTCGTATTCATGAAACGGTTAATCTTCGCTGTTAGGGCAACATCTAAACGATGATCAATTCTTGAGTATCTAAAATTCTCATAAGGAATTAACATGGCGTATCTGGCTTTCAGGTTCGTATTGGTAAAAATATCTTTATCAAAAGCAGATACAATTTGGAATGCAAGATCGTTCTTTATTTTTTTGCCATATTCTACACCATAAACTTTTTGAGTAAGTCTTTTAACCGGATCTGGCTCATTGTAAAGTTCTTGGTCGAGTACAAATGTTTGGCGGGCAGTACCAGTACCAAAACGGGTAGAAAAATATTTATTTGGCTTATACTCAAAACCTACCGATTCTGTTAAATAACCAGGGCCCATAAATTTTGAAATTAACTTAGCCGTTTCAACACCGTTTACAACAGAATAAGAAAAACCATTATCAAACTGAGATTCAAAGTTAATTGAACCAAAGAAATACCAATTTTTAGATAATTGAAAAGAAGCCTTGTTATCCCAGAAAATCCTATCGTTGGTTTTCTTTTGCAATTGATCTTTATTTTTAATTTTCCCATATTGCAAAATTACCTCACTAACATAGCTGTAGCTGTTTTTACTATATTCTGCTTTCCAGTTTACTAAACCACCCACGGCGATAGAGTTAACACCGCCACCTTTCCAGTTATCACTAAATTGTGCCTGGTTTATATTTATCCCAATCGATGTTCTTGTTTTCCAATAATTAACTTTTGCATTAACCACTGCCGGACGTAATTTAACAGGCTCGAAAGACAACGGTAATATTCTGCTTGGTAATGGACTGCGCTTTAGCTTTATGTTCAAATCTTTAGTATCGATTGGAATTGTATCGACTTCCTGAGCATATAACTTAGTGGAACTGAGGCTTAAAAAGATGATTATTACGGCTAAATACTTCTTCATTAGGTACAAAGAAAAAGAAAATTTATTAGAGATTAAAAGGTTTTAATATCAATATGATAAAAGATAGCTAAAAACCAATGAATGTTTTTAATGTTTTAAGGTAGTTTTAGTGCTTTAACATTTTTAATCCAACCGAACCATTTGTTGCTTTTAAGATAACCTAGATCGTCTTCGTTATCATAAGCTTCCTGTTCGAAAACAATTTTCATGTAAGCCAAATGGTGCTTTTTGTAAACCAGAAGATTAATTAAATAGTTAAATAAATAGAGGGCGTAAAATGGTAAAATAAGTAATTCTAATTGCTGCCTTAAATGTATTTTTTCGTGATTTATAAGAGCGGCGTTATTTTTATCTGCTTTGCGTTTAACCAAAATAAATGGAAATATGGCCATGCCATTGGCTGGTAATTGCTTAATAATTACAACGGGTGCTTTCACAGTTTATCTATGCTTAATTGTGGCAATTGTGGTAGTCTTAAAGCGGCTGGGTTTGCCCGATAACTTTTATAAGCATTTCTAACAAACATATTAAAGGAATAATCTGATGCCTCCAAAACAAATTGATAAGTTGGACGGTATTGCTCCATAAAATCTTTCAATTCAGGCTCTTTTAAGCCCAAAATTTGCTGCACTAGGTTAGGGTTGTAGCGATAATCGATCAAATCCTCCCTATAATCTTTTTCTAAAATTTTCTGCAAGTGTCTGGCGTTTTTGCCTTGCCTGCTTAGCAAGTTATAAATGGCATCAATACCCAGGCCAACACCTCCATTTCCAAAATTTAGTAAATCTTTGCTGCTGCCTCTTTGGGTTGCATAACGAAATTCTTTAATCGATTTTTCGTACTGTTGCTGCGGCGTTAATCTTTTTTGTTGTATTAATACATCTCTTAAACGAATGCCAAGCGGCTTTAATTGAAAATATGCTGCAGATTGACCTTTAAAAATTACAGTATCTACACCATATCCGGCCAATGCGGCTACCAAAGTATCGCCAGGCACAGCAAAGGTGCTAAATTCTCCTTTTGTAGTATTGTAGAGTCCATCGCCACTTCTGGTATTGTAAATATATACTTTGGCAAGCCTTTGTTTCGATTCCTTATCAATAACCACACCCTGCACAGGTTTAGTTTGTGCAAAAAGCATCGCCGAAAGACCAATAAAAAAAACAAACGCTATTAAAAATCTCATTGAATAACAAAACTACAATTAATGGGGCAGTACTTATGCCGATTAACATTATTTAACCTTAAGTACCTGTCCAAGTTTAATACCATCTGCAGTTAAATTGTTTAAAATTTTTAAATCTTCCACGCTGATGTTAAATCTTTTGGCAATATTGTAAAGCGTATCACCCTTAATTACAGTATAAGTTCCGTCGGCTAAAATTGGTTTTGCGCCTGGAGGAGGTGTTTCAACTGGTGTAAATTTTTTCTTTTCCAATGGGATGTTTTCATTTATTTCAGAGAAAACCCGATCTTCTCTGGCAATTTTTTGTTTCTCTGTTTCAGATTGATCATACTGATAAAGCTGATATTTTTCAATCATGTTGATTAATAAATCTGGATATTTTGGATTGGTAGCATAACCAGCTTGTTTTAAGCCCAATGCCCAGCTTTTATAATCATTTTTATCTAGTTGAAAAAGTGCACTATAACGTTTACGTTTTAGAAACTCTGAGTGATCTTTAAAAGATTCCCGAGCATCTTTATAAACCCTAAAACAATCGTTTTTTTGATCATCATCTCTAAAATAGTTTTTTCCCTTCCAATCAGATGTACATTTTATTCCGAAGTGATTATTTGCATATTTTGCTAAATCACTGTTTCCACTACCCGATTCCAAAATACCTTGAGCCAATGTAATGCTTGCCGGAATACCATACGCATTCATTTCCTCAATTGCTACGGCTTTAAATTCGTCTATATAACTTAGCGTATTATAACTTTTATAAGTGTTGTTGTTTGCTTTATTTGCCGCCTTTTCTATCTGTTTGTTGTTTTTACTAAACTTTCTTGATGAGCATGAGCTAAAAAATATAATGAGAAGGGCAAAGCAAATGAGTTTGATATTCATAATTAGGTTGATGTATTTGGATTATAGCAGTTTATAATTTGATTTTCTGGCCTGGCTTAAGATTTACTTTCTTCAGACCGTTTTTATTCATTAAGGCTTTAACTGTTGTACCTTTCTTTTTTGCAATTACGCTTAAATTATCACCAGATTTTACGGTGTAAGTTTTGGAAATTCTGGTTTTGCTATTCTTTCTTCTGTATTTAGGTTTATACACAGGTTCAATGTAATCTTCCGGGCGTTCATCGTATTTGTATAATTCGTATTTCCTAACCATTGCAATTACTTGGCTGGCCCAAGTTCTGCTATGTGCGTATCCAGAACGCTGTATACCTCTTGCCCAGCCTTGGTAATCGTATTGATCGTATTTCTCAAAAAGATTATTAAATGGAGAACGGGTTTCCATAATTTCTATAAAATGGCTGTAAGATTCATCGTCACTTTCGTAATCTCGATAAGCAGAACGGATTTCGGTATTGTTGTTTGGCCCCTTAACGCCGAAATGATTGTTTAGGTGTTGCGCAATTCTGCTGTTCCCTGCCGCAGACTCATGGATAGCGACAGCTAATATTAAGCTTGCCGGTATTTTATGGTCACGCATTAATGTTTGTGCAACTTCTACATGCTCCGCTATATATTCTTCTGTTTCTTGTGCTTTTGTAATTAATACACTTAAAATTAAGAGGCAAAAAGTAAAAATTTTCATTATTGTTTGGTTAATTGGTTAATCGTAAAATTGGTTTAATCGATAAAAAATCATTTAACCGATATAACAGTTCCGACAATTAACCTAGTTTCCTGATTACGAAAAGCCCATCTCTAACAGGTAAAATTAATTTTTCAACTCGCTTATCTTCAGCTATTTTATCATTAAAGCTAGTAATATTCTTCGTGTCTTTATCTTGTTTCTCTTGAAGTACTTTTCCACTCCACAGTACATTATCAACAATAATAATTCCACCCGGACGAACAGAATCGAATATTAAATCGTAGTAGGTGCCATTGTTTTTCTTATCCGCATCAATAAAAACAATATCGAATACCTCTTCTAATTTCTTTACTGTTTGGGCTGCATCTCCTAAAATATATTTGATTTTATTGTTGTAGGGCGACTTTGCAAAATTATTCCTAACCATTTCCTCTAGCTCAATATTGATATCGAGCGTATAAATAATTCCATTATCGGTTAAACCTTCAGCTAAGCACAGTGTTGCATAACCAGTAAATGTTCCTATTTCTAATATCCTGGTAGGTGAAACCATTTTGCTTAACATACTCAAAACCCTGCCTTGATAATGGCCAGATAGCATTCTTGGCATTAAAACTTTTAGATTGGTTTCTCTATCAATTTGCTGCAGTAGTTCGCTTTCTAGTTCGCAATAGTTAATAAGTAAATCTTGTAAATCGTCGTTTATCAGGCTCATTTTGTTTGGTTATAAACGGTTAATCTCCATAAAATATTGTAAAATGATGGTTGCCGCAATGGTATCAACCCGTTCCTTATCTCTTCTATCTGATTTTTTTAAGCCACTTTGCATAATGGTTTGATGTGCCATTTTTGATGTGAAACGTTCATCTACCCAATGTTGTGGGATTGCTGGAAACGCTTTTTTTAATGAAGTTGAAAACCCTTTTACATGTTGTTTTGAATCAGAATCAGATCCATCCATTTGTTTTGGGTCTCCGATTACAAATGCCTCTACTTGTTCGGTAGACAGATATTTTTTAATGTATTCAATAGCATCTTTTGGATGAACGGTATCTAAACCTGTGGCTATAATTTGTAATGGATCTGTAACGGCAATGCCGATGCGTTTGGTTCCATAATCGAAGGCAAGGATTCTGGGCATATCGAAATGTAAAACCTAATATGAAATAAATCAGGTTTGTTTAAAGCCTCAAAGGTAAGGTTTTTTAATAAATTGATTTCTTTGCCAGATTCTGCTAAAAATAATTTAAGAACCAGCCCTCTTCATTTCATCGCTAACACCTCCGTTTGAACGCTTAGGTAATTTTAAAGGTTTCCCGAAACGGAAACTAAAACTTAGGAAGAATAAACGGCTATCACGTGTTAATTTGAAATATTCTTTTGCCTGCGCAAAATCGGTTAAACCTTCCATAGCCTGGTTAAAGAAAATATCTCTGGCACTAAACTTTAATGTCCCTTTGCCTTTAAGTATGGTTTTAGATAATCCTGCAGAAACCTGTCCTGTTGGATAAAGTAATTCTTGCAAATCATTACGTGCCTTTGTAATATAAAAACCAGAAAGCTCGGCACTTAGTGTTTTTAGAATATTAAATTGATTACTGATGTTAAACTGAAATTGATTTACCGATGATTTGTAGCTTACATTTTGATAACCATTAAAGCTTTTATGATTGAAATTTGCCTGTCCGTTAGATAACCACCATTTAGTAGGTGATAATTGTAACGATGCAGATAAACCAAGATTTTTCATCTCGCCAACATTTCCATCCGTGTAAATTAAAATATTTGTTCCTTCTGATAAGAAGAGCTGCGAAAAATAATCTTCAGTTATACTGTATGATATAGTTGTAGTTAATAACTGATTGTAACGGTGACTAAATTCTACATTCCAACTATATTGAGGTACGATATAAGGGTTGCCTCTTTGAATGGTATACTTATTTACAATAAAGGTAAAAGGATTAAGTTTTTGATAAGGTGGCCTATCTATTCTCCGGCTTGCAGTAATCGTGAAAGTATTTAAAGAATCGGTTTGGTAGCTTAAATATCCAGAAGGAAATAAATTTGTATAACTTCTTGAAAAGGATGAATCAGGCTTAGCGCTGTTCCCTAACTGATGCGCATCATAATCTGTATCTTCGAAACGTAAACCAAATTGAGCATTTATGTTTCCTGCCTTATGCTCTAAACTGGCGTATAAAGCATGAATGTTTTCTTTGTATTTGAAATGATTACTTCTATTTAAATCTCGTGTTCTAATAAGCTCATTAATGCTTATATAATTGGCATTATTATCCGTACTTATCGCAGAGGATTTAAAACCAGATTCGAATGTATTGTTTTTATTAATACGAACGGTATAATCTGCTTTAGCTGAAAATATTTTAAGTGTTGAAGGTATTTGAATGTCAGTACCCTGATTATAACTATTTGTTGATATCAATCTGTTTGTAAACTGTTGATTGTTATCCATGCTGTATCTTAACAAATCAAAATCTACAGATAAATCCTGCGTTTTTCCAAGAACTTGTTTTAAATTAAAGTTTAACGCTCCATTTTTAAATTTGTATAAACTATTACTTACTGTAGATATAGCAGAATCAACTGCGCCGTTGGTTTTTTTCCAAGTTGCAATTGCGTCACTATTTCCATCTCTTTGAATTAATGTTCCGCTTGCGTAAAAGCCAATTGTTGTATTTTTCGAAGCATAGAAATCAACACCGGTTTTAAGAAATTTATAATGTAAAAGATTGGCTATTGCTATATTCTGATCTAGAATTCCGGTAATGTTATTATTCTGTTCAAAATAACTTCTGTAAGCATAAATATCAGTGAAACTATTGTTGGTATTGTAATTTAAAGCTGCGAAAGCATTTATTTTTCCTTTTTTATAATTCAGCAATAAGCTATTATTGTTTTTATAATCTCTGCTCCAGCCGCCAATTATGTTTACTGAGCCATTAAATCCATCTTGAGTAATTTTCTTGGTTTTAATATTTATAATACCACTATTTCCACTGGCATCGTATTTTGCAGATGGGTTAGTCATTAATTCGATTTGATTAACCTGTGCCGAACTCATACTTGATAAAAGGTTGGTTAAGTCTCCACCCAATAAATACGTTGGTTTTTCATCAATCATTATTAAAACATTCGGTTTGCCTTGCAAGCTTATGTTTCCGTCTTTATCAACCATTACACCAGGCGATTTTTCCAGCAATTCCAAAACAGTTGTACCAGCATTGGTAATTCCTGCATCAACATTTAAAATAATTTTCCCCTTTATATGTTGTATTGGAGATTTGTTGCCTTCAACTACAACTTCTTTGAGTAGCTGGCTGCTTGGTAAAATTTTTAAATTAATGGTACTTAATACAAATGGCGACTTAATCATGGTTGATTTCCGACTTTCGTAACCAACTGCTTTCGCATAAAAATAATAGTTGCCTTTAATAGGCTCGCTAAAAAATACTGAACCTTTTTTATCGGTTTTACCAGATTTTACAACAACGTTTTTTGAGGATAAAAGTTGGACGGTTACATTTTCGAATGGAACATTTTTCTCATTGAAGACAATAACTTTTATAAGTTTTGATTTATTCTGAGTGAAGCCTGGTATTGCATACAGCAACAGAAATAGCCATGATACAGACTTTAAGAGGTTCATTCGGATAAACAATAGTTAGTTGAGCGTTTCGGTTGATGCCAAATATATAAAAAAAACAGTCACACTCATGTTACACATAAAATTTTGTTCTTGTTTTGATTTTTGAAACCGCTTGAACTGTAATTATATACATTTAAATGGGTTTAGTCATGGTCAAAATGTAAGGGTAATTTAACTTATTTCAATTCAAATTCTTATTTTGCACCAAATGCAGTTTAAAGAAATAATAGGACAAGAACGAATTAAGCAACAGTTGGTGCAAACGGTTAATGAAAACCGGATAAGCCATGCACAGTTGTTTTTATCGCCTCAAGGTGCTGGTGCTGTACCACTTGCAATTGCCTATGCACAGTATATAAACTGCCTGGATAAAGGTACAGATGATAGCTGCGGTGTATGCGCAAGTTGTAGAAAATATGAACGACTAATTCACCCAGATTTACACTTTTCTTATCCATTTTTTGCCTCTACAAGTATTAAAACAGCTGTAGACGTTTTGGATGAATGGCGAAATATGGTCTTAGTAGATACTTATTTCGGTATGGATATTTGGCGTTCTAAATTAGATGCTGGAAATAAGCAACCTAATATTCCAATTTCTGAATGCCACGATATTATTAAAAAATTAAGTTATAAAGCCTTCGAAGCTGATACGAAAGTATTAATTATGTGGTTGCCAGAATATTTAGATAAATCTGGTAATGCTTTGCTAAAATTAATTGAAGAGCCACCTGCAAATACATTATTCATTTTGATTGCTCAAAATCAGGAGCAAATTTTAACCACTATACTTTCCCGAACACAAATTGTTAAAATTCCGAAGCTAAGCGATCAAGAAGTGTCTGATTATCTACTGTCAAAAAGTAGTGTTAGCCATAACCAAGCAATTGATTATGCTTTTTTAGCGGATGGAAACATAATTGAAGCAAAGGCTTTAGCGGCTGATACTCAGAATGACAGTTCCGGAATTTTTGCATCTTGGTTAAGAAATGGTTACAGCAATAAAGTCCCCGATTTAATCGATTTTACTGATGAGGCTGCAAAATGGGGAAGAGAAAATCAAAAGAATTTTTTAAAGTACGGCATAAATTATTTACGAGAGTGTTGTTTGCTACTCAGCGGTGCTGAGGCGTTGGTAAAACTACCTCCATTAACGCTAGAAACTGCTAAAAAGTTAAGTACGCATGTGCTTACTTTGCCAATGGCCGAAGCCATTATTGCCGAATTAGAAACGGCGCATTACCACATTGAAAGAAATGGGAACCCAAAAATTCTGTTTTTAGATGTATCTTTACAATTGGTAAAAATTATCAAGTTTAAAACGCTCCCTGCGGGGACTCAATATATATACAATTAGCTATGGGATGTGGAAGTTGTTCTACAGGTGGTGGTTGCACCCCTAATGGATGCAAAAGTAATGGCTCTTGCGGTACCGGTGGGTGCCAAACAATGGAAGTTCACGATTGGCTATCCAACTTGGATATGCCCTCAAATTATAAACCTTTTCAGGTTACCGAAATAAAATTTAAAGGTTCTCGTAAGGAGTTTTTTGTTAACACAGATAACATTTACCTCGAAATAGGTGAATTAGTTGCGGTTGAAGGCCCAACCGGAGGTTTTGATGTTGGCCACGTTTCGCTAACAGGAGAATTGGTTCGTGTTCAAATGAAACGCAGAAAAACCAGCATCGATCAGGTTACAAAAAAAATATACCGTAAAGCAACTGAGGCCGATGTTGAAAAATGGAATGCCGCCAAAGGGATGGAATGGGAAACCATGCATAAGGCACGCAAACTGGCGTTGGATTTGCGTTTATCAATGAAAATTAGCGATGTTGATTATCAGGCAGACAAAACAAAAGCAACTTTTTTTTATACCGCGGATGGACGTGTTGATTTCAGGGAACTGATAAAAAAAATGGCCGAAAGTTTCCGTATTCGTATAGAAATGCGCCAGATTGGAATGCGCCAGGAAGCCGGCCGTTTAGGCGGTATTGGTTCTTGTGGCCGAGAATTATGCTGCTCAACCTGGTTAACAAACTTTAAAACCGTTTCTACGGCTGCAGCACGTTACCAAAATTTATCTCTAAACACATTAAAACTTGCCGGCCAGTGCGGAAAGTTAAAGTGCTGCTTAAATTACGAACTTGATACTTATTTAGATGCCTTAAAAGATATTCCGGACAGAATTGAAAACCTTGATACAGAAGCTGGTTATGCCCGACATCAAAAAACCGACATCTTTAAAAAGGTAATGTGGTTTAGCTATCAAGGCGATGAAAACTGGATTCCGGTTGCTGCAGCTCGTGTAAAAGAAATTATGGCCATGAATAAGGCTGGTAAAAAAGCGCCAAACTTAAAACAAGAAGCCGTACAAATCTCCGCACCTGTTATTATCGAAAAATCTTTTGATTATGAAAATGTTGTTGGTCAGGATAGCTTAACCAGGTTGGATGAACGTTCTAGAAATAAAAACAACAAAAATAAAAAGAGCAAAAATAATCAGAACAGAGGCGAGAGAGGTCCAAATACAAACCCAAATCAACGTCCTCAAAATCAGGAGCAAAAACAAGGTAATGGAAAGCCACAACAACAAGGGCAGAGACCACAACAAAATCAAAGAAATCAGTCTCAGCCAGTACCTAAGCCTGCACATGTAAACGGACCAAAGCCTCAACATAAAAACCAAAAGCCTCAAAGCGAGCAAAAGCCGCTTGTTGTTAGTGCTGACGGAAGTGCGGGGGTTGATGAAAATAAAGTGGAACAAAATCGAAACAGGAATAGAAATAACAGAAGAAAAAACAATAATCGCCGCAAAGAAAATGGCTCAGATAATAAACCAGCTGCAGAATAAGAGATTTGCACACTTATTTTGCATTTTATTAATTGCTATATTTTTTTTAGGATGTAAGCCCGTTATTGTAGATGGTAATAATGAAATTACCGATCGCAAATGGACTTACAGAAACCGGATAATTACTTCTTTTGATATTAAAGACAATAGCAAAAGCTACAACATATATTTTAAGTTGAGGCATACTGCAGATTATAAATATTCTAACATCTTTATATTGGTGCATTTTATCGATGGGAAAAATAAAATAACCAAAAGATATCAGTATAAATTAGCTAAAAATGATGGTGAATGGCTTGGTAGTGGTTCTGGTAATATTTTTAACTATAATTTGCCACTACTTACCAAACATCATTTTCCTAGAAACGGTAAGTTTTCAATAGAAATTGAACAAAACATGCGTGATAATCCACTCTTAGAGGTTGCCGATGCTGGCATTTTAGTTGAAGAAGTAGAATAATTACAAATATTGTAACAAACTTTCCAATTTCATTCCTCTTGAACCTTTTAGCAAAATCAAATTATTTTTAACCGGATTTTCTTGCAGGTAGATTGCGGCTTCAGCTGGTGTTTCAAAAAAGGTGGCTTTAACTTTATCTTTCAACACGAAAAAGTATTTTCCTATCAGGATGATTTCGTTTAATCCGCTGTTAGCTACCTGTTCTGCGATAATTTCATGTTGTTCTGCAGATTCTGGTCCAAGCTCAAACATATCGCCGAATATTACGGTTTTGCTCGAAGCCGATAGCGTAGAAATGTTATTTAATGCGGCGCTCATGCTGCTTGGATTTGCATTGTAGAAATCGCAAATCACGGTATTGTTTTCTGTTTTTGTTAATTGAGATCGGTTATTTTTTGGCTGATAGTTTGACAAACCTTTGTTAATCTCCTCGGCATCCATATCAAAAAAATCACCTATACAAATTGCGGCTAAAATATTTTCAAAATTATAGCTGCCTGTTAGGTTTGTTTTTACTGTTGAAAAAACTTCATGATTGGTCCAGTCAACCTCGATATAAGGATCGCTGCTTTTTAAACTACCTTTAATGGTGTTCCCATTTTCTGTGCCATAGTAAATTAGTTTATTTAAGCCGGCGGTTGCGCTCATCTCCAGTAAAAAATTATTATCTCTGTTGATGAACGTATAGCCATTTGTTTGCTTTAGATATGCATAAAGTTCGGCTTTGCCCTTCTTTACACCTTCAAAACCTCCAAAACCATCTAAATGCGCCATGCCAACGTTGGTAATAATTCCATGTGTTGGCTGTGCAATTATGCAAAGTAATTCTATTTCTTTTTGATGATTAGCCCCCATTTCAATAATGGCAATTTCCACATCACTTTTAACAGAAAGAATAGAAAGCGGAACACCAATATGGTTATTCAAGTTGCCGAAAGTGGCAAAAGTTTTATATCGCTCTGCTAAAACAGCATTTACCAATTCTTTACTGGTTGTTTTGCCATTACTTCCGGTTAAACCGATTACCGGAATTTTTAATTGTTTACGATGATGACGAGCCAAATCCTGCAAAGCAGATAAAACATCATCAACCAAGAGACAATGGTCATTCGCATATTTTGCCTCATCAACAATGGCATACGATGCACCTTTTTCAACAGCTTGTTGCGCAAATTCATTCGCATTAAAATTATCACCCTTTAAAGCAAAGAAGATACTTCCATTCGTAATGCTTCTGGTATCAGTTGATATTAAGGGGTTTGCCAGATAAAATTCGTAAAGCTTTTCGGTTGTCAACATACTTATCGTAAAAAATATGCTGTAAAATTAAGCTTTAGCATCAACAAAAAACAAAATTTGTACATTAGGTAAATTTTATTTTAAAATGAAGAAAATTCTAACGCTTTGTCTGCTTACTCTTGTCTCTGTATTTTTTGTTTCAGCTCAGGTAAAAACGCCTGATGAATTTTTAGGCTATGAACTCGGAACACATTTCACGCCCCATTATAAAGTGGCCGATTATTTCAGACAAACCGCTTTGGCTTCTTCAAAAAATGTAAAGTTAATTGAATATGGTAAAACCAATGAAGGAAGGCCTTTGATAGTTGCAGTAATTTCATCACCAGAAAATATTTCTAAAGTTGAGCAAATCAGGAATAATAACCTTTCACTTGCTACGGGTAAATCAAGCGGTGTCGATTTAGCAAATCAACCTGGTATTTTGTGGTTAAGCTATAATGTGCATGGTAACGAAGCAAATTCTACAGAAACTTCGATGAAAATGCTTTACAATCTTGCTTCAGGAACAAATCAACAAGCAAATGAATGGCTAAGAAATACCGTTGTAGTAATCGACCCATGTTTAAATCCTGATGGTAGAGACCGTTACGTAAATTACTTTAACAGCGTTGTTGGCAGTAAGCCAAGTTCAGATCCAACATCAAGAGAACATATCGAGCCTTGGCCAGGTGGCAGACCAAACCATTATTATTTTGATTTAAACCGAGACTGGGCTTGGCAAACACAGTTAGAAAGTAAGCAAAGATTAAATTTATACAACCAGTGGATGCCTCAGGTACATGTAGATTTTCATGAACAAAGCTACAATGACCCCTATTATTTTGCGCCTGCGGCAGAACCTGTGCATCAAACTGTTACGCCTTGGCAAAAGAGTTTTCAAGTTGTTGTAGGAAAAAATAATGCAAAATATTTCGATGCGGAAGGTTGGCAATATTTTACAAAAGAGCGATTCGATTTACTTTATCCATCTTATGGAGATACTTATCCTTTGTACAATGGCGCAATTGGTATGACTTACGAGCAAGGCGGAATCAGGGCAGGTTTATCAGTGGTAACAAACGATGGTGATACTTTAACACTTAAAGATAGAATCGCACATCACTACACAACAGGAATGTCGACACTTGAAGTTACATCTCTAAATCACACTAAACTATTAGATGAGTATAAGAAATACTTTCAACAAGAGTTAACTACTGCTCCAGGCATTTATAAAAGTTATATTATTAAACCAACCAATTTATCACGCTTAAAAAAACTAGCAGAACTTTTAACAAAAAATAAAATTGAGTTTGCCTTTGGCAGCGATAAAGGCGGCAGAGGTTACGATTATGATACGCAAAAAGAGGAAAATTTTACTATTGGTCGTAATGATTTAGTAGTAAATCTTCAACAATCTCGTGCGGTTTTAGCAAATGTGCTTTTAGAACCTCAAACTTTTGTAACCGATTCAAATACTTACGATATTACGGCTTGGGCTTTGCCTTATGTTTATGGATTAAAAGCCTATGCAAGTAAAGAAAGCATCAAAGGAAAATACAGTTCAATGCAAGAGGCAGAACTTGTTTCTAATGATTTAGATAAACCTTTAGCTTGGTTGTTTGGATGGGGAACCAGTGAAGATGCACAAATATTAAGCGCTCTGCAAAAGGAAAATATTAAAGTCAGACAAGCAGATCAGGCTTTTACTGTTGCTGGAAAGGATTATCCGGCAGGAACATTAATTGTTCTAAGAGTTGAAAATGAGAAAACTATTAAAACTTTAAGAGATAAGGTTGTTAAAATTGCCAAAGCAGTAGGCAAGCCTGTTCAAGCAATTACAAGTGGTTTCGTAGATAAAGGAAAGGATTTTGGCTCATCAGTTTACCCGATTTTGAAACAACCAAAAGTTGCCATCGTTTCAGGTAATGAAGTTTCCTCTTTAGCCTTCGGTGAGGTTTGGTTTCATGTAGAACATGATTTGGGTTTATCACCAGTTATAATCAATGCCAGAGATTTAAATAATTTGGATATTAATAAGGTAAATACGGTAATTCTTCCTGATGGGAGTTACACCAACTTTATTGATGAAGGATTAAAAGGTTGGATTAATAGAGGTGGTAAGTTAATTTTAATGGAAGATGCTATAGAAAGTGTGCTGGATAAAAAAGGCTTCGACATTAAAAAGAAAGAGGCAGTTGTTAAAAAAGATGCAAAGCCAGAACCGAGCAAACTTCTTTTTAAAGATAAGGATAGAGACGATTATGAAAACAGCATTCCAGGAGCGATTTATAAAATTAACATGGATGCTTCGCATCCGTTTGCTTACGGTTTAGGTAAAAACTATTACTCACTTAAAACCGATAGCAAAATTTATGAACCCTTAACCAAAGGCTGGAATGTTGGGCAGCTAACTGATAAAAGTTTAATGGCAGGTGTTGTTGGTAAAAAAGTCCGCGAAGAATTAAAAACTGGATTATTAATTGGTGTTCAGCATTCTGGAAGAGGAAGCATTGTTTACCTTGCAAATGATCCACTTTTTAGAAATTTTTGGGAAGGTGGAAAAACACTATTCGGAAATATTATCTTTTGTAGCTACTAGCAAATTCTAATCTAAATTTAATGAATTTCAAGATTTTAGCCGAATTATAATAGCGATTTAATGCGATTATAATTCGGCTTTAATTTGTTAATCACTTTTGATTTTAATGTAACTTTAATGTTGAGGGTGTGGGCATAACATAATTTGAAGTGTTAAATGTTAAAAAATGTTAAAGATAAATTTGGTGTTATTGCCAAGTAACTATACTTTAGTACTTTATTAACTATCATTAACTAACCTATTTTCAAATTATGAAAAAACTTCTACAAAGTTTGTTCATACTTTTGTGCGTTGCATTTTCTGCAATGGCGCAAGATAGAACAATCACTGGAACGGTTACTTCAGAGGACGACAAATTGCCGATTCCGGGTGTAAGCGTGAGAATTAAGGGAGCTAACACTGGAACATCTACCGATGCAACTGGTAAATTTACTCTTAATGTTGGGGCTGGTACCGTCCTTGAATTTACTTCAATCGGGTACGCAAAACAATCAAAAGCAGTTGGTACATCGAACACAATTAATGTTGTTTTGGTTTCTGACGCTCAATCATTAAACGAAGTTGTAATTACAACATCTCTAGGTATCAGAAGATCTGCTGCAACTACTGGTTATAGCAGTCAAACGCTTGATAACAAATCTTTAACAGAGGGTAAAGTAACAAATTTAGTTACAGGTTTAGCTTCTAAGGTAGCAGGTTTGCAAATCAACTTAAATAACAACGGTGTAAATCCAACTACCCGTGTTATTTTACGTGGTAACCGTTCATTAACTGGTAACAACGAGGCATTAATTGTTGTAGATGGTGTTCCTGTTCCAAAAGACGTTTTAGCTGCCTTAAATCCAAATGATGTAGAAGATGTAACTGTACTTAAAGGTGCTAACGCAGCTTCTCTTTACGGTTCTGAAGGTGTAAATGGTGTTTTAATTGTAACAACTAAAAAGGGTAAAAGCGGTAACAACCAAGTAAACTTTAGCAGCACAACTTCATTAGAAACGGTTGCTTACATGCCTAAAATGCAGGAATCTTTTGGTAACGGTTACGATCTAAATACTTATGTTCCTTTCGAGAATACATCTTGGGGTCCAAAATACGATGGAAGCATTGTAACTGTTGGTCCAACCTTGGCAAATGGCGCAGAATGGAAATTGCCTTATTCGGCCATCGAAAATGAGAAAATGAATTTCTGGGATACTGGTAGAACTTTCCAGAACGACCTATCTTTTTCTGGTGGTGATGAAAAATCAACTTATTTCTTCTCTGTACAAGATGTTGCTATCAAAGGTATTATCCCTAAAGATGAAAACAGAAGAACTAGTGCTAGAATGAACGCTAGCCGTACTTTCGGTAAATTAACGGCATCATTTACTGCAAACTATGCTGTAGCCAATCCAAAAGTGACTTCATCAAACGTTTACAACAACTTATTAAATATCCCGCAGAATGTTCCGATTACTCAGTTAAAAGATTGGGAAAATAATCAGTTCGCTACTCCTAATGGATACTTTTCTGGTTATTATGTAAATCCTTACTGGGAAATTGATAACAACCGTAGAAATACTCGCACCGAAACTTTTAATGGTACAGGTGAATTAAAGTACGAGTTTGCTAAATGGTTAACGGCTACTTACAGATTAGGCGTTTTTAATACCAACAGTAATTACAAACAATACTATCAAAAAGTTGCCTACACGACTGCTTATGATAGGCCAACTAATAATAGTGGTAGTGTAACGGATAGAGCAGATAATTTCAGAAGATTAAACTCTGATATCATTTTACAAGCTAATCACAGCGTTGGCGACTTCAAATTCAGTTTACTTGCAGGTAACAACGTAAGAAACGACTATACTAAGTTCACATCAGAAACAGCTAATGCTTTAGTTGTTCCAGGTTTATATAATGTCTCAAACCGTGTTGGTGAAGCAACGGTTGAGTCTAGATATACACAAAGAAGACAGGTAGCTGTTTTTGGTGAGTTTAATGTAGATTATAAAGATTATTTACACTTAGCAGTTACGGGAAGAAATGAATGGATTTCAGTATTAAATGCAAATAACAGATCATACTTCTATCCTGCTGCGGCATTATCATTTGTATTTTCAAATGCTTTCCCTTCTATTAAAGAAAATAGTCCAATTTCATTTGGTAAGGCTTATGTATCTGCTAACAAAACAGCAAATGTAAACTTAGGTGCGTATAACTTAGAAACGGCTTTTAACATCAGTTCAGGATTTCCTTACGGAAACCTTCCAGGTTTCTCAGTTGGTAATACTTTTGCCAATCCAGATTTACAACCTGAGTTCGTAAAATCTTATGAGGGTGGTATCCAGTTAGGTTTCTTTAACGATAGAATTAACTTTGAGGGTACTTATGCTTACAGCGATTCAAAAGGTCAGATTATTCCTATCTCAACCTCTTTTGCTACTGGTTACAGTAACGCCTATGTTAATGCTGGTCGCGTTACAAACAAAACAATTGAGTTAAGTTTGAGAGCAATTGCAGTTAGAAGTACAGACTGGACGTGGAATGTGGGTATTAACTATTCGCATTTCAATAACAAAGTTGTTGATTTGTATCAAGGTGTTAATGAAATTCCTCTTGGCGGATATGCAAACTCAGCCTATGTATATGCTGTTAAAGGTGAAGCTTATCCGGTTATCAAAACTACCGCTTATCTAAGAGATCCTCAAGGAAGAATTGTGGTAGATGGAACAACAGGTTATCCAAAAAGAGCAGGATCCTTATTGAATCAAGGTCAAACAAATGCACCAACTAACCTAGGCTTTAATACAAGTGTACGTTACAAAAACTTTACTTTGGCGGGTCAAATCGATTATAGAACGGGTAACGTTTTCTACAACATTTTAGGTAACTTGAATGATTTTACTGGTTTATCTTATACGAGTGCTCAATATGACAGGTTACCATTTGTAGTGCCAAATTCATCTATTGAATCGCCTGTTGGTTCTGGTAATTTTGTCGCAAATACCGCTGTTAAAACTGCCGATGGTGGTTTTGATTACTGGTATGGTCAATACAGAAACATTCAAGAAAACTATGTTACCGATGCAACCTTTGTTAAATTAAGAGAGTTATCTTTAACTTATAATCTTCCTGCATCTTGGCTAAGTAAGCAAAAAGTTGTTAAAAGAGCCAGCATAGGTTTGGTAGGTCGGAACTTATTAACTTGGTTACCTAAAGAAAATATCTTTACCGATCCTGAATTCAACTTTACTGATGGTAACTCTACTGGTATCTCAGATTACATTGCTCCTCCAACAAGAATTTATGGTTTTAACTTAAATGTAACATTCTAGTCTTATGAAGAAGTTATCAAAATATTTATCTGTTGCACTAATAAGTGCAACTGTATTAACAGGATGTGAAAAGAACTTTTTGGATATTAACTCCAATCCAAATGATCCTGTTACTGCAACGCCTCCATTGGTTTTGTCTGCTGCCTTAAACAGAACAACATCAAATGTTGCCGTTTCATTAAACGAGTTAGGTTCTATTTGGTCTGGTTACTGGGCACCTCCAACAGATTATTTATATTATATTGATGAAAAACAGTATAATATTACTTCATCATTTCGTGGTGCAGTTTGGGAAACTACTTATGATAATTTAAACGATTATCAAGCTGTTGAAACAAGTGCAACCGCTGGTAGCTTACCTAATTATGTAGGTATTGCTAAAATTATGAAAGCATATAACTTTCAAATTTTAGTTGATGCTTATAATAATGTGCCATTTACTGATGCATTAAAAAATACTGCGTCTTTAAGACCTAAATACGATAACGGTCAATCTGTTTACGAAGGAAGTTTAGCCTTAATTGATGCTGGTATTGCAGCAATTAAATCAGCTGGTGCAACTGGTGTTAAGCCAGGTTCAGATGATATTTTCTTCGCAGGAAATATGACGCTTTGGATTAAGTTTGCGAATACCATTAAATTAAGAATGTTGTTGAGACAATCTGAAATTCCAGGAAGAACAGCTTATATTCAAACTGAAATTGCTAAAATTGTAGCAGAAGGTTCTGGCTTTATTGGTGCAGGTGAATCTGTGCTTTCAAGTCCTGGTTACGTAAGTTCATCTGGTAAATTAAACCCTTTCTGGGAACGTTATTATAATGATGCAGCTGGTGCCATCACAGCTAATTACAGAGCAACTCGTCCAACTGTATATGTAATTAACAAATATGTTAACAATACAGATCCTCGTATTGCAAGATTATATTCTCCAATTGGTGGTGTTTATAAAGGTGTAGAATTGGGTAGAAACACTGGTGATGCTCAGGCAACTTTGTATAAATCAAACGTACTTTCTCCATTCTTACCTGCAGGTGGTTTATTAAAATCTGCAACTCAAAAATCGGTAATTATGTTATCGTCTGAAAGTTTGTTTTTACAGGCTGAGGCAGCACAAAGAGGGCTTATTACAGGTTCCGCAGAAACATTCTACAATGCTGGAATTAGTGAATCATTTGTTTACTTAGGCGTACCTAATGCCGCTACAGCAGCTGCAACTTATTATGCTCAGCCGTTACAGAATGTAAACTTTGCTACTTCTACTGATAAAATCCAGGCGATTATATTCCAAAAATGGTTGGCTTTAAATAGCATCAGTGGTTGGGAATCTTGGAATGATTTCAGAAGAACAAAGTTCCCTGCTGATAATCCTTTATCATTAGCAGCAATCGGAACTAAGCATCCGGCAAGATTGCTTTATCCAAACTCTGAGTTGGGTACTAACGGAGATGAAGTAACAAAACAAGGAACGATAAGTGCCTTTGACACAAAAGTCTTCTGGGATAAGAAATAGTTATTAGAAAAATGAACAAAAAAGGCTTGAAGATTTTTATTCTTCAAGCCTTTTTTGTTTTACGATACTATGGAATAAAAAATACATAGTTATTTTACTGAAAGTGAAGAAACAATGAACTTCTTTTGTTGTTTGTCATTTAATCATCATAAAATATTAGATTTTAGTTAAATTTTGTTAAAAAAATCTTTTGAACTCTATATTTAGAGCTGAATAAAGAACTAATTAACATTTAACTAACTTAAATTTCATGAAAAAACTTCTACAAAGTTTGTTCGTGATGATGCTTTTCGCGGTTACTGCGTTAGCTCAAGAACGAACAATTACTGGTACAGTTGTGTCGTCGGATGATAGATTACCTATCCCGGGCGTTTCTGTAAAAATCAAAAACACAACAAGAGGTACAATTACCGATTCAAATGGTAAGTACACAATCAACGCAGCTTCAAATGCTACATTAGTTTTCTCTTCTATCAGTTACGAAACTGTTGAAGTAGCTGTAGGTAACAAAACAACGATCAGTCCGGTATTATCATCAGACTCTAAATCACTAGATGAGGTTGTAATTCAGGTTCCATATGGTACTGTAAAAAAGAGTGCATTTACTGGTGCTGAATCTACAGTTGGTGCAGCAGAATTAGCTAAAACTCAAATGACTTCAGTTACAAGAGCACTAGAAGGACGTGTTTCTGGTATTGTTGCTACCAACGGTGGTGGCCAGCCAGGTACTAATGCTGAGGTTCGTGTTCGTGGTATTGGTTCTGTTAACGCAAGTAGCTCACCACTTTATGTTTTGGACGGTGCGGTTTACAACGGTTCAATTGTATCAATCGCTACTGATGATATTGAGAGTGTAACTGTATTAAAGGATGCTGCGGCAACTGCATTGTATGGTTCAAGAGCTGCAAACGGTGTTATTATGATTCAAACCAAAACTGGTAAAAAAGGCGATGCAATTGTTAGAGCAAACCTAAGAACTGGTTTTATGAACCGTGCAATTCCTCAGTACGACCAAGTTGGTGCAAAAGACTATTACGAGTTAATGTGGGAAGCAACGAGGAACAGATTACAATATGCTTCAGGCCAGACACCAGCGTTGGCTGGACAAAATGCATCTGCAACTTTAACAGGTGCTAACGTTTTAGTTTACAATGCGTACAATGTTCCAGGTGCTCAATTAGTTGACCCTGTTACAGGAAAACTTAATCCAAATGCTTCTCTTTTATGGGATGATAACTGGAATACTGCGCTTTTTAATACGGATGCATTAAGACAAGATTATAACGTAAGTATTAGTGGTGCCAGTGATAAAACGGATTACTACTTCTCTGGCGGTTATGTAAATGAAGAAGGTATCACAAAATTTACTGAGTATGACAGGTTTACAACAAGGTTAAACATTAATACTAAAATTAAATCTTGGTTAAAAGGTGGTACAAGTTTAGATGCAGCTATTTCTTATCAAAGAAATAACGTTGCTTCTGGTACGGCAACTACTAACCCGTTCTACTATTCTACCATGATGGGTCCTATCTATCCAGTATATGAGCGTACGGCAACCGGTGCTTTCGTAATTGACCCAACAACAGGTGGAAATAAATTAGATTGGGGTAATCCAAATCAGATGGGTGCTAGACCATATGCGCCAAATTCTAACTTATTGGGTTCATTAGATTTGGATGATAGAAGTAACAGACCAGTTAACATCAACAACAATACTTATCTAGAAGCAAGTTTCTTAAAAGACTTTAAATTCAGAACAAGTATTGCAACAACGTATTATGATGCAAGTGCTACAACTTTCCAAAATTCACTTTTTGGTGATGCACAAAACGTAGCAGGTCGTTCAACAAAATCTGACAACCGTCAGTTAACATTTACATTCAATCAGGTATTGTCTTACGCTAAAAACTTTGGCGACCATAATGTTTCAGCATTAGTAGGTCATGAGAATTTTAAATTCAGACAGAACTTTATGAGTGCTACCAGAACTGGTTTTCCTTTTCCTGGTACAAGTGAGTTAACTTCAGCTGCTGTTGCGGAAGGTTCTACTTCTTATCAAAGAGACCACGCAATTGAGAGTTATTTTTCAAGAGTAGATTATGATTACAAATCAAGATATTACATCTCTGGAAGCTTAAGAAGTGATGGTTCATCAAGATTCTCACCACAAACAAGATGGGGTACTTTCTACTCGGTAAGTGGTGCATGGAGAGCTTCTGAAGAAAGTTTCTTAAAAAGCGTGAGCTGGATTAACGATTTAAAATTACGCGTTAGTTACGGTGAACTAGGAAATGAAAACTTAGATAGCTATTATGCATACCAGGCTTTATATGGTTTAGGTTGGAATAATGTTGGCTTCCCTGGTGCAATCGTAGGTACACTTGCTACACCAGAATTAACTTGGGAAAAAAACCAGACAACAAATATTGGTGTTGATTTTTCATTCTTTAACAACCGCTTACAAGGTAGCGTAGAACTTTATGACAAAGTATCAGATAACTTGTTATTTGATGTGCCCTTACCAACTTCAACTGGTATTACTACTGTGACAAGAAATATTGGCGCACTATCTAATAAAGGTATTGACGTAACTTTGGGTTATACAGCGGTTAAAAAAACTGATTTTGATTGGAGAATCGATTTAAACTTAACACACTTTAAAAATAAATTTAAAGAACTTTCTCAACCAGAAATTATTTCTGGTAACAAGAAATATGTTGTTGGTGGTGGTATATATGATTTCTTCATCAGAGAATTTGCTGGTGTGGATCCTGCTACAGGTTTAGGGATGTGGAAACAAGATGTTTTAGGTACAAATGGTTTGCCAACAGGTCAAACAACTACTACAACAAACTTTACGAATGGTACCCAATATATTTCTGGTACAGCTCTTCCTGATTTAACAGGAGGTATTACCAACTCATTCCGTTATGGTAATTTTGACTTATCGTTCTTATTTACCTTCCAATTGGGTGGTAAGTTTTATGATGGCAATTACGCAGGCTTAATGCATGTAGGTTCTTATGGAACAGCTTGGCATACAGATATCCTAAACAGATGGACTACACCTGGTCAAATTACTGATGTACCAAGGGTTCAGAATGCAGTTGCAAATCAATCTGGTGCATCTACAAGATTTTTATTTGATGCAGATTATTTAAACCTTAAAAACGTAACTTTAGGTTATACAATTCCTCAAAGTTTCAGCGGTAAAATCGGTTTAAAATCTGCAAAGATTTTTGCAAATCTTGATAACGGATACTTATGGCATAAAGGTCCTAAAGGTATGAATCCGCAAGGTTCATTCAGTGGAAATACGGATTATGTTTATCCAACCTTCCGTACCTTCTCTTTAGGTTTAAACGTTAATTTATAACCTTAAAATTTGTTATAAAATGAAAAATATTTTAAGAAATATCAGCCTGGTTCTAATAGGCATTACAACATTTAGTAGTTGTAAAAAAGAATATTTAGAAACAACTCCAACAGAGTCTATCGCTCAGGAGACTGTTTTTACTACAACAGGAGGTGCGTTAGTTGCATTAAATGGTACATATCGTTCAATGTATACCAGTTTAACTAACCATGGTAACTTTGGTCAAAAATCAGCAGAAATTGTTTCTGATTTAATGGGTAATGATATGGTTATTCATGCTCAGGGATATGGTTGGTTCAATGCAGAATACCAGTATACTGCAATCGCGACTGCAACTGCCTCTAGCAGATCAGAAAGAACATGGTTTTACTACTACAGAACCATTAATAATGCAAATATCATTATTCAAAATATTGATGCTGCTACGGGTACAACAGAAGAAAAAGAATATATCAAAGGTCAAGCATTAGCACTTAGAGCATATTCGTATTTCTATTTGGTTAATTTCTTTCAGCAAACATACAAAGGCAACGAAAACAAGCCAGGCGTTCCGGTTTATTTAGAGCCAACTAGCGAAGGTAAACCAAGAGGAACTGTACAGCAAGTTTATACTCAAATTGTAGCAGATTTAAAACAAGCTGAAACATTGCTAACAGGTAAAACCCGTATTCACAAATCTCATATTAATGTGAATACAGCTCAAGGTATCTTAGCTCGTGTAGCGTTACAAATGGAAGATTGGCCTACTGCCAGAGATTATGCTAAAAAGGCTAGAGGTACAACTGCGCCAATGACTGCTGCTACTTATAACGCAGGATTTAGTATTCTGTCTAATACAGAGTGGATTTGGGGATTGGAAGTTAATGTTGAACAATCAACAATTTTTGCTTCTTATTTTTCGCACATGGATAATACAGCTGGCGGATACGGCGGTTTAGGTTCATTTAAAAAAATCACTAAAGAACTATATGATTTAATACCAGTTGGCGATGCAAGAAAGGATGCTTTCAAGGCCCCTACTTCTACAGCATTACCAGCAGTTCCAATTTATAGTATTTTAAAATTCAGAAAGCCTACAGCCGCTACTTGGAATGGTGATTATCTGTTGATGCGTGCTGGCGAGATGTTCTTAATAGAAGCTGAAGCTTCTGCTAGAATTGCTGGCGATGAAGCTAATGCAGTAACACTTTTAAATACTTTAGTAAAAACCAGGTATCCAGCTTATAACTTCACCGGTACCGGAGCAGCATTATTAAATGAAATTCTTTTACAAAGAAGAATTGAACTTTATGGCGAAGGCTTTTCTTTAAACGATATTAAACGTTTAAAAGCTGGTTTAAACAGACCAACTGGAACTGGTAACCACGGAGGAACTAACTTTGCTCCTGTTGAGTTAGTTTTACCAGCTGAGTCTCCAAAATTCTTAATGAGAATTCCTCAGGATGAGTTAAACACAAATAAAGCTTTAACCCCTGCAGATCAGAATCCATAAATTTAAATTCTGAACAATTATTAACCCCAAGTTACGAATGTAGCTTGGGGTTTTTGATTATAAGAGCTTGATGATTAAGTTACTTTGATTTTCTTAATAACAATAACCAACTCAACATTAAAATTATGTTAAAATCACTTTTTTGCTTGTAAAATTTGAAATGCAATAGCAATGTTCTTATCTTGTCTCCCCAAATCAAACAACTAATTTAAATTTCATGAAAAAACTTCTACAAAGTTTGTTCGTGCTTTTGTTTGTTGCATTTAGTGCAATGGCTCAAGACCGAACGATTACTGGTACAGTAACGTCTACAGAAGATGGAGAACCAATTCCAGGCGTTAGTGTAAAAGCAGTTGGCGCACAAGGCGTAGCGGTAACTGGAAATGATGGAAAGTACTCACTCCGAGTAACCTCTTCTACAAAAAACCTTCAATTTACGTTTATTGGTTATGTTACTAAAACAGTAGCCTTAACCTCATCAAACATTGTTAACGTGAAGTTAGATGGCGATGCAACAAATCTTCAGGATGTTGTAATTAACGTAGCTTACGGAACCACAACTAAAGGTAAAAACACAGGTTCTGTTTCTACAGTAGGTGGCGAAAAAATTGCAGAAAGACCTATTACAAACATTAATAGTGCTTTAGCTGGTGCGGCACCCGGCGTTCAATTAAACGCGGGCAGTGGCCAGCCTGGTTCTGGGCCTACAATTAGAGTAAGGGGTTTTGGTTCTATCTCTGCTTCTAATGATCCTTTATATATCGTTGATGGTATTCAATATTCTGGTAACATCAGTAATATTAGTGCTGATGATGTAGAGAGTATTTCTGTATTGAAAGATGCAGCTTCTTCTGCGCTATACGGCTCAAGTGCTGGTAACGGTGTAATCTTAATTACAACAAAAAAGGGTAGAAAAGGCAAAGAGCAGTTAGATTTCAGGGTAATTCAAGGTGTTACCTCTCGTGGTATTCCTGAGTATGAAACTGTTGGTGCTTATGAATATTATCCATTAGCATGGCAAGCCTATAGAAATAGCTTAGTATATCCGGTAACAGGTGCTGGTCTGCCATTAGCTACTGCAAATACAAGGGCAACAAATGATATTAAGGGACTATTGTTTAATAATCCTTTTAACGTTGCTGACAATGCAATAGTTGGTACAGACGGTTTAATGAACCCAAACGCTTCACTTCTTTATGCTGATGATTTAGATTGGAGATCTCCCCTAATGAGAACAGGCACAAGAGGTGATTATTCACTATCTTACAGTGGTGCAACAGAGAAATCTGATTTTTATGCTTCATTAGGTTATCTTAATGAAAAAGGGTACATCATAAGGTCAGATTTTAATAGAATAAACGGTCGTGTTACGATTAATTCCAGACCATTAAGCTGGTTTAAAACGGGATTAAATTTAACAGCGAACATAACAAAATCAAACCAGGCAGATGCAGATGGTAGTGGTAGTATTGTCAACCCATTTAATTTTTCTCGTTCTATAGGCCCAATCTATCCTGTGTATGCACATAATCCAACCACTGGTGAGTACTTGCTAGATTCAAAAGGAGGGAGAGTATATGATACAGGTAACTTATTAACCGTATTAGGTGTTCCAAATCGTCCATCTGGTGCTTATGCTGGTAGACATATTTTACAAGAAACACTTTTAAACTCAACTCAAATTAAAAGAAACGTTTTGGGCGCAAGAACTTATGGTGAAGTTTCTTTCTTAAAGGATTTCAAATTAAGAGCTAACTTAGGTGTTGATATCACAAACTATAGCTTTGCTGATTATCAAAACAAGATTGTTGGTGACGGTGCTCCAAATGGTAGAGCAAGAAACACTTCAACTACAACAACAACTTATACTATTGAGCAATTATTAACCTATAATAAAAAGGTTGGTAAAAGTACATTTGATGTGTTATTAGCGCATAATAACTATGATTACGCATATAAGTATTTAACCGGTGCTCGTAATACTCAGATTTTAGATGGTAATAGTGAGTTAATTAATTTTGCAACAACAAGTGACTTAAACTCATACTTAAATGATTACCGTAAAGAGGCTATATTTACAAGAGTAAATTATGATTACGATTCAAAGTATTTCATTTCAGGTTCATTCCGTCGTGATGGTTCGTCTAAATGGGGTCCTGGATTAAGATGGGGTAACTTCTACTCAGGAAGTGCTGGCTGGATTATCAGTGAAGAAAACTTCATGAAATCAGTAAACTGGGTTAATTATTTGAAATTAAGAACATCGTACGGTTCTTTAGGTAATGATGGCTTACCAGGTTTAAATCTTGAAAGGTCGCTTTATTCTTTAGATTATAATAACTCTGCTGAACCAGGAATTCTTTTACAGAGCCTTGCAAACCCTAATATTACATGGGAAACTCAAACACAAATTGATGCTGCTGTAGAATTCGGTTTATTTAAGAACAGATTACACGGTACTTTCGAGGTGTTTAGCAAACAATCAAGCGATTTACTATTCAACGTTCCTCTACCACTATCGTCTGGTTTAGGTATTGGAAGTGGTACTGGTACTTTCCAGAAAAACATTGGTAAAATGTGGAACAGAGGTATTGAAATTAATTTAGGTGGTGATGTGATTAAGACAGGTGCTTTTAAGTGGGCCCTTGATGTTAACTGGTCACTTGTTAGAAACAGAATAACAAAAATGCCTGATGAAACGCCAACGGTTATTGATGGAACTAAACAGCTTTCTGTTGGTTATTCTAGATATGAATTCTGGCTACGTCAATGGGCAGGTGTAGATCCTTCTGATGGAGCTTCACTTTACCTAATTAATCCACTTAGTCCGGGTGTGGCTGCAGATACGAGAACAGTTAATGGTCAGAATTACACAATTAATTCTAATAATGCGCTTTATGCGTATTCAGGTAATGCTTTTGCTAAATACTTCGGTAGCTTTACAAATACTTTTACCTACAAAGCATTCTCTTTAGCAGTAATAATGAACTACCAGGTTGGTGGTAAATTTTACGATTCTACATATCAAGGATTAATGTCTTACGCTGGTTATGGAGGTTCATTACACGTAGACGCTCTGAATTCGTGGAAACAGGCTGGTGATGGTTCTAGTATTCCAAGATTAGATGTTGGTCGTTCTACTTTCAACAATGCAACATCAACTAGATTCTTAATTGATGCCTCGTATTTAAATATGAGATCTGCTGTATTAGGTTATAATTTACCAAAAGATTTTATTGCTAAAATTGGTTTAAGTAGAGCAAATGTTTACGCATCAGGTGAGAACTTATTCTTATTGTCAAAACGTAAAGGTTTAGACCCTTCAGAAAGTTTTACAGGTGTTAATAGTAACGCTTATACACCAACACGTATTTTCAGCTTCGGTATTAATGCTTCATTTTAAAACAGGAACTCATGAAAAATTTATATAAAATACTTTTCCCATTGGCAGTTTTAACACTGACTATGGGCGCATGTAAAAAAGATTATTTACTAACTGCACCTACTGATGCAGTATCTAGTGATGCCGTTTTTACAACAACTACAAATGCTATGGCAGCATTGAACGGTATTCACCGTTCACTATATATCCAGTATTCAAGGCAAGAAGAAGGCGGTCAAGGTGCCGTAAACTTAAATATCGACTACATGGGTGAGGATATTGTAAATACAGTAAGTACTACTGCATTTGGCGTTCACAAATGGGTTACACACAGAAGTGCTTCTAACGGTAATAATGCTTTTATTTACACTTTCTATTATAGAATTATCACCAATGCAAATCTTATTATTGATAATATAGATGGTGCAGAAGGTAGTGATGCAGATAAAAAAGCAATTAAGGGTGAAGCATTAACTTACAGAGCCTGGGCACATTTTCAACTAGTACAAGTGTTTGGTAAACGTTATGATGCAGCTGGAAATAATACTCAAGCCGGTATACCAATTTCAAATACTTCGAAAGTAGATGATAAACCTGGTAAACCAAGAGCAAGTGTTGAAGCTGTATACACTCAAATTAATGCAGATTTAGATGCAGCTATTGCAAGCTTTGCTGGCGCTTCAACAAGACCAAATAAATCTCACTTGAATATTAATGTTGCTAAAGGAATAAAAGCTAGAGTAGCCTTAACTCAAGGTAAATGGGCAATTGCAGCCCAAAATGCTTTGGAAGCTAGAACTGGTTTAACATTGATGACAAATGCTGAGTATTTATCTGGATTTAACAGTTACACTAACCAGGAGTGGATGTGGGGAAGTAAACAACAAGAAGACCAAACCACTTACTTTTATTCATTCTTTGCTTATTTAGGTACTTTTAATTCCTCAGCTAACAGAACTAACCCTAAGCGTATTAATTCTGTGCTTTATAACCAGATTACCTCAACTGATGTTCGTAAAGGCTTATGGGATCCAACAGGAACCAATGCAGCTTTCTCTTTACCAGTAGGTGTTGTTACAAGTTCTGCAGCTAGTTTCAGACAAAGAAAATTTGCTGTAGCAGGAACAACCAGCGTGGGTGATGTTGTAAATATGCGTGTTGCTGAAATGTTCTTAATTGAAGCAGAAGCTAGACAAAGATTGGCTATTGCAGGTGCTGCAGCAGAAGAAGTTACAGCCAAAAATGTTTTGTTTACTTTAGCTAAAAACAGAGATGCTAATTATGTATTATCAACAAATACCGGTGTGGCATTTTTGAACGAAATCTTAATTCAGCGAAGAATAGAATTATGGGGTGAAGGTTTTAGATTCTTTGATTTGAAGAGAATGGATGCACCTGTTGATAGAACTGGCGGAAATGCTACAGTAGCATTATCTGGTGTTCTAACAGTACCTGCTGGTGGAGTTGAATGGCAATGGGCTATTCCTCAAGCAGAAATAGATGCTAACCCGGCAATTGGTCCTGCAGGACAAAATCCATAATCAGAATACAACACATTTACAAAGGGAGGCAAAATTTGCCTCCCTTTTTTTGTAAAAATATTTATCAAAAAAAATCATCACGTTGTTTATCAATCCTTTTCCTAAATCGTTTTATATCAATTTTTAGTCTACTTAAACGCTATACTTTATTTTAGTAATAATTGCATTACATTGTAATTTATTTTATATTAGGTTTTAATTAATCAAACTAGACTTAAACTTTATGAAAAAACTATTACAAAGTTTGTTCATAATGCTCTTTATTGCGGCTACCGCTTTTGGGCAGGAAAGAACAATCACAGGTACAGTTACAGGAAAGGATGACGGACAACCGATTCCTGGAGTAAGTGTAAAAATTAAAGGCTCAAATGTAGGAACTACTACGGGCGCAGATGGAAAGTACAGCTTAAGAACTTCCCTCACAACAGGTACTATTGAATTCTCTTCAATTGGTTATCTAACACAAAGCAGAAGCTTGGCCTCAACTTCTATTAGTGTTTCCTTAGCAACTGATTCTAAAACCTTAACCGACGTTGTAGTAACCGGTTACACTACTCAATCTAAAAGAGATGTAACAGGTTCAATTGCGAGTGTGGGTGCAGAAAAGTTAAAGAACCAGCCAATACAGAGTTTTGAACAAGCTTTGGCGGGAAAGGCCGCAGGTGTTAATATTATTCAACCAAATGGTGTACTAAATAACCCACCTGTTTTCAGGGTTCGCGGTTTTAACTCAATTTCATTAAGTTCTTATCCATTAGTTATTGTTGATGGTATTCCTGTATTTACTGGAGACCAATCTAGTAATAGTGCTTCAGGTAACGCTTTAGGCGATATTAACCCGGCAGATATCGAAAGCATCGACATTTTAAAAGATGCGGCCTCTTCTGCAATCTATGGATCAAGAGCAGCGAATGGCGTTGTAGTAATTACTACTAAAAAAGGTAAGCAAGGTAGCACACGTGTTAATTATGAAGCATGGGTAGGTTCTACCAAAGCACAAAATTTAACACCTTTGTTAAATGCAGCTGAATATGTACAAATTAAAAATGAAGCAAGAACAAATATTGGCTTAGCTCCTGCATTTTTCCTTCAAACAAAATCAGATGGTACTCAGGTAGATACGGATTGGTACGATTATGCATATAGAACAGCTACTTCGCAAAACCACGCTTTGAATTTTTCTGGTGCTACTGAGAAAACATCTTACTATGTATCTCTGGGTTACAGCAACCAAGAAGGTTTTATTCAGGCAAACTCGTTCGAAAGGAAAAGTGGTCGTGTTAATCTAGATCATAAATTGTTCAAGGGTGTAACTATTGGAACAAATTTCTCTTATAGTAACACAATGAACAGAGCACCCAATACAGGTTCGTTACCAGGTCAAACCTTCTCTACTGTAGGTTTAGGACGTTTGGCAATTGTATTGCCACCTAACGTTTCCCCTTATAATGAAGATGGGTCCTATAATATGAATGGTTCTGCAGTAGGCCTTGGTGCCAATACAATTGCCTCAAACTTTCCAAATTCAGCTGTATTAATTAATGAAGATAGAAATACTTCTGAAAGTGATCGTATCATAGGAAATGTTTATGCATCTATTCAACTATTGAAAGGATTAACTTTCAAAACTAGTTATGGTTTGGATAACCTTAAAATAGATAATAACTCATTTGTTAACCGTTTACAAGGAGATGGTGTTGCTTATAATGGTGGTGCAACCAGTAACTTTGTCAAAAATAACAGATGGAATTGGGCAAATACTTTAAACTATAACAATACATTTGGAGATCACAGCTTAGGTTTATTATTGGGTGCTGAAGATCAATCTACTTCTTCAGATGGTTATGGTGCTACAAGACAAAATGTTATCGATCCATTCATCAAAGTTTATCAAGGTGCATTCGGTATCATTACACCTGCAGGTTTAGTGCAGGGAGATAACACTTTCCGTTCGTATTTTGCAAATGTTAACTACGATTATAAAAAGAGATATTTCTTAACCGGTTCATTCCGTCGTGATGGTTATTCTGGCTTATCTGCTGGTAATAAATACGGTAACTTTGGCGGTGCATCAGCTGGATGGGCAATTTCTGAAGAAAACTTCTATAAAGATTCAGGATTTAGTAAAGTAGTAAGCCGCATTAAATTACGTGGTAGCTATGGTGAGGTTGGTAACATAAACATCGGTAATTACCCTGCATTATTTTTATATAGTCCTGGTTTGTATGGTGCTGACCCAGCATTATCATTCTCTCAGGCTGGAAATCCAAATTTACAATGGGAAACCAGTAAGAAAACTGATGTGGGTTTGAGCTTGGAATTTTTAAGTGGTCGTTTCTCACTAGACGTTGATTACTATCATAATGATATCAATAACTTAGTTCAATTTGCACCACAAGCTCCTTCAAAAGGTGTACCGGGTAATGCAATTACAACGAATGTTGGTGCGATGTATAATAAAGGTTTTGAATTTACTTTCAACTCTAAAAATATCAATACTGATAATTTTAGCTGGAATACAACACTTACATTCAGTACATTGAAAAACGAAGTTACTGCTTTGGGTAATAACAATGCCGATTTGTTTGGTGCAACACAATTGGAAACCGCTAACATCACAAGAGTGGGCTATCCTATTGGCTCTATTTACACAGTGAAAACAGGCGGAGTTGACCCAGCAACGGGTGAACGTATTTTCATCAATAGAAATGGTGAGAGGTTAAGATTTAGTTTCCAAAGAGCAACGGCTGCACGTTACCAGTACATGGACGGGCCAAATGCCGGACAAAATGCTCCAGCAATTGATGCTGCATTGGATGCTCAAATTATCGGCCCATCTATTCCAAAATGGTTTGGTGGTTTGGATAACAATTTTAGATATAAAGATTTTGATTTGACATTAGGATTAACTTTTTCTGGAGGTAATAAAATCTATTACGGTTCATTAGCTGGTCTTCGCGATCAACGTTTCTGGAACAATGAAAAAGATGTATTAAACAGATGGACTACTCCTGGCCAGGTTACAGATATCCCACGTTTAGTTTATGGTGATAATACTTCAAATGGTTCGGCTTTTGCTCAGTCTCAGAATGTGTTTTCTGGTAATTTCTTAAAAGTACGTAACCTTGCTTTAGGCTACACATTACCTCAAAACTTCTTATCTAAATATGGTATTTCAAGCGTTAGAGTATATGCACAATCGAGCAACCTTTGGATAATTTCAAACTATCCAGGTCCTGATCCGGAAGTTTCTGTTAACGGTAACTCAACCGCAACAGGTAATAGTGGTAACCTTGCTCCTGGTGTTGATAGAAACTCAGTGCCATCAGGTAGAACATTCACTTTCGGACTTAATGTTGGATTTTAAAATTAGAGACTATGAAAATTAAATTAAATAATAATATAAAATACCTTTTTATTGCGGCACCTATCTTATTTGCCACATCTTGCAAAAAGGATTTTTTAAATACTGCGCCAGATACAGCATTGCCAATTGAAGATGCATTTTCTAATCCCGCACGTATATTATCGCAAGTTAATGGTATTTATGCAGGCGTAAAGGCTGGTAATTTTTACGGTGGCCGATACCTTATTTATAATGATATAAGAGGGGAAGACTTCATTGTAAATAAACCAAACGGTGTAACGGGTTTAGATACCTGGAGATTTAACTTGACCTCGCAAACAAACGAAGTTAATAATCTTTGGGGAGCTGTTTACGCTGCCGTTAACCGTGCGAATCTTGTTATTGAGGGCGTAACTAGTAATGCTTCATTGTTAACGCCTGCCTTATCAAGGCAGTATATTGCAGAAGCAAAGTTTTTAAGAGCATTATCCTATTACAGTTTGTTACAGCTTTACGCCAAGCCATATATAACAGATAACGGTGCAAGCTTAGGCGTGCCGCTGAGATTAAAGGCTGAGAAAGATTTAACAGGCAATGATTTAAAACGTAGTACGGTTGCTGAAGTTTATACTCAGATTCTAAAGGATTTGAATGAAGCTGAGCCAGATTTGGCACTTAACGGAGTTGCCACAAAGGCGACCAGAAACACAGCAATTGCTCTAAAAACCCGTGTATATTTATCAATGGGTAATTTAACTTCTGTGGTTACTGAAGCAAATAAAATTGTAAGCACAACGCTACCATTTACGGCTACTACAGGCAGAGCGAACAAGTTGGAAGCTAATATTGCTACAGTTTTTGGCGGCAATTATACTGGCGATGAGGTTTTATTAACCTTACCAATGGCCGATTTAGATGCTCCTGGAACACAAAACCAGCTGGCTTACTACTACAATGTAGAAATTAATAGTGCGGGTGGTAATCAGGAATATTTCTTAAACCCTACCGGGATATTCGGAAATGCTGCTTTTGCAACAGGTTCTACAGATGCAAGAAAGGGCTTAACGCTAATCTCTGGCACTAATACCTACTTAACCAAATTTAAAAGACCATCACCTTACACGGATTACGTTCCTGTTATTCGTTATGCGGAAGTTTTATTGAATTTAGCAGAAGCAAGTGTTGTAACTGATCCAGCCAGAGCAATTGCATTATTAACCGCGGTTAGGCAAAGATCTAATCCAACATTTGTATTCTCTGCTACTGACTTGTTGCCTGCGAACCTTAAAAATACCATTCTTACCGAAAGAAGAATAGAATTATTAGGTGAAGGCTTACGTTCTCCTGATGTAATGCGTTTAGGTTTGGGTTTTGTTGCCAAAAGCGGTTCGCAAGGTACTGCTCCTGCAATACCATTTAACACGGCTGGTTATATTTGGCCAATAGCTTCATTGGAAGTTCAAAACAATAAACTGATTGTTCAAAATTAATTTAGAATAATCAATTAACAAAGAAGGGTCGGCAGTATTTTACACTGCCGACCCTTTTTTAGTTTAAACTTAACTATTTCTTATCCACACTGTACTTACCAGGCCCAATAAAAATCAAGCTGAAAAATACAATGCCCATTTCTATTGCATGGCTTGCGCCTTGTAAACCTTCCCCTTTACCAAAATGAACCAATGCTGCAATAATCATCGTAAAAACTAAAAGGATACAAGCCGGACGGTAAAATAAACCAACCAACAACAGAAAACCGCCAAAGGTTTCTGTTACTGCCGCCATAAAACCCCAAAACACGGGTAAGAAATCAACACCAATAACTTTCATACTTCCGCCTAATCCTTCCCAGCCTTGCGGTCCGCCGGCCAGCTTTGGAAAGCCATGAATAATAAACATTATACCAATACCTATCCTAAGTATTAATAAACCGGTATTGCGGTACTTTCCTAAATTATCTAAAATCGCCATGTTATATATATCTAAATTTTACGTTATTTGTTTCAACTTTTAATTCTACTGTTGCGCCTACTATCATCGTCAGGTTATCATCAATGTGGCCACTCGGGAAATTAAAGCAAACCGGATAGTCGTAATCCTTCACAATCTCCCAAATCACTTCATCAGCAGTTTGCCCAAAAGGTATTTTTTCTTCTGATATTTCGTTAAATGCACCAATAATCAACCCCTTTAATTTTGCCAGCTTTCCGGCTCTTTTAAGCATCCTTAGCATTCTGTCTATCGAGTATTCGTGTTCGCCTACATCCTCTATAAATAAAATCTTTCCATCAAAATCCATCTCCGAAACCGACCCTTGGAGCATGCACAATAAAGTCAGGTTTCCGCCAACCAATACACCAGTACAATTTCCCGCACGATTATCAAATTCACTTTTATATTCATAAATCTGACTTTCGCCAAACAAAGCTTTTCTTAAAGATAATAACGCTTCAGGCGTAGAGTCGTCAAAAGTATAAGGCATTTGCGCATGCATACTTTGTGTATTCGTAACAGCAAAAATGTGCGCTAATAATACCGTAATATCACTAAAACCTACAAACCATTTGGGGTTCTTGATAAAGTTACTGAAATCAAGCTTATCAATAATCCGGATAACGCCATAGCCACCTCTGCCCGCTATAATGGCTTTTACCAAAGGATCATCCAGATAGGTTTGAATGTCCGATGCCCTCAAATCATCAGAACCAGCAAATTGATTTTCTTCGGCATAAACACTTTTGCCAATAATTACATCCAATCCCCAGCTTTTTAAAACAGAGATGGCGTAATCTATAGATTTGGGTAATTTCTTTGCCGGACAAACAATGGCAATCTTATCACCTTTTTTTAAATATGTAGGCTGTATAATCATGGTTAAACAATATCTTTGTCAAATTAAATGAATTGTTTTGGATAATAATAAAATAAAAAGATATACGGTTACCGCAGCACTGCCTTACACCAATGGGCCCGTTCATATTGGTCACCTGGCAGGTGTTTACATTCCCGCTGATATATACGCAAGATATCTTCGCTCTAATAAAAAAGATGTAAAGTTTGTTTGTGGTTCTGATGAAAATGGTGTTCCGATAACGTTGAAGGCTAAAAGAGAGGGTATTACGCCGCAAGAGGTTGTTGATAAGTACCATAAAATCATTGGCGATTCTTTTAAAGAGTTTGGCGTTTCATTTGACATTTACCACCGTACCTCTTCTTTAACGCACCACCAAACCGCTTCGGATTTTTTCGAAAACCTTTACAATAAAGGTGTTTTTACAGAAGAAGTTACCGAGCAATATTATGATGAAACAGCTAAGCAATTTTTAGCTGATAGATACATTACCGGTACTTGCCCTAATTGCGGTAACGAAAATGCTTATGGCGACCAATGCGAAAACTGCGGAACTACCCTTAATGCTACCGATTTAATAAATCCAAAATCAACCCTTTCGGGTGATAAACCTGTATTGAAGGAAACTAAAAACTGGTTTTTACCGCTCGATAAATATGAAGGCAGATTAAGGGAATATATCGAAAGCCATAAAGAATGGCGACCAAATGTTTACGGACAATGTCAAAGCTGGTTAAACGCCGGTTTACATCCTCGTGCAATGACCCGCGATTTAGACTGGGGCATCCGTGTTCCGGTTCGTGGTGCAGAAGGTAAGGTTTTATATGTTTGGTTTGATGCCCCAATCGGCTACATATCTGCCACAAAGGAACTTTGCAATTATGCCAAGCTTGATGTTTGGAACCCGAAAGCAGAGGAGTACTACATCAACAATTACGAAAGCGATAAATGTGGATGGGAAGAATACTGGAAAAGTGATGAAACTAAATTGGTTCATTTTATCGGTAAGGATAATATTGTTTTCCACTGCATCATTTTCCCTGCAATGTTAATGGCACATGGCGATTATACCCTGGCTGATAACGTACCGGCAAATGAGTTTTTAAACCTCGAAGGGCAGAAAATCTCAACTTCAAAAAACTGGGCAGTTTGGTTAAACGAATATTTGAGAGAATTTGAAGGTAAGCAAGATGTACTGCGTTACGTATTAACAGCCACCGCACCAGAAACAAAGGATAACGATTTTACCTGGAAGGATTTTCAAGCCAGAAATAATAACGAATTGGTTGCAGTATTAGGCAATTTTGTAAATCGCGTTACGGTACTTACGCATAAATATTTTAATGGTCTTGTGCCAACCTTAATGCAGGTTACAGCACAAGATCAGGCTGTTATCGACGAGCTGGCTACCTTCCCGGCAAAGATTTCTTCATCTATAGAAAACTATCGTTTTAGAGAGGCTTTATCAGAGGTGATGAATGTTGCCCGTTTAGGTAATAAATATTTAGCCGAAACAGAGCCATGGAAACTGATTAAAACGGATGAAGACAGGGTACGCACCATATTAAACATATCCTTACAAATTTGTGCAAACCTGCAAATCCTAATTGAGCCATTTATGCCATTTACTGCCGAAAAGTTAATGAAAATGCTTAATAATGGCAGACAGGAATGGACTGAGGCTGGCTCTACACACCTAATTAAACGTGGGCATGCCATTAACGAGGCAGTGCTCTTGTTCGAAAAGATTGAAGATGCGGCCATCGACTTTCAGATAGAAAAGCTAAACCAGAGTAAAACAGCAAATGCTGCACCTGCACAAGCCATACCTGCGAAAGAAAACATCCAGTTTGATGATTTTTCTAAAATGGACATTCGTGTGGCCACAATTGTTGCTGCTGAAAAGGTAGAGAAAACCAAAAAGCTATTAAAGCTTACCGTTAATACGGGTATAGATGAGCGTACTGTAGTATCAGGCATTGCCGAATATTATAAACCAGAAGATATTGTGGGTAAACAGGTAAGCATGATTGTAAACTTAGCACCAAGAGAAATTAAAGGAATTTTATCGCAAGGCATGATTTTGATGGCTGAAAATTCAGCAGGAAAACTTACTTTTGTGGCGCCTTCAGAACAATTTGAAGAAGGTAGCGTGGTACGCTAAAAGTATTTAAGAATTATGATTTTAGCTAATTAAATCTAAAATCGTAATGCTAAAATCGAAGATTGTAATACGATAGAAGCGAAGATAGAACTACTATTTTGCAATCGTAAATATAGTTGGCCCCGTAGTTCAACGGATAGAATAGAAGTTTCCTAAACTTTAGATAGCAGTTCGATTCTGCTCGGGGCTACTTTTAAAGCTCATCGAAAGATGGGCTTTTTTCCTTTTAAGAGGCTTACATTTATCTTAAAATATTTCCTTATCAAAATATACAAACACACCACGCTGTATTTAAAGCTTTTTATTACAATCGTTAAAGGTTTGTTAAAAGGGATTGTAGAATCGACTCGATCATATTATTTCAATATATTTATTGCGCTACAAAAGAGATTAATATGAAATTAATGAGCAGAACATTTCAAATTTTTATTTTAAGTTTTACATTATTCAGTTCTAGTTTGACAACGAGAGGGCAGGTCAAGGTAGATTCTTATGTCAGCGAGCTTAACTCAATTATAAAGCCAATTGAAATCGATGCAAAAGGGCAAATTATTAAAACAGGAGTTCCTTCTTCAATTCTACGAGATAAGTCTATCATTGGTCTTGGCGAATCAACGCATGGTACTAAAGAATTTTATCAGTTTAAGGCATCCATAATAAAAGAATTAATTTCAAATGGAAAACTTAAGATTATTGCGATGGAAACCGACTACTGCTATGCAAAGCCTCTAAATACTTTTCTATTGAGTAATACAAACGATAGCCTTAGTAAAATTAGGTCCAATACTGGATTATATGGTATTTATCAAACTGAAGAAGTATTTCAGATGTTGGCTTGGATTAAGAATTACAATATGTCAAAGCCTAAAATGGAAAGGGTTCAGGTAATTGGAGTCGATATGCAAGACCCCATTATAATTTCCCAACAAATTTTGGAGCAATTTCATGAATTGAAGGCAATGGACATTTCGCTCTATAATCAGTTAATGGCATTCAAGGAATCCTTCGGCAACACTAATTCTTTCAAAATGGATAATGCCGAAAAAGCCAAGTATCGGGATATGGCAATCAAAATCAAAGCTCTTGTAACCAATGATAAAATAGAAAATTATAAAGAATTAATTACCTTAACCAGGATGCTCAGCCAGACAATTGAATTACGAGGCACCTTTGGTACTTTTACTAACTATTTCAATGGATTTGAGGAAAGAAGAGATAAATTTATGGCAGAAAATGCCATGATAATTTATAATGGTGAAGTAAAAATAAAAAATGAGCAAATGGTTATATGGGGGCACAACGGTCATATCGCTCATGCATTGTTAAATGGTGTAAAAAAAATGGGTGCATACTTGAAAGATCAGCTTGGTGATAAATACTTTGCTCTTGGCGGAATATTTGATGAAGGCTCGGTAAGGATTTTTGACTTTGCAAACACTTATAAATATAAAAGCTTTCACTATGCTACTTCACAAAATCAAAACGCTATCGAATATATCTTCAAGAAAAGCAGAACACCAAATTTTTTTATTTCAACTCGTGATGTCGTTAAGAATGATAAGCTCACTTCCTTAGTAAAGGATTATAAATATTCAAGAATCATTGGCAGCACTTATCGTAAAGATCCGAAAGGAGATTTTTTTAAAGTGCCGTTCACAGAGTGTTTTGATGGTGTGTTCTTCTTTATGGTGGCTAATGCGGCTGAAAACGTTAAATAAAGGTTATAATTGTTTTAGTATTCAGTGCAAATTTACAGTTCCTTCTGAATTAGTTTATCTCAGAAAACAATTGCTGCGGTGTTTGCTTTCTCGTTCAGGAACATAATAAATTATTTCAAAAGGCAATTTATTTTACAGGAAATAGCATTTCATCAACCTGTGTTCCTTGTCCGGCTACCCGGCACCACTTTCCTGCATTCTTATGATAAACTTCCAGGCGCCGAACCTTAATATCTACATCTTTGCTATCGATAACAAGTTTTACCTCAATCAGAACATTTACTATTGCCATTGTTCCATCATAAATTCTGATGAATTCATTTCCGGGGATTGGACGAACGGATTTAAATGTCAGTTTTTCTTTTTTCTGTGCTTCCACCCATTGCTCACGCGTAAATGAAATATCGCCTTTCGGACCTACGGCAATAAAATCATTGCAATCAATCTGTGTTCCGGGTTTTTGACTCCTTAGTAAGGTGCGGATTTCAGCACGTTCTTTTGCGTAGCTTGTTGTGTCCATTTGCGCATGGCTATACAAGCATGCGGCACATAAAATAATGAAAGTTAATAATGATTTCATGGGATGAATTTTAAATTGAATTTAAGGAATTTATTCTAATTCTATTTAAAACTTTAGCATAAAAATAATCTTTTAAGTTCCTGATAGATAGCGATTATGGCTCTTCTGTTAACAGGCTTTGAATATAAGTTTGCCCCCGGTTTTGAGTGTGCCAGTTTATGCCGATTTCATATTGGCAAATCAATCTCTTTCATTTATTACTTAATTACATTCTCGTCATATCGACCGAAGCGGAGCGATCTTTGAACCATTCCTGCTCACTTCTCCGTCATGAGGTTCATTTCAAGATCTCTTATTTATTTGTCCCCCCTCAAGTCTTGCCTCGGCTTGCCGCCGCCGAGGTGGCTCTTTCTTTTCTCTTGAAAGAAAAGAAACAAAAGTTCAAGGCTTGGATCTGATGTCGGATAAATTCGTTAAAGCTTCACTTTCGGCAACACAAGTACCCGATGAAAAATCGGGCAGGATGCGTTGCCTTGGTTCGTTGCAAGGTGAAAGTTTTTGCAAAAGCTTTAACGTTTTCTCCTTCCATCATTTCCTATGCCGGATAGCCACCGCCTGCATATTTCACTGGCTTTCCTAATGACGTCATTCCCGAATGGTCGGGACAGGTAGCGAGGCCTAGGTTTGAGTGAGCCGAAGCAATCTCTTTTATACCTTAATTGCACCGTCGTCATCTCGACCGAAGCGGAGCGATCTTTGAACCATTCCCGCCAAATCTATTTCTCGACTCGCCGCCGCCGAGAGGCTCTTTCTTTTGGCTGGGCCCAAAAGAAACAACCTGAGCGTAGCGAAAGCATGGCTACCTTTAAAAATAAACCAATCAGACATAACACCAAGGCTTCCCGATACTCGGGACAGGTGCATCTTTTGTCGCATTAAGCTGGCAAAATCTACATAGCGGTAATTTGAGGCTATCCTCCACTATTGGCCAACGCAGCTGCAAATTTCCTTGGTTGTGCAAAAAACTAAATACGTACACAGATTTTACTGCTTCTTGCTTCCAAAATCTGCTATGCCGGATAGCGAAGCGCCAAGCTGTTATCAAGTTGATTGTCCTCCTGAGCGTAGTCGAAGGACCGTCATTCCCGAATGGTCGGGACAGGTAGCGAGGCCTAGGCTTGAGCGAGCCTAAGCAATCTCTTTTATACCTTAATTGCACCGTCGTCATCTCGACCGAAGCGATCTTTAAACCATTCCCGCCAAATCTATTTCTCGACTCGCCGCCGCCGAGAGGCTCTTTCTTTTGGCTGGGCCCAAAAGAAACAACTTGAGCGTAGCGAAAGCATGGCTACCTTTAAAAATTAAACCAATCAGACATAACACCAAGGCTTCCCGATACTCGGGACAGGTGCAGATTTTGTCGCATTAAGCTGGCAAAATCTACATGGCGGTAATTTGAGGCTATCCTCCACTATTGGCCAACGTAGCTGCAAATTTCCTTGGTTGTGCAAAAACTAAATACATACACAGATTTTACTGCTTATTGCTTCCAAAATCTGCTATGCCGGATAGCACTCATGAATATTTCTTTGTATATAGAACCCATAAAAAATTCTGCCGAATTAATTGAGACATTATTAATACAGGAGTTTGAGGTAACTGATAAATTTGCTAAAATACTTTTTCAAAAGAAAATTCAGCATCATATTGAAAAATTAAAGGATGATATTTATTTAGTTGCTGAAACTAATTATATCGATCGTGTATATAGAGACAGCTATTATCATTATTACTCGTCAAAATTAGCGGCATACAAGCGAAATTGCATTAGAATATCCCTGTTTGATGTGGAGATAGAAGCTGGTGATTTTCGGTTAGAAGAAAAGCGTCATAAGCTTCAAGATGCTTATTTAGGTTTCTTCGTGCTTAGGCCAATAGAACCTCATATTGTTGGTAGGAGTATTATTTCTCCGAAAGCGTTAAAAACTACAGATTTTCAAGTTTGTACGGCTAGCTATCACAACACCGTTAATACAGTTAAATTAAGTGTAGATGCCTTTCCACATTCATCACAAGACACAGAAACGATTAGCTGTGCCGAAACGACCCTTTGGGCTATGATGGAATATTTCAGTAATCGCTACGCAGAATATAAGCCGCTGCTTCCTTCTAAAATTATACAAACCTTGAATAAGGTTACTTCTGAGCGACAAGTGCCGTCAAAAGGTTTGAATATTCAACAAATGTCTTTTGCGTTAAAGGAATACGGATTTGGAACAAGGATATATAGTCGCTCTCAATATCCGCATGAATTTGATAGATTGATTAGTTGTTATGCTGAAAGTGGAATTCCTGTTATCATTGCAATGGAAGATTTTGCTGGCATAGGGCATGCATTATTATGTATTGGACATGAAACCGTTAAATCTACTCATATAGATGCATTAGGAGCACATCAATTTCAAGATGGAGTTTTGAAGGATAGAGCCAATTCAAAAAACATAACCTTATATGATTATGATAGTATTGAAAAAGAATTTATATATATAGACGATAATCAACCAGTATATCAAAAAGCACTTTTATCCAAGCTGGCAGCTCATTATCATGCATCGTGGGATAATTGTAAAATCACACACTTTATAGTGCCTTTGTATACAAAGATATATCTTGAAGCATACGAGGCTAAGAACTTTATTGCAAGGTTTTTGATTGGTGGACCTGAGCCATTAAATAATGATACTGAGGTTTTATTGAGAACCTATTTAGCATCTAGCAGGTCATTTAAAGATGTCTTGGCGACAAATGCGAGTTTCTCTTCTGATTTAAAAGATCTCATTTTGGAATTAGCCATGCCAAAGTTTATATGGGTAACAGAGATTAGTAATAAAGAACTGATTAAGAATAAGAATGCAAATGGTATAATAATTTTGGATGCAACAGAAGCAAACATTATCTTTAATAAGCCGTTAATTATAGCAGCCTACCAAAGTAAAGTGATTAATTTTGAGGCAGATAGTAAAAAATTAGAAAAGAATGATTTACCTTTGAACGATTTTAAAATTTTTGAAAACAACCTAACGTCTTATTAGTATGATTAAAACAGTGAGTAAAACCACTCAAATTAAAGAAAAACTTAAAACAGATGGCAAGGTTTCTTATCTGGATAAACCAGAACATTTCAGCGCAATTATAGAAATGAACGATGAAATGGAAAGTGTGCGCAGAGAATATCATGTAAAGGATAGAAATTCTCAGAATTCTGCATCGCATGTTATACTAACCGCATAACCTAATGCTATTCTCCAAATTATTAGATTAGATATTTGCCTCAAGAGTGATTGAGGCTTTTTTATAAAACTAATTTTCTTTAATATTTAATAGATCGAGTTCACCACTGGTGTAAATGCTAAGAATTTAAGTGCTTGACCTTTCTAACTTCAATCACCATTGATTTATCTCAATTTTATGATATGAGGTTGTTCTTCAGTATTAAATTTGAACTTAATTTGTTATTGAATATCTTGCGACTGAATGATCCCTATTCAGCAAAATTTACCTGTTCACCTCTTAGCCGCCTGCTTTAATAATACAGCTGTGGCTTATAAATTTTATTGGTTTCTATCGATTTTAGAAGAAGTTGAGCAAGAGCAATACCACATCCCTAAGCAAAAGCTATTTGTGGGTATGGTTGCCGCAAGCTGGTACACGGTTAACTATTTTAAAATTAGTTTTGGCAAACAAGATCAGTTACATGATAAGGTAGCGGAAATTGCATTATTAGAAGGCATCAGTATAGATGAAGACCGCAAGCAAATAAAGAAGCGATTGAATGAAAGTGATTCGTTGGCTACTAATAAATTATTGCAGCATTTTAATCAGCAGGTTCCGCATCGCTTTTTAAGTCCGTAGCTTCCATCCATATCAGAAAATAAAAGTGCAGTTTATCAGGCTTCGCAACAATTTGAGAATGATTGCCTCTATGCATTAGACCAAACGCATGTTACCATTAATCCAATCTGGATAGATTACCTGAAAAATAATGCAGGTATTTTAAAAAGCTTTTGTTATTGGAAACTGAGCCTGTATCTACAAAAGCACAATCCAAATGTTCCGGATATTCCAAATAAATTAATTAAGCCAGCACAAAGGAACTCCTTAATTAAGCAACGAAAAGTTTGGGATGTGGTAATAGATGAATTGGGCAGTTTAGATTGCATTTATACCGATAGTAAATTAGAGAAAAAGCAATTTGCGGTAGAGCATTTTATCCCCTACGCATTTGTATCGCACGATTTATTTTGGAATTTAATTCCGGCCAATGCCTCCTTCAACAGTTCAAAATCAGATAGGCTGCCACAATTAGATAAGTATTTCGATAGGTTCTACACTTTACAGAAATCTGCCATAGAGATTATCAAATACAAATCGCCAAAGGAAAAGATACTGGAAGATTATTTAAGCATCTTTCCGGATTTAGAGCAAGTAACAGAATTACCCGAAACCTATAAGGCTAAATTCAAAAATACCATAGCACCATTAATTACCATCGCCAGTAATAATGGTTTTGAATATATGCGCTAAGATTTTCTCTTAAAACCGCAAAGCCCGGTACATTTCGTGATGTATCGGGCTTCAAATCTTTTTTCTCCGAGAATGGTAGAATAACCTGTATAAATATAGGTTTTATTTAAATATTACAGAAGCGAAAAAAATTTTGTTATGGGTATTGGCTACGCAAACTTTAATTTTTTCTCCCAGAAAGCAACACCAATCCCAGTCCTAAGGCAAGTCCAAGACCTAGTGCAAGCTTGGTTTTTTTGGAAGGCACCGGAACGATGGTTTCCCCATAAATTTGATGTGGCGGTGCTGATGGGCTCAGTACATTTCCGCTTGTTGGTGCGCCATCCTTAATTTCCATTAAAAGGCGCATGCCTGATGATGCCGTATTCACCAATACCTTTGGCAAAATGCCATGCATGGTTTTCAATGCCCATGATGAAAAATCGGGGAATTTATCTTTTTTTGGATGAAGGGCAAGTTTAAGCAATGCTGCTGCGGTATCGCGTGGGTCGGCCGCAAAGGGTGGCACCTTAAAGTCTAAGCCTGAGTACTTGGCAGAATGCATATTGCCGGTAGAGCGCTGAATTTGTGGGTATAAATTACAGATGTGGATGTTTGCTTCGCCCGAAAGTTCGCCTTGTAAACATTCCATCATACCCTTAATGCCAAATTTAGTGGCCGAGTAAACGGCGCTATATGGGGCGGGCATAAAACCACCAATAGATACATTATTAACCAAAACGCCATAACCCTGCTGCTTAAATATTGGGATGATGGTATGCGCACTGTTCAGATAGCCAAACAAATTGGTTTTGACCACCTGATGGCTTACCTCAATAGGAATTTCTTCAAACCTGCCGCTCGCCATTACGCCTGCATTATTTATCCAGTAGTCGATTTTACCGCTTAGCTGAATGGCTGCATCGGCCAATGCCCTTACCTGTGTGATATCTGAAACATCGGTTTGCAAACCAATGGCCTCGGCACCAAGGTTTTGGCAATAATCTACAGCCTGGTTCAGCGCATCAATACCTCTGGACGCCAGCACAACCGTACAACCGGCTTTAGCGAAGGCTTCGGCGGTAGCCAAACCTACCCCACTGGAAGCACCTGTGATGACGACCGTTTTACCATTCAGGTTTAATACTGTATTTTTTTCCATAGCAGCTATTTATCTATTGATATTATCTGCAACATTGGATTTAATGAAATGTTTGTATTTAAGCTGCTGATTTAAGTTTCTGAACATGAAATTTAAATCGACTGTAATGATGGTTGCCAGGTTTAATAAAACTTTAATGTCGCCAAACTGTTAAAAAGAGAGCAAAATAAATAAGAGATGACAGCAGAAAAAAAGCAACAGGCTATAAAATTATTGAAACAGGGCTTAGAAACCGTTGAGGAAAGAGCCTATACAGAGATTGCCGAAATACCAACGGAAGATGACCAGGATTTTGAGGTAAAATACAGCTTCGTACATGATGGCATTGAGGGGATTTTTACGGTAATCGGTAAGGCAGCCGAAGAAAATGAAGGTGCTATAAACATTACCCTGCTGAGTGCGTTCCCGGAAGATTCTCTGCTTTACGAATCTGCTACGGCAAAGGAACAGGTAGATAATGATTTGCTGGGTGCAGAAACCTACATTAACAGCCATATTCATCAGGGATAGCGTATCATTATGGATAAGCCCTCCTACCTCAACTTTGAAATTTCTAAATATGCATGGAAAGCCGACATCGATTATCGGGCACAGCCTGAAGCTTACCGGGTTGGCAAGGGAGAGCAGGGTGTATTAATTTGTGAACCTTATAAAAGTGAAATCGGACAGCATTGGCGTTTTAAAACACCTGAAATTGCAGAAAAGAGTAGTGAAAAAATCTACCGGCTATTTCTGAAGTATTTAAAAGCTAAAGATTTTGTGGGTGCAGATATGTCGAGAAAGTACCTGCAAATGGGTTTTACCCGGGCAAGGCGTTATGCCAATTACAAGGGCGGAAAAAAGTACAATGCAGATGAAGGTTACCAACAACTGGAACGCGGAACGGGGGATGCTCAAAAAGCCATCTCCGCTTCCATCTTTTACGAAAAATGGAAGCTGGCAGAGGCAAATGAAAATTATGCTAAGCTAAAAAAGCAATGGAAACATGAACGGGGTTAAAAAGCAACACCTGCCCGAGAAAATCTGCCCGGTTTGCAAACGCAGTTTTAGCTGGCGCAAGAAATGGGCGAAAAACTGGGCGGAGGTTAAATACTGCTCCGAACAATGTAAAGGGAACAAGGCCATGCTTGCTAACGGTGATTGAATATTTTTGTGCGCTCGAAATATACCGCCATTCCGCTATCTAAATTTTTAGGTTTATATACGATCAAATTTATGACATTACCAGCCTGCTGCTGTAGGGCTATTTAATATTTTCAAGGGTGTTAGCGTACTTCTGATTTCTACTTTGCTGTTGTCAGACATATATAGGAAAAAAGATTTAGGGTTGTAACTGTATGAAATCTTAATATTGTCACTTATTAGTTTATTTTCAGACTTATAACTAAATCGAAGTTCTTGAAAGGTATCCGGCCTTATTTTAAGTTCTTTGCTCAAAGGTTTGCCTGTAGCATCTGTGTTGCTAAAGTTCCTTATGCTTAAATCAACTGGAGCTGATAACCCACATGCTTTCAATTTCTCGTCATTTATTGGGACAGTTTTTCCGATACATTGAGCCAATTCGTAATCGTTGAACGCAAAATTGTACTTTAAGACTTTTAATTCTTTCAATCCACCTCCACCCTTGGTATCTTTTATCTTCCCTCTTTTTTCGATTATTTTGGTTTTACCCAATTCGAATACTCGGTAGCCAAAAGCCAAATTATTTCCTGAAACAGTAATCTTTTGTGATTGGGCAGTTTGAGTATTTGTTTTATAATCAATTAACCTTTTTTTTAATTCAAAATCTAATGATGCTTTAACTGACTTGTCATAAATTATCATAATGCTATCAGCAGAAATATATTCGTATAGTATATTTTGTACTGATCTAATGTTTGTCTTTGAGAGGTCGTTAACCGTATAAATTTTTACAATGAATATTGATTTTTTTGGCATAGTCACCACTAATGCCTAAGTATGATGTAATGGAGGAGATAATACTCATTTTAATTTCATCATCAATACTTAAATAGTCTATGGATTCAGTAAATCTAATGTTGTCTTTTCCAACACCATTGCCATCTGGTCCCACACCATTTATCCATTGTGCCCCAAGAGGCAAATCTTTTCTTGCAATGTTTAAAATCTTATAGCCCTTCAGAATATTTTGGCATTTTGTTTCTTGGACATTAATGAAAATAGTGATAAAAAAAATAGAGAGCAGTAATTTCATTTGTAGATAAGTTTTGTATTGTTAACTAAAATTAATTTTTGATAAGGTTAAAGCTAACTATCCATTATGGTAAGCGCAATACTAAGAATTTAGTATTTAAATAAGGTGATAATACGTTAGAATGAACCTAGAGTATATCTAAAAAACCAATAATATTTTTTTCGATTCAAACCTTTTTTTCTTTTATTGGTTTAATTGCCAATACCAACCAGATATTGCCATCCACCTGTGCGCTTTTATGCACGATTTCTGTTGTTGGATAAAAACCAAAAAAGAACCGCTTGGAAACACAGATTAAAGATTCGGCAGCACGCAAATCCTATTTGCCTAAGTTGCTGCTCATTTTGGCACTGGCATTTTTGCTCGGTGTAGAAGGTTATTTCGGGTTTAAGCTGCACGAGCTTTCTGAACAGCAGGAGCAGATAAAGGAAGATTATTCCAACATCAACAACATTACTTATGGGCTGTTTTCGGTACAGCAATGGAAAGATAATGTGGCAGGCATTGTGCATAAGCAGGTGCGAAACCTAAAAATGACGAAGCGGCAGAAGAAGGTTTTGCAGGGTGAAGTAGAGCAGGTGCTGCTAGCCTTGATTGACAAGGCCGAAGCGCTGGTGAATAAACCAAAGAAAACCATCAGTGGTAAAATACAGAAGTTTGCCATTAAGAACTTTGTAAATTCGGATAGCATAAAGGCACAGGTTCCGGGTTTCGCCAGAACCATTATTGCAGAAGTAGATAACCCGAAAAACAAACGCCAGTTAAGTAAAATGGCCATTGGCGAATTTAATGAATTGGCAGAAGAGGAAAGTTTAGACAGTGCCTTCGTAGCCAAAACTGCTGCGGTAAAGGCCATGTATGGCCGCTACAAGGTAAAATCTACCGATGAGCTGAATGAAAAATTAACCGCAACTCTGGGCGATATTCGCAGTAAAACCTATACTTATTCTTTTGTTATGCTGGCTTGCATTAGCGTGGTGCTTATTTTGTGGTGGGTTTTGCGCCGTCGCCGCGATTTGCATATCACGCTTTTTGTAATGTCCTTACTGTTTGCCTTTATTCTACTGGCGGTAGGGCTTACGGCTTCGATGATTGAGGTAGATGCCCGCATACGTTCGCTTGATTTTGTTTTACTGGGCGAACACGTAACTTTTAAAGACCAGGTGCTGTTTTTCCAGAGCAAGAGCATTATGGATGTGGTAAAGGTGTTAATTGGGCAGCCGGGTATAGATTCGATTCTGGTTGGGGTATTGATACTTGCTTTTAGTATTTTGTTTCCGGTGGTGAAGCTGAGTTCTACAGGCATACACTTGTTGGGCAGAAAAAAACTGGCGGAGCATGGGGTTGTAAAATATTTTGCCTTTCAATCTGGCAAATGGAGCATGGCCGATGTAATTGTAATTGCGATTTTGATGGCATACATTGGTTTAAATGGTTTGCTGGAAGGTCAGTTGCAGGCGCTGAACATTAAAAATGATTCGCTAACCATACTAACCACCAATAATACGGCACTGCAACCAGGTTACATCATTTTCATCAGCTTTGTGTTGTATGGCTTAATTCTCTCTACAATTTTAAAGTTTATTACACCACATGATGCGCACTAACCAGCTGCTTAACGCTTTTTGATTAATTTTATGGCGACAAATACAAATTCATCTCCAGATATACAGGTAAAAAAAAGCAGATGGGCAGCTACCATGCTCATCGTTGGCTTATCTATACTCTTAATTGCAACAGCCTTTTCCGGCTATCGCTTTTATCAGCTTGCTTTTGAACAAAAACGAATTAAGGAAGATTATAGCCTTTCGAACAACATTACTTTTGGCGTTTTTTCGGTCGACAGGTGGGGCGAAAAAATCTCTGCCGTGGTAGATAGGCGGGTTAAAGGCTTCAAACTTACGACAAAGCAAAAGTCGGAAATGCAGGAGGAGGTAGAGAAGGAACTGCATGGCATGGTGAATAAAGCAGTGGCTGATTTCACCAAACCAAAAAAGGGACTTGGGTCTAAACTTAAGAAACTTGCTTTTGATGCTTTTGTAGATGTAGACGAGCTGCATGCGCAGGTGCCATCTTTTGCCCGAACCATTGTGCAGAAAATTACAAGTCCGTCGAGTTTAAAAAAGATAAAAGGTATTGCCGAAAGCAAGGTTGATGAACTGGAAGCTCAAACTTACGATAGAACAGATACGACCATTACCACCGTTGAGCAAAACATTTACCATAAATATAAGGTCAACAATTCGGCTGATTTTGATAAGGTTGTGAAGGCAAAGCTTAGCCAGATTAAGGCTCTAAGTCATCAGTTTGCTTTTGTAATGATTATTTCGGTTGCCATTGCACTAATGCTTTGGCTGATTTTAAGGAAAAAAACACATTTGCACGTGCCCTTATTTATTATGTCGCTCCTGTTTGCGGTGGTTTTGTTGGCCGTTGGCGTAATTTCACCTATAATAGAGGTTGATGCCCGTCTTCAGTCGCTGGAGTTTGCATTATTGGGCGATAAGCTGGTCTTTAACAATCAGGTGTTGTTTTTCCAGAGCAAAAGTATAATTGGAATCATAAGCACACTAATTGAGCAGCCTAAACCCGATGCGGTATTGGTTGGTGTGCTGCTTATGTTATTTGTAGTGATATTACCGTTACTTCGTTTAATAGCGAGGGGCATACACATTTCTTGCAGTCATTTGTTCAGAAACCCGAAGGTACTTAGGTTCATGGCATTCGATTTGGGTAAATGGGATATGGCAGACGTAATGGTTGTGGGTATTGCCATGACCTATATTGGCTTGAATGGGATATTGAAAAGTCAGCTTTCTGGTTTAAATATTGAGAATGATACTTTAAAAACCGTTACCGAAAATAATTCTGCATTGCAACCCGGCTTTTTTGTGTTTGTTGCTTATGTGGCTTTTGCAAAGCTTCTTTCCTTTTTATTAAAGCGGATTGATGAGAGGAATGGGCCGTGTTAGTTTATTGTGGTTTTAAATCATCATATTCATCCTCGTTATGCTGAATTTATTTGGTTTCACGCCTCGCTATCCCCCTTCGGAGGGGGCAGGGGGAGGATTTAGTTTCCGTCATGCTGAATTTATTTCAGCATCTTTTATCGATTTCTTCTTTTTAGTAATTTGATTCGGCTCGCCGTCTAAGTGGGTTATACTATTTCGAGGGGGAAAACGCCCCTCCTTATTGGGCCTTTCATGATACTTTACGCCACGCTATCCCCCTTCGGAGGGGGCAGGGGAGGATTTAGTTTCCGTCATGCTGAATTTATTTCAGCACCTCTTATCAATTTCTTCTTTTTAATAGTTTGATTCCGCTCGCCATCTAAGTGGGGTTATACTATTTCGAGGGGAAAAATACCCCTCCTTATTGGGCCTTTCATGATACTTTCACGCCTATCTATCCCCCTTCGAAGGGGGCAGGGGGAGGATTTAGTTTACGTCATGCTGAATTTATTTCAGCATCTTTTATCGATTTCTTCTTTTTAGTAATTTGATTCGGCTTGCCGCTTAAGTAGGGTATATTTTTTGAGGAAAACTCCCCTCCTTATTGGGCCTTTCATAATACTTTACGCCACGCTATCCCCCTTTGAAGGGGGCAGGGGGAGGATTTAGTTTCCGTCATGCTGAATTTATTTCAGCATCTCTTATCGATTTCTTCTTTTTAATAATTTGACTCGGCTTGTCGTCTAAGTAGGATACAATATTTTGAGGGTAAAACTCCCCCCTTTTTTGGCCTTTCATGATACTTTACGCCTCGCTATCCCCCTTTGGAGGGGGCAGGGGGAGGATTTAGTTTTCGTTGTGCTAAATTCATTTCAGCACCTCTTATCGATTTTCTCCCTAATCCCATAAACAGAAATTCAAAAACCTGTATTATATTTGCATTCCTAATTAAAAAATCAGCTATCCTTTCGTCATCCCGATAGCAACCATTATATTTATTATCTCGATGACGTTTAATATATTGTATTTCATAAGTACCGATTTGGCAAAAGGCAAGTCAATATTGCGAAAAAGCTATAAAAAATTTTATCTCTAAAGGATGCTGGTCAGAAAAAACATTACCCTAAAAGGGATACTGGAATTTGCAGGTCACCATTTCTGGTGGCTAATCACTTACATGTTTATTATCGCTTTGCTTTACAAATTGGGCTGGCAATGGATATCCATTCCCTGGCTTCCGGTTTCATTAATCGGAACTGCAGTTGCTTTTTATGTCGGATTCAAAAATAACCAATCTTACGACAGGGTTTGGGAAGCAAGAAAAATCTGGGGTGCTATTGTAAACAGCAGCAGAAGCTGGGCAGTGATGCTAAATGCCTATATCCGCATGCCAGACGCTTCCAATGAAGAAATTAAAAGCATAAAAAAAACGCTGGTGTTTCGTCATATTGCATGGCTTTATACTTTACGTGAGCAATTGCTTGTACCCACCCAATGGGAACATGTTAGTTTAAAGCATCTTTTCGGACGGCTCGCTGCACAACGTAGAGAACGTTTTGGTATTGGCCAGTTTAAAGATTTTTTAAATGAGCAGCAAAAGCAGCATTATTTTGGGGATAAGCATAACTGGGATTTTGCGGCGAACAATGCCACGCAGATTATCAACTTACAAGCTCAACATCTGGCAGAACTGGAAGAAAAAGAATTTTTACACATGCGCAGGCAACTGGATATGCAAACCATCCTGAATGATTTTTACGATCACCAGGGAAGAGCGGAGCGCATCAAGAAATTTCCATTACCACGTCAATACGCAAACCTGAGTTTTATCTTCAACTGCATATTTATTTTTCTTTTACCACTAGGTATTGTGGCCGAATTTGCCAAACTAGGCGAGGCTGGAGTGTGGTTAATGATTCCTTTCGCAACCATCGTTGGGTGGATATATGTAGTGATGGAGTTAATTGGCGATTATTCAGAAAACCCCTTCGAAGGATTAGGAACAGATGTTCCGATGCTTTCCATTTGCCGTACCATTGAGATTGATATGCTGCAAATTCTGGGCGAAACGGAAATCCCAAAGCCCATTCAACCGGTTAACGATGTACTGATGTAATCAAATCATGATATAATTTTTTTTAATGCATTCTATTTTACCTTTTTTGCTCGCAATGGTGGCCATTATTGTGCTATTAAATATGTGGGCCGCTAAACTAAAAATTGCCTACCCTATTTTACTGGTGGTGGGTGGTTTGGTTATCAGCTTTATCCCGGGTTTGCCAAGGGTTAAGATTGACCCGAACCTAATATTTTTTATATTTCTACCACCACTCCTGTTTGAAGCAGCCTGGGCCATTTCATTTAAAGAGATGAAAAAATGGTGGCGCATTATTGGTAGTTTCGCCTTTCTGGTGGTATTCTTTACCGCACTTTCAGTAGCCCTGGTTACCAACTATTATATTCCGGGCTTTACCATAGCGCTTGGATTTTTATTAGGCGGAATCGTATCGCCTCCCGATGCCGTAAGTACGGGAGCCATCATGAAGTTTGTAAAAATCCCAAAATCTACATCAGCTATATTAGAAGGAGAAAGTTTATTAAATGATGCCTCTTCCCTAATCATTTTTCGTTTCGGCCTGGTGGCCGTGGGTACTGGTCAGTTTATCTGGCAGGAAGCGGCGACCAGTTTTTTATGGATGGTTATTGGTGGGGCAGGCATTGGCCTGCTGCTCGGTTGGATTTTTGTAGAAGCGCACAAACGTTTACCAACAGATGCACCTTCAGATATTGCCCTTACATTAATAGAACCTTACATTATGTATTGGATTGCCGAACAACTGCATAGCTCGGGTGTAATGGCGGTTGTAAGTGGCGGATTATTTTTGTCGGCCAGGCGTTTAATTTTTCTCAACAGTGCCAGCCGCATTATGGGTTACAGTGTTTGGCAAAGTTTTGTATTCATTTTAAACGGCATTGTATTCCTGATTATTGGATTGGAGCTGCCCGAAATTGTTGATGGTTTGCGTAGCAATGGGATTCCACTAAAAACAGCAATAGGTTATGGCCTACTGGTTACAGGTATTTTGATTGCCGCCCGAATCATAAGTTCTTACGCGGCAATGATTGCCACCTTAATTTTTAGGCCAGGAGTTGCGCCAGGCGCATCATCAAACCGGGTACGCTTTACTATGCCGCTATTGCTCGGGTGGACAGGTATGCGAGGTGTGGTTTCACTGGCTGCGGCTTTGGCTATTCCCGTTACAATGGAAAATAACCAGCCATTCCCCTACCGTAACCTCATATTATTCATCACATTCGTGGTTATATTACTTACACTTTTAGTGCAAGGCCTTACCCTACCCTATATTATTAAAAGGATTTCTTTCTTCAACAATATTATTATAGAAGAAAACGAGGCTTTAACCAGACAAAAAATGAAGCACGGATTAAAGCAGCATGTGTATGAAGTGCTAAGGAATAAGTACGAAAATGAATTGCAAGGCCATGCCGGAATCGAAAGAATATTAAAGCAATGGGAAGAACGTGCTAAAGCCAGCGATGATAGCTGGATGAACGAAAAAACGAAAATTATCTTTGTCGAGTTGCTCGAAAGCCAGCGAAATTACCTAACCGAACTGAATAAAGATCCGAAGATAGATGAAGAAATCATTCGGCAGCAATTATATCAAATCGATTTAGAAGAAGAACGCTTGAAGATAATTTAGTGGAAGGATAAATCGCAGTATTCAATACCCAATTATCAATTTCCAAATACGTATACGCAAGTTTAAATGTCCTTCTATATCTTATATGCTTAAAAATGATTATTGAAAAGCAGGTTCCTGTTAACTATTAAGCGTTCGTCCCGCCCTTCATTCCAAATCCTCGTTTCGCTTTGCTGCACTTGCGGGTTTTCCATTAGGGTGGGGTTTATTTTATTCGGGTTAGCTGTTCTTTGTTCGCATTGCGCATTAATCTTTATTCTTTACTACTTGTTCATTTTCCGTTGTTCGTTTTAGGTTATGTGCATTAATCTTTATTCTTTACTCCTTGTTCCTTGCTCTTTTGTTATTCTCTTTCCTTTTCAATCTGCGTTTTTTATCTGCGGGCATCTGCGGGAAACCCTTAAAAACGCTTGTGCAGCACAATAAACAACCCCTGTAAACGTCAGAAAAACCACCCGAAACAAACCAAAGCGGCTAAATGTTTTGCCGGGCCTAAAATTTTTCTTGCTGATGCACACCTACTTATGTACGCATGACCAAATAAAAGCTTTGCCTACTTTGTGCACACGGATAATTTTTCTACTTTTGCAACCCGCTTCGGAGGAAGAGGGGGTTAAGAAATGAGAAGCTGAAAACGCCGGAAATTATTTAAAATAAAATTTGGTGATTGAAAAAAGTTTTCTACTTTTGCAACCCGCTTCGGAAGGAAGCGATGCTGGTCAAACAGCGGTATTGAAGAGTGGGATTGGGAATAAGAAACGGACGAAAAAATAAATTAAATTTTATTTGGAAGTTAAAAAAAGATTCCTACCTTTGCACTCCCAACGGAAACGAAGGGAATGAAAAACCGGAACGGCGGATGCCGG
>NZ_JAUFPW010000023.1 GCF_030409415.1 Pedobacter aquatilis | reverse complement strand
GACCTTTATAAGTCTGGATTGCAGTATAGTTCACCCCTGCTTTTAAGGTTTCCGAATCAAAATTATCTCTTTTAAATAAAATTGAACAAACCTAAGGGATTGCAGCGAAAATACTTTTTGTTGTTATAACTATTAATATGCTGTCATGCTGAGGCACGAAGCATCTGCAACCGATGAAACAGACGCTTCGTACTTCAGCATGACAGATGTTCAAAAAGATTGAAGCGCAAAGCAGGACTAACGACTGATAGTTGTACTGGCTTTGCGCTTCAATATAAGCTAATGGATATCTTATAGATTAAACACTAGTAGCATTAGTCCATCTGATAGCTTAATTAACCGTACTCCTCGGGTTGCTCCTTTCGCTTTTTGAACCAACTTTGGTTATTTTGTAATTTAACGATACGTAGAAATATCTTGTAATACTATTAAACCGGATATCTTCTATCCTGCTGCCATTAACCGTTCTATCTATATTGGTATTTTGATTAAGTATATCGAACCCTTTTAATGCTAATGTAATTCTGCGTTGCATAAAATATTGTTCCAAGCCAGCATTTAATAGAAATACATTATTATTAAATCCATCGGCTCTGCCAGCTGCACCATTATGATTCAACTCAGCATTTAACCTGGTATTTTTTATAAACTCGTAACTTAAGCTCGCACTGTTGTAAAAATTAAAAAACTTATTATCAACTGCGCTTGGTTGCGAATTATTTACCTTACTATACTGAACGCCGATGTAAATTCCGGCATTTAGTTTATCTGCCAAATCGTAGCTAATATTCGCATTCGGACCAACATTATATCTATCGGTTACATTTTTTTGGCTGTTGATAAATGATGAATTATGAGAAAGCGACAGGTTTAACCCATAACCCATTCTTAAGCCCTTAACTTTAGTAGGCTGCCCCATAAACGTACCAGCATTAATGTAATAGTTGCCATCAACATTTACAGGTTGAACGTACTGTACGCCATTAATGTAATTGATATCATTACCAATATCATCCAAAGCATAATTAACCAAAAAATAACCGTTCCAATATTTATTATTATCAGCACTGAAAGTATTAAAGTTTACCGACATACGGTGACTTTTACGAGCTTCTAAATTTGGGTTTCCAATACGTTGATAAAGTGGATTGCTATTGTTTTGAACAGGCTGCAAATCATTTACCGAGGGAAGATTAACATTGGCATTGTAGTTTAATTGTAGCGTATGCTTATTTTTATTTCTAAAACTTACGTTTAATCGAGGCAAAATATTGTAATATTTTTTATCTATGTTATTTGTGTTTAAACCTGTGCTACTAAAGGTTGTTGCATCCAGGCCCGTTTCTTGAAAGCCTAAACCAAAATTATAGGTCCATTCGGTGCGGCTATAAATTAATCCTAATCTGGCGGTTTGGCTCCACGTTTTGTTTTCTAATGTGTTTGAAAAATCTGGCACAACAGTATCGTAGGTATTATTTAATGGGTTGTAACTTAAAGTTAATTGTTTGGCATCTACCCTACCTTCATTGCGGATATAAGCAATATTACTATTCAACTTTTTATCTATAATTGGCCTGATGTAGTTAACGGCAATACTGTAATTCTTTGATTTATTTTCTTGTTCAGCTTGCTGATTTAAATCGGTCACATCTACAATTCCGCCATTGTAGTTATTGATTAACGATTTATTTAACCAATTAGAATTAAAAGTATTTTGTGTACCATTTAAGCCAATAATAATAGAGCCCTTTTTTAAACGACGGGTTGCAGAAAGTTCGCCAAAAAAAGCTGGGGTAGAATTTCTTTGGTCTAAATATTGGTTACCATCATTTACTTTTCCGGTTAAATCAAAATCCGAATTAAAATTACGGCTGTTGATATTATCCGTGTAATTTAAAATTGCATTTGAGCGAACGGTAATATCAGTTAGTGTATCAGGATGATATTCTACTTTAAAGTTAAAGCGATGCGCTTGGTTGTCAGAATTTCTGTTTGATACTTCATTAGTTCTTAAAACATCATCCTCATTAATATCCTGCACATTAGAAAACCGATTACCTAAACCTTTGCTAAAATAAGTAAAGTAGCTACTACTTAATGTCAGCTTATCTTTTTGGCCCCAGCTGTTGCTAAAATTTAAACCTCCGCTATGCGTGGTCACTTCACCAATGGCGCTATTATCAAACACACCAGAACCACCAATAGTTGTTCGTCCGTTATTTACGTTGATAGAAAAACCACCACCACCTGGAGGTGCAAAGATATTTCCAATGTTTCCACTGGTAAAGCTATTTAAATCTTCATATTGGAAACTAGCATTGCTTATGTTATTACTCATCCCCAATAAAGCAAATTGCATTTTCTTTGTGAAATGGTTTGCACTTAAATAACCGCTGTATCTATCCGTTGTACCACCAGATAAGTTTGCATTTCCAAACCAGCCATTCTTTTTATCTTCCTTAATAGTTAGGTTTAATACTTTTTCCCTTTGTCCATCATCAATACCTGTTGCTTTTGCTTCGAGTGTTTTACTATCAATTAACTGAACTTTAGCAATAACATCGGCAGGTAAGTTTTTAGTTGCCGTTTTCGGATCCGTTCCAAAAAAATCTTTTCCATCTACTGTTAATCGTGTAACTTTTTGTCCCTGAACTAAAATACTTCCATCTTTATCAATAGTTACACCAGGAAGTTTTTTTAACAAATCTTCAACCGCAGCATTTGGCTGGGTTTTATAAGCATCGGCATTAAATTCTACTGTATCTTTTTTCACTGTAGCAGTTGCTATTCTCCCATTTACAGAAACATCTTTAAGCAAAATTGCATCTTCTTTTATTTTTATGGTTCCGAGATTTAAATTTTTACCATTTACAGTTATATTTTTCTCGAAAGAATTAAAACCAATTACAGAAACTTTACATCTATAATCTCCATTTGCTACGTCTGTAAAAAGAAATTCACCCAATGAATTTGAAACTACTCCAATTTTTTTTGTTGAATCTTTTTTACTAGTTAGAATTACACCGGCATATTCTAAAGGTTGAGCAGTTTTTTCATCAATGATTTTACCGGTAATGCTGCCCGCTTGTTGTGCGAAGACCTTCGTAGATAAAATGAATAGTATAAGTATAAGATAAGTTTTCATAGATATTTTTAAATTTTTGCTTGGCTTTATTAATGAATTTTAAATCCATTAACAAACACAAGACACCAAAAATTCAAAAACGTGACACATTTTATAAATTATTTTAAAAAAAGAAAACCTCAATAATTATTGAGGTTTTCTTTTTTTAAACAGAATGCCGAACTTACATTTTAGCTGCAGCAACTTTAGCCTTTTGTTTTGGGTGATGTTTTTTATGTGATTTTTTTACCTGAACTTTTTCAGTTTTAGTTTTTGCCGGCACAGTTGTTTGTGCACTTACAGTATTAACAGTAAAAGCTGCTATTAGGGCGATCATTAAAATTTTAATTGCTTTCATTTTTCTTTTTATTAGTGATTAATAAACCTTGTTAATTGTTTAATAAATCTCCGATAAGAAGATGAAGAAATAATGAACTATTTATGAAAAGTATCTAAAAATAAATCTTCTACTTTTTTACGAGCCCAAGGCATTTTACGCAGAAATTTTAAACTAGATTTTATAGATGGATTACTAATAAAACAATCTATTTTAATAATTGAGCCCAAATGTTCCCCAACCATAATGCGTTTGCAAATCCGTTACAATTCTTTCTAAAGTTAAACCATGTAATGGATTATTTTTTTGCTCTGACATATAACAAAGTTAATTCAATTATTAAAATAATTGAGGACTATATTGTGCAAGCCAAACTGTAGCACCACCGCAATCTATATCACTAACGTGATGTTCCAACACGTTAAAATGATGTTTTTCTAAAATGTTTTTGTATTCTGTGGCATCCAGAGAGGCATGAAATAAATTTTCTCCGCCGTTTACGCCCCAAGTTTCTCCATTTTCTGTGCCTGATGTAAAAAGTAAAATACCACCAGCGTTTAAATGATTTTTAAAAATTTCAATAACCGCTGGTTGCGCTGCCGCAGGCAAATGAAAAAAACTATGCCAGGCTATTACTGCATCAAATTTATGCTCGAGGTTTAGCTTTCGCATATCAGCTAAAATGAATTTACCTTTTGGAAAATTATCCTTTGCGATGCTTAACATTTTTTGGCTAGCATCAACACCAGTTATGTTAAAACCCGAATCTAAAAAATATTTAAATATGGGAATTCCTGTGCCGCAGCCAATGTCCAAAATGGTTCCATTAGTTGGTATAAATGAAATTACTTTATCAAGGTATTTTTTTTCGATTAAATCGGTAGGTCGATTTAGGGCAAACCAATTGCCTATTTTATTGTAAACCTCGAAAACATTTTGTCGATTGCCTTGCATAATTTTTGCTTAAAAAGCTACAGCGGTAGCATCAATTTCAATTAGCATACCATCTAAAGCTAACTTTGAAACCGGAATTAAAGTATTTACAGGAAACTTCAGGTTTGGCCAGATTAAGTTCGACTCTTCAATTAAAACCTGATGTTTTTCTTCATCGTAATCTACAACTAAAGTAGTTAGCTTGGCAATGTTTTCAAAACCTAATCCTTTACTTTTGAGCGCAATGCCAATATTTTCAAATACAATTTTAACTTGCGTTCTAAAATCATTACTTAGCATGCCATCGGTTCTGCTTCCGCCCTGCCCGGCGATGAAAACTAAACCTTTTACTGAAGCTACATGTGAGTAGCCATGTAGACGAGGGTCATAAATTCCCTCGGGATTACTTATTTCCAAAATATCTTTTTGCATGTTTATTTTTTGATAAAATTATCATTTAAAATTTTGCTTGCTGTTAATGTTTTGCAATAAAGAGTAAGTCTGTTTTTATTTATTGTCCAAGCCGGATGTTTTTTCTTTTAGACGTCCAAAAAAAAACGCCCTGAAAATTCAGAGCGTTTTAATAGTATTCAGTCGGATTAATTTGTCCAGCTATTGTTATCTGGATTTGAATCTGGTAATACTTTATTTGGGTCTAAAATTACCGAAACAACTTCTTCGCTTGTTGGATAACGAACCAACCATGTTGTATTTTTCATCCACACATCAACAGGTACTTTTACGATATCTGTTTTACCGCTTTTGGTTTTTATTTGCAGAATAATAGGCATCGGCATTTTTTCAAGATTATCAACCTTGATGTTGTAACTCGTAATTTTACCATCAGTTTTTACTGCCTGAACATCGCTAACTGCCTGATCCATCTTCCAATTGTTTAAGAACCAGCTTCTCCAGAACCAAGCTAAATCTTCTCCTGCCCCGTTTTCCATAGAACGGAAGAAATCGAATGGAGTTGGGTGTTTAAATGCCCAGTTTTTAATGTACTGACGGAAAGCGTAATCGAAACGATCTTCGCCCAAAATTTGATCTCTTAAAATGTTTAAGCCCCATCCTGGTTTGCTATAAAGGTTCACGCCAATGTTACGTTCTGCCATTCCATCAGGCATTAACATAATATTTTCTAAAGCAGGGTTACCGATAGCACGTTTACCAATAGCATTCATGTCGGTTGTACGCTGCTTATATTCACCGTTATTAAAATTTTGTGATGAAATTCCGTTGATAAAAGTATTGAAACCTTCATCCATCCAACCAAATTTGCGCTCGTTAGAACCAACAATCATCGGGAACCAAGTATGACCAAATTCATGATCGATAACGCCCCACGCCGAACCATTCTTAGCTTTCCATCCACAGAAAACAATACCGGGATATTCCATACCACCAATATTAGTCGCAACATTAACTGCCATTGGATAAGGATATTCGAACCATTTAGTAGAATAATGCTCGATGCTTGATTTTACATATTCTACACCTCTGCCATAACTATCGTTACCGTTGCTTTCTATAGGTTGCGCCGAAACAGCCAGACCTTTTCTACCGCTTGGAAAATTTATTCTTGCCGCATCAAGTACAAATGCTTTTGATGATGCCCATGCTGCATCTCTGGCATTTAAAATTTTAAATTTCCAGGTTAATTTATCTTTCGCAGGGCGAGATTTAGGATCGGTAACTTCTTCAGCAGAGCGAATATGAATAGTTTTGTCACTCAATTTTGCTGCGTTCCATCTTTTTAATTGCTCAGCCGTAAAAACCTCTTGAGGGTTTAAAAGCTCACCAGAACCCATAACTATATGGTTTGCAGGTGCGGTAATTGCAAAAGTAATGTCACCATATTCGCAATAAAACTCGCCACCGCCCCAGTAAGGCAAAGTATTCCAGCCAATTACATCATCGTATACACACATTCTAGGAAACCATTGTGCAATAGCATAAATTTCTCCGTTTTGTGTGGTCAAATGCCCGGTTCTGTCCGAACCTTCTTTTGGCACAACGTATGAATAATCCATTTTAACGGTAACAACATCGCCATTGGCGGCCATTGGTTGCTCCAAGCGAATTTGCATACGCGTATCTTCAACCAAGGAAGTAAATTTTACTGCTGAAGCTTTTTGCGAAACGCTAATATTATTAATGGTGTAACCACCGTTAAAATTTTCTCCTTGCGCACCGTAACGACTTTTTGCCGGCGTTACTGCATAACCACGAGAAGTTTGTTTGAATGTATTTTGATCTAATTGAAGCCATAGATAAGGTAATTTATCCGGACTATTATTTTTGTAAGTAATTGTAATACTTCCGCTTACTGTGCTTGTTGCCTCATTAAGATTTGCAGTAATGTTATAATCTACCCTGTTTTGCCAGTATTTAGGACCAGGAGCACCTATTGCCGATCGGAATTCGTTGCCATTTTGAGTATAAAAAAGTGGCCCAAATGCTTCTGCAGAATTATAATTTGTTACAGGAGTTGTAGTTTTTGGAGTTTGCTGTGCCAATGCAGAAAAAGCAAACACACAACAAGATAAGCTTAATGTTATTAGTTTATTTAATTTTTTAGTCATGTTGAAATTTTTATAGGCGGCAAATATAAACAATCGGCATTACTATGCTTTTTTGTGCCTATAATGTTACTTTCCAACAGATTAAACAGAACTACATTTGATTATCGCCTTTTATAAGTTTGGGTAAATCTTGCAATTTTCTTTCTTTGGGCGAAAGTTTTAACCATGCCTGGTAAGCCTGGCCAATGTAATATGAATATCGAAAAGGTCTTTCTTCTTGTATTTTTAAAACTGATGGACGATAAATAATCATGAAATTTTTCAAATCTTCGCCATCTAGCTTTGTTAATTCTTTGATGTTTTTCTCGCTAAAATTCTGATCAATTTCTGCATTATAGCTTTCCTTTTGTTCGAGTTCTGCTTCTAATCGTTGTTGGCGTTTATATTTACCATGACCAAGATTTAAACTCAAACCACCTACTTTATCTTTCATTCCCTTTCTGTACAAATTGCCGCCTGTACCTAAAAGTGTGTACTTTTCAGCCATCGGATCTTTTGCCAAAACCTCCTTATTAATTTTTACTCCGTTTATATTTACATCATTCAAATTATTTGAACGAACAACCATATAAATAGTTTTTGGAAGTAAATTAGTTAGGTAAAGTGTGTCTGTTGTGTAACCAACGAAAGAAAACTCTAATAAATCGCCAACTTTTGCAGGTACTGTATATTTCCCGGCAGCATTAGCACTAACTATTTTTTTCGTACTTAAATTTCTTATAGTAACCCCTGGAATGGTTGATGATTTTTGAGAATAATCGTAAATAGTTCCAGTAGTAACGGTTTGGCTAATTGCAGCAAACGGAAGAGCAAGAATTAATAAAATGATCAGCTTATACATATCCAAAAATATATTAGTTTTAAATGTTAAATCCCTATTTAACAAACTTTAACATTAAAACAACCAATTTAACCAAGTGTTTCAGTGTAGAGGTTTTCATCAAAAGAAATTAAAATAGCTTTACCATCTTTTTCTATAATTGGGCGTTTAATTGCACTCGTATTTTCTACCAAATAATCAATCGCCTTTGCTTGATTATCAATAACTTGCTGTTCTTCTTTTGATAACTTCTTCCAGGTTAATCCTTTTCTATTGAGTACAGTTTCCCAACCAAAAATGTTACACCAGGCATTTAATTTCTCCTTTGAAATGCCTTTTTTCTTAAAATCGTGAAATTCGTAATCTATTTTATTTGCCCTTAACCAATCTAAAGATTTCTTAACTGTATTGCAATTTGGTATGCCGTATATCGTCATTTCTATTTATTTGATGTTTCAAAGGTAAGGAGGAAAATTTATATGAGTTAATTTTGAATTAGAGAATTGTAGAATGAATGGTTGAATAAAGCCAAAATCTGTAATTAAACAATAAAAAAAAACTAATATTTTAATGAATGAACCAAAATCTGTAAATCTGTGGCTAAGAAATCTCAACTTCAATTCGTCACATTTTTAAGCACATCTATCACATTTTAAAAATTAATTTTAATGGTGTTGTTAAAATTGCATCATCAAAAACGAAAACATGGCTATTAAAGATTTACACAAAATAGAATTCTGGCTTTCAACCTGCTTCTATATTCTCATCGTAATTTTAATTATTACAAATGCAGGTAGTAGAGATCACAATCATAACTACTACTACTTTAGAGGTGCTAATTTAACTTTTTCACATATCTCAAATTATTTAATTCCAGAGCTTTTTAGGTTCTCCGTTTTATATGCCAATTTTCTTGCTATTAATTTTTGCATTATTCCAGCATTTATAAAAAAACAAAATACACTAGCAAACAGCTTTTTTTTAATCGGTTTATTTCTACTTGGAGGCTTAGTAATTAGCATTTGCAACACATACACAAAAGCTTATGTTTTGGTAGAATATAGCGACATGCAAAATGGTTACAACAGGCTATTTTACGAAGGATTTTTATATAGCTTATGGTGCATAGTAATTATTGCATCTTATGCATTAATTAAAGAATTTATACTTTACATAAAAGAAAATAAATACCGCGATGTAGATGAACGTACACAAATTAAACTCGATGTTGGTTTCGGCCTCGCTTTTTGGTTTGTAGGTTTATTACTTTGGATTTCTACACAGTCGGGCATAGAAGTTAGCATTTGCTGGAGCCTCGTAATTTTTTCAACTATAGGCATTTTTGTATATTCTATTTACAAATTGTTGCCTCAAAATTTCGAGCAAGGTAAAAAGTTTAAAGTTTATTTCTGGCAGGTTTTCTTCATATCCATACTTTTAGCAGTTCCGCTGGGTTTAATTTCTACAATTTTTATAATGCGTGTAGAAATGTTTTTTGTAGTTTTTTTATTCCATTTACCAACACAACTTATTATCACTGTTCCACTATCATGGTACGTTTACAAACAAAGAACTTCTACACAAACTGAGGTTCAAAGTCTTCGCACCAAATTAGGGAAATCAGATGCTAATCTAAGTTTTCTACAGTCGCAAATTAACCCACACTTTCTATTTAACGCATTAAACACACTTTACGGAACCGCTTTACAAGAAAATGCAGATAGAACCGGGGAAGGTATTCAGAAACTTGGCGACATGATGCGTTTTATGCTACATGAAAATATGAAAGATAAAATATCGCTAACGCGTGAGGTTGAGTATTTAAACAATTATATCGATTTGCAAAAATTACGTACTTCACGTTCTGCTGATATCAAAATCGAGACTCAAATTGATGAACAACTGAACAACCTGGAGATTACACCTATGCTTTTGATTCCTTTTGTAGAAAATGCATTTAAGCATGGCATCAGCTTGCAACAGCCATCGCACATTAAAATCACCTTACAAACTAAAGAAAAAACACTTTATTTCGATGTTAACAACAGCATTTACCACAAAGCCGATACCGACCCCGAGAAACTTAAAAGTGGTATTGGTTTAGAAAATGTTAAACACCGATTATCGCTGCTATATTATGGCAAACACGAATTAATTATACGAGAAAGTGCGAGAGAATTTTTTGTGCATTTAACTTTGCAGTTAGATTAGCTAAAATTATTTTTTTGAAAATGAAAGTTTGTACCAATGGGCGGCTGATACTCCCGCTATCGCCTATAGTCCCGATGAAGGCTGTGGAAGAAGAAAATACACAATAAAAATGGTCAAAACTGTGCATAAAATCGGGCGCTATTTGGCTTTATCGGGTTTATAAACCAAGTTTTGTGCAAAAAAACTTTGTTAAATAGCCCCGACATAAACGAAAATACTTTTGGCTTTAAAACTTACGAAGTCTATTAGCAGCTTGAAAGTAGACTTCGTAAGTTTAGCCAAAAGATTGCAGTGTTGGCGGGATAGAACTTGCCAAGAATTACAGACTTACCGCTACTGAAAATAAATTAACAAGGATAGAATTTTAAAAAACATAAATCTAATAGTACCTTTAAACATGATTGCAATAGCAATAGATGATGAACCCATAGCACTTGATATTATTCGATCGCATGCTTCGAAAGTGCCATTTATTGAACTTAGTGCAATATTTACAAATGCTTTTGAGGCCATTACCTACTTGCAACAAAATAAAGTGGATTTAATATTTCTGGATATCAAAATGCCCGATATTAGCGGAATAGATTTTCTAAAAAGCTTGAGCAATCCGCCCATGGTAATATTTACAACCGCTTATACAGAACATGCTGTACAAAGTTTTGAACTTGATGCGGTTGATTATCTACTAAAACCTTTCTCACTATCCAGGTTTTTAAAAGCCTGCAATAAAAGCCACGAACTTTTTGATCTTCGCAATAATAAAGTAGAAACAAAACCTGATTATATTTTTGTAAAAGATGGTTACGAGCAGATTAAAGTAGATTTAAGCGATATTCTTTACGTTGAAGCTTCGGGCAATTACACACAAATTCAGCTTAAAGATAAGCTCATAAGTTCTAGAATTACAATCAATGATTTAGCAGACTTATTGCCAAAAACGAGTTTTATAAGGTGCCACCGAGCTTTTATCATCTCAAAAGATAAAGTTTCAAAATTCGATAGAAATCAAATTTGGATTGGTGAAAAAATAATTCCGATTGGTGCAACTTATGGCAATCTTCAATTGGCGTAAATAAACTTACAACATTTAAACATTCAGTACTTTCAACATTCCAAGCTTAGCAGTATCTTTGCAGCATGTCAAGTCAATTAAAAAATCTATCTGATTTTTCTCATACAACAGTTCCAAGTGGAGCAAATTATAAATTCGGCATTGTTGTGGCCGAATGGAATGCCGAAATTACCGGTGCCTTATATAATGGCGCATTAAAAACGCTTTTGGAAAATGGTGTAAAAGAAGAAAACATTGTTTCTTTACCTGTTCCTGGTAGTTTTGAATTAACCGGAGCAGCAGATATTTTACTAAACAAAAGAGCTGATTTAGATGCGGTAATTTGTTTAGGTTGTGTAATACAAGGAGATACAAAACATTTTGATTTTATTTGCGATGCAGTTGCACAAGGTCTAACAAATGTTGGTATTAAATATAGCAAACCTGTTATTTTTGGCGTTTTAACCACTAATAATTTAGAGCAAGCACAAGACAGAGCAGGTGGTAAACATGGCAATAAAGGTGATGAAGCAGCAATTACAGCAATTAAAATGGCTGATTTTTCTGCCAACATTAAATAAATATGTGTAACTTAGATATTTAAAGCTTAATCATTAGAAATGAAAAAAATTGCCATCCTATTATTGGCGGTGTTCAGCACCATTACCATATTAGAATCTTGTTCATCAAAACTTTGCCCGGCATATAGCTCTTATCCTGAAGGCAAACGTAGAAGAAACTAATTAGAACTTAACTACTTTCATTTTTGGATTATTTTCAGAACATTAATGTTTTGAGAATGTTATCTATAAAAAAAATAATAATTATGGCTTGGGTTAATTTAACATCAATAGAACAACTTGATGAGATTAAAAGTGCAGAAGGATTTAGTTTAATATTTAAGCACAGCACACGTTGCTCCATCAGTATGATGGCAAGGAAGAATTTTGAATTAGATTGGGATGTTATTCCTGCTGATACGAAATTGTATTTTTTAGACTTAATTACTTACAGAGAAATTTCAAACAAAATTGCAGAGGTTTTTCAGGTAACGCACCAATCACCACAAATTTTATTAATTAAAAACGGCGATTGCGTTTTAGAAGCTTCACACAGTGATATTTCTGCAGATGAAGTAGCAGAAGTAATTGCTGCTTAGAATATTTAAACCTATAGATTTACAGATTCTTTAATATTAATCTGTAAATCTATAGCTTATTTTTTTAATCTATTTTCAATATTTTCGATGTTCTGCTTCGGGTTTCTCTACAAAGCTCCACATCATCAGCTAAAGATTTTCCGTATGTAGGAATAATTTCTTTAATTTTTGCTTGCCATTCTGGTGTTTGTAAATCCTCTTTGAAACAACGGCCTAATAAATCGAACATAATCGAAACTGCAGTTGAAGCACCCGGAGATGCACCGAGCAATGCGGCAATAGAACCGTCTGCAGCACTCACCACTTCAGTTCCAAATTCCAAAACACCGCCCTTTTTTGCATCTTTTTTAATTACCTGAACACGCTGACCAGCATATTCCAATTCCCAATCTTTTAACTCGGCATTTGGCAAATATTCTTTCAAAGCATTTAATCTATCTTCTGGCGATTGTCTAACCTGTTCAATCAGATATTTAGTTAAATCCAGATTATGTAAACCTGCCGAAATCATCGGACGGATATTATTAAATTTTATTGATTTTGGTAAATCCAAAAACGACCCGTTTTTTAGAAACTTAGTAGAAAAGCCAGCATATGGCCCAAATAATAAAGCTTGTTTACCGTTTATCATTCTGGTATCTAAATGTGGCACCGACATAGGTGGAGCGCCAACCGAAGCCTTACCATAAACTTTTGCATGGTGTTTAGCAATTATCTCTTCGTTAGTACATTTTAACCATTGTCCACTTACCGGGAAACCACCAAATCCTTTTCCTTCGGGGATATCAGATTTTTCTAACAATGGAAGTGAACCACCACCAGCACCAATAAAAACAAATTTAGCAATGCGCTTGCGTTTATCTCCGGTTTCTAAATCCTTAACTTTTATAATCCAATTTCCATCTTTATTTTTCTTCAAATCACGAATCTCATGGTTGAAGTGAAGATTAACATTTGTTTGCGCCTTCAAATAATTAAACATATCGCGGGTTAAAGAACCAAAGTTTACATCGGTTCCTAAATCCATCTTTGTTGCAGCAACCTTTTCCCCCTTTTTACGCCCATCAATAACTAACGGAGCCCAAGTCTTAATTTGCTCAGCATCTTCGGTATACTCCATATCGCTAAACAAATTATATTTAGTTAATGCATCGAAGCGTTTCTTTAAATATTCCGAATTCTTTTTACCCCAAACAAAACTAATGTGGGGAATTTTTTTAATAAAGTTTTCTGGATTTGATATAAGATCTTTCTCAATTAAATATGCCCAAAATTGTTTTGAAACCTCAAAATGCTCTGCAATTTGTATTGCTTTTTTAGTCTCAACAGTTCCATCTTTTTTTTCTGGGGTATAATTTAATTCACAGAAAGCAGAATGACCAGTACCTGCGTTATTCCAAGCATCAGAACTTTCTGCAGCAGCAATATCCAGGCGTTCGTAAATTTCTATGCTTAAGTTGGGTTCAAGTTCTTTTAATAAAACACCCAATGTTGCGCTCATTATTCCGGCGCCAATTAGAATCACATCTGCGTCAGTTTTACCAACTGTCTTTTTCTTTTTTGTCATCTTATATAAAAGGAGTTACAAATTTAGAATCATTTTAAACATGAAACGAATTTTCGTATATGAAATCTCAAAAATTGCCAAAAAATGTATTTTTATTTAGTTAATGTATAATTAATTAATAAAATTCAATCAGAGGTATTGATTTTCAATGTGAAATTATCAAATCTTCATTAAGATTTTATTAAAGACAAGTATTTAAACAAATTTCTGTCGTATTATAATGTGTAAATCAAATTCATGGTTCTATCAAAAACCCATAATAATCGGATTATGGTAAAATTTCAGATATTATTAACGGAGCATCATCACTAATAATTAATACATCCTTAAATCATCTCTAATATCCGAAGTCTCGCTTCTTTAATTGAAGCATGAAACATTTTATTTTACTGATTTGTGTTATTTCCTTTTTTGTTGTTCAAGAGAAAATACACTTATGGAACATGCGATGTTAAGTATGGCTGTTTTAACAACCGGAGGTTTAGGACAGCCGTTTGCCTCTTAAGAATGCTCCAAAACCCAACCGTAACTATTGGATGATTCTGAAATTAAAACTTTGCTGGAATTTTTCCGTGGGTTTTTAATTTCACTAACAATCTTTTTATCTATCGGAAGATGGCTATCTAGAAATATTAAATGGTAAGATAATAAGAAAGTATTCCAATGTCTTACACAAAAGCCGTTTTTGGATGGAGAAATTTATTAGCGCTACAGCACCTTTCCAAATCATTTGTATCACATTTAATTGGCGAACTATTTAATATTGCGATCTTTCAACTTTACAACATTACAACAATCAACCTTGTAACATTTCAATCCTATTCCTTAACTTTGTGCTATGATTGATTTACCTGTAGTACCTGCTGTTACCGAAGTTAAACGCAAACCAGATTGGTTACGTGTTAAATTACCTGTAGGTAAGGAGTATGCTCAAGTACGTAGCTTAGTTGATACGCATAAACTTCACACCATTTGCGAAAGTGGAAACTGCCCAAATATGGGCGAATGTTGGGGTGCAGGTACGGCAACTTTCATGATTTTAGGCAATATTTGTACCCGCAGTTGTTCGTTTTGTGCGGTTGCAACAGGTAGACCATTGGCTGTTGATGTTGATGAACCTAATCGTATTGCTGATTCCGTGAGATTAATGGGTGTAAAACATTGCGTTATTACATCTGTAGATCGTGATGACTTAAAAGATGGTGGCTCCATTATTTGGGCAGAAACTTTACAAGCTATTCGTAGAGAAAGCCCCATTACTACTTTGGAAACATTGATTCCTGATTTTAAAGGTCAGTGGGACAATTTGTACAGAGTTTTAGAAGAGCGCCCGGAGGTTGTTTCACATAATATGGAAACTGTAAAACGCTTAACCAGACAAGTACGTATACAGGCTAAGTATGATAGAAGTTTAGAAGCGCTAAAAAGAATTTCTGAATTTGGGTTAAGAACAAAAACCGGTATTATGTTAGGGCTTGGAGAAACTAAAGAAGATATTTTTGAGGCAATGGATGATTTGGTTGCAAATGGTGTACACATTTTAACGCTTGGCCAATATCTACAACCGACTAGGAACCACCATCCTGTAGTAGATTGGATTCATCCAGATACATTTGCGATGTATAAAGAAGCTGGTTTATCAAAAGGTTTAAAGTATGTAGAAAGTGGGCCACTTGTGCGCTCATCTTATCACGCTGAAAAACATCTTTTTCCGATAGAAGGAATTAAATAAATTTAATAAATAGATTAAGGTTTCAACTTTTTTAAACAATTGCACTCCAAACAAGAATTAACTTCGAAAACATTTCTTTGGATTTATTGTTGTGAGTTGTATATTCGTAACCACAAGTGAGTGCATTAAAAAAAATTACCTTAACCGAGCCTGAACTAGTTTTGGCATTGCAATCGAAGGATCCGGCAGTGTTAAAAACTATTTATAGCATGTATTCATCTGCTCTGTATGGCGTAATTTCGCGTATTATAACTCACACAGAATTAGCTGAAGACGTTTTGCAAGAAACTTTTGTAAAAATTTGGCAATCTGCTTCACACTACGACAATACAAAAGGCCGTTTATTCACTTGGATGATGAATATCGCTAGAAACCTTTCTATTGATAAACTTCGTTCTAAAGATTTTAAAAATTCTCAAAAAAACCAAGATATAGAAAATAACGTAAGTTTCGTTGATGAACAAAACAAGGTAACATTTAACCCAGATGTACTTGGCGTTAAACAACTTGTAGATAATTTAAAACCAGACTTACAGGTTGTTCTTAATTTAGTTTATTACAAGGGTTTCACACATGTAGAGGCCGCAGAAAAGTTAGATTTGCCATTAGGAACTGTTAAAACCAGAATCCGTTTGGCTATTATAGAATTGAGAAGGAGTTTTAATTGAGCGTGGAAAATATAAAAGCATATATCGAATCTGGAGTACTTGAACTGTACGTTTTAGGTGATTTATCACCTGAGGAAACGCAGCAGGTTGAAGAAATGGCTACTCGTTACCCGGAGGTAAGAGCTGAGATTGCTTCTATAGAAGAAGCGATGGAGCAATATGCAATAAGCAATGCAGTTGAGCCACCAAAAGATATAGAGCAAAAACTGTTTGATAAACTTGGAATAAATCTTTTAGAAGAAGAAGAAGAAGGTGCCAGTAACCAAGAAACATACATTAGAGAACCTAGAATTATCCAATTAGACGCAAGCGACGGGAAAGTTAGAACATTACGTTACGCCTTGGTTGCCTGTGTTGCTTTATTAGTACTAAGCGTTGCGGCACTTTTTATCACTTATAATAAATTAAGTGATGCTAATAGTCAAATTGCAAGTTTGAATTTAGATAAAGAAAAATTTGCTGGAGTTGTAAGTAAATTAGAATATGATAATAAAGGCTTGAGTAATGTAGCAGAAATGGCCGAAAGTAAAGAATGGGCAACTATTAGAATGCAAGGACAAGCAATTAGTCCAAAATCTAAAATGAATGTTTATTGGAATAAAAAAGATAAAAGTGTACTGATAAATTATCTAGCGATGGATTTACCAAAGGCTGATGCAGAACATGAATATCAACTTTGGGCGTTAGTTAATGGTAAACCTGTTAGTTTAGGTTTATTTGGCAAATCAGATTCTACCTCAAATGATGCCATTATAAAAATGCAAACAATACAAGAAGCGCAGGCATTCGCAGTAACTTTAGAACCGATGGGTGGTAGCGTAAACCCAACAATGGAAAAACTAACAGTAATGGGTGGCGTTTAAAAAAATATTTTACTAGTAAAAGGCCTGATGTTTTTAAAATATCAGGCCTTTTTTGTTTTGAGAACTCTTCATTAATGTTAATTACAATATTTTAACCCGTTAAAGCAGCTTTTAATTCAAAAGCTATTCTTTCTGCTACTTCTGATGCTGTAACAACAGCCTTTTCTGTGGCTAAGCTATCGCCAGCTTTACCATGTAGATAACAAGCAAGCAGTGCAGAATCAAACGCATTGTACTTTTGAGCAACAAAGGCCGCAATAATTCCGGTTAGAACATCGCCCATACCGCCTTGAGCCATTGCAGGATTACCAGTAGGATTAATGTAAACCTTACCTTTGGGTGTACAGATGAAAGTAAATTGATTTTTTAAAACAATTATCACATTTAACTTTTGTGCTTGAATTTTGGCGGTCGCAACTCTATCCCACCAGCTTTTATGTATTCCAAAAATCCTATCAAATTCTTTAATGTGTGGTGTTAAGATTGAATTGACAGGAATTTTTGCAAGCAAATCTTGTCTTTTAGATAGAATATTTAAAGCATCAGCATCAATGATAAGTGATTTATTAAAAGAGATTAATTTTTCTAAAAACTCCTCATTTTCCTCAGAAATACCTAGCCCAGGCCCAATTGCGATTGAATTATAACTTGCAATGCTTTCAACAGAAGTAATTTCTTCACGTTCTACGGCCATAACCTCTGGCATTGCAGTATTGAGCGCTATTAAACCAGCATTTGGGCTACAGGCAGTTGTTAATCCGGCACCTGAGTACAAGCAGGCTTTACTTGCCAACAATGCAGCACCCATCGTTTTGTTGTTTCCTGCAACAATTAATGCATGACCATAAGTCCCTTTATGACTAAAAAGTTTGCGGGGTTTAATTGTTCTCTGAATATCTTCATATTCAATCAAATAAAAATCAGATTCTTGATTTTGAAGGTATTCCTGATTCAAACCAATGTTTACAACCTCGAATTTTTCGGTTGCAGGGCTACTTTCAGGAAAAAAGAAATTAATTTTTGGTCGTTCGAAACAAATGGTTTTATATGCTTTAATACCAAAATATGTATCAGGAAGTTTTCCTTCTGAGAAAAAACCCGTTGGGATATCTACAGCATAAATTTTCTTATTTGAAGAATTTATTTTGGAAACCAGTTCCAAGTAATCTCCAGATAATTCCCTGTTTAAACCAGAACCCAAGATTGCATCGATTATGATATCAGAAGAAATATTTTTTAAGCTGGAAGATTTACTAAGAATAAATTTCTTACATTTTGATTCTTCAATGCGTTGCAGATTTATTGTAAAGTCTACGCTTTCTTTCTCACTAAAATCAACAATGTAAATTTTTATATTTTGGTAGCCGTTTTGTAGCAGAACATGAGCAATTGCTAAGCCATCTCCACCATTATTGCCCTTACCACAAAAAATAGCAATGCTTTTATGAATATCAAATTCTTCTTTTAATAAACAATGTGTAAATGCTCTTGCTGCATTTTCCATTAAATCTATAGATGCGATTGGCGTATTGATAATTGTAAACTTATCAACATCATGCATTTGTGTACTGGTTAGCAGTGTTTGCATAAAACGAATATATGGTTTTAGCAATAATAAAATTTATTAAGATTTGTTTGATAATAATCCAAACAGAAATTTCAAAAATCGAAATTCAAGGTTTAAACTTATAATCATACTTTAGATAACAGGACAAGCTATAAATTAGAGCTAATTAATCTTTACAAACAAACACTACAATTAGATTTACTCGTTAATTATAATCTTTTTAAATTGAAGTAAATCTTCATAGAAATTGATTATTAAAACGGTTTTTGGTTTTGGTGTTACCAACTTTTGATAAACACTAGTTTCGATTATATCTAATGTTTGCTTACTAGATTTAACAATTACTAAAACATCATTCTCAACCAAAAAATCTACATGAAACTTATAGTTTAGAATAACTCCATTATAACTTACATCATATTGCTTATTTGCTACAAAGCTAATACCCTTATCAGCTAACTCTGCCTCGAAAGCCTGTTTGTACAAGCCAGCGTTTAAGTTTTTACCTAAATGCCTATGGATTTTCATTGCAATATTAATCAGGACCATAAATTCGCTGCGTGAAGGTATTTCTGTTAAGGCATTCTTATATAACATATCTTTACTGTTAGGCAGATCTTCAAAAAATAAATTATTCATAACTGAAAACAACAGATGGCTTTCTGTAACCTATTTTCCGCTCCTCTGTTTTTATCTCTGCTCTAACTTCTTCTACGTTAGCAACTTGTTTATTAAACTTCTGAAGGGCTTTCCGAGCTTCAGCAGCATCACCTTTAACCTTCATAGACATTTTATCCATAGATTTCATATCTATTGATGAGCCACTAACCGTTTTACTTGAATATGTATTTGATTCTTCTACTGATGCTTTTGCCTTTCCATTAGCTTCCAAAAGTTTTAAACGCAATTTTTCTACTGCCGCTTCCTCTTCAGATTCCTTAACTTTCAGTTCCAGAATTTTAACATTAGTTTTTAATAACTCGATTCTGTTGTTAAGTGTTTTCACCGAGTCTTGAGATACATTGGCTGTGTAGGTTTGAGCCATCGATACTTTACAAGTTGTTACAAGAAGTATAGCAAATAGGAATTTTATCATTACAATCTGTTTGGATTGCAAATCAATACCCAAGAAGTATGCCGCTCAGTAAAACGCTCTATTTAGAAGGTTTCTAAAATTTTGTGGGGAGAAATGAGATAATTGTAGTAATAATGAGGATTTTTCTCTACAATTAGGATTGGTTTAAACTTTTCATTTCCTCTTTAATAACCAGAAACAATTCATTAGGTCGCTGAGTACCAATAAAATACTCCAAACCATCGCGATCAGTTAAAACTACCGCATCTTTACCCGAAGAATAGAAGCGAATTGTGCCTTTTGTATGTAGGTTATATACCGGATTATTAAAAAAATAACGACTATAGGTTGCCTTTCTTACATCAACTATACTATTTAAATCGATTTTAACGCGTTTGGTAGTCCAAAGGCCGTCTAAAATCATACTACCGTTATCAACAATAATTTTGTATTGAATAAGGAAAAGTAGAAGCATTGAAACGCCGATAATTCCGAAACCTACTACAAGAAACAAATCTTGCGTATTATCTCGGTCGCGTTCGTAAACATATGCAGCAAAACAAAATGCAGCCATAATTAATCTAATGAAAATGCGAACATAATCACGGCCAATGTATTGTTTTTCGATATACGCGTATTTGCTTTCCAACTTATTTAATTTTGATTTCGAATATAGCAACTTTTTTCGTTGCCTTGGTTAATTTATAGCGGTTATCCTGTCTAAAGCCAGCAATCCAAATTACATCACCATTTCCATTAATCAAAATTGGGATATCATTCTTTAGATGAATAGAAATTTTTTCGTCGATAAAAAAATCGCTTAACTTTTTAAAACTACGCATACCAAGTGGCATAAATTTATCTCCTTGCTGCCAATTCCTCATTATCAATGGGAAAATTAATTTACCAGCATCAACATACAGCAATCTTTTATCGATGGTATATGCAATATCATTTGTAAAATTTAAACTAAAATGATGCGCCCCAAATTGAAACTCGTTTTCGTTTCCATGAATCATTTTATATTGGTTCACACTTTCAATTAATGAAGAAATGATTAAATAATCCCTATCTATCAATGCTTGATGCGTTTCACTTAAAAATCTTAAACCACTTTGCTTACCAAGATTATTTAACAGTAATGAAATTACAGATTCAGAAAAATTGTATGGCTTTAACAGTTCAAATAACAGAAGATTTATTGGCTTAAGTTTTTCAATTTCTGCTATTGCGATGTATATACCATCCTTTCTTTGCTGAACAATTTCGCTATTTAATTGCTGAATATGTAAGTTAAAAAACTCCTCTAATTGGCTAAATCGGTTTATATTTTGAGCAAAAGTATGTTCCAGATTAGGATTTATCTTTTGGAGATGCGGAATTACATCTAAACGAATTTTATTTCTCGTATAATTTGCACTCAAATTGGAGCTGTCTTCTACAAAAGATAAGTCATGCTCATCGATTAAAGTATTAATTTCTGCTTTGCTTAAGAACAAAATCGGGCGAATTAGTTTATCCCGTTTAGGCAAAATACCATGTAAACCACTAATTCCTGTTCCCCTAACCAAATTAATCAATACAGTTTCTACAGCATCGTTTTGGTGTTGTGCAAGCGCAATATAATCATATCCGTTTTGCGCTCTAATTTCTTCAAACCATTGGTAACGAAGTGCCCGTGCTGCCATTTGTGTAGAAATTTTATTTTCAGCGGCATATTTTTTCGTATCAAAATGCGTTAAATGGAAAGTAAGATTTAACGATGCGGATAACATTTTAACAAAATGCTCATCACGCGTTGCTTCATCTGCCCGTAAATTGAAGTTACAATGCGCTACACCAATATTAACTCCTAAGGCTTTGAATAAATGAAGCATTAATACCGAATCTTTGCCTCCACTTACGGCAAGCAAAATTTTGTTACCATTTGTAAACAGATTGTGCTGTTCAATAAAATCCTGAAATTGTTTTAAAGGTAACATTCATCAAAAATATTTAATTTTAATCGGTTTCTGAACGTTCGAAACAAAAAACTAACTTTGTAGGGTGCAAAAAATATTTGTCTTTCTATTCTTTTTAATAAGTCCGGTGCTACTGTTTGGGCAAAAAAAAGGCTCAATTATAAAAATTATAAACTCTACAAGGGTTACTGGCGATACCAAAAAGAAGGCACTTTATCTTATCAATCCGGTTTTTCAACAAGATAATGCGACACTAACATGTGATAGTGCTGTATTTTACACGGAAAGAAATTATTTTGAAGCTTACAAAAATGTACACATCCAACAGCTAACAACAGATATTTATTCTGATGAATTGCAGTATGACGGTAATAAAAAACATGCGCATTTAACCGGAAATGTCAAAATGGTCGACCCCAAATCTACCCTTACTACGAACATTTTAGATTATGACATGGTTGCAAAAATTGGCACCTACACCAGTGGTGGTAAAATTGAAACGCAGGATGTAACCTTAACCAGCAAAAACGGATATTACTTTAATAATAGCAGCGATGCTTATTTTAGATATAATGTTTTAGTTGTAACGCCGCAGAGTACAATTAAGTCGGATACGATGCGATACAATGTAGATACCAAATGGACCTACTTTTACGGACCAACGAACATTAAAGGCAAAGATGATAATATGTACACAGAAAACGGTGCATATAATACTTTAACTGAAGATGCCTATTTTGGCAAGAAAAACTTATACACGCAGGATACAAAATCGTTAAAAGGTGATAGCTTATATTATTACGGAAAAGCAGGTTACGGAAAAGCGGTAAAAAACATTGTTTTTACAGATAAAAAAGACGGCACCAAAATGTTTGGCGATTTGGGCTATTATTACAAAATAGACCAACGCACATTGGTAACTAAAAATGCTTATGTTGATATTATTTCAGGCGACTCTGTAACCGTAAAAGATAAAAAACGACCTGATACTCTTCGTCTAGGTGCTGATACCTTGGAAACACAAATGGTTTTACAAAAAACGCTAAAACTTGTTCCGAAGATTTCTGTGAAGGCTGATAACCAGGTTGGTGAAGACGAGGATGAAGGTGGTACAACCGAAAAACCAGAAAAAGAAGAAAAAATCCCTTCTGAACCTAAAATAGCGACTAAACCTGAAACAAAAAACAATAAGAATTCAAAAAATAAACGTGGTGATAAGAATGTACCAGCCAAACCCGATTTATTGAAACAAATTATTGCAGATAGCACAAAATTAAAAACAGATTCTCTAGCGGATAAATTAATCAAAACAGATAGTTTGAAAAGTGTTGCATCAAAACTCAAACCCGACTCTACGATAAAGTCTGCAACTAAATTAAAAGATAGCTTGCAGGCAAAAAAAGCTTTGGCAAATGTTGCGGCAAAAAAAGCAGTTAATACAACAGCAAATGGTTTAGCAAATAAAAATGCTGTAGTAAAAAATCTGAAGGATGCTACAAGCAAAGTTTTAAAGCCAGACTCTGCTATAAATCCTGCAGATACAATTCAAACCAGAACAATTAAAGCTTATCATAATGTGAAGATTTTTAAGAGCAACATTCAAGCAAAAACGGATAGCTTGTTTTACACAAGTGCCGACTCTACCTTACGTTGTTTTGTAAACCCGATTGTTTGGTCGGAAGGCTCTCAAATGGTTGGTGATACAATTTATGTCCAATTTAAAAACAATAAATTGAACAACCTGCAAGCTTTTAGAAATTCATTTCTTGTTAATACTCCTGCAGATTCTTTGCGTTTTAATCAAATCAAAGGCAGATTTATGACTGGTTTTTTCTCAGAAGGAAAACTGAAAACTTTATATGTTGATGGAAATGCAGAAAGTATTTACTACACCCAAGATGATAGCACAAAGGTTTATAAAGAAATGAACCAAACCCTTAGTAGCAGAATAAAGTTTACATTTAAAGAAAACGACATTGATGATATTACTTACATTAACAATGTAGAGGCTGCTATAAATCCTGAAAATAAAATACCAAAAGATAATGTTTTAAAGGGCTTTTCTTGGAAGCCAAAAGAAAGACCGCGTTCTAAAAAAGAGGCTATCGGTTCATCAGGAAAGCCTAAGACAAAGATTAAAGCGCCAGCTGCAAAGCCATCAGCAACAAAAAAGTCAACTTTACCTCAAACTAAAGTTATGCAAACCGATAAAAACATTTCAAAAGCTGTGGCACCTAAAACTTCAGCAAAAACAGATTCTTTGTTAAATGAGATTAAACCAATTTTGCCTAAAAAAGATTCAACTTTAAATAAACTAAAAATTGCGCCAAAGCAGTAGTTAAGATTTTAGAAATGCTACCATTTTCTGAAGTGCCAAGGCACGATGACTGATTTCATTCTTTTTTAACAAATCCATCTCCGCGAAAGTTATGTCATAACCATCTGGCTGAAAGATTGGGTCGTAGCCAAAACCATTTGTTCCAGATAATTCTTCTCTTATTGTGCCGTTAATTACACCTTCAAACAGATGATTAGTGCCATTTTGCATTAGTGAAATTACAGTTTTAAACCTTGCTTTTCGATTTTTCAAACCTTGCATTTTCCTTAAAACCAGTTGAATGTTTTCAGAACTATCTCTGCTTCCAGAGTATCTTGCAGAAAAAACACCTGGCTCATTATTTAAAGCTTCAATTTCCAAACCACTATCATCTGCAAAGCAATCGATGTTATAATGCTCAACAACATAGGTACTTTTTAAGGTTGCATTACCATCAAAAGTATCCGCCGTTTCAGGAATATCGGTATCGCAGCCAATATCTTGCAGATTTAAAACTTCATACTTACCATTTAAAGCTGCCCGAATTTCTTCTGTTTTGTGCTGATTATTTGTTGCAAATACTAATTTCTTCATTTAAAAAAAATCTACTTTATAATTTGAAGGTTTGCCCAAAGCTTTTTCTTCGCAGCAACATCAGCATCCAAATCGTGCAGATTTGGAGCAAAAATCATCCTGGTATTTTGATGGGTAATTACTTCACCTGCCCAAATCAAATCTAGTTTTAAATGATTTGTTTGTATTCCAAAGGCCAGCAATAATTTTGGCTTAAAGAAACTATTTAGTTCAGAAAAATCAGCATCAGCGTATGATGCATAATTTAACAGCGCAAAATCTGGCGTACTTAAATCTATCGCCTTAACGATTTTCCTTAACAATTCTCTACCCTGTTCTGTACTTACAGGATTGGTATCATCATGTACAAGAATCAATACAGATTTTTTATTACCACCTAAAAATTTAAAGTTTTTGGGCTGTAATGGTTCTTCAAGAATAGCAGTATTTACGACGTTTTCAGCATAATTTTTAACTTCATTAGATTGAATAACGTCATTTAAACCACTTTCTTTAGCTTGATTAGTATCGTTTTTAACCCCCGCTAAAGAATCCACTTCTGAGGCTAAAACCAGCTTTGAAGCTTCACTAGCCTGCATTACTACCGAATTATCTTCTACCAGAAAAACATCATCTGTAAAAAATAATCGTAAAGCGTTGGCATTGTTGGTAAGCTGGTTTTCCATTCGTATTTTTGCACTAAAATAATATCTGTTAAAATTAGTTAAATATCTTATAATAGCTCCGCTAATTGTTACTTTTATCCATTAAAATTTATAGAACCCTCTGTGTGAGAAAAGCTTATTGCTTATTTGTTTTTAGTTTTTTTACTGGCTCTACATTTGCCCAAAATGTTGCTACAATTAACAATAAGCCTTTAAGTAGTAAGGAGTTTATGTGGGCTTACAAAAAAAGCCACAACGGAAATGCCTCTACAGACTATAATGATCTTGCAAACTATTTAAACTTATACATCAATTTTAAGCTTAAAGTGCTTGATGCAAGAGATATGGGTTTTGATAAAAATGAGGGTTATAAGGAAGAAGTAAAAACTTACGAAAACGCTTTAGCGGAACATAAAAAAGCAAGCAATAAAGGCAAAGATCATGATTTTTTGATTAACGAATATCGAGAAGGCGTGCTTATGTTTAACGTTTCTGAACAAAAAATTTGGAGCAAAGCTCAGGATGATGAACAAGCGATTAACGATTATTATCAAAAACATCAACAAAATTACAATAAACCATTAAGCGAAGTGAGAGGCGAAGTTGTTGCCGATTATCAGCAAAAATTAGAGGAAAACTGGTTAAATAACTTAAAACAAAAGTATCAGGTTAAAATTAATGAGAACGAATTGCGAAAGTTAGCAAGACTATAAATCGCTAGAGATTTAATTAATAAGGCCATTAATATTAAATTTGCAAAATACAATAAATAGAATGAAGAAAGTTTTTTTAGTAGTAACTGCGTTATTGAGCTTGTTTATAAACACATACGCTCAAAAAAACAATATAGATAAAGTTGCTGCTGTTGTAGGAAATAATATTATTCTCCTATCGGATATTAATCAACAATACACGCAAATTTTGTATCAGGGGCAGACAGCTGACCCGAACATTAAATGTAAAATTTTAGAAAACACTTTAATACAGAAGTTGCTAAAACAACAGGCAGAAATCGATTCGATTATGGTTGATGATAGCCAGGTTGATGATGAAGTTAACAGACGTATGCGTTATAGCATTAACCGTGCAGGTGGGCAAGAACGTTTAGAGCAGTTCTTAAACAAATCTGTTCTTCAATATAAAGACGAAATCAGACCATCAATTAAAGATGAATTGATTGCTCAAAAAATGCAATCGAAAATTACTGAAAACATCAACGTAACACCGTTAGAAGTAGAAAAATACTACAAATCTTTAGGTGATACACTTCCAGAATTTAACACAGAGGTTGAAGTTGGAGAAGTAATTTTGAACCCTCAATTAACTAAAGCAGAGAAAGAAAGATTTCATGATAAAATTGAAGCCTTACGCTTGAGAATTAAAGGTGGTGAAGATTTTGGCGCATTAGCAAAAGCATACTCAGAAGATCCTGGTTCAGTTGGTGATGGAGGTGATTTAGGTTTCTTCGACAGAAGCCAGATGGCAAAAGAATTTACTTCTTGGGCCTTTAAACTTAAGGCCGGAGAAATGTCGCCAGTATTTGAAACCGAATTTGGATTCCACATTTTACAGGTTATTGAAAGAAGAGGTGAGCAGGTTCATGCCCGTCACATATTAATTATGCCGAAAAGCACACAGGCAAGTATCGATCGTACTAAACTTCATGCAGATAGTATTTATAATAACATCATGGCAAAAAAATTAAGCTTTGCTGCTGCTGCAAATTTATATTCTGATAATAAAGAAACAAAATATAACGGTGGTATGATGCTTAATGCTGAAAATGTACAAAGCAGAACTACATTTATTCCGATTGATAAATTGGACCCGGCAGTATTTTTAGTTATTGATACGATGAAAGTTGGAGGCATTTCTAAACCAGAATTATTTACGGCTGCCGATGGCAAACAAGGTTACAGAATTTTGTACCTAAAATCTAAAATACCACCTCACAAAGCAAACTTAGTTCAGGATTTTCCAAAAATTAAAGCTGCTGCGCAGGATGATAAAACCAACCGCACATTAAGCGAGTGGTTTGAGAAGCGCAGAGAAAGTACATATATTAAGATTGACCCGGAATTCCAAATTTGTGATGGTTTAAAAATCTGGACCAAAACAAAAACCGAAACGGAAAGTAAGTAATGCCCATGCAGTACAAAAATGAAGTAGAAGCAGTAGATGCCCTGCACCAATCGTTTAACACCATCAAAACTGAAATAAGCAAGATTGTTGTTGGGCAGGATGATATCATAAAATCCGTTTTAATCGCCATTTTCAGTAACGGACATTGTTTACTGGTTGGTGTACCCGGATTAGCCAAAACTTTACTTGTACAAACTGTAGCATCAGTATTAGATTTAGATTTTAACCGTATTCAGTTTACACCCGATTTAATGCCGAGTGATATTATCGGTGCAGAAATTTTAGGAGAAGACAGACACTTTAAATTTATTAAAGGCCCTGTTTTCTCAAATATTATTCTTGCCGATGAAATTAACAGAACGCCACCGAAAACTCAGGCAGCTTTGTTAGAAGCAATGCAAGAGAAATCGGTTACCGCAGCCGGACAAACGCATACCTTACCGAAACCATTTTTCGTTCTGGCTACACAAAATCCAATTGAGCAGGAAGGCACTTACCCACTCCCCGAGGCGCAGTTAGACCGTTTCATGTTCAACATACAGCTAAATTATCCTGCGTTTGCAGACGAGCTGAATATCGTTAGGAATACAACAAGCAACAAAACTAATCAGCTACAAAAAATTATTCATGCTGATGATATTCAATATTTCCAGAAACTAATCAGAGATATTCCTGTTACAGATAATGTTTTGGAGTATGCCGTTAAACTGGCGGCTAAAACCCGCCCAAATACCGAGTTTGCTACAGAAGCAATAAACAAGTATGTAAGCTGGGGCGCTGGTCCAAGAGCATCTCAATTTTTAGTTTTAGGGGCAAAATGCCATGCTGCAATAAGCGGAAAATATGCGCCCGATATTGAAGATGTTCAGGCGATTGCCGAACCCATTCTGCGCCATCGCATTGTTAGAAATTACCGTGCTGAAGCCGAAGGTTTGTCTATTGAGAAAATAATTAAAGATTTGCTTTAAAATAACTTTGATAAATAAAAAGCATAATCAATTAAACTATAAGCCTTAAAATTTATTTTTTTGAACATTGTTGTTATCTTTACAACTCATAACAAAGCATAAATTATAAATCAAAAATATTAGATATGTCAGCTCACGACTCACACGCACCGGTTCAGCAAACAAAAGGGATTTGGGCATTACCACTAACCGTATGGATTATTGTTTTAATCCTTTGCGTTGTATTTACCAGGCCAATATTTCATCATGCAGAAGAAGGTAATTCATCAGAACATGGAAAAACAGAAGCTACACATACTGAAGAAGCAAAACCTCATCATTAAGATTAGCATAATAAATAGATAACAAAAAAGACCTGATAATTTTAGTTATCAGGTCTTTTTTGTTTAGTCAATATTAAAGTATGCTTAAAGTGAATTTAATATTTTTCCATCATTGCTTCGTGCCTCGCAATGACGATTTTATTGTTTTTGCTTCAGTAATCGCAAAAGAACCAAAATCCTTTTTACTTAATCTGATTCATTAAATTAGGGAAATCAGTAATTACACCATCAACCCCCAAGCTCATAAAATACTTAATATCCTTAGTTGTGTTAACCGTCCACGGGATAATTTTAACGCCCATTGCATGACATCTATCTACTAAACCCTTGCCAACCAAAACAGAATATGGACTGTAAATAGTCGGTTTAAATCCTAGTTTTTCAATATAATCTTCGAACGGTTCCTTTTCATCTATCAATAATGAGGTTTGAATTTTAGGATATTTCTCATGTAAATACTGCAGTGTACGCATATCAAAAGATTGAATTATAACCCTTTTAGCAAGTTTCTTTTCATTAATTACCCCCATAATCAATTCTACAAATTCGGCCGGTTCGGGATGAAACTCATTATCGCCATTTTTTATGGTTTTAGTTTCAATACTGTACATTGGTTTTGGCAGTTTATTCTGCTTCACGTAAGCTTCTACAGCATCAATAGTTTCAGATAGAGAAGGCTTATAAGCTTTAAACTTCATCTGCCCCGGAAAACGATTATGAATCTTACTGCCTACATCAAATTTCTTAATCTCCTCATAGGTCATTTTATAAATATTAAAGTTCTTTTGCTCCTTAAAAGTTATTGCCTTTCCATTGGGTTGCAAAGAAATTTCAGTATTAAAATATGGTTCCTGAGAAAGTATTACTTGTTTATCTTTTGAAATAACAGCATCTATTTCGAGCGTATTAACGCCCAAATCCAAGGCTTTAAGCATTCCTCGAATGGTATTTTCTGGCATTATACCTCTTGCACCTGCTTTACCCTGAATATCAAACTTTTGTTTTTGGGCAAATACATTTATAAAAGTTAAAATTATAAGCTGAACGAGTATTAGTTTTTTAAGCATGAAATTCATTTTGTAAAATAACGTAATATTTAAGGTTTAGATATAAAAAAAAAGGGCTTTCTTTTTACGGACAGCCCTTTTCAAGTTCACATTATAAATTATCTTTCAGCTGGTACAAAAGCCTGAACAATTAAGTTCCAACTAGCATCAGCTGCTTTTTCATAAACAAAAACATAATTAAAGCTTTCACGTAAATCAGCTTTGTAATCAATTGTTGCAACACCATAAGTGTAAGCAAAATCGCTTCCTGCAGCCTTATCAACTCCTGTAGTTTTTAAGTTAATTTTACTAACCATACTGTTGTAAAAAGCAACAATTTTACCTTTACCCTCAATCGCTTCGTTTCCAGGAAAAAGCAAACGGGCATCGTTAGTCAAAAAGCCACCAAAAGCACCAATACCATGTGTTTTAAGAAAGGTATTAAGTGTTTTTTCAGTAGTTAAAATTACATCTTTACCTGCTTTAATTTCCTTCTCGTTTATAAAAGTTTTAGGCGCAATGTGTTCTTTTGGCTCCACAAATCTATCTGCAATTTTATTTAATGGTTTATTAGTTTCCGTGCCTAAATCAATTGCCAGTTTCCATTTGCCACTTTCTACCTTCCAAATAGATAAATACTGACCATATTTTTTTTCTGATGTACCAACCTGGTAATTCCCGGTTGTAAATCCCCAATCGCCACTTTTAGAAACCTTTGCTAAATTTGGCTCCCAACTTACTTCGTTCATGCCTTTTGATTGACCTGCATAGAAAGTTTTTGCGTTAACTGGGTTCGGTCTGAAAACTAATGCATTTGCTGATGAGTATTCTATGTAAGATTCTTTATCGCCGCTTTTTGCTATCGATTTAGCAAATTCTTTTTCTGCATTAACTAAAGATTTTGTGGTTCCATCACTTTTTTGTGCAAAGGCACCAAATGCTAAAAGTGAAGCTAATGCGGTAGAGAAGATATGTTTCATTTGTAGATATTTATTATTTTTTAATTAGTGTTGAGCGAATATAAAATTTTCTTTCGGCTGAGTTTATAAAAGTAATCAACAATTAAACATTATTATTTTTCGCGATAAATGGTTTCCAGAACGGTTTGCCCTGTCGCTTTTAAGGTATTTTTATCAATGTTTGCTAAATTATCCAGCTGAGTATGCCAGTTGATGTAGAACCCACTATTATCACTATAATGGATAATATCAATACAAGGAATTCCGGCTTTGTTTATCCAGAAATGATCATCTACCAATCTTCCACTTGGAATGCTTACAAAATAAGATGAATAACCAATTTCGCTTCCAATATTCCAAACCTTATTCACAACTTCCGGCGCATTCTGAAGGGATATTTCATCCTGAGTAAATTGAGCATTTCCACCACCAACCATATCCAGATTGATACCATATATTGCTTTATAACCTGTTTTCGAAACATTTTTCGCCCAATATTGAGAACCTAGACACCAGGTGGTTTCCTCTGGTGTTTCATCATTGGCTTTGCCATAATCTTCCAAATCCCATAGTATAAAATCTACACCCACATTTGGTTGTTTTTGTTGAATTTGACGAGCCATTTCAAGGATTATTGCAACACCACTGCCGCCATCGTTTGCCGCATCAAATTGTTTGTTATGGTTTGCAGGATCGGTATCTTGATCAGAAAATGGTCGTGCATCCCAATGAGCAGTAATTAACACCCTGTTTTTATTATCTGGATTAAAACTTGCATGAATATTTTTTAGCTGAAAGGTTTTACCATCATAGGTTTTAGTCGGCTCACCTTGAATGCTCACTTTTGCACCAAATGATTTTAACTTTCCAACCAAGTAATCAGCACATTTTTGATGTGCCACAGTTCCCGGAATCCTTGGGCCAAAATCTACCTGTACTTTTGTGTAGGCAAATGCGCTATCCGCATTAAAATCTGGAGAAACCAAGTTAATTTCTTGCGCAACTGTTTCGCCATCTTCTCTAGATTTTTTATCGCTTTTACAGGCTTCGAAAGCAAAAATTGCAATCGCACATATCATTAATAGTTTTTTATTCATTTATTAATAGTTTAAATCCAGAGCCTAAACCTTACTCCAGGTCGTACCTTCCTTACCATCCTTAAGCTGAATACCGAGTTCCTGCAAACCGATTCTTATCTTATCAGATGTAGCGTAATCTTTATTTTCTTTCGCTTCTTTTCGAAGATTTATAACCATATCCAACACGCTATTCAGCTCTAGGTTATCAGATTCCTCATCCTTCAAACCTAAAATATCAACAACAAAATCACTTATTAAAGCCTTCAATTTATCCAATTCAACGGCAGTAATTTTGCCCTTGCCATCATAAACCGTATTAATAATTCTAACCGCTTCAAACAATTCGGCAATTAAAACCGGACTGTTAAAATCATCGTTCATTGCATTAACACATTTCTCCTTAATGGCATCAATATCGAAATCGCTTTCTGCAGAAGTTTGAAGTTTATCAAGTAAACTCACCGATGCCATCAATCTCCTGAAACCTTTTTCAGAAGCATCAAGTGCATCATTGGAGAAATCTAAAGTACTGCGGTAATGTGCCTGAAGCATGAAAAACTTCACCGTCATCGGGCTATAACCTTTTCTAAGCAGAGGATGGTCGCCGGTGAATAACTGCAAGGGTAGGAAACCATTTCCGGCAGATTTTGACATACGCGTACCATTTACCGTAAGCATATTGGTATGCATCCAAAAGCGAGCCGGTTGGTGGTGACTGCAGGCTTCAGACTGCGCAATTTCATTCGTATGGTGCGTGGCCGCCAAATCCATCCCGCCGCCATGAATATCAAATTCGGCACCAAGATATTTAGCACTCATTGCCGAACATTCGATATGCCAACCCGGAAAACCCATGCCCCAAGGCGATTGCCATTGCATTAAAGTTTCTGGCTTTGCTTTTATCCATAATGCAAAATCCAAACGACCGCGTTTTTCATCCTGTCCACCCAATTCACGGGTATTGTTCAGCATGTCTTCCAAATTGCGGTTGGTTAATATCGTATAATTATATTCTTTGCTGTATTTCTCTACATCGAAATAAACATTGCCACCAATTTCGTAAGCATAACCATTTTCAATGATAACTTTAATCATCTCAATTTGCTCGATAATATGGCCCGTAGCAGTCGGCTCTATACTTGGTGGCAGCGTATTAAACATACGTAACACCTCATGAAAACCTAACGTATATTTCTGTACAATTTCCATCGGCTCAAGCTGCTCTAACTTTGCTCTTTTTGCAAATTTATCATCGCCCTCATCTCTATCGCCTTCCAAATGACCTGCATCGGTAATATTTCGCACGTAACGAACCTTATAACCTGCATATTTAAGGTATCTGAAAATTAAATCGAAAGATATAAACGTACGGCAATTGCCCAAATGCACATCACTGTAAACCGTCGGACCGCAAACATACATCCCAACATTGGGTGCATTTAAAGGTAAAAATTGCTCTTTTTTACGAGAAAGCGTATTGTAAAGCTGTAAGCCAGTATTCATATTGCAAATGTAATATTTACCAGCGGATTGTTTGGAAAATGGTTAATTGTTTAAGTGTTGATACTGGTTAATTGACAATACATAAATCAAAATCTTTTTTATTAGGAGAGCAAAACCTGTATTTCAATTAATGTTCAGTCCTGCTTTTCATTACAAGTCCTCGCTACGCTGTGGGCTTTTCATTTCAATCCCTTAGGTTTGTTCAATTTTATTTAAAAGAGATAATTTTGATTCGGAAACCTTAAAAGCAGGGGTGAACTATACTGCAATCCAGACTTATAAAGGTCTAA
>NZ_JAUFPW010000022.1 GCF_030409415.1 Pedobacter aquatilis | reverse complement strand
GGTGCAACAACCCTAATAATTGGTCTCAAGAAATTCTATAACATCTATCTAGGATTCGAAATCCAAAAGGATGTGGGTACACGGTAGGGTAGTAGCGGCAGCCCCCGATTTTTATTCGGGGCTATAGCGAATAACGGGACTGCTGGAAGCTAAGAATTATTAAACGCTCATTTTCAAATTATTAGAGAAAAGCGATAGAATTTTATGATTCAGATACTGAAATAAATTCAGTATAACGAATATAAAAATCTTAATAACCTAAAAATCAGCAACATTTATTAAAAAAATCTTTTCTATTTATTAAAATATTTTTACCTTTGCAGTCCCTAAATAGGGAAAAAAGGAGATAATTAATTAATGGCTAAAAAACAAGTAGCAGAAAAAGAATTAGCAGCAAAAACAGCTGAGCTTCAGGGAGAAGGCGGACGCCTAACTGAAAAAGAAACTATTGAATCAGAAGCTGATTCAGTTTCGATCGAATCGATCAAATCATCATTAGCAACACCAACAGAAGATTTTGATTGGGATGCAGATGAAAAAGTTTTCGGTAATTACAATGATGCAGACCGTAAAAAGTTTGAAGATATGTATGCTGGAACATTCAATCAAATCACTAAAGGTGAAATCATTAGCGGTATCGTTGTTTCAATTAACAACAAAGATGTAGTATTAAACGTTGGTTTTAAATCAGATGGTTTAGTTTCTACTTCAGAATTCCGTGATACACCAGATTTAAAAATTGGCGATTCAGTTGACGTATTCGTTGAAGCACCAGAAGATGCTAACGGTCAGTTGATCCTTTCTCGCAAAAGAGCAAAAACTCAAAGATCTTGGGAAGCTATTAACGAGGCGCTTGAAAATGATAGAATCATCAATGGTTTCGTTAAGAGCCGTACTAAAGGTGGTTTAATTGTTGATATTATGGGCGTTGAGGCTTTCTTACCAGGTTCTCAAATTGATATTAAACCTATCCGCGATTACGATGTATACGTGGGTAAAACAATGGAATTCAAAGTTGTTAAAATTAACCACGAGTTTAAAAACGTAGTTGTTTCTCATAAAGTGTTAATTGAAGACGATTTAGAATCACAAAAAGTAGAAATCGTTTCTAAATTAGAAAAAGGTCAGGTATTAGAAGGTACTGTTAAAAACATTACTGATTTCGGTGTGTTCATCGATTTAGGTGGTGTTGATGGTTTACTTCACATTACTGATATTTCTTGGGGCCGCATAGAACATCCGAAAGAAGTATTATCATTAGATGAAAAAATCAACGTGGTTGTTTTAGATTTCGATGATGAGAAAAAACGTATTGCTTTAGGCTTAAAACAATTAACTGCTCACCCTTGGGAAAACTTAAACGCTGACATTCAAGTTGGTTCTAAAGTTAAAGGAAAAATCGTAACTGTTGCAGATTACGGTGCTTTCTTAGAAATCATCCCAGGTGTAGAAGGTTTAATCCACGTTTCAGAAATGAGCTGGTCACAAAACTTAAGAAACCCACAAGAATTCTTAAAAGTTGGTGATGAAATCGAAGCTGAAGTTTTAACTTTAGACAGAGATGAGCGCAAAATGAGCTTAGGTATTAAACAACTATCTAACGATCCATGGCAAGAAGTTGCTGCTAAATTCCCAGTTGGAAGCAAGCACAAAGCAACGGTTAAAAACATGACTAACTTCGGCGTTTTCGTTGAAATTGAAGAAGGAATTGATGGTTTAATCCATATTTCTGACTTATCATGGTCTAAAAAAATCAACCACCCTAACGAATTCACTAAAGTTGGTGATGTATTAGACGTTGTTGTTTTAGAATTAGACGTTGATAACCGCAAGTTAAGCTTAGGTCACAAACAATTAGAAGAAAACCCTTGGGATACTTTTGAAACTATATTCACTTTAGATTCAGTACACCAAGGAACAGTTGTTAAAGTAACTGATAAAGGTGCTGTTATTGCTTTACCATACGGTGTAGAAGGTTTCGTACCAACTAAACACATGGTTAAAGAAGATGGTACTTCGGTTAAAGCTGAAGAAACTAACGACTTCAAAATTATTGAGTTTAACAAAGAAGCTAAACGCATCGTTGTTTCTCACGCTCGTATTTGGGAAGAAGTTAAAGCTGAAGCTGTAGCAGAAGAAAGAAATGCTAAGAAAAAAGAAGCTAAGGCTGCTGTAACTGCTGTTAAGAAAGTTAAAGATTCTGTAGAAAAATCTACATTAGGAGATTTAGACGTATTAGCACAATTGAAATCGCAATTAGAAGGCGAAGAAAGCAAAGCTAAAAAAGGCTAGTTCTTTTTAACTGAATAAATTAAATCCCGATAGCATAAGTTATCGGGATTTTTTTATGTCTATTTTTTTTGCCACGGAAACACGGAATATACGGAACTTTACAAGTTCTTCATTGCGAGGAGGCTTTTTCAGCCAATGAAGCAATCTCATCTTACCCCTCCCTATGAAAGTTAGTAGCAATATATTTTTTACCGCTATCCATCTCCTTAAAGAGAGGAAAACGTTAGAACAGTGACTATAACCCATTTTGCTTTTCACTGCCCACAAATCCCTTTCTTCAAGGAGAGGGAAAGTACGTACCGAGTTCTACTCCTAACTTTTATACGGTGAGGTTTTTGAAAACGATTGCAAACCTAAGTCGCTCACTCCTGCCCCGCTGTCCGTTCAATCTTTTTGGTGAAGTGTTATGCTGAACTTGTCGAAGCATGTAACCAAAAAGGATTTCCCTCCCATTGGGTTTATGTAACATCTGTAATTCGTTCTAAACAACCTTTTCCTTTCATCCGCATAGAATGACTACTTTTGAATCGAAATCGACTAATTATGAAAAACCTATTATTATTTTGGCTCTTAGCTTTTGGCTTTAATCTTTCTGCTCAGGAAGTAAACATTATTCCGCAGCCTGCTTATGTAAAAATAGACTCTAATAAAAAACCTTTTACAATAGATGCAAAAACACAAATCGTAGTTGTCGATTCTTCCTTAATTAATTCGGCAAATTTTCTAAACGATTATCTTCAAAAATATTATAATATAAAACTGAATATCACTAACGTAACACCCACAAAAAACTTCATCAGCTTAGTTCTAAATACACGCATTAGCGAATTTGATAATGCTTATCTTCTAAATACTTTAGATAACGGAATTTCGATTATCGGCACTTCACAAGCAGGCATATTTTACGGCATTCAATCGTTAATTCAATTAATTCCAATTGGTAATAAAAATTCAGTAAACATCCCTTCAATTAACATTATCGACCATCCCCGTTTCGATTACCGAGGAATGCACCTCGATGTAAGTCGCCATTTTTTTGATGTAGACTTCGTAAAACAGTATATTGATTATTTAGCCTTGCATAAAATGAATTATTTCCATTGGCATTTAACAGATGACCATGGGTGGAGAATCGAAATCAAAAAATACCCAAAACTTACCGAAATCGGTGCCTGGAGAAATGGTAGCGTCGTTGGTTTATGGCCTGGAAAAGGTAATGAAAATATAAAATATCAGGTTTTACCGAATGGTGTAAACATTACTCCAAAAAATGCTGTAATAAAAACAGACGGCATTAAGCATGGTGGCTTTTATACACAAGAAGAGATTAAAGACGTTATTGATTACGCTGCGAAACGCTACATTACAATTATTCCTGAAATTGAAATGCCTGCACACAGTATGGCAGTATTAGCCGCCTACCCTGAACTAGGAACCGAGCCAAACAAAAAATATACTGTTGCCGAAACCTGGGGAATGATGAACAAATACAACAATGTTTTGCAAGCATCTGATACAACATTTAAGTTTCTTGAAAACGTTTTAACTGAAGTAATGGATTTATTCCCATCACAATACATTCATATTGGTGGCGATGAAGCCTCTAAAATTTGGTGGAAAAAATCTTCTGTTTCACAACAAATTATGAAAGCCAACGGATTAAAAAACGAAAGTGAATTGCAAAGTTATTTCATTCAAAGGATAGAAAAATTTGTAAATAGCAAAGGCAAAACCATTATTGGTTGGAACGAAATTTTACAAGGTGGCTTGGCGCCAAATGCTGTTGTTATGAGTTGGCAAGGCGAAAAAGGTGGAATCGAAGCAGCAAAACAAAATCACAAAGCCATTATGACACCAGATAACATAATGTATTTTAATCATGCTCAATTTGTAAAAGAAGATAGTTTAACAGCCAACAAATTATCGCCATTAGCTAACGTTTATAATTACGAACCTATTCCGAAAGAATTAACGACAGAACAAGGGAAAAATATTTGGGGTGCACAAGGCTGCTTGTGGAGTGAATATATTACCAATCCGGCTAAAGTACAATATTTATTGTTTCCAAGATTAGATGCATTAAGCGAAATTTTATGGAGCCCGAAAGACAAACGCAACTACCCTGATTTTTTAAACAGACTAAAAATACAATTTAAAAGATATGATTTAATGGGGATTACCTATTCAAAACAATATTTAAAGAATTAATCGTAGAATCTACTTTTTAAGGCAGGAATTGGCACCCAACAACTTTCTTGCTTGCCCCACCATTTGTACCTATTTTTTGCAATAATATCATAAACCCAATCTCTTATAAACCGTGGTACAATGATAAAACCATAAATAAGCGGCCAAAATCCATTTAGCTTTTTGGCTATTCTTAATGCTGCTGATGATTTTTGATAAATCATGCCACCCTCTAATAGCAATATTGAATTTATTTGATTTGAGTTGAATACAGATTGTGGCAAAATCTCCTCTGCGAATTTACCTTGTAAAGCCGTAAATTGAAAATGTTTATGTTTATCACGTTTGATTACAAATTGAACGGATGCATTACACAAATTACAAACTCCATCAAAAAAAATTACCGGCTGTGTATTCATTGTAATAAATGTAGACAATTATTATTAGCCATGAATTATTAATTAAATATTCTGAATTGCTTCGCATTGAAGTTCAAATCGACTAATTTTAATTTCATAATCTTTATCAAAATGTACATCTCTATAAATAACGAATTATTGTCACAAAATGATGCAAACATTTCTGTTTCAGATTTATCTATTCAACGTGGCTTCGGGATTTTTGATTTTTTAAAAACGATAAATAATCACCCGGTTTTTTTGGAGGATTATTTAAACCGTTTCTTTAATTCGGTTAAGGAAATGAATATGCAAACCTGGTTTAGCAGAAACGAACTTAGTGATGCAATTTTTGCTCTGATTAATAGAAATAACATTCCAAATTCTGGCATAAAAATTATATTAACAGGCGGCCTCTCAACGGATGGTTATACAATGGAGCAGCCGAACCTGATTATTATCCAAACACCACTAAACATAATTGAAAACCTAAGCAAACCACTAAAATTAGTAAGCTATAATCATCAAAGGCAATTGCCCCATGTAAAAACAATTGATTATTTGCAGGCGATAAGGCTGCAAGGTTTTGTAAAAGAAAATAATGCTGATGAATTATTGTATCATAATAATGGCTTGGTTAGAGAATGTCCGCGGGCCAATATTTTTATGGTAAATGATACCGAAATAGTTACTGCGAAGAATGAAATTTTAGGCGGAATTACGCGTAGTAAAGTTATAAATATGAACATTGAAGGTTACAACATTGTTGAACGAGATTTTAAAATTGAAGATATTTATATGGCGAATGAAGTTTTTATTACCAGTTCGACTAAAAACATTTGGCCAGTTTCGGCCATTGATGGCAGGCAGATTGGAAACGGAAATAGCGAAATTGTTAAACTTATCAACGATAAATTACTGCAATTAATTAAGGCTGATGAAAAAGCCGCACTTGCAAATTAACCATTGATATATTTGCTGTTGTAGCCACCTAAACCGGATGGAAACGGCAGCCCCGAGTTTTAAAGGCCAGCGCAAGGGCAAACAAGGGCTACAGTGTACAGCCGGAGCAAATGACAATAAATGTTACCAATTCTGCTTTCAAAAAAAATTAATATAACATTTTAGCCCTCAATAAATTAAAAAATCATTATCAACTTTCAAGCCTTTCAACTTTCCTACCTTAAAACATTTTTATATATTTGCCCAATCCTTCTTCAATGCAAAAGAAAACACTTCTTGACGGACAAAAAATTCAGATTACAATTAAGAGGCTTTGCCATCAATTAATTGAAAACCACGACGATTTCTCGAATACCGTTTTAATTGGCATTCAGCCTAGAGGTCCTTTTTTAGCCGACCGGATTCAGGATGAGCTACAGACGATTATAAAAAATAAGAAAATTTTAAAAGGAAACCTTGATATTACATTTTTCAGGGATGATTTTAGAAGAAAAGATGGAATTGTTACGGCAAACAGTAATTCGATTGATTTCATAATCGAGGGTAAAAAGGTAATTTTAATTGATGACGTGCTTTGGACCGGAAGAACCATTAGAGCAGCACTTGATGCGTTGTTAGCTTACGGCAGACCAGAAAAAGTAGAATTACTCGTTTTAATAGACAGAAGATTTAGCAGACACTTACCTATTGAACCAGATTACATTGGTTTACAGGTAGATAGTGTAAGTGCTCAACATGTTAAAGTTACCTGGGCAAGCGAAGGTGGAGAAGACAAGGTTTTATTATTATCAGATAAGCAATAGCAAAAAATGGCAGCAGACAAACTATCAACCCGACATCTTTTAGGTATTAAAGATATTAACCGGAATGATATCGAATTAATTTTCGAAACTGCAGATAATTTTAAAGAAGTGATTAACAGACCAATAAAAAAGGTTCCATCGCTTCGAGACATTACTATTGCCAATATTTTTTTCGAAAACTCGACCAGAACAAAATTATCTTTTGAACTTGCCGAAAAAAGGCTTTCGGCAGATGTTGTAAATTTTGCAGCCTCATCATCATCTGTAAGTAAGGGCGAAACTTTAATAGATACGGTTAACAACATTCTATCCATGAAAGTTGATATGGTAGTGATGCGCCATCCATACGCCGGTGCTGGTCAGTTTTTAAGTAAACATGTTAAAGCGCAAATTGTAAATGCGGGCGATGGTGCACATGAACACCCAACGCAAGCATTACTTGATGCTTTCTCCATTCGCCAGAAACTTGGTGATGTAACTGGAAAAAAAGTAGTTATTGTTGGTGATATTTTACACTCAAGGGTGGCCATTTCAAACATACTATGTTTACAGCGTTTAGGTGCCGAAGTGATGGTTTGTGGTCCTACAACATTAATCCCGAAACATATCCATCAACTTGGCGTTAAAGTAGAACATAACCTTATTAAAGCTTTAAACTGGTGCGATGTTGCCAATATGTTGAGAATTCAACTTGAGCGACAAGACATTAAATATTTCCCATCGCTGAGGGAATATGCCATGATGTATGGCTTAAACAAACAGATTTTAGATAATCTCGACAAAGAAATTATTGTGATGCATCCAGGTCCGATTAACCGTGGCGTTGAAATGACAAGTGATGTTGCAGATAGCACACAATCGATAATTTTAGACCAGGTAGAAAATGGCGTTGCCGTTAGAATGGCTGTGCTGTACCTTTTGGCCAGTCAAGGTTAATATATTGGTTCATTGGTCAATTGTTTAATTGGTATTAACAATTAAACAATTTAGCAGTTTCTACAATTAACCAACTAGCAATTTCACAATTCTACAGTCAACCGAGCCACAACAGAAATCTTTTTACACATTTCAACTTTCTTCATACCAATTCGAAAATCGATTCGTTAAACTTGTGTTATTAACAGATGTTAATTACTTCTGTTGATAAGCACTGATACTATTTATAATTTAGTACCAACCATATTTGAAACCGATGGAATCTTAAAAATTATCCTAACGTACTGATAGAGAACATTTTTACAGTTCATCACCTTTGAAAAGATACACTAATGAAAAAAAAATACTTACTGGTTCCGCTTTTATTGGCAGGAAGTTTTAGTACATATGCACAAGTTAGTGCTGTGCAAAACCTCAACAAAAACTATCAAACGGGTTTAGAACTATTGTATAAAGAAAAATATACTGCAGCTTCGCAGCAATTTAAACTTGTAGAGCAAGTACGTGTTAAGCCTTCATCTCAATCTGAAAGTAATGCCGAATTAACTTTACTTAAAGAAAATGCTAAATTTTACGCAGCTGTTTGCGCTTTAGAATTAACAAATAGTGATGCTGAGAGTTTATTTCAATCTTTTATTAGAGATTACCCTTTAAACCCGAACACAAAGCTTGCTTATTTTTATGTTGGGAAAACTTATTTTAATCAAAAAAATTACGAAAAAGCTTTAGAGTGGTTTGAAAAAACCGATCCTTCTACCCTTTCAGGAAAGCAAAGAAATGAATATCAATTTAAACAAGGCTATGCCTATTTCCAACTTAAGGATTATGAAAAAGCTGAGCCACTTTTCGAAAAAGTTAAAAAAGAGGAAGGCGAATTTCAGGAAAGTGCAACATACTATTTTGCATATATCAATTACTTAAATAAAGAGTATAAAACAGCGCTTGCCAACTTTGAAAAACTTAAAGGCTCGCCAACTTATGAGGCAAGCTATCCGTATTACATTACATCCATGTATTATCTGGATGAGCGCTATGATGATGTAATCAGCTATGCTATTCCGGCAATGCAGAAAACTAAGCAGCAATTTGAGCCAGAAATGCTGAGTTTGGTTGCAGCTTCTTACTTTGCAAAATCAGAATTCAAAAACGCTGAAAAGTACTTTGCTGATTTTTATGCAAAAGACAAAAACGACACTAAAAACAACCTGTTCATTTATCAATATGGCTATTCTCTATTTCAAAATAAGAAATATAAAGAATCAGTTTCTGTGTTAGAAAAATTAAATTCTGATGATGTATACCTCCAGAATGGTATGCATACTTTGGGTAAAGCTTTTATTCAGTTAAATAATAAGGAGAAAGCGCAAAGCGCATTTTTTAGGGCTTCGCGTTTAGATTTTGATAAAATCATTCAGGAAGAATCATGGTTAAATTATGCCAAGCTTAGCTATGAATTAAATTTTCATCAACAAGCTTTGGAGGCTACACAAGGATTTTTAAAGCAATTTCCAAAATCAAGAAAAATTAATGAAGCTAAAACTTTGTTAGGTGAAGTTTTACTAACAACCAAAAATTACCAGGCTGCTGTAGATATTTTAGAACCGATTCCGGATAAAAACCTGGAAGCGAAAGAAGCTTATCAAAAAGTAACTTATTTCCGTGGTTTAGAATTTTACAATGAAAGAGCCTTCCCTAATGCATTATCCATGTTTTTACGTTCAGAAAAGTTTCCTGAAGATAATGAGATTAATGCTTTAAATACATATTGGAAGGCAGAATCTATGTATGAATTGCGTAAATATGGAGAAGCGGTTTCTACCTTTGAAAAGTTTTTGAAAATGCCTGATGCAAACAAAACTGGCGTTTACAATTTTGCAAATTATGCACTTGCATATGCTGCTTTTGAAGATGAAAAGTATAGTAAATCTGCAACATATTTCGAACGCTTTTTATCTGGTAACGATAAAGACCAAAAAACTATTGATGATGCAACCATCCGTTTAGCCGATTCATACTTTGTTAACAAAAGTTACGGCGATGCGATGAACAATTACAATAAAATCATTAGTAGAAAAACAAATGCTGAAGATTATGCACTTTTCCAAAAAGGGATGATTCAGGGTTTGGAAAACCAATATGATACCAAAATTGCAACAATGCAAGCTTTATTGAACCAATTTCCAAATTCAAATTATGCTGATGATGCGGGTTTCGAAACCGCGTATACTTATTTCAATAAAGGCGATTTTGATAAATCTAAATCAGATTTAGTAGCATTGGTGGCTAAGTATCCTCGTAGTAGTTATGTACCTAAAGCTTTGGTTACCATTGGTTTGGTTCAATACAATCAAGATCAAGACGATGCTGCTTTGGAATCTTTCAAAAAAGTAATTCGCGATTATCCTAGTGCAGATGAGGCTAAACAAGCAATGGAATCAATTAAGAATATTTATGTTGATAAAGGCGATGCGAATGGATTTATTGCTTACGCAGGCACTACTCCATTAGGAAATTATTCAAATAGCGAACAAGATAATATAGTTTTCGCAGCAGCAAATAATCTGTATTTAAAAGGAGATGCAAATGGCGCACTTCAAGCTATAAACGCTTATTTCGATAAATTTCCAAAACCAATACATGATAAAGAAGGAAAGTTTATTAGAGCAGAATCTCTTGTTAAATTAGGCAAACCTGATGAAGCAATTAAAGATTATGAATTTATATTAAACGACTGGACGAGTGATTACACCGAAAGGTCTTTATTAAGTATTTCTAAATTATTTCTTGATCAGAAAAAATACAACGAAGCAATTGTTTATTTAAAGCGATTAGAAACCACTACAGATTATAAAGCGCATTATTCTTATGCGATTAATAATTTATTAAAGGCATACACTGCATTGAGCTCGCCTGATGACATGATTAAATATGCTCAATTAACTAAAGAATCTGAAAAAGCATCCGAAGAAGAAAAAAACAGTTCGGGTTTGTTTGCAGGTAAAGCATACTTGTTAAAAGGTGATACGACTACAGCAGTAAAAGAATTTAAAAATGTGGTAGCAACTACCAAAACCATTGCAGCAGCTGAAGCAAAATACAACCTTGCGTTTTTAGAGTACACAAAAGGTGATTACAAAACCTCGACTAAAACCTGCTTCGACTTAATAAATAATATGGCATCTTACGATTACTGGGTAGCCAAATCATTTATTCTTTTATCAGATAACTACGTAGCATTAAAAGATAATTTACAGGCAAAAAGTACACTGTTGAGCATCATCGACAATTACGATAATAAGAATGATGATATTATACCAACAGCAAAGCAAAAATTAGAAAAAATAACTCCGAAGAAATAAAATTATGAAGTCGATTAAATATATATACAGCTCACTATTTTTTCTTTCTGCGGGATTAATGACAGTACAGGCGCAGGAAAAAAAGCAGGAAGAGAAAGCCACTGTTAGCGAGGAAATTGAAGTAGTTCGCCCATATAAACCAATTTTAGCTGAGGCAGTGAAATTAAGAAGAAGCCCAAATTTGGATGATGTAAAAACATACAAAGCCAGACTTAATTATAGCGTAACCGATAGAAAATTAGAAATCAACAGCGATATTCAGAAATTACAGGCGCAGGCTTTGGTTGATGAAAAACAAACTGAATTAATTAACAATTATGTAAAAGGTGGTTTCGGTTCGCTATCAACTTTATTAGGCGAGGTTTACATCAACAATGGACGAGATGAAGCCTTGCAACTTGGTGGATATTTTAAACATTTCAGTCAGGAAGGAAAATTAAACAAACAAAATAGCAGTACACAACAATTAAGTTTGTTTGGAAAAAGTATTTTAGATAACAATACGGTTAGTGGAAGGCTAAATCTTGAGCGCAATGGTGTTCATTTCTATGGTATTGATGATGCTCGTCCTACACTAAACCCAAATCCGGAAAAACAAGCTTATACTTTGATTGAAGCTGAAGGCGAACTGGTAAAGAATTATAAAGAATCAGAAACTGATTTTAGCTATGCTTTAAAAGCAAATGCTTATTTATTAAATGATAGATTTGAGGCACAAGAAAGCTATATAACTTTAAATGGATATCTTAATAAAAGAATCAGCTCTTTAAATTTAGGCTTGGCTGCAGCAACAGAATTTGGCAATACTAAAGATCTTTCTACAAATATCGGGAATAACATTTTTAGACTAAACCCATACATCCGTTTACAAGTTAAAGGTGCAAAGGTTACTGCCGGAGTTAACTTTGTACAGGAATTTGGCACGAATAGCCGTTCGAGAATTTTCCCTGCCGTAACAGCAGATTTTACGCTAATACCTGATTATTTACAGGTATTTGGAGAAGTTAAAGGCGATGTAAATCGGAATTCGCTTAAAGGTTTCTCAGATGAAAATCCTTGGTTAAATGCTAATGTAAACATTAAAAATACGGTTGAAAAACTAAGCATCAGCGCTGGTATTAAAGGTACTGGCGGACCAGGCTTTGGCTACAAGGCTCGCTTCTATATTAAACAATTAGAAGATATGCCATTGTTTGTTAACAACTTTGGCGAGTTTAATAAATTCGATGTGATTTATGATTTTGGAAAGGCAAAAATAACAGGATTAGAAGGTGAAATTTCTGTTCAGGTTAGTGATGCATTAAAATGGACAGGTAAATTGAATGTTGATGATTATAAACCTGCTCAAGAAACCTACAGTTGGTTTAAACCAGGATTGAAAGTAAGCTCAAACTTAGTTTACAACTACAATAAAAAATTAAGTTTTAATGCTGGAGCTGTGATTCAGGATGATGTAAAAGCAAAAGTAAATGTTCAGCAACCAGTTCCACCAGCTTCATATTTAATTCCAAATCCTTCAATCGAATCGATTGTAACGGTAAAGGGTTATGTAGATTTAGGCCTTGGAGCAGATTATCGCATTAACAACAAATTTTCTGTGTTTGCGAAAGCTAACAACTTGCTAAACACCAACTACAGCAGATATTTATATTATCAAGTTAATGGTTTTAATATTTTTGGTGGCTTAACCTATTCTTTCTAACACATTAATTATTTTGTGTTGAATTTAGAATAAAACGCTAATTTTACCCGAATGGACATCTTATTATACCTTTCAGAACTCCTAAGGCAACAAAACTCAATTGGTTTAACCAATCTGGGCACCTTTTGTAAAAAGAAATTTGCCGGAAGATACGATAAGGAGAAGCAATCTTTTCTTCCTCCGGGATATACTTTACAGTTTACCTCTGAAGTAAAGGATGAAGGGTTGCTTGCTAAGCATATTGCTGAGAAGAGGAATATATCTGTAGAAAGTGCCGAATATTACATCTCTAAATTTGTTGAAGAAACAAATAATAAATTAGAGGTTGAACACGAAGCGGAGCTTGAAAACATCGGTAGATTATTTTTTACAGAACACGAGGGTTTGAGTTTTGAACCTGCAGAAAATATAACACTGGGCTCAAAATATTATGGCTTACCAAAAGTTATAGAAACTCAACCTTCTGAAGATAATCCTGATGAAGAAAAAAATCTGAATACAACGGAAAAATTAGATGCCGAAGAAGTAAATGCTGATGAGCAAGTTTATGATGAAATTGCTGAAGCACCAACCCATCATCAAGAGGAAATAAAAACTGAAAAGCCATTACCTGAGATTGAAAATATTGAGCTGGATGAGGTTAGGGATGATTTAAAAAACACTTTAGCAAACAGTAAAAATGTTGACGAAGTGGAAGTTCCTGAGTTTATAAAGGAACAGCATGAAGAGCACCCCAATCGCTTTGGTCATCAACCAGAATCAGAAGAACCTAAAACTTTTATAAATCTGGAAGACGATAATATTGAAGTTCAAGAACCTGTTGTACAAGCACCTGAGTTCATAAAAGAACAACATGCTGAACATCCTAATCGCTTTGGTCACGACCCATTGATTGATGATGCTGTAGTTGAGGAAGAAAAGTCTGTTTGGCCTAAAATATGGATTGGTATAATTATATTAATCATAATTGCAGCAATTACATACTTTGCAAAACCAGAATGGTTTGGCCAACAAAAAGCTGTGAATGCTGATTCAACATCGGTTAAAAAAGATACAGCTGCAGCCGTTATCCCTATGGATAGTGTTAAGCTAAAGCAAGATTCTATTGCAAAAACCGATAGCATTTTAAAGGCAAATCAGGTTGGAAAAACAATTGACTCTGTGAAAAAAACGCAGGCGGTTGGTGTTAAACCTCCATCGGCTGTTAAAGCTGAAACTGCAACAGTTGTTAATGCTGCAAATTCGACGTTTGATGTAATAGCAGCTTCTTTTCAGTCAGAAAATAAAGCTAAAGTATTTATCAAGCAAATGGAGAGGTACGGGCTCAAAGCAAAAATTGCAAATTTGCCAGGTAAATTAAAAAAAGTAAGCATTGCATCTTTTAAAACAGAAGCCGAAGCACGCATACAAAGACCAGAATTGGCAAAAAAAATAAAAATCAAAGAACTAGATATAATTCAAGTAAACAACACACCATAAAATGATAACTTTATTAATTCAGGATACCACACAAGCATTACAAGACACGGCAACTGCGGTTAACCAAGCTTTAACCCAACCAGCTGAAGAGCTACACTTTATTGATTTATTATTTAAAGGCGGATGGGTAATGGTTCCATTGGCGTTTTTAGCTTTTTTGGCGTTGGTAATTTTCGTTGAACGTTATTTAACCATCAAAAAAGCCACAAAAGATGAATCAAACTTAATGGTCCAGATTAGACAGTACATCCAATCGGGTAATTTAGATGGCGCTATGGCTTTGTTAAGAAACAACAATTCTCCGCTTTCGCGTATGTTACAAAAAGGTTTAAAGAGAATTGGTCGCCCGATTAAAGATATTGAAGGTGCAATTGAAAACGTTGGTAAGCTTGAAGTTTCTAAGTTGGAAAAGAACATCAGCATTTTAGGTATAGTTGCTGGTATTGCGCCAATGCTTGGTTTCGTAGGTACAATTGTCGGGGTAATTACCATTTTCCATCAGGTATCAATTAAAGGTGCTATCGAAATTGGAACGATTTCTGGTGGTTTATATACCAAAATGATTACGTCTGCTACCGGATTAATTATCGGTATCATCGCTTACGTGTTATACCACATTCTAAATATTATGGTAGAAAAAATTATCCTTAAAATGGAAACTGATGCCATCGATTTTATTGATTTATTAGAAGAACCAAGTAAATAATGAATTTAAGAAAGAGAACAAGAGGCTCAGTAGAAGTACATACATCGGCATTAAACGATATTATGTTCTTTTTGATGCTGTTTTTTCTACTGGCATCGGCGGTAGTGAATCCGCAGGTTGTAAAATTATTGCTTCCACAATCTTCTAGCGGACAACAATCTACAGCTAAAAAGGCTGTTACAGTTAGTATAGACGAAAAGTTTAATTATTTCGTTGATAAAAAACCAGTATCTGCTGATGGTTTACAAGCATCAATTGAAGCTTACCAAAAAGTTGCACCAGATATGACCATCATTTTATATGTTGCAAAAAATGTTCCGGCAGAGAATATTATGGTTGCTTATGATGTTGCCAATAAATTAAGATTAAAACTAGTTTTAGCGGTTGAGCCTAAAAAATAATGAATACCACAGAAGAAAATAATTATCCAAAAGCCATTGCCATTTCTACCGGAATTATGGCTGTTTTGCTTGCAATTAGCTTTTTAATTGTGATAAATTCTTTTGAACCTCCTGAAGAATTTGGGATGGGTGGTATGGTTGTGAATTACGGAACTTCTGCCGAAGGTATGGGCGATGATTATACAAGTATCGAGGAACCATCTGCCGACCCAAATGCAAATAATAAAGCGCCGGATAAGGTTGTTCCGGAAGAAAAAGTTACGGATAATACCACAGTAGAAACGGGGGATAAAGAAATTCAGACTCAAAATACTGAGGACGCAATAAGTGTTAATACAAAGCCAACAAAAACGGCCACTAAAACACCAACTACAGCTACTGAAGAAAAACCAAGCCAACCAACTGTTAATCAAAATGCTTTGTATAAAGGCAAAAAGAGCACCGGGCAAGGTGGTGGCGATGGTACAGGAAATACTGCTGGAAATCAAGGTTCAGTAAATGGCGACCCATTAGCAAATAATTATGGCGAAGGTGGTTCGGGTTATGGGAATACACCGATTCCTTTAAGACGTTTTTCTAATCTGGTTACTCCAAAAGACGATGGTCAAACAAGAGGAAAAATCGTTATAAGAATTAGTTTTAATAAATCTGGTAACATTACAAGCGCAAGGCAAGAATTAAAAGGCTCTACAATTACCGATACTGAATTGGTTAATAAATGTATTCAGGCAATTATGAGTTCTAGTTTGAGCAAATCTGATATTGGAAATGAAAGTCAAACCGGAGTAGTTGTATTTAACTTTAAAGTTAATTAATACAATAACTATTAAATATCTTCAATGGTCTGTTTATTACAGACCATTTTTCATTTATAATCTGCTAATTTCTTTTCATAATAAAAATAAGTCGGCATATATTTGGCTTTAATTATGAACTACCAGCAAACGCTTGATTTTTTATACAGTAAATTGCCAATGTTTACTCGGGTTGGCGCATCAGCATTTAAAAAGGATTTAACCAATACGATTATCCTTTGTGAAGCAATTGGTAATCCTCAAGAGAAATTCAAAACCTTACATATTGCTGGTACAAATGGTAAAGGCTCAACCTCGCACATGCTTGCTTCTATTTTACAGGCACAAGGTTACAAAACCGGACTTTACACCTCCCCTCATTTAAAAGATTTCCGCGAACGCATTCGTATCAATGGAAAAATGATGAGCAAGGCAGATGTAAAAAGTTTTGTTCAAAATAATAGAAGGTTAATTGAGCAAATAGAACCATCATTTTTTGAAGTTACCGTTGCGATGGCTTTTGATCATTTTGCCCAGCATAAAGTGGATGTTGCAGTGATTGAAGTTGGTTTAGGCGGCAGATTAGATTCTACAAATATCATCACACCAGAACTTTCGGTGATTACAAATATCAGCCTTGATCATACCAATATGTTAGGCAACACACTTGCCGAAATCGCAGGTGAAAAAGCAGGAATCATTAAAAAAAATATCCCGGTTGTTATTGGCGAAACGCAAAGCGAATCTAAACCGGTTTTCATCCGCAGAGCGGAAGAGGTTAATACCGAAATTTATTTTGCTGATGAAACACTAAATGCAAATAACGTTATTGTTAAAAATAATAAACTTTCTTTAAGTATTTCTATAAATGATAATGTTAAATATCAGAATTTGCAATGCGATTTAACAGGTCTTTATCAACCAAAAAATATATTAACGGTGTTAAAAGCTGTTGAAATTTTAAATAAGCAATCTGAATTTTCAATTTCAGATAATGCACTTTACCAAGGGCTAAGAAATGTTAAAAAATTTACTCAACTACAGGGACGCTGGCAAACCTTAAGCAAAAACCCATTGGTAATTTGCGATACCGGGCATAATGAAGCTGGTATTACTGAAGTTGTAAAAAATATAGAATCAACACCACATAAAAACCTTCACATCGTTTTCGGAATGGTGAAAGATAAAGATATAACAAAGGTTTTATCACTGATGCCATCAAATGCAACTTACTACTTTTGTAAGCCAAATTTAGAAAGAGCTTTAGCTGCAGATGAACTGAAACAACAAGCAAGTATCTTTAACTTAACTGGCAATAGTTTCAATTCGGTTATCGAAGCAAAAAAGGCAGCGATTTCCTCAGCCAGAAAAGACGACTTAATCTTTATTGGAGGTAGTACTTTTGTAGTCGCCGAAGCGATATAAAAACTTTACAGAAAGTTCAAAAGTTCTTCATTTTAAAATACCTAATTTAGTCCTTTAAACTAAAAAAAAATAATGAAGAAAATTTCGTACTTATTTCTTTCCCTATCAGTCCTCACTCAAACTTTTGCATCCGCCCAAACAAAAAAAAATCCTGCTGCAGTAGCTAAAGCATATCCAGCTGAAGTTGCACGACCAAAATTGGTTGTTGGCTTAGTAGTCGATCAAATGCGTTGGGATTATCTATATCGATTTTATAACCGCTACTCAAATGGTGGCTTTAAACGGTTAATAAACGAAGGTTTTTCTGTTGAAAACACTTTAATTCCTTACACACCAACATATACCGCAGTTGGTCATACAACTATCTATACGGGTTCAGTTCCGGCAGTTCACGGTATAATTGGTAACGATTGGTACGATTCTGAAACTAAGAAAAACGTTTATTGTACTGAAGATTCTTCGGTTGTAACAGTTGGCAGCACGCCTTCATCAGAAGGTAACATGTCTCCAAAAAATATGCTCACCACAACAATTACTGATGAGCTACGGTTAGCTACAAATTTTAAAGGTAAAGTTATTGGAATTTCATTAAAAGATAGAGGTTCTATTCTTCCGGCAGGCCATGCAGCAAATGCTGCTTACTGGTATCAAGGCAGCACTGGTAATTGGATCACAAGTTCTTATTATATGAAAGAAGTTCCGATGTGGATTGCTGACTATAATAAAATGAAACTAGCGAATAAATTCTATGCAAAAAACTGGGAAACATTATATCCTATAAATACTTACACAAATAGCACAGCTGATGAAAAAAACTACGAAGGAAAAAATAGTACCTTCCCACATTTGCTAACTCAAAACATTGATAAGAATTTTGATGCGATTAGAAGTACACCTCATGGTAACACCATCACTTTAGATTTAGCTAAACTTGCAATTTTATCCGAAGATTTAGGTCAGGATAACATTACCGATTTCCTTGCCGTAAGCTGCTCTTCAACAGACTACGTTGGCCACGCTTACGGACCAAATTCAGTAGAACTTGAAGATACTTATTTACGTTTAGATAAAGATTTTGAAGATTTCTTTAATTACTTAGATAAAAAAGTTGGTAAAGGAAATTATACCATCTTCTTAAGTGCCGACCATGCTGTTGCTCATGTACCAGGTTTTATGAAAGAAAATAAACTTCCGGCGGGTGTAGTTAGTGATAGAGATATTGTTTTTAAATTGAATGCTTTCCTGAACGAAAAATTTAAGGTAAATAATGTGGTTTTAAAATCAATGAATAATCAAATTCATTTCGACCATGATAAAACTGACAATTTAAATGTAAGTTTCGATGTAATTAAAGCAGCTTCGATAGATTTCTTAAAAAGAATGGACGGATTCGCAAACGTAGTTGATGTTTCTAGAGTTTCTTTAGCAACATTGCCAGAAGTTCAGAAGAGAATGATAACAAATGGCTACAATGCCCGAAGAAGTGGAGATTTATATTACATCTTAAACCCGAATTGGTTTAATGGAAGCAGTACTGGTACCACCCATGGAAATTGGAATCCTTACGATGCGCACATTCCATTGGTATTTATGGGTTGGGGAATTAAACCTGGCGCTACAAATAAAACCCATTACATGACTGATATTGCACCAACACTTGCGGCTCTTTTACATATCCAAATGCCAAACGGAACAGTTGGGGAACCGATAACAGAAATCACAAACAAATAATAAAAAAAGCCAGCACTAAGCTGGCTTTTTTTATTTATAATGAGTATCAATTCTATTAATAAAAGAGCCAAATAACATTAATTCTTACATTTGCATACACCAGATATAATTTGAAAAAGTTGAATCTTTTTCTATAAACACTGCAATATGCAACAAGTAGAAATATATAAACCCAATAATAAAATTCGTTTCGTTACCGCTGCCTCACTTTTTGATGGTCATGATGCAACCATAAATATCATGCGCCGCATTCTTCAATCATCAGGTGCAGAAGTGATACATTTAGGGCATAATCGCTCCGTTGAAGAAGTGGTAAACTGCGCCATTCAAGAAGATGTTCAAGGTATTGCAATGACATCCTATCAGGGCGGACATATAGAATACTTTAAATATATGTTTGATTTACTTCAGGAAAGAGGCTCGGGTCATATTAAAATTTTCGCTGGTGGTGGCGGTGTAATTCTACCTTCAGAAATTGAAGAACTGGAAACATACGGTATCTCAAAAATTTATTCTCCAGATGATGGTAGAAGAATGGGTTTGCAGGGAATGATTAATGATATGCTACAAAAAACAGATTTTGTAACTAAATCAGAAATCACAACAGAACTAAAAACCATTCCAAACAAAGATGTTAAGGCAATTGCTGGGGCAATTACGGTTGCAGAAAATGACCCAGAAGGTGCTCAACGTTTTGTTGACGAACTCAAAAAACTTTCAAATAATAACAGTGCCCCAATTTTAGGGATTACGGGTACTGGAGGTGCAGGTAAATCATCATTGGTTGATGAATTGGTTAGGCGCTTTCTAATTGAAGTAAAGGATAAAACACTTGCCATTATTTCTGTCGATCCATCTAAAAGAAAGACAGGTGGTGCATTATTAGGCGATAGAATACGGATGAATGCGATAAACAATCCGAGGGTTTACATGCGTTCATTGGCAACCAGACAGGCAAACTTAGCACTTTCTAAAAACGTTCAGGAGAGTATTGATATATGCAAAGCCGCTGGTTACGATTTAATTATTGTAGAAACTTCCGGTATTGGCCAGTCTGATACCGAAATAACTGAGCATTGCGATGTTTCTCTTTATGTGATGACCCCTGAATTTGGCGCTGCAACCCAACTTGAAAAAATTGACATGCTCGATTTTGCCGACATAGTTGCGATTAACAAATTTGATAAACGCGGTGCTTTGGATGCACTACGCGATGTACGTAAGCAATATAAACGTAACCATAATATTTTCGATGCCAAGGATGAAGAAATTCCGGTTTTTGGTACGATGGCATCTCAATTTAACGATCCTGGAATGAACAATTTATTTGCCGCGTTAATGGATCAAATAAAAAGTAAAACCGGAACAGATTTTCAAGCTAAAATGGAATTAACTTCAGATCAATCTGAAAAAATATATATTATTCCACCAGATAGAACTCGTTATTTGGCAGAAATTGCAGAATCTAGTCAAACTTATAATGAATGGGTAGATAAGCAGAGTAAAATCGCCAGAAAAATGTACCAGCTAAAGGGTGTTATTGATTTGGCAGATGAAAATAAAAATCTTGCTATTGGGTCAGGTTTAACAGAAGCTTATACTTTTTTCGAAGAACAATTAGATGGCGAATGCAAACGTTTACTTCGCCAATGGCCTGAAACAAAAAGAAGTTATAAACAAGAGTTTTTTATCTACAAAGTTCGCGATAAAGAAATTAAGCAACCATTATATTATGAATCGCTTTCTAAGCTTAACATTCCAAAAGTTTCACTACCCAGATATGAAGATTGGGGCGATATTTTGAGGTGGTTGCTTACAGAAAATCTTCCAGGCGAATTTCCTTACGCTGCAGGTGTGTTCCCTTTGAAAAGAGATGGAGAAGACCCAACCAGAATGTTTGCAGGCGAAGGCGGACCTGAACGTACAAATAAGAGATTTCACTACGTTTCACTCGGTCAACCTGCACATCGCTTGTCTACAGCTTTTGATTCAGTAACCTTGTATGGTGAAGATCCTCACATCCGTCCGGATATTTATGGTAAAATCGGAAACTCCGGAGTGAGCATTGCAACGCTCGATGACGCTAAAAAACTATATTCTGGTTTTGATTTATGTGCGCCATCAACATCTGTTTCAATGACAATAAATGGTCCCGCACCCATGTTATTGGGCTTTTTTATGAATGCGGCGATTGATCAACAATGCGAAAAATATATTATAGAAAATGGATTAGAAGAAGAGATAAACAACAAAATTGATTCAATATATAAAACCAAAAATATAGCTCGCCCTACTTACAATGGAAAACTTCCAGAAGGTAATAATGGTTTAGGTTTAATGCTTTTGGGTGTAACCGGCGATCAGGTTTTACCTGATGATGTGTATGCAAAAATTAAAGCCTATGCGATTAGTTCTGTTAGGGGAACAGTTCAGGCAGATATTTTAAAGGAAGACCAGGCACAAAATACCTGTATCTTTTCTACAGAATTTGCTTTAAGAATGATGGGTGATATACAAAAGTATTTCATTGATGAAAAGGTAAGAAATTTTTATTCGGTATCAATCTCTGGTTATCACATCGCCGAAGCTGGTGCAAACCCAATCTCTCAATTGGCATTCACTTTAAGTAATGGCTTCACATTTGTAGAATATTATTTAAGCAGAGGAATGAACATTGATGATTTTGCACCTAATCTCTCCTTTTTCTTCTCAAATGGAATCGATCCTGAATATGCAGTTATTGGCCGCGTAGCCAGAAGAATTTGGGCAAAAGCCATTAAAAATAAATACAAAGGAAATGATCGTTCACAAAAGTTAAAATATCATATTCAAACATCCGGTCGTTCATTACATGCTCAGGAAATTGACTTTAATGATATCCGAACAACCTTACAGGCACTATACGCCATTTACGACAACTGTAATTCACTTCACACAAATGCTTATGATGAAGCGATAACTACACCTACAGAAGAATCAGTACGACGGGCAATGGCAATCCAGCTAATCATCAACAGAGAATTAGGATTAGCAAAAAATGAAAATCCTTTGCAAGGCGCTTTCATTATTGAAGAATTAACTGATTTAGTTGAAGAAGCCGTTTTGACTGAATTTAAAAGAATAAACGATCGTGGTGGTGTGCTCGGTGCAATGGAAACCATGTACCAACGTGGCAAAATTCAGGAAGAAAGTTTGTACTATGAAACACTAAAGCATACCGGAGAATATCCGATTGTTGGCGTGAATACGTTCTTAAACAAAAATGGTTCACCTACGATTGTTCCTGGAGAAGTTATTCGTGCTACAGAAGAAGAGAAGCAGTATCAAATTGAAACCTTAAAATCTTTCCAAGAAAGAAATGATAATAAATCAGAAATAGTACTAAAACAACTTCAAAAAGCAGCTATTGCTGGAGAAAACATCTTTGAACATTTAATGGAAGTTTGTAAGGTTTGTTCCTTAGGGCAAATCAGCAATGCACTTTATGAAGTAGGCGGACAATACAGAAGAAATATGTAACACAAAAAAGGCCACGATTTAATCGTGGCCTTTTAAAAAATATTACTAAGTTTAACCAGCTATCCAGCTAAATTTATAATCAATCGTTGGGTTTTTCATACGTTCTGCAACGCGTAAAAGTCGCGAAGGCAAGTTCATAATGTAATCACGGGCCTTTTCACCAGCCTCATCCAAATCACGCATACCTTCAATTTTCCAATCAATAATTAATTGTTGCATAATCTCAACATAATCAACCGCTGTATAAACGCCTAATCTTTGTGCGGCATCTGTAAAATGTCCAAAAGTCTGTCCAATTTTTAAACCCACTTCTCTTAAAAAGTGTGCAGGCATTACAATCTTTTTACGCATCATATCTTCAAAAGCAATCATCGCTTCATTCGGATCAACTTCAAAAATACGGTTCATAAAATCCTTATACGCTTTAGCATGGCGAGCTTCATCAGATGCAATTACACCACACATTTTAGACAATAAGGTATCTCCGTCCTTTTTTGCCAAGGAAGCAACCCTTCTGTGCGAAACATTTGTTGCTAATTCTTGAAAAGAAGTATATATAAAATTACGATAAGGATCATGACCAGTACCGATATCAAAACCATCAGCAATTAAATACTGTGTTGAGATTTCCATCTGGCGCATATCAACACGCCCCGATAGATACAAATACTTATTTAGTAAATCACCATGACGATTTTCTTCCGCAGTCCAATGGCGAACCCATTTCATCCAACCGCCCTCTTCATCTCTGCTATGTCCATCCACCATTGCTAACCACGATTCGTAAGTTGGTAAAGCCTCCTCAGTAATCGTATCTCCTATCAGCACAGCAACTAAATCATAAGAAAGATCATTTGCTTTCTCTCTTAAATTTCTAATATCTTGATAAAATGTTTCACTTGTAGAATCAGGTAAAAAATCAGAAGGTTGCCAATTAGTATCTATTGGTTTAAGATAGGTATCCATAGATTCTAACATATATTTTTCAATATGCATCATTACTTCTCTTCTCTTATCTGCAAAAAAACTCATTCCTATTCTGTATATATTGTTGTAGGCAAAGATAACCAAATATTATGGCAAACGTTATAATATTAACACAATTGACTAGAATCAGTTTTAAATGTTACGATTATCACATTCTGGCTTTACGTTTAAGAAAGGTAAATGCCATTATTTAAAAAATTTTTAACTTGAAAACCATTGCCAGCATTCCATGGCAGCTGTAGCCCTGCTGTAGTTTCAATCTTTTCGGTGATTGGAAGCAAACATATTGAAAGTTAGTTAAACCAAAAAGG
>NZ_JAUFPW010000021.1 GCF_030409415.1 Pedobacter aquatilis | reverse complement strand
TGTTTGTTGATGTCATGGGGGTTGTTTCGAAAGCACAAAGGAACTGTTTTTACAGTTCCTTACCCTATGATTCCCTTAAGTTAATGACATTGCCCCAACCCCTCCAAAGGGGGATAGCATGATGCAAACCTGTACTAAGAAAAGAATTGCTAACTCCGAATAACATTTGCATCTTATACACGAAAATGCCTTTCCGTTTAGCTAGGCCAAAGCACCAAATCCACGTTTTACTGAAATCGGCCTAACAAATTTTCGGGGTACACAGAATAATCCAATTAACTGGCTTTAATAGTAAAATTTTAAGCCGACACTTTTGTTTCTTTTTGTGTAAAAAGAAAAAAGCCCGTCCGGCCAGGACAAATAATAAATCCTCCCCCTGCCCCATCCTAAGAGGGTAGCATGATGCAAAACCCGCATTCATTGTTAATTCATTGAAAACAAATCCGCGAATTACAAATCTTTTGCGTTCTTTTGCGCTGAGCAACCTATTACCAACCAAATGACAAAAATATTGATAATTTATACCGGTGGAACCATCGGTATGGTAAACGATCCAGACAATGGAATGTTAATTCCCTTTGATTTTGAGCAAATAAAAAATAACGTTCCAGAACTTAGCCGTTTAAATTATCAATTAGATGTACATTCTTTCGACCCGGTTTTGGATTCTTCAAACATGGATCCCGAAATTTGGAAAACCTTAGCCGAACTCGTTCATAAAAACTACGATTTATATGATGGCTTTGTTATCCTTCATGGCTCCGACACAATGGCTTTCACGGCATCGGCTTTAAGTTTTATGTTAGAAAACTTAGCCAAACCTGTGGTTTTGACCGGCTCTCAATTGCCTATTGGGCAAATCCGTACCGATGCCAAAGAAAACCTAATTACTGCTTTAGAAATTGCCGCCACAAAGGAAAAAGGCAAGGCACTTGTGCCCGAAGTTTGCATTTATTTCGACGCCCAGTTATTTAGAGGTAACCGTTCCATCAAATACAATATCGAAAAATTTGAGGCCTTTCGTTCACCAAATTATTCGCTTTTGGCAGAAGCGGGTGTACATTTACAATTTCATACTAACTATATTTTAGAAGCACCCGAAGAGCGTTTGAACTTGCGCACTAACTTTAACCCAAATATTGGGGTACTCAAACTTTATCCGGGCATTACACCTCAGGCGGTTCTCGCTATTACCGAATCAAAGGTTGATGCCATAATTTTGGAAACCTTTGGCTCTGGCAACACCACAACTGCACAATGGTTTTTAGATAGTTTGAAACAAGCCACAGAAAGCGGAAAAATTGTTATCGACATTTCGCAATGCAAAAAAGGTTCGGTACAATTAGGCCGTTATGAGACCAGCAGAGAACTACAGCAAATGGGCATTTTGAGTGGTTTCGATTTAACTTTTGAAGCTACGGTAACCAAACTGATGTTTGTAATGGGCTTAGGTTTACCTATTGAAGACAGCAAAAGGCTAATGGAAAAATCGTTGCGTGGCGAAATGACAAACGACTAATTTGTTTAATTTACCCTTTGCGATTTCAGCCTTTACCATTATTTTAGTTGCATATCTTCTTATCTTTAAAATAGAATTTTTATGCCCGATAAAATCATAATTGGTGTTACAGATTGTAGTAAATTCGAAATCTATCGCGATTGGGTTTTAAGTTACGATGAACGAGTTGAAGTGATTCAGCTTGGCTACAAACTCAATAACTTTGAGGAGATTAAAAATTGCGATGGCATTGTTTTAACAGGTGGTGAAGATGTTCATCCTAGATTTTATAACCAACCTGAATATTATCCTTACTGTTATGATGATGATATTGATGAGCAGCGTGATGAGTTTGAATTCAAAGTTTTAGCGTATACAGAAGAAAATCAAGTACCAGTTTTGGGCATTTGCAGAGGTATGCAGGTTGGCAATGTATTTTTCGGCGGCAACTTAATTCCTGATATTCCAATCTGGGGCAAATTTGACCATGGAAAAATGCCTGATAAAAGTGACAGGTATCATGAAATTTTTGTAAATCCATCCTCTTGGTTAAGCCAGATTGTAAATACTGATAAAGGATTGGTAAACAGCAACCATCACCAAAGTACTGATAGAATGGCAAAGGGTTTTGTTGTGAGTGCCATTACTGCCGATGGAGTTGCCGAAGCCATGGAACGCCTTCATCCCGAAGAAAAATCCTTTTTACTTTTTGTTCAATGGCACCCGGAGCGTTTAAAGGATAAACAAAGTCCGTTTAGCAAAAATTTACACAGTGCATTTATTAATGCGATTGTAAAGTAAATTATTTTTTATCGCAGAGAAAAATAAAGATAAACGTAAAGAACACAAAGCTGGATATTTAGCAGCTTAATCTTCTTTTCCTTTACTAAAGACTTTGCGCTCTTTGCGGTTTAAAATTGCCACAAAACCACTGTAAATCTTTTTTATTAAATTGCCGATTAATAATTTTCAATTAATCATCAGTAAAATATTTAATGAGAAAGCTATTCCTGATTATTTCCTGCTGCATTTTTACAGCGAATGTTTATGCGCAAACCATTATTAACGAAACTGAAATTGGCGATGGCGATGCAGTCGCAGTACAAACGCCAATTGCAATTATTCCCGAACCGGTTTCTTTAATGAAGAAAAGCGGCACCTTTACTTTGCCAGAAAATGTAACCATTCATGCGGTAAAAAGTGGCGAATTGAAACAATCGATTGCTTTTCTAACGGATAGAATCACAACATCAACTGGCAAATTTGTAAGTACGGCGAACAGTGCAGCACATCCAACTATAAAATTAATTCTGAATACTCAGGAAGATGCGCAACTTGGAAACGAAGGCTACAAACTGAATGTTAATCCAACACAAATTGTAGTTACGGCTAATAAACCTGCCGGGATTTTTTGGGGCGTACAATCCTTAATCCAGTTATTCCCGACTCATATTGAAAGCAAAGAATTAGTAAAAAACGTAAAATGGCAAGCACCATGTGTGGATGTAATCGACTATCCAAAATTGGGCTGGAGAGGTTTAATGTTTGATGTTGCCCGTCACTTCTTTACCAAAGATGAAGTAAAACGTTTCATCGATGATATGGTTCGTTACAAGTTTAACTTACTGCATTGGCATTTAACAGATGATGAAGGTTGGAGAATCGAAATAAAAGGTTTACCTAAACTTACAGAAGTTGGTGCCTGGAGTGTAAAAAAAGTTGGCACATTTGGCGATTTTATTCCGCCTACAGCTGATGAACCACGTACTTATGGTGGTTTTTACACTCAAGATGATATCAGAGAAATTGTGCAATATGCGCAAGAGCGTTTTGTAAATATTATGCCCGAAATTGATGTTCCCGGACATAGTTTAGCCGCCATCGCTTCTTACCCTGAATTATCTTGTACACCTGATGCAGTGAATTACAAGGTACGTTCTGGCGAAAAAATTATGGATTGGAGTCGTGGAGCGCCGCCATTGGCATTGGTTGACAATACCCTTTGTCCGGCAAACGAGAAAGTTTATGTATTCTTAGATTCTGTCATTACGCAGGTTGCTAAACTTTTCCCATTCGAGTACATACACATGGGTGGAGATGAAGCGCCTCATAATTTCTGGGAGAAAAATGAACAGGTTAAGCAACTGATGCAACGTGAAGGATTAAAAACCATCCCTCAGGTACAGGCGTATTTTGAGAAACGAGTAGAACAAATCGTGGTTTCAAAAGGTAAAAAATTTATGGGATGGGATGAAATTTTAGAAGGTGGTGTTTCGCCGACGGCTTCTGTTATGAGTTGGAGAGGTTTAAAATATGGTATTCAGGCATCAAAAGACAAACACAATGTTGTAATGAGCCCAACCGATTTTGCTTATTTGGATTACATGCAAGCCGATGTGATCACAGAACCTAAAGTTTATGCCTCACTTCGTTTAAATAAAACTTATCAGTTTAATCCAATTCCGGCAGGTGCAGACCCAAAATACATCATTGGCGGTCAGGCAAATTTATGGACAGAGCAGATTTTTAATTTCCGCCAGGTGCAATATATGCTTTGGCCACGAGCATTTGCTATTGCTGAATCGGTTTGGAGCCCGATTGAGAAGAAGAACTGGGTTAATTTTGTAGATAGAACTGAACAACATTTTCAGCGTTTAGATTTAGCAGAAACAAAGTATTCAGCTGCAATTTATGATCCTGCGATTAGCGTTAAAAGGTCGCCAGATAAGCAACTAATGATTGAACTTACACCAGAAATTGAAGGCCTGGATATCTATTACAGTTTTGATAATTCTACCCCAGATCGTTTTTATCCAAAATATACTGCTGCAATTACGCCGCCAAAAGATGCTAGTATGCTGCGTATAATTTCTTACAAGGGAAAAAATCCTGTTGGCAGATTAATTAGTTTACCTATCGCCGATTTACAGAAGAGAAGTAGATAATGGGAAAAGAAATCGAAAGAAAATTTCTGATTGATTTAACAGCATGGACTAAGTTAGAAAAGCCCGCCGGAAAACATTTAAGGCAAGGCTATATTTTAACCGAGCCAAATAAAACCATTAGGATAAGAATTTCAAATGATAAGGCTTGGCTAACCATCAAGGGTATATCAACTGGCGCAACGCGATTGGAATATGAATATGAAATTCCTCTGGAAGAGGCCAAAGAATTATTAGACAATTTCTCGGAAGCCGAATTGGAGAAAACCAGATATGAAATAACTTACAAAAATAAACTTTGGGAAGTTGATGTCTTTGCCGGTGATAACAATGGTTTAATCGTTGCCGAAATTGAGCTTAGAACTGAAGATGAAGTTTTCGAAATCCCCAATTGGGTTGCAGAAGAAGTTACACACGAGCAGAAATATTTCAATTCCAATTTAACTAGATATCCCTTTAAAGATTGGAAATAAGTAATTAGAGATTTAGTGTAAAAAAGGTTCGCAGCATCGCGAACCTTTTTTGATTAATAGATAATCAACGCAACTTTCTATTTGTGAATAAATAAATCTAATCCTTTCATTTCCTTTTAAACTCATTTCCTATATTCGCTAATTCAAAATATCATCCTTGTTTAATTTTTAAATCGGTTATCCCCATAAGAACTGATTGTTAGTAGAATTTTTAAACAATATCAAATACAAAAGGATGAAAACAACTAAATTTTTAATGAGTGTGGTTATTGCTGCAACGCTATTTTTAGCAAGCTGCAAACCAAAAGATGCAGATATTTTAGCTGCAGTACAAGCAAAAGAGCCGGCAGGTGTTACAGTTTCTGTTGTTAAAGGCGATGTAACTTTAACTGGTGAGGTTGCAGACGAAGCAGCGAAAGCTAAAGCAGAAGAAATTGCTAAAGCAGAAAAAGGTGTTAAATCGGTAATTAACAGCTTAACTATTAAAACTGTAGCTCCAGTAATTATTGCACAAGATCAGGTTTTAACCAAAAATGTTGCTGATGCTACTAAAGATTTTCCAACCGTAAAAGCTGAAGTTAAAGATGGCGTGGTTATGCTTACAGGAGAAATTAAAAAAGCTTCGCTGATTACCTTGATGCAACAACTAAGTGCATTAAAACCTAAGAAAATCGACAATAAATTAAGCGTAAAATAACCGAAACAATGGCATTACAAGATAAATATAAAGCACTAACGGATGCTGCAGCTAATGCAGGCGTTTTAAATTTAGCCGTACGCGAGCAAGACGGCATTTTATATGTTGATGGAACAGCAGGTAACGCTACAACGAAAGATAATCTTTGGGAGATATACAATCAAATCGACCCAAATTTTGCTTCCGGAGATTTAGTTTTAAATGTTAACGTAGCTATTGATGTCGCGGTAACTCAAGCAAAGGTTATTACAAAGAGTAGCAATTTAAACATCCGTAAAGGACCTGGAACCGACCAACCGATTGTGGGTAAAGCGGCTCACGACGAAATTATAACGCTTGTTAACAGAAGTAATGATTTATGGTGGCTGGTGCGTACTAAAAATGGCGAAGAAGGTTATTGCTATGCGCAATACTTAGAGTCACAAGCTTAATAATCAAATTAGTAAAGCGTCCCGGTTAATTTCGGGACGCTTTTTTATTTAAATACTAAATGACTTTATACAGCTTTCCAAAAGGTGAAATAAATGAAAAAAGATACTATAACTTTTGCTAAATTCGGCTTTGCATCAATAGACCAAACATTTATGAAAGATAACTTATCAAATCAAAGTCTGGAATCTCTTATTAAACAGAGAAATCTATTAAAAGGCGTTGCTATTGGATTTGGCGTTGTATTACTTTTAGCATTTACAATTATTTTGTATGTTGCCTTCCAAAAGAAAAACTTCGGACTAATTGCTGTGCTTCCAGCAAGTATGATAACATTGCTCCCAATTCTGATACGTTTCGGTCAAATCAATACAGAAATAAAATCTAGACAAGTTAATTAGTGAATACAAACGCTCCATCCCTTCACCACAATTGCTTAAACTGCAATCGTGAGGTTACCGAAAATTACTGCCAAAGTTGTGGGCAAAAATCCAGCACACATCGTTATTCTTTAAAACATTTTGTTGAACATGATTTTATTCATGGTGTGTGGCATGTTGATAAAGGTGTATTATATACAATTAAACAACTTTTTACCAGACCTGGACATAGTGTAAGAGAATTTATTCAAGGTAAACGTGCTAAATTTTTCAGTTTTGTAACCTTAATTGTTCTAATTCTTGCAATTTCTGGATTGCTAGCACCGTACATTCATATTCATATTTCTGATTTAATGCCAGAAAGCAGTAAAGCTGCCATGAATACTTTGGAAAAATTTTCTACCAAATATCCTAAAGCAACAATACTGATATTAATCCCACTTTATTCGTTATTCAGTTTCTTCTGGTTTAGAAAAGCCAGATTAAATTATAGCGAGCACTTGGTACTAAACTCTTACAGAACTGCAGCAGAATTAATACTTAGTTTAGCCTTCTCTATTTTTACCATTTTTTATACCAATATTACTACACTGCTATTTGTTTATTACTTTATTGTTGGCTTAGGTGGAATGATATATGCCATATGGTTTTACAGCCAATTTTTTGGCGGTTATGGCTATTCAAAAAAAGCCGCATTATTTAGGGCGATAATGGTTCCTGTTTCTTACCTGTTTTTATCAGGAATTATTGGTTTTGTGATGGGCTTTGCAGGAATGGCGGGCAAATAAATATGAGTGAAATAAACTTTCTACAAGATGGAGATAACTGCAAGGTTATTCATGGAACACACAAAGGAAAATCAGGAATTGTTAAGGATATAAATACGAGCAAAACCGGGCACATTACCATAACGGTTTTGCAAAGCGATGGTATTCGGTTTAAAACATTAGGCAGAAATGTTGAGGTTTTATAAAATAAGCTTTTTTCTATTATCCTTTGGTTGAAACCAAAGGCAATGAAATTGTAAAGCATCTAAAATGCACATCTATTAAAATTCATTATTCATTGCAGGCTGCTTTAGCTGCCTGTATCTTTCATAATACACTTCTGCTTTAGCCAACAATTATTCTAAATAGCAAAAATAGATTTGAAATAAACAGATGCTGAAATAAATTCAGCATGACAAAAGCCCTATCAATCACATCATTGTAAACTGTATCCTAACAATTCAGCAATTAACAATCTATCAATTCCCTTACAACTCCATTTCCTTTTTCAGAAACTTTCCTGTCAAACTAATCGGGTTTTGGATTAAACCCTCGGGCGTACCTTCGAATAAGATTCTACCGCCACCAGCGCCACCTTCTTCACCTAAATCGATAACCCAATCGGCAACTTTTACCACATCTAAATTATGTTCAATTACTAAAATCGTGTTGCCCTTATCTACCAATTCTTGCAGAACACCCAACAATACATTAATATCTTCGAAGTGTAAACCAGTTGTCGGTTCATCTAAAATATAGAAGGTTTTACCCGTATCTTTCTTTGATAATTCTGTAGCCAGTTTTACCCTTTGCGCTTCACCTCCTGATAAAGTAACCGAAGATTGCCCCAAAGTAATGTAACCTAAACCCACATCTTTTAAGGTTTTTATCTTGCGGTAGATGTTCGGAATGTGCTCAAAATAAACGCAGGCATCTTCAATACTCATATCCAAAACATCACTAATCGACTTTCCGCGGTAACGAACTTCCAGAGTTTCTCGATTGTATCTCTTACCGCCGCATTCTTCGCAAGGCACTTGCACATCTGGTAAAAAGTTCATTTCAATAACTTTCATACCGCCACCTTGGCAAGTCTCGCATCTTCCACCCTTTACGTTGAAAGAAAAACGACCTGGTTTATAACCACGGATTTTAGCCTCAGGCAACTGAACAAATAAATTTCTGATATCAGAAAAAACACCTGTATAAGTTGATGGATTAGAACGTGGCGTTCTGCCGATTGGTGCTTGGTCGATTTCGATAACTTTATCAATTTCCTTTAAACCTGTAATTTTCTCATAAGGCAAGGGTGTTTTTTTCGCCCTAAAGAAATGGTGATTTAAAATCGGGTATAAAGTTTCGGTAATTAAGCTTGATTTTCCACTACCTGAAACCCCAGTTACGGCAATAAATTTTCCTAAAGGAAAATCTACTGAAACATCTTTTAAATTATGTCCATGCGCTTTAATGATAGACAGTTTATGTCCATTACCTTTACGTCTGACTTTAGGAATTTCGATGCCTTTTTTACCATTTAAATATTGTGCAGTTAAGGTATTCGACTTTAAAATCTGCTTTGCTGTACCTTCTGCAACCACGGTTCCGCCGTGAATACCTGCACCCGGACCAACATCAATAACCCAGTCTGCTTCCAGAATCATATCCTTGTCGTGCTCCACCACCAAAACGGTATTGCCTAAATCACGTAGGTTTTTAAGCGCATTAATTAAACGTTCGTTATCCCTCTGGTGCAAACCTATACTGGGTTCATCCAGAATGTACATCACATTCATTAATTGCGAACCAATTTGTGTTGCCAAACGAATACGTTGCGCCTCGCCACCAGAAAGCGTACGAGCCGTTCTATCTAAGGTTAAATAAGTTAAACCAACATCAGTTAAGAAACCAATACGGGCTTTAATCTCTTTTAAAATTTCTTTAGCGATGATATTCTGACGTTCTGAAAGGCGTTCATCTACGTTTTCGAACCATTTGAAAAGGTTGCTGATATCCATCGACGATAAATCGAAAATGTTCATACCATCAACCTTAAAATGCAAACTTTCTTTCTTTAACCTAGCGCCATTACATTCGGGGCAGGTTTTAAGTTTACGGAAAGCATCCATATCATCAACCGCAGCCTCGCTCCGCTTTTCGTTTTGCTCTTCGAGCATTTTAATTATACCATCGAATGTAATGTTATAATTCTGAACATTCCACTTGTTGTATTCAACCTCAACTTTGATTAAATCGTTCGCACCGTTTAAAATGATATTGATAACCTCATCGCTTAATTTTTCAATTGGCGTAGATAAAGAGAAGTTGTATTTTTTAGAAAGAGATTTTAAAACCTGGAACATCCAGGTATCGCGGTACTCGCCAAGCGGTGCTAAACCACCATTTAAAATACTCAGTTTAGGATTCGGCATTACCGATTCCTTATCCACCACAAAAATATAACCTAAACCATCGCAACGCTCACACGCACCGTAAGGCGAGTTAAAAGAGAAACTGTTTGGTTGAGGCTCATCGTAAGAAATTCCGGTAGTTGGGCACATTAAAAACTTGCTGAAATGCGCCACATTATTATCCTTATCGCTGATTTTGATAACGCCCTTACCCATTTTCATGGCAATTTGAAGCGAATCTAACAGACGTTTTTTATCTTTTTCATCGATAATTAATCTATCAATTACAACTTCAATATCGTGGATTTTATACCTATCCACCTGCATTTTTGCCGTAATATCCTTAATCTCTCCATCAACACGAACCTTTGTATAACCTTGCTTACGAACCTGCTCAAATAACTCGCGGTAATGCCCTTTTCTACCCTTAACAATAGGCGCAAGAATATTTACCGCAACACCATCAAACTTTTTGTAGATATTTAGAAGAATCTGGTCTTCGCTCATGCGCTCCATTTTCTCACCTGTATTGTACGAGTAAGCATCTGCAACACGAGCATAAAGCAAACGCATAAAATCGTAAATCTCGGTGATGGTACCCACCGTAGAACGTGGGTTTTTACTGGTGGTTTTTTGTTCTATGGCAATAACCGGACTTAAGCCCGAAACCTTATCCACATCCGGGCGCTCCATACCACCCATAAACTGGCGACTGTAGGCACTAAACGTTTCCATGTAGCGGCGTTGTCCTTCGGCGTAAATGGTATCAAAAGCCAACGAAGACTTTCCACTGCCACTCAAACCGGTTATAACAACCATTTGATTGCGGGGGAAACTCACATCTATATTTTTTAAATTATGTACCCTTGCTCCGTAAACTTCTACATCTTTTTGCTCGCCAAGGTCGATAGATTTATTGCTCATATTTTTTTAAAAAGGTTGAGGAATTTTAGGCCCGAAAAAAGGCAAAATTCCAATCGGCAAAATTGCTAAAAATTTTATCAAAATGAAAGGTTAACACCATCTGTATTACGGTTTAATTGTCATAATTATTTGCACACGTTTCGCTTAGCTTTTTTAACATTTTGATTGCCTCGCTATATTAACATCAGGCGCAACATAGGGTTTTGTATTTTTTAATTTTTGGTTACTCAAAGCGGATAATTTGTTTGAAGCTTGACTTAAATTTATTAGTTTTAGAAGAATAAATTTTACGCTACTCTTTATATACGACAATTAAACAAACCTGACACTTATGGAGAATAATTTAAATAACGATTTAAAAAATAAAATTAAGGGACTTGCATTATACCAAATTGTTGGCGGTCTGATTGGTATGGGGCTTACAATATGGTTAATGGCAAAACAATTACAATCACTGGACTTCTAATTTTGATTTTTATTTTTGCCGCTGGACTTTATTCATTCTCTATTTACTGCGGACAGCTATTATTAAAAGGAAAAATAAAAGAAGGACTTAAACTTTCGACAATTAATCAGGCTTTGCAAGTGATTAATTTTGCAATTTTTGGATTTAGCTTCAAGTTTGTTGCTGGACTGATACTGTCCATTGGTATTGACTACACTAACGACTTTAATTTCACTTTTAATTTTTCATTTCCCGGATTTCAATTCAACATAAACAGTAACGGAGAATTGGTAACGGTTGGATTTAACATTGTTGCAATTTATTTGGTTTATTTCATTAATAAAATACAACAGGAAATTGATAATAGGGAGACTTTATTTAAGACATCCCAAAACATCGACAATTTTATAATAAATTCGACTACAGAAAAAAACCATCTAATTTAAGTGTACTCTTTTTCAGCGGTCACCTAAATTTAAAATACAAACAATGACTTTGACTGAAAATATTGCAGTTGCAAATTGGTTGGGTTAGTGCTGAGTTTCGGTCGGAGACCTTAGCTTCAGTTAATGATTTAAGTGACCTATGAAACTATAAACCAGAAATATCAATTGAACTTGCAATTCAAACCGAAGACTTTGTTAAAGAAATATGGAATTAGCTACTCCCTCCCCCTATTCCTCAAAAACCCAGACGACAATCCAAAACGCATATAAGCATACTTATCTTGAAAATAAATATTATAATTATCCTCGCCATAATAGCCAACCGCAGCCATTAAAAATACGTTATGCATAAAAGAAAAGCTATAATTAAAATTGATTTCTGCATTCAGCCGCTTTTGAATATTAGCTAAATTTCTCTCTGGAATTTTATTAACCGCATAACTAATCTCTGCATTTAGCCTCCAGGTTTCTTTTTCGCTCTTTTTATTGTTTTGCATTAGCGATTTTCGCTCCATTTCATCATATCTTCTAAAAGAAAAATTATATAACAATCGAGTAAAGCCAAAACCATCGTCCAAAACAGGTTCGTACCTGAATAATTTGTGCGTTTGCAAACCTACCCTATGATTTAAAGTGTAATATTTTGTATCGCCTGCGGCGGAAGCGAGTAAATGACCAAAGCGATAGGAAAATGTAAGATAATTTGCATTGAAATTGCCATTGATGGTATTAATGCTCCCATCAGGATTTCTGGCATCCTGATCTTGTCCGTTAGAATGGTGCGTAAAAGCCAGTTCTGCATATTTATAATCGTTAGGGTTTCTATTTAAACGAGCGTACAAGGCCCCACCCAAACGATAACTGGGTGTACGAACCGCGGCCGAGAATTCATTTCGCACCCGAACGGTAAAATCGGGAATAATGGAAAAAGCAATTGGCGATTTATAACTACCCAAAAGCATATAAGTTGTAGTTAACCGCCCATTAATTACATATTTTGAGGGCGCACCAATTTCTCCAAAAGGCGATGTGTACGCTAAGTCTGCGTTTTCTTTGTAGAGGCTAACATAAGCCTTATTGGCGATTTCCCTTTTAAACGATAAAGAATCCTGATTACTCATTTGCGCAAATAAGAACACCGGAAAGATTATAATCAGGAGCGATAGGAGATGTTTCTTCATTACCCAATAAACGTTTGTTCGCGAAGAACGGTTTTATAATTCTAGAGAAAGGAAGGAAATGTTTAAATTACCAAAAAAAAATCAGACGTCCTCCCTTTTAAACTTTCTCTTAAAAACCAGTCAAAGTTTAAAACGAACATTATGAAGAATCTAAACCTATTGTTGCTCATCTCTTTATCATTAATAAGTTGCAAAAAAGGCAGCAACCCAACACCAACCAATCCGGATACCGGAATCTATTTCCCGGCGAATGGCAGCACAACCTGGGAGACAACCACACCCGCACAGTTAAATTGGAACAGCAATGCTATTGCCGATTTAAAAACCTACCTCACGCAAAAGAATTCCAAATCGTTTATGATACTCGTTAACGGCAGAATCGTGATGGAAGAATATTTCAACGGACATACCGCATCAACTGAGTGGGAATGGAACAGCGCAGGCAAAACTTTAGTATCAACCACTACAGGAATTGCACAACAGGAAAACTTATTAAGTATCAATAATAAAGCCTCAGATTATTTAGGAACCGGATGGACAAGCATGCCATCTGACAAAGAAAACCTGATCACGGTAAGAAATCTACTCACCATGACTTCGGGCTTAGATGATACCAAACAATTTGTTGTAAAACCTAACCTCACATATATTGCCGATGCCGGAACAAGATGGGCCTACGGAAACGTGTTTCAAAAATTAACTGATGTGGTTGCCAAAGCCAGTAATAAAGATTTTGAAACCTACTTTAACGAAAAGCTAAAAAACAAAATCGGAATGGATGGTTTCTGGAACTTCGGTACAATTTACACCATTTACCACAGCAGTACCAGGAGTATGGCAAGGTTCGGACTTTTGGCCTTAAATAAAGGAAAATGGAAAGATGAGCAGATTATCAGCGAAGCATACTTTAACGATGCAATCAATACTTCGCAAAGTATAAATCCATCTTACGGTTATCTATGGTGGCTAAATGGTAAAACTAAGTTTATGATTCCTGGTGAACAAACCATTTACACAGGTGCTTTAGTACCAAATGCACCAACGGATATGTACGCCGCAATGGGCGCAAACGACCAACGGATTTACGTAGTACCAAGTAAAAAGATGGTTATTGTTAGAATGGGTAATGCATCAAATCCAAGCAACCCGAACTTTGCCGTTTCTGGTTTCGATAATGAGCTTTGGGCAAAAATAAATGCCGTAATTAATTAAATATTAAATACATAGACAGCCATCTCACATAAAACATCTGTTAGCTTAAAAAAATAATTTCATTAACTTTAAGATAAAAACAAATAAGATGGCAAATAACGTATCACTCCATAGAGTTTTGGCTGCAAGCCCTGAAAAAGTTTTTAAAGCATTTACAGATCCTGATGCTATGGCCGCTTGGTTGCCGCCATATGGCTTTGTTGGCAAGGTGCATAGTATGGATGTAAAAGTTGGTGGCAAATACAAAATGTCTTTCACTAATTTTACTACTGGCAACAAACAATCCTTCGGTGGCGAATATTTAGAGATTAAACCCAATGAATTTTTAAAATATACCGACCAGTTTGACGACCCGAATTTACCCGGACAGATGATTACCACAATAACTATAAAAAAGGTGATTTGTGGAACTGAACTTGTTGCAACGCAAGAAGGAATCCCTGAAGCCATCCCGGCAGAAATGTGCTATTTGGGCTGGCAAGAATCTCTTGAAAAATTAAAACATTTGGTCGAGCCAAATATTCCAGATGCTTAAATAAGAACGAAATTAAATAACAACAAAGATGATATTGGAGTGGAATTATAATTGTCAGAATTTAATTCCACTCAATTGTAGTTCCGTTTTCGGTTGGATGGCCGGTGCAAACTAGAACCCTGCCCCTTTCCAATTCATCATCGGTTAAAACTTCGTTATAATCCATACGAACATTTCCTTTGGTGCAATTGGCAACACAAGTGCTGCAAACGCCACCACGGCAACTATAAGGCAATTTAATTTTATGCTCAAGTGCTACGTCTAAAATCCGTTTAGGCCAGGGAATATCAAGATGATGAATTTCATCTTTAAAATTCAAAACAACCGAATAAGTATTTTTATCTACAACTTTTTCTGTACTGTCGTCCTCATCAACTTCATCTTCCGGCAATACAAAAGTTTCTCGTTTTATCTGTGCGATATCAAAACCCATTCCCAATAAAGTTATCCTGCATAAATCCATATAAATTATTGGTCCGCAGGTGTAAAAAAGCGCATCGCTACTATCAAAAATCAAATTTTCCTTTAACAATTTATCAATGTAAAATTTATTTAACCGGGCGGTCATTAAGTTTTTACTGTTGCTAAAAATCCAAATTACTTTTAACCTATCGGGATATTGTTCCTGCCATTCGCTTATTTCCTTATAAAATAAAGTATCTTCTAAAGAACGATTGCTGTAAACTAACGTGATTTTGGATTGCGTTTCTCTTACGAGTGCCGTTTTCATAATAGAGAATAAGGGCGTAATGCCTACACCTGCAGCGAAGAGAAAAACATCACGCTCTAGATTTTCATCAGGTAAATAACTGAATAAGCCCTGAGGTTCTTGAGCAAAGAGAACATCGCCGGCAACAGTTTTATGATGCAATAATCTGGAAATCTCCCCATTTTCTACACGCTTAACAGTAATGGCTAAAGGCTCATCCACATCAGGCGAACTGTTGAAAGAATATGAACGTCTAATCTCACCATTTCTGCCCTGAAAAACTAGCGATATAAACTGACCAGCATGGTACTCAGGATAATCACCCTCAACAGATTTAAGCTGAATGGTAATGTTGTCGCCTGGTTGGGGTTTTATTTTTTCTATTTGCAGTTTATACATATTGCAAAGAAAGGACTTTGAATGTAAACACTAAAGCTAAAAAATTAAAGATAAAAATTCCGTGAATTCTGTGATTCCGTGGCTAAAGGATTCTCGCAAAAAAAACGTCCTGAATTTACTTCAGGACGTTTACCAAATGCTTGTCTTTTATCTTTATTCGGCGTTATAAGCCAATAATTCTTTTGGTTTTTCGTAACCATAACGTGCCGGGTGCTCAATAATCTGTTTCATCGAAATCACTTTATATACGTAACCACCGGTTTCACGGTTAAGTTTCATTTTGTAGTAATTGTCTTGATTTTGATTATCGATTTGCCTGCGTAAGCGTCCATCGCCAACATTATATGCCGCAGCAACTAATGTCCAGCTTTCTAAACCTTTATACATTTCTTTAATGTACTTGCAGGCTGCAACTGTCGATTTACGTAAATTGTAACGTTCATCGGTATTGCCATTTACTTTTAACCCATAACTACGTGCTGTTCCTGGCATAAACTGCCAAACACCAGCTGCACCTTTGGGCGAAACGCCACCCTGCATTCCAGATTCTACTAGTGCTAAGTATTTAAAATCTTCAGGAATTCCATACGCTGCTAAAATCGGTTCGATAACGGGGAACCATTCTGCAGCCTTGCGTTGTAATCGATGTGTTTGTGTGTTATCGAATGTATGTGCCGCAAGGATTTTTTTCATTTTTCGCTCAACTCTTCTATCACCCAAAGGCAATGTTTCATCAGCAAAATTCAATCTGGCCATCAGAGATTTCGGCTCTTCTTTTTTTGGCGCTACTTTTTGGGGTATTTTAGTGTTTAATTTTTCTTCTTTTAAAAGACTTTTTTGTGCTAAGGGCATTTGGTAAGCGAACACTTTTGCCATAATAAATAGTGCTGACACTATTAAAAATGGTATGATGTGTTTCTTTAACATCTTCCTCCTTTTTTTGGTGAACTTATAAAAAACGTTGGCAAAGGTAAAAAATAATGATCAGATTATCAAGCACTTGCAAAATAAACCACCAAAATCGACCTTTAAAGTGCTTTAAACGTGGGTTTTAAATTTTGAATTTTAACTCCTTTTTGCTATTTTAGAGGCTATTTTTTTATCAAATTTTTACGCCGCTCAAAATTGTATTGTTCATCAATTTTGCCTAAATTTGCAGCCCGCATTTTAGGTGCGGTTAATTGCGTATCATGATAAATAAAAACAACAGGAACAGTCGGGATGACAAGTCCAAACCGGGCAGCCGGAAAACAGAAGGCAGAAGCAGTGCCGGAAGTTCTGACAGAAGAAGATCAGAAGACAAAGACAGTAAATTCAACAAATCATCCGATTCAAAAGAAGGCTTCAGACCTAGAAGCGCAGGCAGTAAAGATTTTAAATCAAAATCTTTCGGCGATAAAAAAGATTTCAAACCAAGAGGCGATCGTGATTTCAAATCGAAAAACGAAGAGCCTAAAGCTTTTAAATTTGGAGAACGCGAATTCAAATCAAAAGATGCAAAACCAGAAGGAAGAAGCTTTAAACCAAGAGAAGGAAGTTCTAGAGATTACAAACCGAGAACAGGAGAAAGAGATTTTAAATCAAAAGATGGAGCAAGAGACTATAAACCAAGAGGAGAACGTGATTTCAAATCTAAGGATGGAGATTCGAGAACTTTTAAACCGAGAACTGGCGACAGGGATTTCAAACCTAGAGAAGGCGGATACAAAGATTTCAAATCTAGAGGCGGAAGAAATGATGATTTCAAACCAAGCGCAGGAAGTTCTAGAGATGTAAAACCTAGAACTGCTGCTGATAGCAGACCTTTCAGAAAACGTGAAGAAGCTCAACCGAGAGATACGGAATTTAATCGCGAAGAAAGAACTGTAATTCAACAAGGTAGAAAAACAAACGAAGACAAAGGCTTAATTCGCCTTAACAGATATATTTCAAACGCAGGTATTTGTTCTCGCCGTAAGGCAGATGAACTGATTGCTGCAGGTATTATTACCGTTAACGGCGAAGCAGTTACTGAGCTAGGTCATAAAGTAGACCCGGCAAAAGACCTAGTTCGCTACAATGGCGAATTACTAAAACGTGAGAAAAAAGTTTATGTTTTATTAAATAAACCTAAAGATTACATCACTACAACTGATGATCCGCAGGAACGCCGTACCGTAATGCAGTTGGTAGACAAAGCTAGCCGCGAACGCATTTATCCGGTAGGAAGATTAGACCGCAATACCACAGGTTTACTATTAATGACAAATGATGGTGATTTAGCCGATAAATTGTCGCATCCGAAAAACGGAATTACTAAAATTTACAACGTAGAGCTAAATAAAGCTTTATCACAAGGTGATTTAAATAAAATTGCTTTCGGCTTAGAGCTTGAGGATGGTTTAATCAAACCTGATAATATCTCTTACGTTGCTGGTGGTACAAAAAAAGAAATAGGTATTCAAATACATAGTGGAAAAAACCGCATTGTTCGCCGTATTTTCGAACATTTAGGCTATTCGGTAGAAAAATTAGACAGAGTTGTTTATGGCAATTTAACTAAGAAAGATTTACCAAGAGGCAGATGGAGATACTTAGAAGAGCACGAATTGATTCAAATTAAACATTTGATAAAATAACAAAAAAGGCAACCAAACGGTTGCCTTTTTTGTTAGACTTATTTTTTCCCATATTTGTTTATATGCAAAACAGGAAATCCCATGAAAAAATATAACCTAATAATTCTATCTCTATTGATTAATACCATCGCCCTGGCGCAAAAACCGAATCACAATTTAATTATTGGTACGTATACCAACACTGGCAAAAGTGAAGGCATTTACACCTACAACTTTAATACTTTAACTGGCAATACCAAATTAAAATCCATTACAAAAGATGTTGCAAACCCAAGTTATTTAGCACTTTCTGCCGATAAAAAGTTTGCCTACAGTGTAAATGAAACTGGCGAAAGTAGCACGATAAGCGCCTTTAAATACAATGCAATTTCTGGAAAATTAACATTTATAAATAAAGTGAGCAGCGAAGGCGCCGACCCATGTTATATCACAGTTAAGGGACAGAATGTAGTAGTTGCCAATTACTCAGGGGGCACGTTGGCTGTCTTCAAAAGAAAGGCAGATGGTTCATTAACAGATGCAGTTCAGGTTATTAAACATACTGGTAAAAGCATCGACCCGAAAGGCAGGCAAGAAAGCGCACATGTACATATGGTTAAATTTACGCCAGATGGTAAATATCTAATTTGTAACGATTTAGGCGAGGATAGAATTTATACCTATGCTTATAATCCAACAAATAAAAACACGGTATTATCTTTAAAAAGCGTGCTCCCTACAAATGCAGGCTCAGGTCCAAGACACATAACCTTTACACCAAATGGCAAATTTGCTTACTTAGCTCACGAATTTAATGGCAGCATTACGGGCTATTACTACAGCAATGGTAGCTTAAAGAAAATTCAGGAAATCGGAACGACCGATAAAGCATTTACAGGAAAAATTGATGGTGCAGATATTCATGTATCTGCTGATGGAAAATTCCTTTACCAAACCAACCGAGGCGATGCAAACACCATTTCGGTATTTTCTATTTTACCTACCGGAATTTTAAGGTTAGTAGAAACGGTAAGCACATTAGGCAAGGGGCCAAGAAATTTTTCCATCGACCCGAGCGGCAAATTCTTATTAGTTGCACATCAATACACAAATAACGTAGTAATTTTTAAACGAAATACCATTACAGGAAAGTTAATCGATAGCGGAAAACGTATTGAAGTTGGCGCACCGGTTTGCTTATTATTTCAATAATGGAAAACTTCAATTGGACAAAATTCACCATTAGGATTGCCATAAAGGCTGATTTAAGAACCATTTACAACGCCTGGACAAAAGCTATAGAAATAGAAAAATGGTTTTTAAGCGATGCCGGGTTTTCTGATGAAAATAGTGTTATTTTAGACAAGAGCAGGAACGCCTTAAAAGGCGATAGCTACAAATGGATTTGGTACTTATATGATGATGTAGAGCGTGGTAAAATAACCGAAGCGAATCAAACAGATAACTTTCAGTTTACATTTGCCGGAAATTGCCTGGTAGATATAAAATTAAGGTCAGAATTTGAATACACTATTGTAGAGCTCACTCAAAAAAACATCCCGACTGATGATGATTCAAAACGCAATATTCGTTTAGGCTGTCACAATGGTTGGAGTTTTTACCTGCTCAACCTAAAATCTGTTTACGAAGGTGGTTTAGATTTAAGAAATAAAGACAATCGCTTTAAACCGATGTTGAATAATTAGATTTTTTTTTGGAAATGGTTGGTTCAGTATAGTTATAAAAACCACCCCTAACCCCTAATGTCATTAACTTAAGGAGAATGAAAAACATTCACATTTTTTATTTCCGTCTGGCTAAGCCTAAGTAATGCGCCTTCGTTAACCTTAAATCGGCCTAACAAATTTTTGGTAATAGCTTAACTAAGCCAAACCACTAACTTTAATACAAAAATTTTAAGCCGACAGTTTTGTTTCTTTTGCTGCCAAAAGAAAAAGGCCCGTCTGGCCAAGACGAATCTTTAAACTGTTAACGTTATCTAAGGCTTTAAGATTCCCGTTTTCACGGGAATGACGATCTAATTTAAAAACAACGATCTAATGAAACACCCCTAAAACAAGAAAGCTTCCTAAACAATCAGGAAGCTTTGAATTTTATGCTGGTTCTGCAACCTTTGTAACGTTGCGGTATGGATAAGAACTACAAATATGCCTACGGGCAAAACGTCCCGGAGAATCGGCGTTAACCAGTTTAATGTAGATGGCTCTTGGCACATCAAAGTACTCGTAAACACTTCCATCAAAAAACTGAACATTCAGTACCGATTGCTTGTATTCGAAATCTAAAATATTTGAATTGGTAATTGTGTTGGTATAAGTTTCGATATTTTGCGCACAAGTTTCAGGAGCAATGCTCACTAAAAAGTGATAAGCTTCGATAATTTCTTTACTTCTTGCTTCGGCCGCCAGCTTTTCCTCCTCAACCTGAAACTTATCAGGATGACATTCTTTCATCATGGTACGATAAACAGATTTCAGCAAGGCTAACTCTGCTGTTTTATCTACATTTAAAAGCTTTCTATAATCAACTATTTTTTTCATTTGCCGCAAAGGTACGATTTATAATGATTTGATTTTGAGAAAGTTTTGTTTTAACCATTATTAATGTATAAAGCTTTTGTTAAGATTGAAACCTAATCACGAAGCAAAGCCTCTAAAGCTTTGAAACACATCATAATCAACTAACTAAAATAAATTAATTCGTATTGGTTTGAAGCGAATTTTCTACAATCTCTTTATAATAATCGATGTATTCTGGCAAAATCTTTTTCAAATCGAAATCTTTTGCCCTGGTGTAGGCATTTTCTTTAAAATACTTAAGCGTTTCATCATTACTTAAAATGGTAATGGCTTTGTTTGCCATATCCTCCACATCGCCAACATCACACATGTAACCACAGAAATCATCAACATTTAACTCTGGCAAACCACCTGCGTTCGATGTAATTACCGGAACTTTACATGCCATTGCCTCTAAAGCTGCTAAACCGAAACTCTCAGATTCAGAAGGCATTAAAAACAAATCAGAAACCGATAAAATTTCTTCAACCGCATCTTGCTTACCCAAAAAGCGAACATGATCGCTAATGTTTAATGTACGGCAAAGTTGCTCATCATAAACCCGCTCCGGACCATCGCCAACCATTAAAAGTTTTGATGGAATAACTGCCTGTACTTTTTCGAAAACCCTAATCACATCAGATGTTCGCTTAACTTTTCTAAAATTTGAGGTATGAATTAAAATACGTTCATTATTTGGTGCAATTGCTTTCTTAAAGTGGTCTTTTGCCTGTAAACTAAAACGACTAAAATCTATAAAATTTGGAATAACTTTAATCTCCTTCGTAATTTCAAAATGATTGTAGGTATCATCCTTCAAATCCTGAGAAACAGTTGTAATACCGTCGCTCTGGTTAATAGAGAACGTTACAACAGGTTTATAGGTTGGGTCCTTACCAACTAGGGTAATATCGGTACCATGTAAGGTAGTTACTACCGGAATACGAATGCCGTAACTCGCCAATATTTGTTTGGCCATAAACGCCGCAGAAGCGTGTGGAATAGCGTAATGCACATGCAAAACATCTAACTGCTCAAAGCGAACAACATCTACCAGCTTACTTGCCAAAGCAGATTCGTATGGCGCATAATCAAATAACGGATAATCTCTTACAGATACTTCGTGGTAAAATAAATTTTCAGAGAAAAAATCTAACCGTGCCGGCTGACTATAAGTGATAAAATGAACTTGATGTCCTTCATTTGCAAGCGCCTTACCAAGTTCTGTTGCAACTACGCCACTTCCACCAAAAGTGGGATAGCAAACAATTCCTATCTTCATTATTATTGTATTGTTGTTAGCGCAAATGTAGCCGATTTTAATCTATTTTGCGTGTCGGCAAATTGCAATAATAATATGGCGATGTGATTATCTTAAAGTTAAGAAATGGAGCTTAACTTAAGCTTATAAATAAAATTAGAAAATTTAGGTTAGCAACATTTTGGCAACACCAGTCCCGTTGTTCGCTATATCTTTTTATTAAAGTTTGTAGATATTTCAAGTTTCTGCACCAAAAAGTATGTCGCTGCCACCCTACCGTGTACCCACATCTTTATTTTTATTTTTGTTTCATGTTTGGAACAGATTACAGTAAACTTTTTAACGATCTTAGGTTATCTAGACGAGGAGAAAGCCTA
>NZ_JAUFPW010000020.1 GCF_030409415.1 Pedobacter aquatilis | reverse complement strand
CTATTTGTCCTGGCCGGACAGGCTTTTTTCTTTTGACAACAAAAGAAACAAAATTGCCGGCTGAAAATTTTTCTTTTAAAGTTAGTGGTTAGGCTTTGATAAGCTGTTCCGAAAAATTTGTTAGGCCGGATTAAAGTAAAACGGAGATGTAGAGGCTAGGCTAAGCTGAGTGTTGATAGCCAGTTCGTCATTGCGAGGCACGAAGTAATCTCTCTGCTCTAAGCAGGAATTGATGAATGTTATGACCAGAGTTGTTGCTAAAGCTTTCATTGCCGTCGCGCTTCAGCCGACGGATTAAATAATTTTTGTAAATTGAAATCATAAAATGTCATTCAAGTCCTCCATATATACCGCAAAGGTGATGCATCATCGCCTGGCGCCAAAAAAACATTCTTTTTGGTACAATGTGTATATGTTTTATATCGATTTGGATGAAATTGACTTGCTGGCAAAAAAACTTCGTTGGTTTAGTCGAAATAAATTTAACTTGTTTTCTTTTAAGGATGCGGAGCATTTACAATTACCAAAAGACAATCCAAATAAATCAAAAAACACCCGCGAACATATAGAAGATTATTTAAAAGGCTATGGCGTTGACGGAACCAATTTGAAAATTAAACTGCTAACAAACCTTAATGTTTTAGGCTATAATTTTAATCCTGTTTCATTTTACTTTTGCTTTGATGCCAATGAAAATCCGGTTTGTTGCGTGGCCGAAATCAGTAATACCTATCGCGAAATGAAACTTTTTTTCTTTGCAAAAGATGAATTGGATGGCGATACTTTTAAGAAAATTACCACAAAATATTTTTATGTATCGCCATTTATAGACCACGATGATGCTTTCGATTTTAATTTAACAATCCCGAATGATAAATTGGAAATCCGAATTGATGATATTGATAAACAGGGCAATCGATTTTTCATCAGTACTTTAAAAGGCGAAAGGAAAAAATTAAATAATGTTAGTTTGTTGAAATATTTTTTCTCAATACCTTTAATTCCTTTGCAAATTATGGGTATGATACATTGGCAAGCTTTCAGGCTTTGGTTAAAAAAAATATCTTTTCATCCAAAAGCAGAAAACCCTGAACTGCAACGTAACGTATATAAACCCTATAAACCATAAAATAAAACGCTCATTAAATTATGAATACCTTAGTTGCAACAAAAACATCACATGGATTTTTTGATAAAATGGTGCTTAATGCGCTTTCAAAAATGACCTTAGGTAAACTAGAACTTACTTTACCAACTGGTGAGGTTTTGGTTTATGGTGATGGTGTGAACAATATTGAAGCTAACATTCAGATTAATCATATTGATTTCTTTAAATCTATTGCGCTTTATGGAGATATTGGTTTTGGTGAAGGTTACACCGCCGGCTTGTGGGATACATCAAATATAACCAATGTAATTAAATGGGTGCTCTTAAACATCGAAAATGCACCATCAGTAACCGGTAGCAAGGTGAAATCGATAGCGCTAAATTTGTTTAAAATTGTAAATAAACTAACTCATTTACGTAGGGCGAATACTTTGGCAGGGTCGCAAAAAAACATATCCGAACATTATGATTTAAATAATGATTTCTTTGCAACCTTCCTGGATAAAACCATGACCTATTCCAGCGGTTATTTTATTACAGAAGATACGAGTTTAGAAGATTCACAATATGCTAAATACGATAGGTTAGCTAAACAACTCAAAATAAAATCAACCGACCATGTTTTAGAAATTGGTAGTGGTTGGGGCGGAAATGCAATTTTTCTTGCTAAAAATTACAATTGTAAAGTTACTTCGGTTACCATTTCTAAAGAACAACAAAAGTTTGCTGTAGAACGTGTAAAAGCAGAAGGTTTAGAAGATAAAGTTTCGGTTATTATTCAAGATTACAGAAAAATAGAAGGTACTTTCGATAAAATTGTTTCCATAGAAATGCTTGAAGCTGTAGGCCATCAGTTTTTGGAAACTTATTTTGAAAAATGCCAATCTCTATTAAAACCTGATGGGATTTTTGCTTTTCAGGTAATTACATCGCCAGACAGCCGTTACGAACAGTTGCGTAATGGTGTAGATTGGATTCAAAAACATATTTTCCCTGGCTCATTATTACCTTCTGTTGCTGCAATTAACAATGCCATTAATAATACCGGCGATTTAACGATGGTAGATTTAAAAGATATGGGCTTAGATTATGCGAAAACACTTCACCTTTGGTATTTAGAATTTAATAAGCATTTGGATAAGGTTAAGGCTTTAGGCTTTGATGAAACTTTTATTCGTAAATGGAATTATTACCTTAACTATTGTGAAGCCGCATTTGCCATGAGAAATATTAACGTAATGCAATTGGTTTACTCCAGACCAAATAATACAGCCAGATAAGGGAAGATGTTTTTATGTGATGATGGAAGATGGAAGATGTGGACGATTAAGATGGGAGTGATGGATGATGTTTGAGGGGGAAAAATCACTTAAATGGTTATTAAAATGGATAATGGGTTAAATACTTGTTATCCATTTTTTATTTTAAACAAAACCATTCTATGTCATCCATCTTTTTGCTCCTAACCCGTCTACCCTCATCCATTCTTCCATTTTACATTCTTTTTACAGAGAAAAATCGCACCTTTGCCGACCAATTTCTGTTGGTTGCATTAAAAGTATTTTAATGTATTGTAACAAAATGCAACTTGCGCAGACTAATTACCAAATACAACTATTTATACATGAAACGAATTCTACTATTAACCTTCATCCTTGGTATATTTTTTAATGCGAATGCACAATTCGGAATGGGTGGCCCTGCAAAGCCATCAGTTACAGGAAGAATTTCAATTACTGTTGTTGATTCCTTAACAAAGAAACCTATTGATTATGCAACCATCTCATTAATTTCTATAAAAACAACTAAATCTGTAAACGGTGGTGTTACAGATGAAAAAGGAAAACTGACCATTCAAGGTATTGCACCAGATGCATACAAATTAATAATTGGCTTTATGGGTTACAAAACCAAAACGGTTTTGGTAACCACAACACCTGCAAAACCTGATTTTAATCTCGGTAATGTTATCATTTCTTCAACAGAAAATAATTTAGCCGATGTACAAATTGTAGGTGCAAAAGCGGTTATTGAAAATAAAATTGATAGAATGGTTTATAATGCAGAAGCTGATGGTACAAATGCCGGAGGCGATGCAACTGATGTAATGCGTAAAGTACCAATGTTATCTGTTGATATGAATGGTAACGTTCAGTTGCGTGGTGGTGCTGTTCGTGTTTTAATTAACGGAAAACCATCTGGAACAATGGCAAGCAGTGTTGCTGATGCCTTAAAAATGATTCCGGCAGAGCAAATTAAAACGGTTGAAGTAATTACAAGTCCATCTGCGAAATATGATGCAGAAGGTTCGGGTGGTATCATTAATATCATCACTAAAAAATCTAATGCGCAAGGTGTTAGTGGTACAGTAAATGCTTCAGTAGGAACTCGCCAAAACAATGGTTCGTTTAACTTAACCGCTAAAACTGGTCGCTTAAGTGTAAATACAAATTTAGGTACGAACTTAGCTTATGCTCAAAAATCGAGAGTAGTGATTTTGAACCAAACTACGTTAAATAACGGCAGTTTAAATAGTGTATCTCAAGATGGTTTTTCTAAATGGAGTCGTCAGGGTTATAACGGTAGTTTCGGGTTGGATTACGATTTTAACGCATATAATAACCTTAGTACAACTGTTAAAATGAACAGTTTCTCTAATGGTGGTCCAGGTGAATCGAACTATATTATTAATGGTTTGCCAGCAACAAATGTAAGCGATATGGATATGACTTTCAGAAACTTAGATTGGAACGTTGACTACAGAAAAACAAGTAAGAAAGAGGGCGAAGAATTTTCAGTTTCTGCACAATTATCTTCTGGCAGAACGCCTACAAGTTTCAGTAATCTATTAACCTCTGCGGCTTTTCCTAACGGATTTCAAACCATCAGTAATAACACAGGAAAAAATAACGAATATACTTTCCAAACCGATTACACTTATCCATTTAGCAAAGCCACTGTTTTAGAAATTGGAGCAAAAGCCATCTTACGTGATATTAAAAGTCAGTTTGACAATGCTGCACAAGATTTTGAATACAATCAGGACGTTGCGTCAGTTTACAGTGTAATTAGTTTCGATCTTACTAAAAAGCTAAAGTTTAAAGGTGGTTTGAGAGGGGAGTATACTCGAATAGATTTTAATACACAAAATAGTGGTTTGCAGAAAAATGATTACCTGAACCTGTTTCCAAGTGCAATCATCTCTCAAACATTAAAGGGAAGTACAACTTTAAAATTAAGCTATAACCGCCGTTTGCAAAGACCAGGTCAATCTTACCTAAACCCTTTCCGTAACGAAAGCGACCAATTTAATATTATGCAAGGTAATCCACAGTTAAATCCTGAGCTGAGCGATAACTTTGAGTTGGGTTACAGCACTTACATTAAAAGCTCTATTTTGAATGCATCGGTTTTCTATCGCCGTACTGGTGGTGTAATTGAGAGTTCAATTTCGCCGATAGCAGATAATGGAGTAAATAAAACTTATACAACTTACATTAACGTGGGTACAGCACAAACGTATGGTGCTAACGTTTTTGCATCATATAATCCAAAACCAAAATGGACTTTAATGACAAACCTTGGGTTGAACACTTATGAAGTTAGCAATTCATTAACAAATGTGAGCACAGGTACTTTCCTAAACTATAACATTTTCGGAAGGTCGGCTTATGGTTTCGGTAAAGGTTATAATTTTGAGTTATTTGGTGTGGTTAACTCTCCAAGAAGAACATATCAAGGTAAAACAGATGCAATGGTGTTTTATGGTGCCTCAATCAAAAAGGAAATCCTTAAGAAAAAAGGAAGCATAGGCTTTAATACCTTAAACCCTTTTACCCGCGATTTACACATTAGAACGGTAAATAATTCTGTAACTGCAGCAGGCACGGTACTTCAAAGTCAGAATATTTATTATCCTTTACGCTCATTTGGTGTTAATTTTAGCTATTCATTTGGTAAACTCAAATTTACAGAGAAGAAAAAAATTAAAAATGATGATACCAAACAAGATCAGCAGCAAGGCGGAATGGGTGGTGTTCAACAATAACAAAACGCTTTAAATTAAAATTTAAGCCTTTCTAAATTTTAGAAAGGCTTTTTTTTTGCAATAATTCAAAAGGAAGCAATCTTAGTGTTTAAAATACACTACTACCAATTAAGAAGTTTAGCTTTTTATTATTTCTTTAAGCTTTCTGGGTTATTTTTATAAGATTACTGCATACTGATGCGGGTTTCTGTGTTTTTTAATAATAGATTTTGCAAGAATTTGCAGTATTTCTTAGTTTTAAGTGTGTGATTTTGCTTATAAAAAACATATATTGCATCTAACTAAACAAAATTAACCTAAACAACAGAGATATGAGAAAAATCTTTACCTCACTACTTTTTCTGTGTGTACTTTTCGTGGGCTTATCTACAATGGCTCAGGTAAAAACCATTACCGGAAAAGTTACATCTTCAGATGATGGTCAAGCTTTACCAGGAGCAAGTGTAAAAGTTAAAGGCACTTCTATCGGCACCTCAACAGATGGAAACGGTAGCTTTACCTTGCAAGTACCACAAACCAATGCCGTAATTGTAATAAATGCAATTGGTTATACCACACAAGAAATTACAGTTGGCAACAGAACCACAGTTAACATTACGTTAGCTGCCGATGCGCAAGAGCTGCAGGAAGTTACCGTATCAACAGGTTTGGGTATAACCAGACAAGCAAAGTCTTTAGGGTATGCCGCTCAACAAGTTAATAGCGAAGATTTAAACTTTAACCGCCAACCGAACTTAATCAATGCCTTGCAGGGAAAGGTTGCAGGTGCTACAATCTCTAGTATGGGTGGTGGACCTGGTCAAGGTGCAAATATTAGAATTAGAGGGGTTAACTCTATCGACCCAAACACACCAAGTGATCCATTATATGTAATTGATGGTGTTCAGATTGATAATACAACCTCATCTTTAGGTGCAAACCCTGGAGGTACAGCGTATGGATCTAGAGGTGTAAGCAACAGAGCATCGGATATTAATCCTGACGATATCGAAACCATTAACATTTTAAAGGGTGGCGCAGCTACAGCCCTATACGGTTTAAGAGGTGCAAATGGTGTGGTTGTAATCACAACTAAAAGAGGCAAAGCCGGAGGCATAAGCATCAATTTAAGTAGCAGCTATGGTTTTGATGAAGTATTAAAAAAACCAGCTGTACAAAAAGAATACACCCAAGGTGTTTTGGGCGTTTATGCAAATCCACCGAGTGGTATTGGACCGGCATGGGGACCAACAATTGCAGAAGCGAAGGCTATCGATCCAACGCATCCAGATCAACTATATGATAATTATGATCGTGCTTTTGGAACTGGCCAACAAGTTAAAAACTCTGTATCAGTTGCGGGTGGAACTGAAGCCATTAGATTTTTCTCTTCTGTATCTCAGTTATATCAAAAAGGTATGATGCCAAATACCGATTATAAAAATTTATCAGGAAGATTAAATACAGACATTACAATAAGCCCTAAATTTAAGGCTGCGGTAAACATGAACTTCAGCAATGCTGGGGGTTACACTTACAGTGCTGATAGATTTGGCGAAGGATTAGCTTATTGGTCTCCACGTTATGATGTTGCAGATTACATTAATGAAAATGGCACTCAAAAATACATTGGTACAAATAACCCAATTTGGGGTACTGCAACAAACCAACTTAAAGGTGATGTAAATCGCTTTATTGGAGGTGCATCCTTAAGTTATGAGCCAGTAAAATGGTTAAATTTATCTTATCGTTTTGGTTTAGATACCTATAATGATAATAGAGTTAGGACTGCACCAGGCCCGATGGGGATAGCTGGAGAGCAAGTTTATGATAACGACCAGGGTTTTTATGGTGAATATAATGCCAAATCCAGAACCTTAAACGGAACTTTTATTGCAACCCTAACTACAAAATTAGCAACAGATTTAAATGCTACACTAAGGTTAGGACAAGAGATGTACGATTCTAAGATAAAGAATATTGGTTCTTTAGGAAGTCAGCTAAGTATTTATAATTTTTATAATCTTGCAAATGCGAAAGTTATTAGCGTATCTCAGGGTTTTGAGCAAAAAAGATTAATTGGTTATTTTGGTGAAGCTACTTTCGACTATAAAAATTTCCTTTTCTTAACCGTTACCGGTAGAAATGATATCACTTCAACCTTATCTAAAGAGAACAGATCTTTCTTCTACCCATCAGCAAGTTTAAGTTATGTTTTCTCTGATCATTTCAAACTTCCAGCATCTATCAGTCAGGCAAAGTTGAGATTGTCTTATGCTAAACTTGGTAAAGATGCGCCAATCTACGCTGGTGCTTCATCAGGTTTTGGCACTTACACAGGTTTACCAACAGGTTCAACAGGTTTAACTTTGGCTTCAAACCTTGGTAATCCGAACCTTCGCCCTGAGTTTACCAATACCTACGAAACAGGCCTAGAAATGTCGTTTTTTAAAGGCCGTTTAGGCTTTGATTTCAGTTACTATTATTCATTAAGTAAAGACCAAATTGTTCGAGCACAAATTACTTCAGCAACTGGTTATGTTACAACATCAATAAATGCAGGTAATATTCGTAATAGAGGTGTTGAGTTAGTTATTAATGGTAAACCAATTGACGGACAGGATTTTAAATGGGGTGTTAACTTAAACTTATCAGCTAACAGAAATAAAATTCTCTATTTACCAACTGATATTATTTATGGTGCAGCCAGAGGTTATGGTAATGCTGGCGTAACCATGAAATTGGTTCAAGGAGAATCTTTTGGTAATATTTATGGTTCTTATTTTAACAGATACTCTGGAGGCCAGCCGCAAGATGGTAATTTCTTAGATAAAAACTTACCACTACTTATTGGTGCTGATGGTTTCCCAATTATTTCTGGAGGTACACAAAGAATCCTTGGAAATTCTCAACCAGATTATGTTATCGGCATGGGTAATAACTTCACTTATAAAAGATTTACTTTAAACGTATTGTTTGATGCCCGTTTAGGTTTTGAAAAATATAACTGGCTTGAAGATTTCTACTCAGCTTTTGGTTTACCAGATTACACTGCTGATAGAAGATCTTTCAGGACTTTTGAGGGTGTACTTGCCAACGGAACACCAAATACAAAACCCGTTTGGCTAGGGCAACGTGTTGCACCAGATGGTGTAGATTACGGAGAAGGTTATTATCGTAGATTTTACCGAAATGTTTCTGAACCATTTGTAACAGATGCCTCTTGGGTACGTTTGCGTTCTGCAAGTTTAAATTATGCCTTACCAACTAAATGGTTGCCTAAAAAAGCGATTAGAACGGCATCAATTGGTGTAACGGGCAATAATTTATGGTTATGGACTAAATATTATGGTGTTGATCCAGAATCAAGTTCATATGATGCGGCTAGTAATAATGATGGTTCTGCCGGATTTACCTATCCAACGGCCCGCTCAATTATATTCTCTCTTAACGTTGGTTTTTAATTTGATAACGATGAAAAAGATTTTAAAATATACAGTGTTATCAGCTTTAGCGGTTAGTGTTACCCTTCAAGGCTGCAAAGACAGCTATTTTGATGATGTTGCTAAAAACCCAAATCAAGTAACCACGCCAACATTAGCGTCGTTGCTTGCTACATCAACAAGTAAAGCTGGTGTTAATAATTATAATGTGGCCAGTGCAATTGCACCATATGTTCAATATACAGCAAATCCTGCTGCTGCAGGTGCGGGCGATACTTATCAGGCAATAGATTTTAGTGGTACCTGGGATGCCCTTTATTTTGCAATGGCTGATGCCAATGAAATGAAAAAAATGGCTGTTGCGCAAGGCTCAAGTGAATATAAAGGTGTTGCCAACGTTCTTATTGCATACAACCTAATAATGGTAAATGATATGTGGGGAGCGGCACCATTTTCTCAAGCTTTCGATATTACAAATTTTACACCTAAATATGATACCGCACAAGAGGTTTACGCACAAACAATGGCTTTAATTGATGAAGCTATAGTTGAATTAGCAAAAACCAATGCCACAATAAAACTAACCGCAACAAGCGACTTAATTTATGGTACAACAGGTGCTAATGAAAGAGCCAATTGGTTAAAATTTGCTTATGCTTTAAAGGCCAGATTATTAAATAAGGTTAGTAAAACGTCAAATTACAACCCAACTGCAGTTTTAGCTGCGGTTAGCAGTTCCTTTGCTTCAAACGCAGAAGATGCTCAAATGTCGACATTTAGTATTAGAAATTTCTGGGCAAGTGTGGCCATCAGTAATGCTTCGCAATCGCTTGGAGGGTGGTTATCAGAGCAATTAATAGATCACTTAAATGGAACAACCTATGGATTGTTCGACCCAAGAATTGCAAAAATCACTGACAGGACGATTAACAATGTTTACATCGGAACAGTAAATGGTGCAGGAAATAGATTGCCTGGTGCAAATACACTAAAAGATGAATGTTATATATCAGTTAATTCGCCATGGACAAGTGCAACATCACCAATTTTTATTGCAACGTATGCTGAGCTGAAATTTATCGAGGCTGAGGCTGCTTTTGCAACCGACAAAACCAGATCTTATAATGCGTATTTAGCCGCAATATCTGCTAATATGGATAAATTTCAGGTTGCTGCGGCTGATAAGGCAGCATATTTAGCAGATGCTCGTGTTGCCGTGGGTGTTACCGCTTTTACTAAGGATTTGATCTTCAAAGAAAAGTATGTGGCAACGTATTTAAATCCTGAAGCATGGAATGATGCCAGAAGATATGATTACAAATACAAAGATTTCACACTTCCGGTAAACGTTACCTTGCCAGATTACATTCGTCGAAACGACTATCCTCAAGGTGAGAAAAGTAAAAATGGTGCAAATGTTCCAACAGAAGTGCCTAGAACAACCAAATTATGGTGGGATCAGTAACATTCTTATAAAAAAGTACGTTCTAAGCCCTTTCCGTTTATCGGTTAGGGCTTTTTTTTATAATTTATTCTAAATTTTAGATAATGAGAAAAATAAGTTTGTTTTTGGTTCTGGTATTCTTGTGTGCACACATATATGCTCAAAAATTTAACGTCAGATCTGTCTTAAGTTATCCCTTTCCAACACAATTGGTTGCTGCACCAACAGGTTCTAAAATTGCGTGGGCTGCTAAAGAACAAGGGAGAAGGAATATTTATGTTGCTGAAGCTCCAACTTATAAAGCGATAAAAATAACCGATTTTAAAGAAGATGATGGGCAAGAGTTAACAAGTTTAGCGATTTCTGCTGATGGAAAATGGGTTGTTTTTGTTCGAGGAGGCGACCATGGCGGTAGAGATGGCGGACCCGTTAATGCTTCCAGTATGCCATTAATGCCAAAAGTTGAAGTATATTCTGTTCCTTTTTCTGGAGGTAAAATTAATTTCATTGGCGAAGGCGATAATCCTGTAATTTCTCCAGTAGAAAATCAGATTGTTTTTTCAAAATCAGGTCAATTACAAACCGCTTCGCTGGATGCTTCTAGTCCTGCAAAAGTTATCATCAACATGAAAGGCATTCAGTCAGGATACAAGTGGTCGCCTGATGGAAAAATGATAGCCTTTGTTTCCAGCCGTACAGATCATTCTTTTATCGGGATCTACACAAATGCTAAAATGCCAATTAAATGGGTTCAACCCTCTTTTTCTAAAGATGCTTCTCCGGTTTGGTCGCCCGATGGAAGTAAATTGGCTTTTGTGCGTACACCCGGAAGTGGTGGTACAACAGATTCTATCTTAACAAAAAAACACCAACCTTGGGCAATTTGGGTTGCTGATTTAAAAACAGACAATGGTAAACAAATATGGAAAGCATCAGAAACCATAAGGGGTTCCTATCCTTCAATTGATGGTGGTGCAAATTTATTTTGGGCTAACGATAGAATTATTTCGGCATCTTATGAAGATGGCTGGCCTCATCTTTACTCAATGAATACAGATGGTTCAAACAGAATTCTTTTAACGCCAGGCAATTTTGTTGTCGAAAATGTTGAGTTGAGTAATGATAGAAGAACATTGGTTTTTGCGTCAAATATGGGAGCGAATGCTGATGATTTAGATCGCAGACACATTTACAAAGTTTCGGTTGATAAGGCAGATATGAAACCAATTAGTTCGGGTTTCGGTATAGAATCTTATCCGGTAATTTCTGGTGATGGAAATACGATATTTTGTTTAAGTTCTACGGCAGAAAGGCCTTTGTTGCCTGCGCTTTTGGGCGATAAAAAAATCGATTTAATAGGGGAGGATTTAATTCCAAACGACTTTCCAATCTCGGAAATGGTAAAGCCGAAACATGTGAGTTTTAAAGCACCAGACGGGAAGACGGTTTATGGGCAATTGTTTTCGCCAAAAAATAGTGTTAAAAAACATCCTGCAATTGTTTATGTTCATGGCGGGCCGCAAAGGCAAATGTTTTTAGGATGGAATCCTATGGATTATTATTCTATAGATTACGCTTTAAATCAATACCTGGTAGAATTGGGTTTTACGGTGCTTTCCGTTAATTACCGTTTAGGTTTGGGTTATGGTTATGATTTTCATAAGCCTCTAAATGCGGGTGCGCAGGGTGCTTCTGAGTATCAGGATATAAAAGCTGCTGGCGAATGGTTGGCAAAACAAGATAATATCGATAAAAGTAAAATCGGTGTTTATGGTGGTTCTTATGGGGGTTATTTGGTTGCATTGGCGTTAGGAAAAGATTCAAAGCTTTTTGCTGCCGGGGTTGATATTCATGGTGTAAACAATCGGTTTAGCAGTAACAATTTAGAAGGAAAAGAACCTGCTCCCGATGCCGCATTGGCCGCAAAGATTGCTTCCGAATCTTCGCCAATAAGTTACATTAAAACCTGGACCTCGCCAACATTAATTATCCATGCTGATGATGATAGAAATGTTGCCTTTAACCAAAGTGTGGATTTGGCCAAGCGATTTGAAGATAAGAAGTTTGAGTTTGAATTTCTTGCTATCCCAGATGATACGCACCATTGGATGAAGTTTTCTAACGGATTAAAAGTTAGCGAAGCAACAGCCGATTTCTTAAAAAGAAAACTGATGGACAAGAAATAGATCACTTCTTTTTTACCTTCTTTAAAATCATTAAACTAAGTGGATTCAGTTGATATCCGCTTATGTTATTTTGTAGCATAACAACAGATTGATCGTAAAAAATAGGAACAACCGGTGAATAATCCATAACCATCTGATCCATTTTTCGATACAGTTCAAAACGCTTATTGTTATCGGGTTCGTAATAACTCTTCTCGAATAATTTGTCGAATTCTTTGTTATAGAAAGCCGTGTAATTTGGTCCGAGGGGAACCTTGTTTTTCGAATAGAACATCGAAAGATAGTTTTCTCCATCTGCATAATCTGCAATCCAGCTTCCGCGGAAAAAATTCACATGGTTTTTCGAAATCAAATCCCTTAAACTCGTACTTGGGCTCACATCAATCTTGGTTTTTATGCCAACAGCCGAGAGTTCACTTTGTATAAACTCAATTAAGTCTTTATAAGTTGTTGTCGTGTTTAATGTAATTTCGCCCAAACCCCTTCCTTCAGGATAACCAGCTTCAGCTAATAATTTTGCAGCTAATTTTGGATTGTAATGATACCCATGAACGGCCGAACTATCAAAACCAGGCATCCCTTTGGGTATAAAACCTGATGTTGCGGCGATGCCAATGCCATTTCTTAAATACTTAATAAGCTTTTCTCTATCAATGGAATAATTTATTGCCTGGCGAATTTTCTTCAGTTTTAATGGCGAATTTTTCACGATTGCGAGGCTACTATCTACTAAAATTCCAACGTATTCTGTACATAGATACGGGCTTTTAGTTAATTGGAATTTGCCTTTATACTTCGAAGTCATTTTACCACTTTTGGTTAAAATATCGTCGCGGTAACTCCCATCCACACTGTAGTAAAAATCTAAATCTTTCTTCAAAAAGCTCATGAAGCCGCTTTGTTTATCGCTGATAAATGAAGCTTTAAGTGCATCCAAATAGGGTAGAGCGATACCTTTTGAATCTTTTTCCCAATAATGCTCGTTTTTTATAAGCACTAAAATTTCACCCTCTTTCCAATACTTAAATTTAAAAGGACCAGTGCCTACCGGATGACTTCGAAAATCTTTACCATAATGCTCAACCACTTCTTTCGGCACAACAGAGCAATATTGCGAAGTAAGCAAACTCATAAATGGCGGGAACGGACGAACCAATTTAATCTGAAATGTAGAATCGTTTACAGCGATGAAATTATTTTGGTCTTTAACCTTGTCGCTAAAAATCCAACCACCCGATGAAGCAACTTTCGGGTCGATTAGTCGGTAAAAACTGTAAGCAAAATCGCTCGCTACAACCTTTCTTCCTTTTCCATTTTTAAAGGCCAAATCATCATGGAAATAAACATCATTACGCAGATTAAAGGTATAGGTTAATGCATCTGCAGATACTTGCCAGCTTTTGGCTATGCATGGAATGGTTTGTAAGGTAGAATCGATTTGTACCAAACCATTAAAAACCTGGTTGGTCATCCAGATGGCATTTTGATTTCGGGCAAATGCAGGATCTAAGGAGGTTAAACCCTGGTCTAAATTAATATTGAATACTTTTTTAGTACTGTTATCTAACTTTTCCTTGCAAGAAAATAATGTAATGGCGCAAAAAAAACAAAATATATACTTAAATGAGGCCTGCATGAATTAAGGATTGTTATTTTTGCACAAATTAATAAATTTAATGCAGATGTCTTTTTTAAACGATTTATTTATTGGTCTGGAAACGACCCAAAAAGAGGATTTACAAGAACGTTTAGATATTGTAGAACACAAAATTAAGTTTATGGATAAAATGCCAGTTGCCTGCCTGGATGCGAGCAATACACCAAGTTATTTTTTAACGGAAGAAATTGCACAAGCTGGCGGTATGTTCGAAACCGATATTTTTAGTGCAGCATTTATTATTTATTATCAACCAGGTAAAACCTTAACCGATTTGATGCGTGAGGTGCCATCCTTACTAAATGCAGATTGGCAAGCGGTAAAAAATAATCGCATTATTTTGCTAAATGATGATGTAAACAGATTAAGAACTGCTGAAAATGCAGTCTCTTTAATCGAAGATTTGGCAGAAATGATACATCCAGGTTCTTTTATCTTTGGTCATGAAGGCGATAAATGGATTAGATTTGGAGCGTAGTAATTGAGTGCGTGATTGAATTTTGAATGATTGAATTTTAATGTATGTCTCCCAAACTAACCCAAGTATGAAAAAATTCTCTGCACTATTTCTATTTACGGCTTTATATTTTTCGCTACAGGCGCAAACCGTACCAACATTAACGGCAGATGTAGCTGAAAAACTTTCGAAAATGCCTTTGGGTTGCATTATTCAGGAGTTTCCGAATAAAACCTCGCATGTTGCTAATACTGCAATTGATGGCCGTTTGTTGCCGAGCGAATTGCATCCGGCGTTTTATGGCTGCTTAGATTGGCACAGTTCAGTTCATGGGCATTGGATGTTGGTTCGATTGCTTAAAACCATTCCAGATTTAAAAAATAAAGCAGAAATAACAGCGCTTTTAAATAGAACTTTTACCATCGAAAAGATGAAGTCCGAAGCCGAGTATTTCACAAAATATCAGGTAGCTAATACTTACGAACGTACTTATGGTTGGGCTTGGTTGTTAAAGTTGGATCAAGAATTATACACTTGGAATCACCCCGATGCGAAAAAATGGCATGAAGCCTTACAGCCTTTAACGAAACAAATTTTAAGTCTTTGGAAAGCATATTTGCCAAAGCAAACTTATCCGAATAGAACTGGAGTGCATCCAAATACAGCATTCGGGTTGGTTTTTGCGTTAGATTGGGCTAAAACATTTAAAGATGTTACCTTCGAAAAACAAATTCAAGAAAAAGCAAAATCTTTTTATTTAAACAATACCGCTACGCCCGCTTATTTAGAACCCGACGGCTCCGATTTTTTTTCTCCAAGTTTAGAAATTGCCGATTTAATGCGTCGCGTTTTGCCTAATGCGGCATTTGTAAATTGGTTAAATAAATTTTACGAAGAACGAAGTTTAAAACGAATTAGCGATTTACCTGTAATTAGTGATATAAACGATTATCAGGGTGTGCACTTGGTTGGCTTATCTTTCACACGGGCCTGGTGTATGAAAGGTATCGCCAAAGAATTACCTAAAGGGCACAAGCTAAAACTTCGCTTTGAGCAAACGGCTAATAAGTTTTTGGCTAATGCCTTGCCATTGGTTTTTGCAGGTAACTATGGTGGCGACCATTGGTTGGCGTCTTTCGCAGTGTATGCATTAGAGAAATAATTAGCACTATCCAACTCCCCTCCTTATTTTCAAGGAGGGGTTGGGGCAATGTCATTAACTTAAGGCTCATATCGCTCTTTTGTAGTTGGTCCATGTTTGATATTTTCCTTTGGTTCT
>NZ_JAUFPW010000002.1 GCF_030409415.1 Pedobacter aquatilis | reverse complement strand
GTTAATTTGAGTTTAAAGATATATAAATGAGGCCGCCGCGAGGTACCGAGCCGAATAAGTTCTTAAAAGAGATGTCAATGTAGCGCAAGCGGGGTAATGAAGTACGGATTCAAGTACAGAGTACCGAAGCTTGATTTTAAAGTCAATGTCTCAACAGACATAATTAAAAAAGAAGACTATTTTTAACAATAGTTAAAACTGGTCAGAATCAAATAACATTTTACAATGGAGAGTTTGATCCTGGCTCAGGATGAACGCTAGCGGCAGGCCTAATACATGCAAGTCGAACGATACTTTCCAGCTTGCTGGAAAGGAAAGTGGCGCACGGGTGCGTAACGCGTATGCAACCTACCTTAATCAGGGGGATAGCCCGAAGAAATTCGGATTAACACCGCATAAAAACACAGAGTAGCATTACTCAATGTTCAAATATTTATAGGATTAAGATGGGCATGCGTGTCATTAGCTAGTTGGCGGGGTAACGGCCCACCAAGGCGACGATGACTAGGGGATCTGAGAGGATGACCCCCCACACTGGTACTGAGACACGGACCAGACTCCTACGGGAGGCAGCAGTAAGGAATATTGGTCAATGGAGGCAACTCTGAACCAGCCATGCCGCGTGCAGGAAGACTGCCCTATGGGTTGTAAACTGCTTTTATCCGGGAATAAACCTTTCTACGTGTAGAGAGCTGAATGTACCGGAAGAATAAGGATCGGCTAACTCCGTGCCAGCAGCCGCGGTAATACGGAGGATCCAAGCGTTATCCGGATTTATTGGGTTTAAAGGGTGCGTAGGCGGCAGTTTAAGTCAGAGGTGAAAGACGGTAGCTCAACTATCGCAGTGCCTTTGATACTGAATTGCTTGAATGAACTAGAGGTAGGCGGAATGAGACAAGTAGCGGTGAAATGCATAGATATGTCTCAGAACACCGATTGCGAAGGCAGCTTACTATGGTTTTATTGACGCTGAGGCACGAAAGCGTGGGGATCAAACAGGATTAGATACCCTGGTAGTCCACGCCCTAAACGATGAATACTCGCTGTTAGCGATATACAGTTAGCGGCTAAGCGAAAGCGTTAAGTATTCCACCTGGGGAGTACGCTCGCAAGAGTGAAACTCAAAGGAATTGACGGGGGCCCGCACAAGCGGAGGAGCATGTGGTTTAATTCGATGATACGCGAGGAACCTTACCCGGGCTTGAAAGTTAGTGAATTATTCAGAGATGAATAAGTGAGCAATCACACGAAACTAGGTGCTGCATGGCTGTCGTCAGCTCGTGCCGTGAGGTGTTGGGTTAAGTCCCGCAACGAGCGCAACCCCTATGTTTAGTTGCCAGCATGTAATGATGGGGACTCTAAACAGACTGCCTGTGCAAACAGAGAGGAAGGAGGGGACGACGTCAAGTCATCATGGCCCTTACGTCCGGGGCTACACACGTGCTACAATGGATGGTACAGAGGGCAGCTAGCCAGCAATGGTATGCGAATCTCATAAAGCCATTCACAGTTCGGATTGGGGTCTGCAACTCGACCCCATGAAGTTGGATTCGCTAGTAATCGCGTATCAGCAATGACGCGGTGAATACGTTCCCGGGCCTTGTACACACCGCCCGTCAAGCCATGGAAGTTGGGGGTACCTAAAGTATGTAACCGTAAGGAGCGTCCTAGGGTAAAACCGATAACTGGGGCTAAGTCGTAACAAGGTAGCCGTACCGGAAGGTGCGGCTGGAATACCTCCTTTCTGGAGCAGAGTTGACTACTCGCTGCGCAACATGATACTCTAATTAAGTTATTGGTTATAAGTTATAGGTTATACGTTTAAGAAACGGAACAGCCAAACAACAAACCAACCGTATAACCAAGACATTAAAAAAGAAACACCCAAAAGATTAAGCATTTAGTTGCACTAACAAATCTTTGAGAGGCGAGATTGA
>NZ_JAUFPW010000019.1 GCF_030409415.1 Pedobacter aquatilis | reverse complement strand
GTTTGTCAAACTTCTGCTGTTTACTACTCCGGGCGGAATAGATAAACTCTGTTTCTTTTATTTCCATACACTGATTTTAGTGTATAGCATTTTCAGGAATCGACAGCTAGAATAAGCCTTTGATGTACACAAATATAATGAATGTATTTGTGATTTGTTAAGGATTCTTTATGGTTCGTCACTTCAATACTCTTCATTGCATACCATAATTATTAGAGGTTTAATTATTTCCCTAATTCAGGGTCTTGCCTCGGCTCGTCGCCGAAGGGCATCTTCTTTGTTCTTGATAACAAAGAAGCAAACAATCAAGGCGTGGACCATTTCTTGAATTGAGCTATCGAAATTTTATTAGCGATGATATGAGGTCTGCCCAATACACAATCCCTTTCAGACTGCATATCCTCTTGCTCATCAGGCTCTGTAAATTGGTGCACAAATTTCAATGCTGAATTCTGCGAAAATCTCCTAAGCCATATAGCATGGCGCAGATAGCGAAGCGCTACATTCGTTCAATAGTTCAGTTGTTCATTGGGTGAGTAGCTTCTAAACCTGATAACTCGTCATTCCCGAATGCCCGGTACAGGTAACGAGCTGATTTTTTATCAAGCGTGGCTTTTCTTAGTTCCCCTCTTTTAGAGGGGTGCCCGTAGGGTGGGGTGTTATTTTATTCTAAATAGATTCTTTAATCGATAACCAAGTAATTTCTGCTTAGTGTTTGTAAATGAATAAATTAAGTGTACATTCGATTTAACCAATATTTAAATCAACCCTCAACGCTCTTAATCATTTTGAAAACGCTTCTCTTTCTCTTGATGGCTGGCTTGCTGTTTTTTAATGCGCCACCCAAAAAAAAACATTCTTATCCTACGCCTGTAGCCACTTGCTACGGCAAAAGCAATTGTACGGCTTGTTCTAATTGCTCGGGTTGTAAGCATTGCAACGCTGGTGGCACTTGCGGCGTTTGCAGCAGACCAAAATCAACAACAATTAATACTTTTAGCAGCAGTAAAACTCAACAAGCAGCAGTGTTTATGTTGGGCAATGTAAGGCGCTCACCAAAAAAGGAGCAAGGTGTAAACGAAGTGCGAATGGTAATGGCTTTTGCTGGCAACATGGGAAATAATGAGGTTTACAGGAAACCGTAATTTGGTGATATTTTAAGAAGGAAATTAGTATAAAGATAAATTAGCGGTAATTATATAAAGACCACCATACTCAACGACAAGACAAAATGGAAAAATCAAAATCATATAAGGACACATACTTTTCAGCAGACGTGATTAAACGTTCCTTGAATGAAAATATTAAGGAGCAAGTTGGTAAAAGTTCATATAGACTTAGACGTGAAAATGAAACATTGACACTTGACGATGAAAGAGAGTTTTTTGCTGAATATAGAAAGCCACATGACAGTTCGACAATTAGAAAATTTGATACCAATATTAGCATAACAATAAACTACACAAAAAACGCTGACACTACGCTAATAGTAGAAGCAAAAACCAGAGGTGAAATAGAAAATGTATTTGAATTATTTGAAGAAAATCACTCTCAATCCATTGTTCCTAACGACAAACAAATAAAAACTCCAGTAATTTTTATTGGACACGGACGAAGTTCCCTTTGGAGAGATTTGAAAGACCACATGACAGACAAACATGATTATAAAATTGAAGCATATGAAACAGATGCAAGAGCTGGACATACAATTAGAGACGTCTTGGACGAAATGGCAAATAAAAGCTCCTTTGCAATCTTAGTTATGACAGGTGAAGATGAGGATAAAGAAGGCAAGTTAAAAGCAAGACCGAATATAATTCATGAAATCGGCTTGTTTCAAGGACGCTTAGGTTTTAGTAGAGCAATAGTGTTACTTGAAGACGAGACGGAGGAATTTTCAAACTTATTTGGAATACAGCAAATCAGGTTTTCAAAGGGAAACATTAAAGAAGTTTTTGGAGACATATTAGCAACTTTAAAAAGAGAATTTGACTTTAAAAAATAACAATCATGAAAGCAGACGTTCAGTATAATGACTTTTTCGGCACAGCCGCAGCAGATATTTCAGACTTTTTAGGCTCAAAATATGGTGATGACCTTGAAAGTTTCGGCAAATATTTCAAAATAGACGAAACAAGATTTAAGGTTATTGGCATTTCAATTTATGGGACGGACAGTTTTTACATTTCATTTTTATGCGTGGATAAACAAAAAAGCACCGAAGAAAAGGAGCATATTGTAAGCATGTCTATTGACATTGAAAACGAAAAGGAAATTTTAGATTTTCTATTTAAAAGGTTGCATATAGTCTTACACTCCAAATTTGACAACAAATATCCAAGTATGAAATATGACGAAGAAGTTAATTATAGCGACTACCATGAAACTGATGATGAAGAATAACTACCGGTAATAATGTATTGTCATAAGCAGGCCTGAACGTCTTTGATTTGACATTTATGCAAGGTTCTATATTGATTCTTCAATTAAACTTTTATACTAAAAATCCCAGCCTTCGACAATACACAAAACGATTAGCAACATTTTGAGGACTACCTTTAGCCTATGAAAAATTTAAAAGCAGAACTAGGAGTTAAATTAGAAAAAATTTTACATGTATATATTTTTGCACAGGAAGCCTATCTGTATACTGAATATTTTCATAATCCTGACACTATTGAGGAATTAGACTTATTAACTAAATCTCCACATACAAGCAATCTCTCAACAATTATGCATTTGATGTTTCGGACTGTAATAGTTGAGGTTTCGAAACTTTACAGCCGTTCGGATAATGACAAATTTCAATTAGAGAATTTTATCAACTCACTTTCGTCTTCCGGACATTTTAAGAAATTAAAAATTTCTGCGGAGCATGTAGGAAAATGGAAAAACCTTTTATCTGATAACAAACATATTATTGATAACATATTGACTCTCCGTAGTAAATTGTATGCTCATACAGATAACCCAATGATAAGTTATAATAATGAAATTGACATTTCGTTCAAAGAAATAAAAATCCTTTTAGACATCTGTTCAGAAATTCTTAAGAATATATACCATGATGTATTTAATACACACTTATTAACAGACTCACCAACATTTGACAGAGAGCGCTTCTTGATATTAAAGTCGTTGGCGAGAGGAGAAAAGGATAGACAAGAAGAAATTGTAAATAAATATAAAGTTTGGAGATAATAATATGGTGAAAAATCAAATTTATAACAACGGTTCGCCACCATTCTTGATTTAATATGGCACTACAATCACTTCTGCAAGAAAAGAAATTTCCACCAATCTCAAAACCATTCAAACTTATTGTCAAACACATATAAAACTAGAGTTGTCTGCCTATTCCTCTTTTCCATTTCCACGCAATTTTCCTCAACTTAGCGGTATCAAATAAAATATGCCGCCAGAGAAAAGAAAACCAATTGTTAGGAAAACCTCAATCCGAAAGCCTGTAAGCCGCAAAAAGAAAACCAAACCCTTTCCTACGCAATGGAAAGTGGCGATTGCTGGTTTGCTATTGATTTTATTGTCGCCATTTTACTATGGTTATGTGGTGAGTGCTTTTGTTTCATCGTGGCGGTGGATTAAAGACATTGGCGAAGATCCAAACTACCGCACTTATGAAAGTTTTAATATTAAAATACCTAAGAAATATTCCATTCATGGTATTGATGTTTCTTATTATCAGGGCAAAATAGATTGGGCAAAGGTTAAGGTAATGAAAGAAGATGAAGTGAACATCCGCTTTGCTTTTATCAAGGCTACGGAAGGTCTGTTATTAGTGGACCCCTATTTCCAAAGAAACTGGCGTGAAGCACCAAAAGTGGGCATACTTTGTGGAGCATATCACTTTTTTCGTCCGAAGCGTAATGGTAAGGCGCAGGCAAAATTCTTTCTTCAAGTAGTGAAAATAGAAAAAGGAGATTTACCGCCAGTTGTCGATGTAGAAAGTTTAGATGGCGTTTCTCCATTAAAAATGAGGGCTGAGCTTGCTGATTTCCTGAATTATGTAGAAATGAAAACGAAAGTCAGACCGATTATTTACACGGGTTTGAAGTTTTACGAAGATTATTTAATTGAAAAATTTGATGAATATCCGCTTTGGATTGCGCATTACTATCAACCGAAGCTTCGCTTAGACAAGAGCCGCTGGAGGTTTTGGCAACATTCTGATAAAGCAAAGATTAGTGGGATTGGTCATGTAGTGGATTTTAATGCTTTTAATGGGGATAGTACAGCGTTAGCGGAAATGGTAGTGAGGTAGGGTTTTGGTTGATTTGGTTTCTTTTTATAATTCGTCATTGCGAGGTTTGTAAAACAATAATTGTTTGAGGATTCAATTATTTTACTATTTCACGGTCTTGCCTCGGCTCACCGCCGCCGGGCTCTTACCTTTTTCTTGATAAAAAGGTAACCAAACCGAGCATTTCTGCGAGCTCATGACTACCATTAAAAAATATACAATGAGGCATAACATCAAGGCTTCCCGAATGCTCGGGACAGGTGGAACTGTTGTTGAATAGGCTAGTGGAAAATTTGATGGCAACAGCGGGTTAGGTCCAATGAAAAATTGGACTGACCGCTGTTTTGGTAATTCGTTATATTAAAGTTTCTGCAAAATTTTCAACGGCCTATTCTTCCAACACTTCCTAGGCCAGATAGCAGGATGTCTATAGCAAAAGTATAATGTCGTTTGCGGCATTTCGGCACCTTAGGCGTAATTATCCCGACATTCTCAGTTTGCACTGGCAGAAATTGTATAAGATAGTCTGATGTTGTTTGCCTATTAAATATTTAGTAGTTCTTTATACACTATACCCAAACCAATTCCCTAATGAACCAATGACTAATGAACTACACCACCCAACTCTCGCATTTCTCCAAGAAAAATTCATCGGCTTCAGCACCAATACCTGGGGTTTCGGGTACATCTAAAAAGTATCCGTTGTAGGTTAAGCCATCTAGAACAGGGTCGACTAAATGACCGAGCAGAGCGGTGTCTAAATCAAAAAACTCCACATTCGGACTGGCCAGAGCAAAGTGCAAATTCGCACTCAAGGCAATTCTACTTTCGAGCATACTTCCAATCATACATTTAACGCCTTTCTGTATGGCTTCTTCATGTATTTTTTGAGCGCCTAAAATCCCACCTGATTTAGAAAATTTGATGTTTAGATGAGTTGTAGATTGACTGTTGATTAACTTTCTGGCATCATGGTAATTGTAACAACTCTCGTCGGCCATTAATTTTATTGGCGAATTTACATTCAGTTCCGGTAATTTATCATCATACCATGTGCGCATCGGTTGTTCACAAAATTCGATATTGTATTTCTCCAGTTCGCCCAAGGCAAATAAGGCTTCATCAAACGTCCAGCCTTGGTTTGCATCCAATCGTAAGGTCATTTCATGACCCACCGCCTCACGAATGTGCTTTACCCGCTCAATATCATCCTGCACCTTTTTACCGAGTTTAATTTTAATAATTCGGCAGCCTAAACTTTGGTATTTTAGAGCGGTTTTCGCCATGCCTTCTGGCGTATCAATCCCAATGGTCATATCGGTTTCGATAGTTCTCTTAGTACCACCCAAAAATTTGTAAAGGGGTAAACCTGCATCTTTAGCCGAAATATCGAACAAAGCCATATCAAATGCACTTTTAATGGTGCTATTATGGTCGGCATAGGCTAATAAATCGTTCATCCGCTCGGGAATTTCCAGCGGATTTTTGCTCTTTAAAATGGCTGCAAAATCTTTGGCCATTGCAATACAGGTTTCCTGCGTTTCGCCAACAATCATCGGGAAGGCCGAACATTCGCCAATGCCATGAATGCCGCTATCGGTGTAGATTCTAATTAACACGTTTTGAGCAAAGTGCATGGTTCCCGTCGCGATTACGAAAGGTTCCATCGGAATGCTAAAACGATATATTTCGGTATGTGTGATTTTCATGGTTATAGGTTTTCTAGCTCAAAACGTTGTCTATCAGTCTCTATTAATGTTTTTAATTCTTCTTCTTTTGGTAAATAGAGTAAATATTTGCTTGCGAATAATTTATTTTTATCGTTTAGTATTGAATATTTAACAATGGTTTCATCCTTTTCTGAACAAAGTAATAGGCCTATGGTTGGGTTGTCATCATCACTTTTTTTCAAATCATCGTACATTCTAACATACATATCAATCTGACCGATATCCTGATGATTTAAGGGGCCAGTTTTAAGGTCTATAATTACAAAACATTTCAGTAGGTAGTTGTAAAAAACCAAATCAATATAGAAATCAGAAGTATCGGTTACAATATGTTGCTGTCTGGCTACAAAGGCGAAACCTTTTCCAAATTCCAATAAAAATTTTTGAATATGGTCTATTATAGAACTTTCCAATGCTCGCTCTGAACTTTTTTCGTTTGGATTTAATCCTAAAAACTCAAAAATGTAAGGGTCTTTCAAGAAATCCTCTATTTCCTGTTTAGTGTCTTGCTTCGTATTGTTCGAAATAACCCTTTCAAAAGCCAATGAATTGATTTGCCTTTGCAATTCCCGGCTATTCCAGTTAGATGCAATAGATTCGGATAAATAATATGTACGTTTTTGTATTGTATCTAACCTCGAAAGCAGGCGATAGTGAGTCCAACTCAATTCGTGACGCAATGCGTCACGAATTGGAAATGATTTGTAAAAAGTCCTGATGTTTCTGAGATTACTTTCATCAAAACCCTTTCCAAATTCATTGGTAAGTTGCTGAGAAAGGTTTCCTAGCGTAGATTTTCCATAATCTGCTCTTAATTTTCCTTTCTGTTCATCTTCAATAATTAGCTTTCCGATTTGCCAATAAGATTCTAATAATGCAGAATTTGCAGCACGAAATACCTTTAACCGAGATTGAGTTATAATCTCTTTAATGGCACTAAATAAGTCGTTATTTGATATTTCCAAAATGCAATAGATTTCTAACTAAATTATAAAAACAAAACTAAAAACGAACAGCTTTGTAGATAATTAATAGCTTTACATCATCAATTAAAACCTCGGAAAATCCATGTCTAACGTTAATTCATCGCCCAACAATTTAATCAACGCCTCATCGCCATATCTATTGCAACACGCTTATAACCCTGTATATTGGTATGAGTGGGGGAATGAGGCGTTGGAGAGGGCTAAGGCAGAAAATAAATTGATATTGGTGAGTATTGGTTATTCTGCCTGTCATTGGTGCCATGTAATGGAGCGAGAAAGTTTTGAAAACCATGAGGTTGCCGAGGTGATGAATCAGCATTTTATCTGCATCAAAGTGGACAGGGAGGAACGCCCTGATATCGACCAGATTTATATGTATGCCATTCAATTAATGACGGGTAGCGGTGGCTGGCCTTTAAATTGTATTTGTTTGCCAGACCAACGCCCAATTTATGGCGGAACATATTTCAGAAAAAATGATTGGATTAACATTCTGGATAATGTGGCTGGTTTATGGGCAAATGAGCCGGATAAAGCCATTCAATATGCTGAGCGCTTAACTTCTGGCATCCGCGATAGCGAGAAAATAATGCCCTCGATTAATCGGGAGGATTATAACGAATCCCATCTAACTGAAATTATTGAGCCCTGGAAACGCCATTTCGACATTGGTTACGGTGGTTATAATCGTGCTCCAAAATTTCCTTTACCTAATAACTGGGTATTCTTATTGCGATATGGTTTCTTAAAAGATGATGAATCCGTTTTTACAGCGGTTTGTCATACTCTTGAGGAAATGAGCAGAGGTGGCATTTACGACCAGATTGGTGGCGGTTTTGCCCGTTATTCGGTTGATGATAAATGGCATGTGCCGCACTTCGAAAAAATGCTTTACGATAATGCGCAACTGGTGAGTTTATATGTTGAGGCTTTTCAATGCACTAAATTTGATTTGTTTAAACAAATCGCAACTGAAACTATTGAGTGGGTTTTTAATGAAATGACTTCGCCTGAAGGTTTATTTTATTCTGCTTTAGATGCCGATAGCGAAGGTGTTGAAGGTAAGTTTTATGTTTGGGGTAAAGCTGAATTTGATGCTATTTTAGGTGAAGATGCCGATTTAATTGCTGCGTATTATAATATTACCGAAGATGGAAACTGGGAAGAGGAGCAAACCAATGTTTTACGTAAAACCTTAAGCGATGATGATGTAATTGCAAAATTCGGTATTACCTTAACAGAATTATACGATAAGGTTACCGAAGCAAAAGCAAAATTGATGGCAGCGAGAAGCAACCGTGTTCGCCCAGGTTTAGATGATAAATGCCTAACCGCATGGAATGCGATGATGATTAAAGCTTTGGTAGATGCTGCGCAGATTTTAAATCACGATTTGTATTATCAGAAAGCATCAACGGCAGCCCGATTTATCTTAAATAATATTAAATCAGAAATTGGTGGTTTGTACCGAAATTATAAGAATGGCAAGGCATCAATAACCGCGTTTTTAGATGATTACGCCTTTTTAATTGAGGCTTTAATTGCATTGTACGAATACGATTTTGATGAGCAATGGCTTAACGAAGCCAAACAATTAACCGATTACGTTTTGGCAAATTTTACCGATGCAGATTCACCGATGTTGTTTTACACCTCGGCAGCAAGCGAAAGTTTAATTGCTCGTAAACACGAAGTGATGGATAATGTAATTCCTGCGGCAAATTCTACAATGGTTCTGAATTTAAAAAAAATAGGCTTGTTGTTTGATGCAGAAAATTATACTGAAAAGGCATCAGCAATGCTTGCTGCGGTGCATCCGAAAATAAAATCTTATGGTTCGGCTTATTCAAACTGGGCTATTTTACTATTAAATGAAGTTTATGGCATCAATGAAATTGCCATTACAGGTTTAGAAAGCGATGTAGTTAAATTGGAGTTAAGTAATCACTATATTCCAAACAAAATTATCCTTGGAGGTACTGAAAGTAATTTACCTTTGCTTAAAGGCAAGCAAAGTAATGAGACCAAAATTTATGTGTGCAGAAATAAGGTTTGTCAATTGCCGGTGAAAACTGTTGAGGAAGCATTGGAACATTTAAAATAGAAGGGTATTTATTTACCTAATCTTCATAGGATTTTAACTCAAATGGATTAAATTGTAAACATCTATTTAAATTAACATCTTATGAAAAAACATTATATGGCAACGGCTTTTGCATTGCTTACGTTTTGTGCTGCAAAAAGCCAGATTGTTCCAACCGTTAAAGCAGGAGTTACTTTTCCTTCCATTTCTAGCAGTCAATCTATGGATTTACAAGATGTACCTAATGCTGTAGATTATGGTATGTCAACTTCATTTTACGTTGGCGGAACGATAGATTTTTCATTGTCTAAAGTAATGTATTTACAAACCGGGGCAATGGTTGTTGGTAAAGGTGGTCAGAATGAGTTTTTCGGAAATAAAACCAAAATCAAAACCTTTTATGTTGAGGTTCCGGTAAACTTCCTTTACAAATTGCCATTTGGCATACATAAATTATTGTTAGGCGCCGGCCCATACGTGGCTGTTGCCTTTGATGGGCATACAAAATTAAAAAGTGCAGAAGGACAAAAATATAATATGGATATAAATTTCGTAAGAGATTTTAAACGAACTGATTTCGGATTGGATTTTGTAACCGGACTAGAATTCTCTAAACATTTAACTTTTAATGTGGGTTATGGTTTAGGTTTACTGAACATCAGGGGTTCAGGTGCTGATTACATTACCGATAGAAACCAGGTTTTATCGGCAGGCTTAGGATATAGATTTTAAGCTTCGATTCCTGCTCATGTCTTTTATTTGTATTCTCTTTGAACAAATAAGCGTAATTTTTGTTAGCTTAATAATTACTATATCTTTGCCAACGCAATATTAAAAACACCGCTGCGGGTCTTTATAACTATTTGCAAAATAATTATGCTCGTGGCTATTTTAAAGATAAGCAAGCATTAAAGTACATACAATAAAACAATTTAAATGAATATTTCACCAAACTCAGTAGTGTCGTTAACTTACGAATTACATACTACTAACGAAGAAGGACAACAAGTTTTTGTAGAAAAAGCCGACGAACAAAATCCTTTAGTATTTTTATATGGCGTAGGCATGATGTTGCCAAAGTTCGAAGAGCACTTAACTGGCTTAAAAACTGGCGATGAGTACAGCTTTGAATTATCTGCAGTAGATGGTTACGGAGAACAAGATCCAGGTGCTTTTGCAGATTTACCTAAAGCAATGTTTACAGAAGCAGGTGGCGAAGTGCCAAATGTTGGTGATGTAATTCCTTTGCAAGATAACAACGGTAACCAATTCAGAGCTGGTGTTACTGCCGTTCACGAAGAAACTGTAGCGGTAGATTTGAACCACCCAATGGCTGGTAAAAATTTAATGTTTGCCGGAACTATTTTGAGTGTTCGTGAAGCTACACAAGATGAGTTGGCTCATGGTCACGCTCACGGTGCTGATGGTCATTCAGGTCATTAAGAACTAAATAATTATTTCAAAATATGAGCCTCAGGTATTAATCTGAGGCTTTTATTTTTACTGAGAATTTTAAAAAGGTCATTATATTGTTGTTATGCAAAATATATTGACTGTTCGTGTGAGGCCATTTGAGGCTAGGTAAACATTG
>NZ_JAUFPW010000018.1 GCF_030409415.1 Pedobacter aquatilis | reverse complement strand
TGGAGTTGCTACATTTGACTAGAGGGATTTAGTCGTCAGATTTAGAAAGAAACTTTTAAATTTGATTATATGGGCAGACGAGTGTTTGATGAATCCTTCAGAAAGATGGCTATAGATCTTTCTTACAGCAAAGGATCTGTAAAAGAAGTAGCTGATGAGTTAGGTATCAGCCAGACTCTTTTAAGTAAATGGAGACAACGGGAATCAGAATCCGGGCAAGGAATAACTGAATTGACTGAAGATCAGAAGCTGATTAAAAAGCTACAAAAAGAGCTAAAAGATGCTCAAATGGAACGTGACATTTTAAAAAAGGCTGTCGGCATCTTTTCCAAGGGAGACGGGAGATATTCGGATTCATAAAGGAACACCGAAGAATATTTCCAGTTGAAATGATGTGTAGGGTATTTCGGGTAAGTAACAGCGGTTTCTATTATTGGTTAAAATATCCCAAGGGAAAACGTCAAGTTGAAAGCACCTTGCTACTAGAAGAAATCAGTAAGATCCACCAGGAAAGTAAGAAAATTTATGGTAGTCCGAGAATTGCAGCTAAGCTTGCTGAAAAAGGTATCCAAGCTTCCAGGGCCAGAGTGGCCAGGGTAATGCGAAAGGCAGGGATTCAAAGTGTTATACGTAAGAAATGGGTGAAAACAACGGATTCAGATCATGTGCATCCTGTGGCAGAAAACGTTCTTAACAGAGATTTTTCGGCTACAAGACCAGGAGAAAAATGGGTTTCAGACCTTACTTATATACGCACAGGCTCCGGATGGGTTTACTTGACAACGGTTATCGACCTTGCGGACAGAAAGGTAATTGGCTGGTCGCTAAGTGATAATATGGAAGCAAAAAACACAACGGTTAGGGCATTCCAGATGGCAAAAGCAAACAGAAGGATTGAAGATACACTATTATTCCACTCTGATCAGGGAGTTCAGTATGCTTGTTCAGAGTTTAGGAAACAGTTGATGGGATTACCAATAATTCAGAGCATGAGCAGGAAAGGAAATTGTTGGGATAATGCAGTTGCAGAGAGTTTCTTTAAAACAATGAAAACTGAGATGGTTTATCGAAGAACTTTCAAAAATAAGAACCAGGCATATCTGGCAATATTTGAATACATAGAGGTTTGGTACAACAGAAAAAGAATCCATTCCTCATTAGGTTATTTGACTCCCTTAGAGGTTGAAAAAACGATAATGAACAAAAAAAGAGCCGCATAATTTGCATCCAAAAGGAATCTAAATTAATGCATCTCAAAAAAAATATCTGACGAGAAAAAATCTCTAGTATACTATTGCAATTCCA
>NZ_JAUFPW010000017.1 GCF_030409415.1 Pedobacter aquatilis | reverse complement strand
TTGTGACGGTCTTTTTATGACTATCCCTATCTACCTGGATGGTATAAGTTCCCTTACAGGGTTCCTGAGCTACTGCAGCTAATAGTCTTCCTTCAGAAGTTAATATTCGATCGTACTGACTGCGTACAATCAGAAATGAGTTGTCCGCCAGCGCACCAGGAGTAAACTGCTCGAAGATATCGCCTTCCCGGTCCTGTATAATAATAACAGATGCCGCATCCTTTAGATAATTGCCGGCTCGTTGGTTTCCCCTGAGCCATTTTGCAGATTCCTTGTCTTTCACAGACATCTTACTGCGTTCATAACCCGTTACAAGCTTGACGCCAGTACGGTTAAAGAGATCAATGCCTGCGTAACCGTAAGGAAAACAGGTATAAGCATCTACAACAAGGCAAGGATGTACCTTAAAGCCAATACCTTTTTTGACTGCATCGATTGGTCCTACACCGCTGGATGCTCTCAATCGATTGCTGTGGTTAGCTAAATTTATCTCTGAAGTATCCTGGATACATAAAACGACCTTGCCCTTGACAGCTTTTCCGCACCGAAAGCCCATCTCTGCGGAAAGTAACTCTTCCTTTACCTTTGAACTGTTCAAAAATCTGTAAAACGCTTTTTGCTCGGCGCGGCAGCTTGCAAGCGACTGAATACTTGTGGAGGGATCCTGACGTAATTTATTTAATAGGCTTTCTCCTCGTCTAGATAACCTAAGATCGTTAAAAAGTTTACTGTAATCTGTTCCAAACATGAA
>NZ_JAUFPW010000016.1 GCF_030409415.1 Pedobacter aquatilis | reverse complement strand
TGGACTTCGGTAACGATAGCAAAGGCTTCAATCAACTATTACGCTGGGTTAAAGGCCTGATTGTATCTGATTCGGAGCTTGTGTTCCTAATGGAAGCAACAGGCGTTTATTATGAAAAACTTGCATACCATCTTCATAAGATTAAGAAAAATGTTCACGTAGTACTTCCTAATACCTCTAAGCACTACTTCTCGAGTCTTAATGTAAAAACAAAGACAGATGCAGTGGATGCGAAAATCCTAAGCCAGTTTGGTGTTGAGAGAGTTCATAAGTTGTGGTCACCACCGCCAAGCACACTCTTGCAGCTCAGAAACCTAACCCGATACTATGTTCAGCTTCAGGAGCAGAAGACAGCAATTGGCAATATTAAACATAGTAAGGATTGCTCATATGATATTCAAATCTTCATTACTAAAAGCAACAAAAAGCTTATTAGTGAGATAGATAAGGAAATCGAAAAGTGCGTTAAGGAAATTAAAAAAATCATTGAAGATGATAAAGTACTTAAAGAACAGGTAAGAAAAGTCTTAACGATAAAAGGAG
>NZ_JAUFPW010000015.1 GCF_030409415.1 Pedobacter aquatilis | reverse complement strand
CGAATCGTAAAAAGTAAAAGAACCAAAGGAAAATATCAAACATGGACCAACTACAAAAGAGCGATATGAGCCTTAAGTTAATGACATTGGGGGTTGGGGGTGGTTAGTTTAAAGTTGGATGATTCTAAACCATTGCCAGCCACTGCCTCAATTCTATACCATTAGTGTCCAGTTCTTCACTGGCGCTCGCGTGCATTAGCCAATTTAGTAAACTTTGCAACTTCAAATAGTAGCAAGGCCTTTGCCTAATAAACGGGATTGAAGTGATATCCTTTTTTGTTGTACTTCGATAAACTCATTATGACAGTAACAAAAAAGATTTAACGTAAAGCCCGAATAACAATTAATAGAAATACTGAATTGCTTTTCTAAAAAAACAATTACAAAATTATGCCGTTCTACTTTTAACAAAATAGTAACTTTGCAGCCTAATTTAGAATGACCGAATTTTGAATGAGGGAATGTATTCTGGAACATTCTATCATTTAATCATTCCATCATTCTATCATTTCAATAAACATGAAGAAAGTAAATGTTGGCTTGGTACAAATGACTTGTACTAATGATAAGCAAGAAAATTTAGATAAGGCGATCGCGAAAGTGCGTGAAGCGGCCGCAAAAGGTGCACAAATTGTGTGTTTGCAAGAGCTTTTTACTTCGTTATATTTTTGCGATGTAGAAGATTATGCAAATTTCGATTTGGCTGAAGCTATTCCAGGTCCATCTACTGATGCTTTGCAAGTTGTTGCGAAAGAGTTAGGCGTTGTGATTATTGCATCTTTATTCGAGAAACGTACAGCAGGGATTTATCATAATACCACAGCGGTTTTAGATGCTGATGGCTCTTATTTGGGTAAATATCGCAAAATGCACATTCCAGACGACCCAGCTTTCTACGAGAAATTTTACTTCACTCCAGGCGATTTAGGATATAAGGTTTTCGATACGAAGTTTGCTAAAATCGGTATCCTAATTTGTTGGGACCAATGGTATCCAGAAGCTTCGAGGATTACGGCTTTGATGGGTGCTGAAATTATGTTTTACCCAACAGCAATTGGCTGGGATACAACACAAGATGAAGAAACTAACAAAGACCAATATAATGCTTGGCAAACGATTCAACGTTCGCACTCGGTTGCCAATGGCGTACCAGTTGTGAGTGTAAACCGTGTTGGTTTTGAGCAAGATGGCGCCATGAAATTCTGGGGTGGTAGTTTCGCAACGAATGCCCAAGGTAAGTTGCTTTATCTGGCTTCGCATGATAAGGAAGAAACCGAAGTGGTTGAGTTGGATTTAGACCAAAGCGATTTTATGCGTAAGCACTGGCCGTTTTTAAGGGATAGAAGAATTGATTCTTACCAGCCAATTACGAAAAGGTTTATTGATTAAAGTTGGAAAGTCCGATGACCGAAGACTGAAGTTTGGATGCAAATAGCAATTAGTTAATTTGGTTTGAACATTAGTATTGTGTAATTTGAGGTTTTATTCAATTATACCTTCTGATATCAGACCACAAACTATGGCTTTCAAACTATATCTTCGGACCTCTGACTACTAACTTCGGAATATAAATTATAAACTATATCTTCTGACTTCGGACCTCTGACTAAAAATTATGGCTTTCAAATTCGAGAAACTAAAAGTTTGGCAAAAAGCTTTAGACTTAGCTGACGAGATAGATAAAATGACTAAAACTTTTCCAAAGGAGGAGGTTTATATTTTGACATCTCAAGTAAAGCGAGCAGCAGATTCTGTTTCGATGAATATTGCTGAGGGAAGCACAGGGCAAAGTAATCTGGAGTTTAAAAAGTTTCTCCGCTATTCACTAAGGTCGGACATTGAAGTTGTAAATTGCTTGCATTTGGCTATCAGACGGGGCTATATTACCGAGGATATTTTTAAAACGCATTACCAATCTTGTGAAGAGATTTTGGTAATGATTTCTGCGTTAATAAAATCTTTGGACTAACACTGTATTATCTTCCGACTTCGGACACCCGACTTTCGGACTAATTAATATAACTAAAACATCGGATTTCGGACACCCGACTTTCGGACTAATTATAAAACTAAAACATCGGACTTCGGACACCCGACTTTCGGACTAAAAAGATATGTCAAATTTTCCTCCAAGAAAAGAATTAAATCTAAATCAATTCGATTATTCTCCAAAACAACAAGCTTATGCTTTCCCTGCTGAATGGGCCAAACATGAGGCAACCTGGTTAAGTTGGCCACATAAAGAGGCGAGTTGGCCTGGAAAGATTGAAACCATTTACAAACCGTATTGCGAGTTTATCAAAATTGTAGCAGAGGGTGAAAAAGTTCGCATCAATGTAAAAGATGAAGAAATGAAAGCTTTTGCAATAGCAGAATTGGAAAAAGTTGATGCTGATTTAACGCAGATAGAATTTTATTTCAATGAAACCAACGATGCTTGGTGCAGAGACCACGGTCCGGCTTTTGTTTTGAAGGGAAATGAAAAAGCTGTTATTGACTGGGGTTATAATGCATGGGGCGGAAAATATCCTCCTTTCGATTTGGATGATGTAGTACCGACCAAAATCGCTAAACATTTTGATTTGCCTTTGTTTACACCTGATATCGTAATGGAAGGCGGTTCGGTTGAATTTAATGGTGCTGGTACGGTTTTAACCACAACAGCTTGTTTGCTAAACGAAAACCGTAATCCACATTTGAACAAAGAGCAAATTGAGCAATATTTGCTTGAATATTACGGGCAAAAGCAGGTTTTATGGTTAGGTGATGGTATTGTGGGCGATGATACCGATGGACACATTGATGATATTACGCGTTTTGTTAATGAAGACACTGTTTTAACGGTTGTAGAAAGTAATCCTTTGGATGAAAACTATATTTTGTTGCAAGAGAATTTAGAGGCTTTAAAGGCGATGAAATTGAAAGATGGTCGCCCATTGAATATTGTGGAGTTACCGATGCCATCGCCTGTGATTCATGAAGACACGCGTTTACCAGCATCATACGCTAATTTTTACATTGCAAATTCGGCTGTTATTGTGCCTATTTTTAATGATGTAAACGACCAAAAAGCTTTAGATATCATTGAAGGTTGTTTCCCAGATAGAAAAGTTGTTGGCATTAATTCGGTTGATATTATTTGGGGTTTGGGCAGTTTTCATTGTTTGAGTCAGCAGGAACCAGCGGTTTAGAATTATCTGTTCTGGGTTTCTAGCGCTAACAATTTAGCAATTAAACAATTTAATAATATTTCATCAGAGTTATTAACTTTACAACTTTAAAACATTTCAACTTTACAACATTTCATAATGAAATTACTAGAAGGAAAAACAGCATTAATTACTGGCGCATCAAAAGGGATTGGTCGTAAAATAGCTGAAAAATTTGCTGAGCAAGGTGCTAACGTAGCATTTACATATTTATCATCGGTAGAAAAAGGTGAAGCTTTAGAGCAAGAATTACAAAGCTTTGGTACTAAAGTGAAAGGTTACCGTTCTGATGCCTCAAAATTTGACCAGGCAGAGCAATTAATTAATGATATTGTTGCCGAATTTGGCACAATTGATATCGTTGTAAACAACGCTGGTATTACAAAAGATGGTTTGTTGATGCGCATGAGCGAAGAAAATTGGGATGATGTCATTAATATCAACTTAAAATCTATTTTCAACGTTACTAAAGCAGCATCTAAAGTGATGATGAAAGCACGTAAAGGTGTATTCATTAATATGAGTTCGGTTGTGGGTGTTCAGGGTAACGCAGGACAAGCGAATTATGCGGCATCAAAAGCAGGTATTATTGGTTTTACAAAATCTGTTGCTAAAGAATTAGGTTCTCGAAATATCCGTGCTAATGTAGTTGCTCCGGGTTTTATCCGTACAGAAATGACGGAAGTTTTAGACCCTGCAGTTGTTGCGGGTTGGGAAAAAGATATTCCACTTAAACGTGCTGGCGAAACAGAAGACATTGCTAATGTTTGCGTGTTTTTAGCGTCAGATATGAGCGCTTATGTAACCGGACAAACTTTATCAGTTTGCGGTGGAATGCTGTAAGATAGGGTATAGGGATTAGAGGTTTAAGGTGGATGGTTTACTTTCATCACCATAAAATGTAAGGCGTAAGGTGGGTTTTTACCCTAAACCTTACGCCTTTTACCTTATAACGTACTTCCCATTCACTTCCTTAATATCTGCTAAGTTTTTATTTTTTTCAAAAGCAATGTAAGCAGGTTGCAACAATTTCCAAAAAGTAGCTTGAGCAGGAAATTCTTTTCCATACTTCTTCAAATTTCCATCGGTTATTTTAAATGGATAAATATTAACCGGAATTTTTTCCTGACCTGAGTTTTTTGCTTCTACAGCTAACACATAAACCTCTTTAATTTTTTCATCAGTTAGTGGAATACAACCTACGGTTACGCAGTTGCCATGAATGTAAATATCTCCACCAGTTTTTTTTTCTTTTCCAGTACGAGCTAGATCAACCGAGTTGGGGTAATTCACACCTAGCGATAAATGGTATGTACTCATCGGATTAAAAACATTAATGTAATAAAAGCCCTCAGGTGTTTGCTTATCACCTTCTATAACCTTTGGACCTAACGTGCCCGAGTATGCACAAAAATCATAGGTTCTAAATAACTTATACTTTTTATCGGAATTGTTTCTTAGCCAAACTTCAAGTTTTCCCTCACTTTTGTAAGCACTTATGAGCATCGAAAAGTCATTGCCAAAGCCATCAGCTTTTAAAAATTTTTGTAAGGTTTCCCATTTTTCACCGTAAGCATTTTCTACTCTTTCGAATTTAATTTGGGTTGCCTTGAAATTGCTTTGTGCAGTTGTCATTATGCTTAGAGAAATTAAAAAGGTTAAAAAGGTTAATTTCATAGATTTTGATTTAGCTAAAGCTAAGATTTTAAAGGTAATGTTTGCCACGGAAGCACGGATTTACACGGAATTATTTATTGTCTGATTCAAATTCAATTATAAAGATTTGAATAGAATTTTTCCGTGCATTCCGTGTTTCCGTGGCAATGAAGCTTTACTTAGCATTTCTATATTTAAAATGATTTTTGCCACTGAAACACAGATTTACACGGAATTATTTATTATTTGATTAAATTCAATTATAAAGATTTGATTAGAATTTTTCCGTGCATTCCGTGTTTCCGTGGCAACGAAACTTTATAGCTTTTTCTCAACGTAAAATCTTTGCATTCTTTGCGGTTAACTACAAAATCGCCATCTTTATAAAATATGGCCAGTTTTTTTTTCGCTACTTCTTTTTTATATCTTATTGGCTGTTTAGTACTAGGTTTATTATACGCCTGGTTGCTTTACAGGAGCAATAAAAACCTCGATAAAAAACTGCAATACGGTTTAGCTGCTTTAAGAATAATTACCGTATCATCAATTGCCTGGCTTCTATTCGCTCCATTAATCAAAACCCTAAATTATACTTTAGATAAACCTGTAATCATCATCGGGCAAGACAATTCATTATCGGTAGGGCAGGTTAAATCTGCAGATTTTGACCAGAAATTGTACGAGCAAAACCTCAAAGCACTTCAAAATAAATTATCTGATAAGTATGAAGTGAAGACCTATAATTTTTCTGATAAAGTAAATGATGGCTTAGACTTTAAAAGCCAGGGAAAATTAACAGATGCATCTGCTTTTTTTCAGAAAATAAAAGACGAATATACCAACAGAAATGTAGGCGCAATGATATTGGCAACGGATGGGATTTTCAATCATGGCGGTAATCCTTTATATAGTATCAACCAAATCAACGCACCTGTTTACACCATTGCACTTGGCGATAGCATCCCGAAAAGAGATATTTTAATCGCTAATGTAAATTATAATAACATTGTTTATTTGGATGATGATTTTACGGTTGAAGTTCAAATTCAGGCCTTTCAGAGTGGTGGAGAAAATACCATGTTATCAGTTAATCAGAACGGAGCAAAGGTTAGTCAACAAAATATTTCAATTACTGGAAATTCATACGTAAAAACCATTCCAATTAAATTACATGCTAGTAAAATTGGCGTTCAGAAATATACTGTTCAGCTAAATGTTTTACCAAATGAAATCACCACAAAAAATAATACACAAACTTTTTATGTTGAGGTAATTGATGGGCGACAAAAAGTATTGCTCGCTGCGGCAGCTCCGCATCCTGATTTGGGTGTTTTAAGAGAGGCGATTTCACTTAACAAACATTATGAAGCCAAACTCGTATTAGCAGATGATTTAAGTACAACAGACCCTTCAAAGTTTGATTTAATTGTACTTTATCAATTGCCTGATGCTCAAAATGCTTCTTTGAGTTTTATTCAAAAAGTGTTGAGCTTGAAAAAGCCAATTTGGTATGTTTTAGGTGCCCAAAGTGGTGTTAATGCTTTTAACCAGCTACAAAATCAGGTTAATCTGGCTTCTGCAAATGGTTCTATTCAGGAAGTTTATCCAGATTTTGCTAATGGCTTCATTAGTTTCAACCTCACTGAGGAAGATAAAAAAACGTTTGCCACTTTCGACCCTTTGCTGGCTCCATTTGGAAGATTAACGGTTAACACAAGTGCAATACCAGTTTTAAACCAGCGCATTGGTAAAATTAGTACACAACAACCATTGCTTTTCTTTACAAATGAAAATGGCTTGAAGACAGGTTATTTAATGGGAGAGGGCTTATGGCGGTGGAAATTGGCAGAAGCTGAAAATGAAGTTTCTGAATCTTCTTTAAACGGTTTGATTTCTAAAACCATTCAATACCTTTCTGTAAAAGATGATAAACGTAGATTTAAGGTTTTTACCTCAAAATCTGCTTACGACGAAAATGAATCCATTCAATTTAATGGAACACTTTACAACGAAAGCTATCAAGCCGTAAACGAGCCAGAAGTAAATTTACAAGTCAAAAATGAGGCTGGTAAAGTTTTCAATTATACCTTTTCGAAAACTGAAAATGCTTACCAACTCGATGCTGGAGCAATGACAGCAGGAAATTATACTTACCTCGCCAATACAACTTTAGGTGGAAAGAAATTTACAGTAACAGGCAGTTTTTACGTAAATGCTTTAATTGCCGAATATCAGCAAACTACAGCTAACCATCAGTTACTCAATACTATTTCTAAGCAAAGCGATGGAAAGTTGTTTATGCCAAAAGATTTACTGAAAATTGCCGATGAAATCCTTAAGAACGAGAACATCAAAACCATCAGTTACGAAGACCGTAAGTATGATGAACTGATTAATATGAAATGGTTGTTCGGGTTAATTTTGATTTTATTGGGTACCGAATGGTTTTTACGTAAACGCAATGGAGAATTATAATATTTCTACTTCTGAAGTTATTGAGGTTTTAGGAACCATTGCATTTGCCATATCGGGTACTTTTACGGCCATGCAACGCAAGCTAGACCCCTTTGGCGTTTTAATTATTGCTTTCGTAACGGCCATTGGTGGCGGAACCGTTCGAGACTTGCTTATCGGTGATACGCCTGTAGCCTGGATGCGAGATATGCAAACCTGCCTGATTATTTTATTCACTGCGTTGATAACCATGTTCTTCAAAACTCATGTGCAGAAAATGAAAATCACGCTTTTCCTCTTTGATAGCTTAGGACTTGGTGCTTTTACAATGGTTGGTTTATTAAAAGGAATGGCGTTTGGGTTAAATCCAGGCATTTGCATTACATTAGGCACAATTACTGGCTGTTTTGGCGGAATCATTAGAGATACTTTACTTAACACCATTCCTCTTGTTTTCCGTAGAGAAATTTATGCTTCAGCCTGTATTTTGGGTGGTTTGCTTTACTATTTGTTAATCAATATCAATTTAGAAAGCGTGGTAGCAAAATTGGCTGTGGTAGCCTTTATTTTTGTGTTCAGAATTGTTGCTGTAAAATTTAAATTATCCTTACCGAAATTTGAGTATTAATTAGTTCTAATAAAATGGATATGGAATAAAGATTGCTTTGGCTCGCTCAATTCCAGCCTCGCAATGACGAAAATCTTTAAATAATCTATTCCCTAACTAAAATCCTGAAAATCCTTTAATCCAGATAATCTTAATCCTAGTCCTTTTTCTCCTCATGAATAATAACAAAAACATCTTCGTTATCTTTTTTCATGAAATATTTTTCGCGGGCAAACTTTTCGGCAGTGTTAAGGTTGGTGTTCAATTCGTTTAAATCCTTTTTAATTTGAGTGGTTTCTTTTTCGAAATATTCTTTTTCTTCCTGTAATTTATTCGCCTGACTGCGGTATTCGTACTGCGACATCATATCATTTTTATCAAAAAACAACATCCAAACAGCAAATGCAGCGGTTGCCAGGAAATACTTGTTACGGAAAAGTTCAATTAAACGCTTCATAGGTTTTAAAAAATTGTCATTGCTTCGCACCTTGCAATGACGTAAATGTATAAAAAAACATCCGAAGATTTGAAATCTCCGGATGTTCTACAAATAAGTTTTTCAACTTGTTAACATATCATTGCCGTTGGTTTTACCCAACGAACAATTATTTCTTAGCGTATTTAAATTTTGAACCAATGAAACGAGCATTCTCGCCTAATTCTTCCTCAATACGTAATAATTGATTGTATTTTGCAATCCTGTCAGAACGAGAGGCCGAACCAGTCTTAATCTGTCCGCAGTTTAATGCAACAGCTAAATCCGCAATCGTAACATCTTCAGTTTCTCCAGAACGGTGACTCATTACTGAAGTATAACCACTGTTTTGAGCTAAAGTAACTGCATTGATTGTTTCCGTTAAAGAACCAATTTGATTCACTTTTACCAAGATAGAGTTTGCAGTTTCTTCATCGATACCACGTTGTAAACGCGTTACGTTGGTTACAAATAAATCATCACCAACCAATTGAACACGGTCGCCAACTTTATCCGTTAAACTTTTCCAGCCAGTCCAGTCGTTTTCATCCATACCATCTTCAATAGAAATGATTGGATATTTTGCAGAAAGGTCAGCTAAATATTGTGCTTGCTCTTCGCTAGAGCGAATTACACCAGTAGCACCTTCAAATTTAGTATAATCGTATTTACCATCTTTGTAAAACTCAGATGAAGCACAGTCTAAAGCCAGGCAAATTTGAGAACCAGGTTTATAACCAGCAGTTTCAATTGCTTTTAAAACCGTTTCAATTGCATCTTCAGTACCATCAAAAGTAGGCGCAAAACCACCTTCATCACCTACAGCAGTAGATAAACCTCTATCGTGAAGAATTTTCTTTAAGCTATGGAAAACTTCAGTTCCCCAACGTAAAGCTTCAGAGAACGATGGCGCACCAACTGGCATAATCATAAACTCCTGGAATGCGATAGGCGCATCAGAATGAGAACCACCGTTAATGATGTTCATCATCGGGATTGGTAAAGTATTCGCGTTAACACCACCAATGTAACGATATAAAGGCTGTCCGATTTCATCAGCAGCAGCTTTAGCAACCGCCAAAGAAACGCCTAAAATTGCATTAGCACCTAAGTTGCCTTTGTTTTCTGTACCATCAAGCTCCAACATTAATTTATCAATCGCATTTTGCTCAAAAACATCAACACCTCTTAAAGCCGTAGCAATTTTAGTATTAACATTTTCAACCGCTTTTAAAACGCCTTTACCTAAGTAAGTCGCTTTATCGCCGTCACGTAGCTCAACCGCTTCGTATTGACCTGTAGATGCACCACTTGGTACAGCTGCACGGCCAAAAGCGCCAGCCTCTGTAACAACTTCTACTTCTATAGTTGGATTTCCTCTCGAATCGAGGATTTGTCTCGCATGGACATTAACAATTATGCTCATTTTATTTGATTTTTGTTGATTTTTTAACCTGCTTAGTGTACAAAGTACAATTACTAAGCTTAACTTCAAAGTTAGTATATTTTTTAAATAAATAAAGCGTTTCAGGCGTTAATGTTACGATAGTAATTTGAGGTTAATTTCGAGTTAATTTTAAATTAATATTGAGTTTTTGGAAAGTAATTGCAGTGGTTTTTCGGTTAGGTTCAGTCCCGCTTTTCGTTGCAATCTTTTTTAAACTTCTGCTGTGCTCAAATGGTTGAGTCATTGCAGGGATGTACATTGCGATCATCTTTGTCGTGAGTACAGTAAAAAAGTATTTTCACTTCAATCGGGGTTTGGGGAACTTAATTCCAGCATTGAAATTGCATGTCTGTTTATCCTTCTGTTCTGCTGAGGTACGAAGCATCTGTTTCATCGGTTGAAGATGTTTTCCCAAAATCAGGGATAGGCTGTACCTCAACATGATAACTTATTCAAGGTTGCTGCATCAAAATATTTAACTATTATAATGGGAGAGGGCCTGCCAAATTCCGTCAGTTAAAACTGACGGCAATGATTATAACAATTCTCTATCCCTTGCTATGGAAATTGAAAGCAATAAATTATAAATGCGATTTGCAATTCCTTACCGTTGACTTCAGTCAACGGTCTAAGAGGAATATTAACAATCCTATCCCTATTTCAATGCATCCAAAACCCTAAACAATTTTTTATTAATTCCGCTTCCACTATAATTATTAATATTAATGACAACAACATATTTGTTTCCTGCAGTATCCGTGTGATAACCTGCAAAAGCCGAAACATCATTAATCGTTCCACTTTTAATTTTCATACCGTTATATTCTGGTAATCCTTTATAAAAATCTGCAAACCAATTTTCTTTTTGAATTTGAAATAAAATACCCGCCATTGCCGAAGTGGTAACTCTGTCGCCTGGTGAAAGTCCGCTGCCATCAATGATATTCAATGCCGATTTATTAATCCCTTTATTCGCCCAAAAATTAATTTCCGTTTCAGTACCTTTAGATGTTGTTGCAGCTTTACCAGATTTTAAAGCAATTGTTTTAAGCAAAGTTTCGCCATAAAGGTTTATGCTTTTCTTTAAAAACCAATAACCAATTTCACTCAAAGTTGGCGAACTAATTGTGTTTATTTTTTGCGTAATTGAAGGAATAGACTGTTTGTTTAATTCCATTAACCTCGCAGTTGTAGCTTGCTCGGTAATTGAAAAGCCTAATCTTTTTAAGGTATCTTGTAGTCGGTAAGCACAATCAAAAGCAGGGTCGGGTAGGGCGACCGAAATGCCCGATTTACCAATTCCTAAACCCCAGCTTCCGCGTAGGTATGCAACATTGCTGTAAGGTGGCAGGAAAGCATAAGTTCTATCACCACTGCCAGAAGCTCCGGTTTTTAATTCATTTACAATTTGAATGTAAGGCGTTTCTGGAACAGATTTTACAATCCGAACGGCATCATTTGTACTTGAACCAGATTTTAAATGAATGTCAAATTGGTTTTCTCTCCAGGCTAAACCTGATGTTCCTGCACCGTAATAATTGCCAATATCTTGCCAAACCCAACCCTCGGGTGTGGTTTGCGTACCGAAAATTCTATCATCGCCAATTATCGAACCCTCAATTTTTTTAATGCCAGCGGATTTAATTGCAGTAACCCATTGCGTTAAAACTGCATTTTCTTTGTTTTGGTATCTCCAAGAACCTAACGTTGGGTCGCCGCTGCCAACAATAATTAAATTTCCTTTTAAGGTGCCATCTGGTGTAATATTCCCAGTATAAGCTAAAGTAGTTTGAAACTGAAAATCCTTACCTAAAATACTAAAAGCAGTTGCTGCTGTAATCGTTTTTAAAGTTGAAGCCGTCGCCAGACCAATTTGCTCATTTTTTGCAAAAAGCACTTTACCGGTATTGGCATCTAAAACGCAAAGCGATGTAATGGCGTGTTTGGTCTGTTCATCCGCCAGTAAATTATTAAAGGCTTTTTCGAGGTTTTGAATGCGGTTTTGGGCAATGCAGCTTATCGAAAGGAGTACAAAAAAAATGACTGACTTTAAAAAATTCATGTTGTAAAATTAAAGGAAAATAAAAAAAGTGATGTGTAACAAACACATCACTTTTATAAAATTTCGCCACGCTGAATTTATTTCAGCATCTTTCTCAAGAAACTCTCAAACAAGTTCAGAGTGACGGGTATAATTATTTAAACCAATTCTTTTTGTAAAAGATATTCGGCAATTTGAACTGCATTTGTTGCGGCACCTTTACGTAAGTTATCCGCAACAATCCAAAGGTTTAAAGCTTTCGGTGCCGATTCATCCCTACGAATACGACCTACAAAAACCTCATCTTTTTCATGCGCATCTTTAGGCATTGGGTACTTTAAATTCGCTACATCATCCACTACGATAATGCCAGGCGACTTTTCTAAAATGCTACGCACCTCAGCCAAATCAAAATCATTTTCAAACTCGATGTTTACTGATTCAGAGTGACCACCCATAACCGGAATACGAACCGTTGTTGCGGTAACTTTAATGCTGTCATCGCTCATAATTTTGTTCGTTTCCTTAACCATTTTCATTTCTTCTTTGGTATATCCGTTTTCCATGAAAACATCGATATGAGGAAGCACGTTTAAGTCGATTTCATAAGCATAAGCTTTCGGTCCATCAACACCTTTACGCTCATTCATCAATTGCTCAACCGCCTTAACGCCAGTTCCGGTAACCGATTGGTAAGTAGAAACCACCACACGTTTGATTTTGTATTTATCGTGTAAAGGTTTTAACACCACCACCATTTGAATGGTAGAACAGTTCGGGTTGGCAATAATTTTATTGTCGATAGAAAGCTCATGCGCATTAACTTCCGGAACGATTAATTTAATCGCTGGGTCCATTCTCCAGGCCGATGAATTATCGATAACGGTTGTTCCAGCTTCTTTAAAGCGTGGCGCATGCTCTAATGAAGTATTTCCACCAGCAGAAAACAGCGCAATATCTGGTTTCATGCCAATTGCAGTATCCATGCTAACGATTGGAAACTTCTTACCCTTAAAAGTAATTTCCTTACCAACACTCTTCTCAGATGCTACGGGAATTAACTCTGTTAAAGGGAAATTTCTTTCCTCCAATACTTTTAACATAACGGTACCAACCAAACCGGTTGCACCTACTACTGCTACTTTCATTTTAAATTTTAATTATTATATTTATTAAACATTGATATAAGCCAAATATGAAGAAAATTCTGCTTATATCCCTATTGTTATTCAGTAAAATTGCATTTTCCCAAGTTTTCGATTCATTTGATGATGGTGATTTCTCCAAAAATCCACCTTGGAGGGGCGATTTAGCTTATTTTCAGGTTAATGCACAAAAGCAGTTGCAATCTATCGGGCAGCAAGTAGCATCTCAAACCATTTTTTTGTCTACAGCATATAAATTAAGTTTAGAAACAAGTTGGGAGTTCTTTGTTCAGCTAAATTTCAATCCCACATCAACTAATTTTGTGCGTATTTATTTAACTTCTGATAAGGAAAACCTCGAAGGAAGTTTAAATGGATATTTTATCCAAATCGGTGAAACAGGCGTTAATGATGGTTTTCATTTGTATCGTCAAACGGGTACTTCAACAACAAAAATTATAAACGGACCGCAGAAAATTAGGGCAAACGCTAATCTTTTTATGGCTAAAGTTAAGGTAACCAGAGATGCGTTGGGCAAATGGAATTTGTTTACAGATATTACTGGTGGAAACAACTTTAATCTGGAAGGAACGGTAATTGACAATACTTTTAAGACTTCAGAATTTGCTGGCGTTTATTGTAAATATGCAACGGCTTCAAGGTATAATCAATATGTTTTTGATGATTTTAAGATTGACGATATAGTTCCTGATGTAACTCCACCAAGTTTGACTGGGATTGCTGTAGTGAATTCAACGGCTTTAGATGTTACTTTTTCTGAAGCATTGGATATAAATTCTGCCCTTGCTTTAAGTAATTACAATTTATCAAACGGTTTTAATACACCGCTTACGATTGAAGCCACAAACTCAGCAAATGTTTATCGTTTAACATTCGCAAACGAATTTATGTCAGGAAATTACAACTTGCTTGTAAATAATGTTAAAGATAAAAAGGGCAATGCGATTTTATCTAATAGTCGCTATGAATTTATTTACATTAAACCATACATTCCAAAATATGGTGATGTTGTAATTAACGAGATTTTTGCAAATCCAACAGGAAGTCCATCTTTACCACAAAAGGAATTTATAGAGATTTGGAATACAACCGATGAATACATTTTAACGCAAGGCTGGAAATATGCCGACCAAACTTCAACCTATACTTTTTTAACGGATACCATTAAGCCAAATCAATATTTAATTCTTACCGCAAAAGCGGATGAACAATTGTTTAAGTCCTTCGGTAAAACCATTGGATTATCGCCTTGGCCGAGTTCAAATAACGATAAAGATATATTGACTTTGACGGATAATTCAGGCAAAATAATTGATAAAGTTGCTTATAGTGATACTTGGTATAAAGGATGATACCAAGAGAAACGGTGGTTTTAGTTTAGAGTTGGTTGACCCTAAAAGCGTTTGTAAAGGCATTCAAAATTGGGTAGCTTCTAATGATGTTTCCGGTGGCACACCAGGAAAACAAAATTCTGTTTATAAAACACAAATAAGCATTGAAATTCCAAAATTATTAGCGGCAAATATAATCGATAGTGTAACTGTGCAAATAGAATTTTCTAAAAGTGTAGATAGTTTATCGGCCAGTATTTTTTCTAATTATGTAATAAATAATGGCGTGGGCAGTCCCAAGTCCGTTGTTGTTCAATCGCCAAACTTCAATATTGTTAATATTCAATTTTCTGCACCTTTTACCAGAGGAATTGAAAATACATTAACTACACAAAATATAACAGACTGTGCTGGAAATTTAATCAGCTCTGCTGCAAATACTGCTAAGTTGTTCTTAGCAAAGAAGATTGAGAAAAATGATATTTTAATTTCAGAAGTTTTGTTTAACCCGAAAGCCAATGGAGTTGATTTTGTAGAAATTTACAACAATACGAATCAAGCATTAGATTTAAAAGATTTACAAATTGCCAACGTAGATAGTAAAGGAGCTATTTCAAGTATCAAATTAATAACAAGCAAAAGTTTGCTGCTAAATCCATCAACCTATTGGATGCTTAGTATAAATCCATCGAATGTAAAAGCCAATTATGGCGTTCTAAATCCAGACAATTTTGTTCAATTGGCTTCCATGCCAGCTTACAATAACGATAAAGGCTCGGTAATTCTTTTGAGTGGTAATTTACCTATTGATAGGTTGAATTATGATGCTAAAATTTATCACCCGCTAATTCAGGATGAAGATGGCATTTCAATTGAACGGGTTTCTTTTTCTGTTGATGCAAATGAACCTGGTAATTTTAAATCGGCAGCCGCAACTGTTGGTTTTGCAACGCCAACCTATAAAAACTCTGTAACATCGTCAGGTAATGAAAACTTCGTTGCCTTAAAAAATAAAACATTTTCCCCTGATGGTGATGGTTTTGAAGATGCTTTAACTTTGGAATATCAATTTGCTGAAAATTCGAGTTTGGCAACCATTAATATTTACTCAGATAAAGGTATTTTGGTGAAAAAGCTATTGAAAAATCAAACGATTGGCACGTCAGGACTGATAAATTGGGATGGTATGGATGATAATGGAAGTTTAGCCAAAATCGGAATTTACGTTGTTGTATTTGAGGTTTTCGATTTGAGAGGAAACACAAAACGATTTAAAAATGCTTGTGTTTTGGCAGGAAAACTAAATTAGATTTTCTGTGCTTGAAATGTAAACTAAGTCGTCATTTCGAGCGAAGCCGAGAAATCTTTGAAAGTTGTAACGAATGCCTAAATAGAATTCCGAAGTTTAATAGTGGAGAAATCTATAAATGTTATTGAGTTTAAAGATTTCTCCACTTCGCTGCGCTTTGGTCGAAATGACGAACGAAGCTATATCAAATTCGCTTTAATATAATCGTAACTTGTTTTTATTGAATCGATTGGTGTAGGATTATAATTTGTTTCGTGTTCTACAAAAAAATGTTTCATTCCTGAAAGCTTTGCTTCGGCGAAAATAGATTTAAAATCAATTGAGCCTTTACCAATTTCAGTATTCCATTCTGGCTTGGCTTTATCCATATCCTTTACATGCCACATTGGGAAACGACCTGGATATTTTTTAAACAAATCTAATGGGTTGTTGCCTGAACGAACAGCCCAATATAAATCCAATTCAAAATTTACCAGTTCCTTATCTGTATCGGTTAGATAAATATCATATCCTGTGGTATCGCCTAACTTTTTAAATTCGAAATCGTGGTTGTGGTAAGCAAATTTTAAACCAGAAGCTTTTGCAATTTCTGCAACTTTATTAAAACCATCAGCAGTTTTTTTGAATCCATCTGCACCTTTGCTTACATCTACATGAGCGCCAGCGATGGTAAAATAATTACCTCCGATAGCTGCAGCTGAATCTATGTCTGCTTTAAGCTTATCAGTGCTTCCGGTTTTCATGAAATCATCCATTCCATAGTGGCCACTCGGTGCTTTTAAACCATTATCTTTTAATAATTTTAAAAACTCTTTAGGTGTTAAACCCCAGAATTTTCCGTTAGAAAAACCATAGGTTTCCACCTCTTTATAACCCGCCTGGGCAACTTTTTCAATCACACCTTTAACATCAGATGGCAATTCTTTTCTCAAAGAGTATAATTGCAAACCAACATTTTTGGTAGCCTTATCAAATGCAAAAGATGGTAGGAGTAGAGCTGCTCCGGCAGCTAAACCTGCTTGCTTAATAAATGTTCTTCTTGAATTCATTTGAGGGTTAATTAAATTAATTCCTTTTTGATATAGCTACAGCTTGCGGTGATTGAACCAATAGGATTTGGTTTGTAATTGGTTTCATGTTCAACAAAAAAGTGCTTCATGCCTGATAATTTGGCTTCAGCAAAAATTGCCTTGAAATTAATTGAACCTGTTCCAACTTCAGCATTTAAAGCCGGATTTGCCTTGTCCATATCTTTAACGTGCCACATTGGGAAACGACCAGGGTTTGCGGTAAACAATTTCTTAGGGTCGTTGCCTGACCGTACTACCCAGTATAAATCCAATTCAAAATCTACCAGATCCTTTTCGGTATTGTTAAGTAGTATTTCGTAGCCTGTTGTATCGCCTTGTTTCTCGAATTCAAAATCGTGGTTATGATATGCCAACTTAATACCGTCTGCTTTGCACATTTTACCAGCTTCATTTATTTTTAGAGCAAGGTTCTTATAATCTTCAGCATTTTTCCTGATTGAAGTATCTAACCATGGGATAGTTACATAACCCATTCCAAGTGCTTTAGCTGCAACGATTGCTGCTTTTAATTCGTCAGTATTACCATCAGTCAAATATGAGCCTAAACCAAAGTGCCCGCTAACTGCTTTTAGACCGTTATCGTCCAAAATTTTCTTTAAATCAGCTGGGGTTAAGCCCCAAAACTGATCTTTAATTGAAAATCCATAAGTTTCAACCTCGGTAAAGCCTGCTTTTGCTACTTTTTCTAAAGTTCCTTTAACGTCTTTCGGAAGCTCATCCCTAAGCGTATACAATTGTAAACCAATATTTTTTTTATCTGCCATGCAGGCAAATGATGGCACCAATAACGCTGCCGCTGCAGCTAAGCTGCTATTTAGGATAAAACTTCTTCTTGATATCATAATTTGAGTTTTTGCTAATAAATGTTTTTTTCACTTATTAGCGAATTTAAAAATAGGCCAGAAGCCGTAATTATTAGCGAGCTGAAGTTTCTATTTCTGCTTTGGAAGAATTATTATCTTTAAAAAATAGTATAAATAATAGTGCAACTGCACCAGCAATACCGGCTGGAATTAACCAGATTGAGTGCCAATCGTGTAAGCCATTTGAAACATATTTATTAACAACCATTCCAGAAATTATTGAACCAATAAGCATCCCAACGCCGTATGTGGCTAATGTAATAAACCCTTGCGCTGCGCTTTTGAATTTTTCTCCAGCTAATCTGTCCGTATAAATTTGACCTGTAACAAAGAAGAAATCGTAACAAATTCCATGAAGAACAATTCCTCCAATTAACATCCAATAATTGGTGTCGGCATTTCCAAAAGCAAAAAATAAGTACCTTACAACCCAAGCGAACATACCAATGGCCAGCATTTTTTTAACTCCTAAACGAGAAAAGAATAATGGCATTAGCAACATAAACAAGGTTTCTGATACTTGACCTAAAGACTGAATTCCAGCAGCTTTTTTCATTCCAACCTCGTTTAGAAAAGGATTGGTGAAATTATAATAAAAGGCTAATGGTATACAAATAGCAACAGAAGCTATAAAAAATAGTAAATATGATTTATTCTTTAACAAACCAATTGCATCTAAACCCAAAATATCACCAATAGATGTTTTCTCTCCTTTTTTTACCGGTGGCGTATTTGGAAGGAAAAAACTAAATGCACCTAATATTATCGAAGCAATGGAAGCCATTTTGAAGGTTAAAATTAAATTTCCACTCTGTTCCCAATTTAGCCATCCGATAACAATTCCAGCAACAATCCATCCAATGGTTCCAAAAACCCGTATAGAAGGAAATTCCTTACCTGGATCTTTTAGTTGCTTGAAGGAAATTGAATTTACCAATGCTAGAGTGGGCATAAATGCAATCATGTAACCAAGTATGAATGGGAAAAATGCATCAAAGTTTAGCGATGTTCCAGCAACCCAGAGAAGAACACCTCCAACTAGATGCAAAACACCTAATACTTTTTGGGCAGAAAAGAATTTATCAGCAATTAGACCGATTAAAAAGGGAGCTATTATTGCCCCTAAAGATTGAGTACTGTATGCTGAACCAATCTGTACATCGTTCGATAATAGGTTTTTACCAAGGAAAGTTCCCATAGTAACAAACCATGCGCCCCAGATAAAAAATTCCAGGAACATCATGAAAGAGAGTTTGAAGCGAGTAGTGCTGTTCATTAGTTTATTTGGTTTTATATATAATTAGGTTGTAAATAAATGTAATATGGATGATTAAAAATGGATAATTTAAGAGGTTTTGATAATTCACATTATACACTTTCCCTCTTACATCATCTATACTTTATAACTCTTTAATTAAGATGTTTTTGTACCATACTTCATCTCCATGATCTTGCAAAGCGATTTTTCCGGTTTTGAAAGTACCCCAATCTTTCCAGGTTGCAAACTTGCTTCCTGCGATAAGGTTTTTCCAGTTTTCATCCCATAGCGTAGTTTTAACAACTTCAACACCGTTTAAAATCAATGTTAAATTTCCTTTTTTGCTGATGATTTCTGCTTTATTCCATTCGCCAACGGGTTTTACAGGTTCTGACGAGCTTTTTACTAAATCGTAAAGGTCGCCTGCACGGTGTTTGGTGATTTTACCATCAGGATGTCCATCGTTATCAATTACTTGCATTTCTAATCCTGTTGAATAAGTAGCGCCATATTTTGGTGCTTCATTGATGTAGAAGATAAGTCCGCTGTTTGCTTTTGGAGCAACTTTCCAATCATATTTCAAGTGGAAATCGCCATATTCTTTGTCGGTAACTAAATCGCCACCACCATCTTTTCCTTTGGTTGCAAGATCTAAATGTAATGCACCGTCTTGAACTTGCCAAGCACTGCCAACCATTGTTTTGTTGTAAGTATGCCAACCTTTTGTTGTTTTACCGTCAAATAACGGCTTAAAGCCCTTTTGTGCGTTTGATATTTGAGTAACCGCCAGTAATATAAAGGCAGATAGGAAGATTTTTTTCATGTTTTATAATATTGTTAACAAAATATGAAGCAATCTAATTTAGAAGATTGCTTCATACCTCGTAATAATGATTTAGTGGAATTTAAAGCGTTAATTCATTCCAACCTTTACGGTATTCACGTTTAACGAATTGGTTTGCTTCATCAAAATTAGTAATTCTCATATTATCATTATCCCAAAGCATTTTCATATATCTACCAGGATAAGTTACTTTTCCGTTAACCGTTTTTTGAATGTCAAAACTTCTTATTGCAAGATTAGCCATTAAAAGTGCTTCGGTAAGTGGACCAGCAATCTCGAAAGGAGAACTAACTTCCTGCTTGCCATAACCAGCTATTGCTGCATCAACCCATTGCGCATAATGTCCATTTGCACCATCTTTTACACGGGCATATTTTTCAGGAACTTTAATGTCTTTGTTTCGGCTAAGTGGCAATAATTTTGGATTAGCACTATAAGTTTCAGCCATCATTTTACCTTTAGTTCCGATAAATAAAGTTCCGTTACCGCCATCACCAAAAGTTTCGTTTGCCTCTAATTCGGCAGGACGCTCAGGTTGAATACCACCATCCATCCAATGCATCGTAACATCACCTTTGGTTTTATTCGTTTTAGGGAATTTCAAAGTAACGTGACTAGAAGGAGGGCAGCTTTCAGGGAAATAACCACGTTTAAATTCATCTACATAAACAGAGCCGACACTTGCTTCAACTTCTTTAGCGTATTTTAAGTTTAAAACGCTAAATGGAGCTTCGATTAAGTGGCAACCCATATCGCCTAAAGCACCGGTTCCGTAATCCCACCATCCACGCCAGTTGAAAGGCACTAGTTTATCTACGTAGTCTTTATCCGGAGCAGTTCCTAACCACAAATTCCAGTCTAATTCTTTAGGAATTTCGGCTTTCTTATCAGGCCAGGGGATACCTTGTGGCCATACCGGACGATTGGTCCAGGCGTAAACAGTATGTACATCGCCGATTAAACCAGCTTCGTACCATTCCTTCATTTGGCGAGGGCCATCATTTGACGCACCTTGATTACCCATTTGTGTAACAACCTTATATTTTTTCGCAGCAGCTGTTAAAATACGAGCTTCGTGGATATCGTGTGTTAAAGGTTTTTGAACATAAACATGCTTACCTAATTGCATAGCTGCAAGTGCTTGTACCGCATGACTATGGTCTGGAGTTGAAACAGAAACTGCATCGAAGTTTTTATGCTCCTTATCAAGCATTTCGCGATAATCTTTATAATATTTAGCTTTCGGAAATGCTTTAACACTGGCTGCGGCACGTCTATCATCAACATCGCATAAGAATGCAATATCGGCTTTGCCACTTTTTGCAAACATAGCAATATCGCTCTGACCTTTACCGCCGGCACCTATTCCGGCGACAAGCAATCTATCACTTGGTGCTAAAAATCCTTTTCCGCCCAAAACATGGCGAGGTACAATCATAAATGCAGCTGCCGCAATGGCGCTGGTTTTAATAAAATCACGGCGGTTACTCGTGTTTTTATTTTCTTGCTCTGTTTTCATATCAATAGGTTTGTTGGTTGGTCTATTTTTTTCTCAACGATAAAATATATTTTGCCATCAATTTGGCATCTTCTTTCTTTAAAGTTGCATGAGCTGTCATTGGCATAGTTCCCCAAACGCCAGTTCCGCCTTTAATAATTTTATCAGCTAAATAGTTTACATTTTTCTCAGTGTTGGCATATTTTTTTGCAACCTCAACATAAGCCGGACCAATGATTTTATTGGTTTTATTATGGCAGCCTAAACAGTCTGATTTATTAATCAGTTTTTCTCCTGCTGATACTTGAAAAAATGCATTGTTTGCTGCTACAACTGTTGCAACAGCTTTCTCCTTCTCTAAATCTGCCTTTGAAAAGGATGCCATAAAAATAACTACGGCTCCTAAAATTAAAATTGTTTTTTTCATGATATTGTTATTTGTGTGTTTTGCTAATTAATTATAAACCTAAAATTCTTCTGTTAAATGCAGCATCGCTACCAGATGCGGCAAAATCATCAAAAGCTTTATCGGTTACGTTTATAATGTGTTTTTTGATAAATTCAGCACCTTCTCTAGCGCCATCTTCCTGATTTTTAATGCAACATTCCCATTCCATAACGGCCCATCCTTTAAAATCATATTGAGCCAATTTACTAAAAATGGTTTTAAAATCAACCTGACCATCGCCTGGTGAGCGATATCTGCCAGCACGATTTGCCCAACTTTGGTATCCACCAAAAGTACCTTGTTTTCCAGTCGGATTAAACTCAGCATCTTTAACATGGAAAGCTTTTATCCTTTCGTGATAAAAATCGATGTACTGGATATAATCTAATTGTTGTAGCACGAAGTGTGATGGATCATACAATAAGCATGCCCGAGGGTGATTGTTTACCGCTGATAAAAACATTTCATAGGTTTCACCATCAAATAAATCTTCTCCCGGGTGAATTTCGTAACAAACATCTACCCCACAGTTGTCAAATTCATTAAGAATTGGTGTCCATCTTTTAGCTAATTCTGCAAAGCCTTCTTCTACCAAACCTGCAGGGCGTTGTGGCCAAGGATGAAAGTATTGCCACAATAATGAGCCACTAAAAGTAGCATGCGCATTCAGGCCTAAGTTTTGTGAAGCTTTAGCCGCATATTTCATTTGCTGAACTGCCCATTCAGTTCTTGCTTTTGGGTTTTTATGAACTTCTTTTGGTGCAAATGCATCAAATAAATCATCGTAAGCCGGATGAACGGCAACCAACTGACCTTGTAAATGCGTAGAAAGTTCAGTAATCTCCAAGCCATAAGAAGCAATTTTACCTTTAAGCTCATCAGCATAGGTTTTACTTTCAGCAGCTTTTTGTAAATCAATAAAACGGCTATCAAGCGTAGGCATTTGAATACCTTTAAAACCTAAGCCTTTGGCCCATTCGCAAATGCTATCTAATGAATCAAATGGAGCTTCATCACTAATAAACTGTGCTAAAAATACAGCTGGTCCCTTTATCGTTGTCATTATTGATTAAATTTTATAGTCCCACCACTTTTGGTCAGAATTACTTGAATTTACTACATTTTCTATAAATGCCATTCCACGAATACCATCTTCAGTGCTTGGAAAATCAAGCATTTCTTCAGTAGGTGTTTGCTTATTTAATTTAGCGTCAACCGTTAATGCAAAGTTTTTATAAATATTTGCAAAGGCCTCTAAATAACCTTCGGGATGCCCGCCTGGTGTACGCGTATTGTGTTTAGCAAAGCTAGCCATGTAACCATTTCCGGTGCGATAGATTTGTGCAGGGGCATCAAGCCATTTTACGATTAAAGTATTTGGCTCCATCTGATGCCATTCAAAGCCACCCTTTTCGCCATAAACTTTTATTTTAAGTGCGTTTTCTTCACCTGCTGCAACTTGTGAAGCTACGAGAACGCCATTAGAACCATTATCAAATTTTAATAGAACGTTACCATCATCATCAATTGCTCTGCCTGGTACAACAATATTTAAATCGGCACAAATTTTAGTGATTTTTAAGCCTGAAATATATTCTGCAAGTTGTGCAGCGTGTGTGCCGATATCTCCCATACTTCCACTTTTACCTGTTTTAGATGGGTCGGTACGCCATGCAGCCTGAGCATTTCCTTCGCGTTCTGATAATTTACTTAACCAACCTTGAGGGTACTCAACAATGATTTTGCGAATCGCACCTAAAGCACCTTCCTTAACCATTTGCTTAGCCTGCTTTACCATCGGATATCCAGAATAGGTATGCGTTAAGCATAATGTTAATCCGGTTTCTTCAACTTTTGCTTTTAGCTGCTTTGCTTCTTCTAAAGTTAGGGTAATCGGCTTTTCGATTACAACATTAAAACCAAGTTCTAAAGCCATCATTGCCGGAGCAAAATGTGCAAAGTTTGGAGTTACTATAGTTACAAAATCAATCCTTTCATCAGCTGGTAATTCGCTTTCCTTTTGCAACATTTCTTCATAGGTTTTATAAATTCTGTTGTCTGGTAGAAATAACATTTTACCCGATTCATACCCAACCTCTGGATTTACACTCAAAGCGCCCGCAGATAGTTCGATTAAACCATCCATGTTTGCCGCAAGGCGATGTACGGCACCGATAAAGGCGTCTTTGCCGCCACCTATCATGCCCATTCTTAGTTTTCTTTGCATAACGATATTAGGATATATGGTAAAAGGTTTAAGGCGATGGATGAATACCCTGCGCCTTAAACCTTTCAGCTTTACCTTTATTTAAATATTATTTTTCTTTAATTCTTTTACTGCATAATCGGCAGCACGTGCGGTTAAAGCCATAAATGTTAACGATGGATTTTGACATGCGATAGATGGCATGCAGGAACCATCGGTTACAAAAACATTACTAACTTCATGCATTTGGTTCCATTTGTTTAGAACTGATGTTTTAGGATCGTTACCCATTCTGGCAGTACCCATTTCATGAATTGCCATACCTGGATAACAGCCATTGTCGAATGTTTTGATATTTTTCATGCCTGCTTTTTCTAACATTTCAGCAGCATCATTCATCATATCAACACGCATTTTTTTCTCGTTCTCTTTGTACTCGCAATCGATAGCCAATACTGGTTGACCCCACTTATCTTTTTTAGTTTTATCGATGTAAACTTTATTTTCGTAATAAGGTAACATTTCGCCAAAACCACCTAAACCCATGCTCCATTTACCTGGTTTGGTCATTTTTTCTTTTAAACCTGAACCAAATGATAACTCAGCAACATCGCTTTGCCAATTGCTTCTGTTCGCACTGCCTTGATAGCCAAACCCACGTAAATAATCACGCTTATCGTTACCAATATTTTGGTAGCGCGGAACATAAATTCCATTGGCACGGCGACCGTAAGTGTATTTATCATCAAAGCCTTCAGCATCGCCAGAAGCGCCACAGCGAAAATGGTGATCCATTAAATTGTGACCTAACTGACCACTACCATTACCTAATCCATTTGGATGTGCATCGGAAGTTGAATTTAATAAAATGAAGGTAGAACCCAATGTAGAACCGTTAACGAAAACGATTTTAGCATAAAACTCCATTGTTTCATTTGTTTGTGCATCAATTACCATAACACCCTTTGCTTTCTTCGTATCCTTATCATGAATGATATGGTTTACGATAGAGTACGGTCTAACAGTTAATCTTTTAGTTGCCATTGCTGCCGGCAGGGTAGAAGATTGAGTAGAAAAATATGCGCCAAATGGACAGCCACGGCTACATAAGTTTCTATATTGACAATTTCCGCGACCTTTGTGAGGAACAGTAAGGTTGGCAACGCGGCCAATCATCATGATACGCTCTCTGTTGTAGGCTTCCTCAATACGTTTCTTAACCGATTTTTCAACAATATTCATGTCCATTGGAGGCAAAAACTCTCCATCAGGACAAGTTGACCAGTTTTCTTTTGAACCACTGATGCCAGCGAATCTTTCTGCATAATCGTACCATGGAGAAAGTTCTTTGTAACGAACAGGCCAATCGTTTCCGTGTCCATCCTTTGCGTTATCTTCAAAGTTATGGTCGCTAAAACGGTAACTCTGGCGACCCCACATCAGTGATTTACCACCAACATGAAATCCACGATACCAATCGAAACGTTTATCTTCAGTGTAAGGGCATTCCAAATCGTTAACCCACCATTTTTCATTTGCTTCCTGGTAAGGATAATCTCTTTTCTGAACTGGGTGCGTACGTTTTTGTTCTTCAGTTAATCTACCTGCATGCTTAAACTCCCAAGGGCTTTTCATAGCGTTTTCATAACCTGTGATGTGCTCTATGTTCATGCCTCTCTCAAGCATTAGAACACGTAAACCTTTCTCAGTAAGTTCTTTTGCAGCCCAGCCGCCACTAATTCCCGATCCTATAACAATAGCATCGTAAGTATTTTCAGCTTTTAAATTTGTATTTAAATTCATGATGTTTTGTTGTTGTTTTAGAAATTAGGTTGCCCAAGATTTTTGACCTGGTTTTAATTTTGCATTGCCATCGTATCTTCCTGGAACAAGAACATACTCGCGGGCTTTTGTGCAACCAATTTCAGAAGAATAGTAGCCTAATAAAGTTAAATCTCTTGCGGTGATGAAGAAATAAACTAAATCTTTGTTTTCTTCAGATTTAGTTTCTTTTTGCGCCAACGACATTGCTCTTAAATCAATCATGAGCTTAGTTCTTTCCGGAACAGTTAATGCAACATAATTTTTCTTGAAATCGCTAAGTGATTTAGCCTGTAGTTCACGAAATCCTTTAGCAAAAGAATTTTGCATTTCTTTAGGATAACAATCCTGCATCATCATTGGGATGAATTTGCCTAACCCGGCAGCCTTTGCTCCGGCAGATGATTTTGTAGTCGGTACAATTATATCAGCAAATTCAGCAAAGATTTTCTCATCCTGCTGAGAGAATGATACAAAATTCTTCTCGTTTTCCGGGAGCGTGAAACCTTCGAATAAAACGCCCATCGTACTTGCCGAGATGGCTCCTCCCAACAAGAAAGCCACGTTTTTTAGTGCTTCTCTTCTATGCATTGTTATAGTATTTTATATATTTTGGTTGTAATATATTGATTTAGTAATATTAGAAAAATATGCCGGAAATATTAAATCGCCTGTGTATAATTAACACTATGCAATGCTATTGTTACTTCGTGGAATCGTTCTAAATAATACTGTATGGATTTCGTTTTGCGCCGTTCTAAATCGATTTTATAATGCTAAAATCATCCAAGATTTAAATGTTGTTTTTACTAATGAGTTAAGTGTTTATATTTGAATTTAATAAAACTTAAATCAGGTTGTTTTTTATGTAATTATAGCTTTCGGCGATGCTTGTATAAACGTCTTTTTTAACTAAATCTTGTTCAGCAAAAATATAGTCTAAACCAGCAGCATTAGATGCTGCAAAAATGCTCTTGAAATCGATCTGTCCGGAACCTACTTCAGCAAAAACACTTTTATCTGTTTTATCCATATCCTTAACATGAAACATTTTATACCTGCCTGGGTTTTTCTTAAACATCTCAACAGGATTTAAACCTGCATTTACAGCCCAGAAAATATCCAATTCAAAACCAACCAATTTTGCATCAGTTTCGTTTAATAAAACATCAAAGCCTGTTTTGCCGTTACCTTGGTCTTTATATTCGAAATTATGATTATGATAAGCCAACTTTAAACCTGATTTTTTACAAAGCTCAGCTGCCTGATTAAATAATGCTGCCATTTTTTTGTAATCATCTAAAGTACCATTAGTTCTAATATCTGTTGGTAAAGCTGGAATTACAAAGTATTTCTGACCAACTGTTGCTGCGGTTTCGATGTGTGATTTTAAAACAGAATCACCTTTACCCGATAAGAAATCACTTGTGTTGTAATGTCCACTTGGTGAAGTAAGGTTGTTGTTTTTTAATAGCGTTACAAAATCCTTAGCTTCTAATCCCCAGAAACCTTTAACTTCATATTTGCCTGGATAGCCGTAATAGGTTTCTACCTGATTATAACCAATACTTGCTACTTTTTGAATGGTTGCGTTTACATCAGCTGCTAACTGATCTCTTAATGTAAAAAGGCCAATTCCAATTTTAGAAATTTTGGTCGGATTTGCTAGGGCTGATGATATAAATGATGGAGACAGGTAAGCTGCTGCTGCGGCTAATCCTGCTTTTTGTAAAAATTCTCTTCTGTTTGACATGATGTTTTTTGTTTAAATGAAAAAGCCGGAACATTTGCTCCGGCTCTATTTGTTAAAATGAATAAGCTAACGAACCCCAGAAAGTACGTTGTAATAACGTTCTTCCTATTAAAAGTGTTCCTGGAGCAATGTTAGAGAAATCTCTAAATTGGTCTCCACGAACATCACCCTCGGTTAAAACTTTTGCATCTAACAAGTTGTCTGCCCAAAATCTTATTGCTATTTTCTTTGTGAAATTATAACCAGCTCCTGCTTTCATTACAACGTATGAAGGTAATTCATAGCTTTCGCTTGGCGAAGTAAATCTGCTACCTACATAATTTGCTGCAACATATAAGTTGAAGTTTTTATACTCGTAGTTTGCACCTAACTCTGTGTTAAGAACCGGTACACGCTCTGTTCTGTTACCAGTAAAACTGTAAACACGGTTGCCAAATTCTGCCGCAACTGCCGCATTTGCACTTGTGTTAGCTTCGTAATCTGTGTATTTTGAATCTTGTAAAGTTCCTGTAAAACGTAAGCTTAAAGGTTTAGCAATTTTGTATGATACTTCATATTCCGCACTCCAGGTACGGGTAGAACCGAAAGCAATTAAAGCTTGCTGTCCTGCTGCAACTGTAGGTACGTTAATAGTTAACGATACATTTTTAATTGCTGAATAACTTCCTGATGCAAATACAGCTAAGTTGTTTTTAGCATATTTAAAACCAACCTCACCTAAATAAACAGGACGTTTTTTAATGTTTGCTGCATTATATGCTGAAGCATTATAATCGCCGATGTTTGGCGCATTGTATGCTTTAGTTGCACGGGCGAACATGCTTGCCGTTGAATTGATTTTGTAGTTTGCACCAATAGATGCAGACCAGTTTGTTAAGGTTTCATTATAACCCGTGTAACCCAGAATGTTCGGACTAGCACCTGCAGCAATATTAACGGTTCCGTTAGCATTTAATGCATAGTATGGTCTATCTCCTTTAACATTTTGATTGTCGATTCTTGCGCCGATATCTAAACGCCATTTTTCGTTGATTTTTATTTCATCGCCAGCATAAAGAGATAAAGTTCTGGTATCACCAATAAATGTATTTTTTGTTTGGATGGTTCTTTCCAACGCAGTTGGCGATTGCAAGATAATGCTTGGATGCTCTTGAAATTCTGTGAAAGAACGGAAAGCAAAACGTAAATCATCACGATTGTATTGATGTATCCCTGCACCTATGTTTAAGCTGTGGTTTTTAAATGTTTTTCTTAAATCTAAGTAATTTACCACTTGAACATCGCTGTTAATCTGCCCTTGTGCGTTAGATGTAACTACATAATCACCAGCCGCAAAAGGTGCAACTGCTCCACCAGGATAATAGTATGGAGTAGCAGCAGTTCTTGCCGTGATACCTGCTGGCGCAGTGTAAGTGCTATTTGTGTGTGTATTTTGGTAACGGAAATTGTTTACAATTTGCCATCCTGCATCAGTAGTATAATTAAACTGGAAGCCAGCCGAACCTAATTTGGTATGAATACCATCAGTTAAACTAAAGTTGTGAAGTCCTGTTGATGGGTCGTTATAGCTCCATTCTGTTTGACGAGGCAAAATTGATTGCTCTGCCATATTGTAATCGCGGTAAGTTGTTGGTTTACCTGTACCATCATAAGGGTAATAGCTGGTTAATAAGAATTGAACTTTATCATTCAAATATTTACCATATACTCTGATGAATCCCTTGTTGTTTTTGAAACTGAAAGTCATGTTACCTTTAATCTGCCCACCTTGGTTAGCCGGATTAAAACCTTGGTCAACAACTCCGTTATCAGTTCTGTAAAAACCACCGATGTTGTATTTAATATGATCGCTTATTTTGCCACCAGTATTTCCATCAAAACGATATAATCCCTGAGAAAAGCCGGTCGTAAATTTGAACTGACCGTATTGTTTATCAGCACCAGCATAGCTGATGTTATTAACTACAGCGCCTGGCGTATTTGCCTGAACAATTGCAGCGTTACCACCTCTAATGGCCTCAATGTTTTGAATGGTTAAATCAGTTTTATAATATTGATCTACCGATGGATTGGTGTTAAAACCGGTAGGTAATAATGGCAAACCATCCTCCTGAATACCCAAGAAAATATAACCACCTTGTTGCGGAAACCCACGTACCCACACGTTACCAGGGCCATCACCACCTGTACTTTCTACTGTTAAGCCTGGTATAGCTTTTAATAAATCTGTACTGTTTAGTGGTGCTCTATTGGTAATGTCTTTATTACTTACAGATGTTAAGGCAACACTACTTTCCAATTTTTTCTTTGGATTTCCGCCTGTTACTACGACACTCTCTAACTGTAAATTATCTTCAGATAAACTGATGCTAATATTTTCATCAGCATTTCCTGGCGATAACATTACTTCTTTAGAAATGTAACCTACATATCTAACCACTAATACGCGACTGTCAACAGTTAAACTTTTTAAAGAGAAATTACCATTTTCATCGGTTGTTGTGCCTGTAGTTTTACCTTTTACGGTTACCGATACGCCCGGAAGCGGGTTACCTTTACTATCCGTTACCTTTCCGGTTACGGTTCCATCAAAAGCCTTTAAAATTTCTAAGTTGTTATTAGCGGGAATAGAATAGAGCAAAATTTGATCTTTAACTATCCTATATCCCACATCATAACGTTTTAGCGAATTCTCAAGAAAGTATTTAAGTTTTTGATTGACAACATTGATTGAAATTTTCCTGTCAGAATTTATAAGTTGTGGGCTGTAAACAAACTTTACATTTGCTAAAGATTCTGTTTTTTCAATAATGGTTTTTATATCTGTTTTATCAGCTTTAATTGAAATTGATTTATTAAGAAATGCCTGAGCATCTGCGTTTTTAGCAAGTGCTGTACAAGAAAATATTGTTATTGCAAGTATTTGGTAAATCGAAACTCTCATTGCATATATTGCCAGCGAAATAAGTTGATTTTTTTTCATAAATTTGGTTATTGTTCATTAAATGATTGGATTTATTGGACATAGAAATACCATGAATACATTCAGATGTATTTAACTCGCCGGCAATGCCCCACATTGTCGGCTTTGTTTTTTAAGAATATATTATGGAAAGGGTGCCGCGGTTACGGGCTGTTGGTAAGTACTGCTCTTTTCATAATTGTTTATATTTGGTTTTAGTTTTTATTTGAAACCACAATGCTGGTTCCTTTTATTTGGTATTTGCTTGAAATAGAACCGCAGACAAGGTCTAATTGCTCATAAAGACCTTTTTTGCTTAAATCTCCGGTAAATGTGTAGGCTAAAATATCTTCATTATCAGAAATGATATCTATGCCATAAGCTTCAGTAAGTGTTTTAAAAATCGATTTTAAACTTTCCTCTTTAAAGTTGTAGTTTAAGTTTGTAGTTATGTTGTAAGCTTCAGCTAATGGAATAGGCTTATCAACCAATGTTTTATTTAAATTATGATTAGCAAAAACCCCCTTTTGGTTTGGTTTTAATAAAATTGGCTTTGCTATTTTTTTATTGCTGTTAAATAATGTGCTTTCCTCATTTTCATTAACCTGAACTTTACCTGTTCTAACACCTACCTGTGCTGGTAAACCATTCTTTGCAGATTTTACATGAAAACTTGTACCTAAAACCTTAACAACAATATTCTGATTGTAAACATAGAAAGGTTTTTTACGATTTTTACTCACTTCGAAAAAAGCATCGCCTTTTAAATAAACTGTTCTTTTATTCGTTGCAAATGCTTCAGGATAAATTATGGTTGCATTAGGTTTCAGTTTTACCCTGCTGCTATCACTCAAAAAGAAATAAATTGGCTCAGTGCCATCATTTGTTTTCGTGATAAGATTCAGGTTTTCATTAGCATTAATAAATGAGTTTTCTGCATGGTTTGTATTTGCCATGTATAAACCACCAATTAAAAAAGCAACCATTATCGATGCTGCAATGGCAATTTTTGGCCAAAGCTTTCTTATTTTAGAAACCGGTCTTACAGTTTTAGCCGGATTTATTTTTTGCCATATGCCATCCTGCATTTCTGCAAGTTCTGCCGATGAAATATCCTGAAAGTTTTTGTTGTTTAAATTATGATACCATTTATCAACCCAAAGCTTTTCGGCTTCTGTGCACAAACCGTTATTATAGCGGTTAAGTAAATCGATGAATGATTTCTGATTCATAAGGAAAAATATTTGGCTTTATACATACAAGTAACGCAAAGCCTATTAACCCCTAAACCTATCCCTTAAATAATTTCAATTATTTTTTAAGTGTCTGATTATCAATTATAAAAATATATAGAAATTCTTAATATATTCTTTAATTCTTTTTATCGAACGAGTGATATGGTACTCCACGGCCTTTTCAGAAATGTTCAATTCGTTAGAAATATCCTTTACAGATTGATATCGATATCTACTCAGCCTAAAAACTTCTTGTGTTTTTGAAGGCAAAGAATTGATGCTTTCTTCTATTATGCCAGATAAATCATTAAGCGCAATACTTTGGTTTGTATCATCGTTATTTTCGGTATAACTTAAAGTTTGGTATTCAATGTACTTATTTTCGGTAACCAAACTGCGGATGTGATTAATCACACTCAGCTTTAACGCACCAAATAGATAAGCTTGTAAATTCTCAATTTGTAGCGTTTCTCTTTTTTCCCAAAGGGTGATAAAAATATTCTGAACCAGTTCCTCTGCTATAACCCTATCGCCGGTTTTTTTAAAGGCAGCAACCAAAAGTTCTTTACTGAAAGCAAAGTATATTTTCTCGTAAGCCAACTTATCACTTTTTTTTAGGCGACTAAGTAAATCAATAGAATTTTCAGGCTCAAAGGGGCTCATTTTTTATTTGGTGTGCTACAATTATAGTAAATGTAATTAATTATTTTAATCGGTAGTGTAAAAAACAACTGCTTTTAGTATGTTACATTAGCATTTTTTCAACGTTAAGCATTAAGTCTAAATACTAAGTTTAAATATTTTATGGCCCTTTTTATCTCATTTTTTTAACTTTGCTCATTCTCCCAAAAATATATGAAAGAAAATATAGTTGTTTTAGGTTCAAACGGACAAATTGGCACCGAATTGGTAACCATGTTGCGCAAAATATATGGCGATGATCATGTTGTTGCTTGCGATATCCGTAGACCAGATTATGATATAAAAAACTCGGCTCCTTTTGAGTTTGTGAATGTACTTGATAAGGAAATGATAAATGGTATTTTTAAAAAGTACAAGCCAACACAGGTTTATTTATTGGCGGCACTTTTATCCGCCACAGGCGAGCAAAATCCAAAACTTGCATGGGATTTAAACATGAACGGATTGTTAAACGTTTTGGATTTGGCACTCGAATATAAAACTGCAAAAGTTTATTGGCCAAGTTCAATCGCGGTATTCGGTCCAAATTCGCCAAAAGATAATACACCACAATATTGTACGATGGACCCAAATACGGTTTATGGTATTAGTAAATTGGCGGGCGAGCGCTGGTGCGAATATTATCATCAAAAATATGGTTTAGATGTTAGAAGCATTCGCTACCCGGGTTTAATCAGCTGGAAAGCCGCTCCAGGTGGCGGAACAACAGATTATGCCATTCATATTTTCCACGATGCATTGAAGAAGGGTAGTTACCAGAGTTTTCTAAATGCAGGCTCCGAATTGCCAATGATGTATATGGATGATGCCATTCGCGGTACTATTGAACTAATGGATGCACCTGCCGATAAAATTTCGGTTAGAAGCAGTTATAATTTTGGAGGTGTTAGTTTTACGCCAGAAACTTTAGCAACAGAAATCAGGAAACATATTCCGGATTTTAAATTAACTTACGGCGATAAAGATCCTCGTCAGCAAATTGCTGATAGCTGGCCTCGTTCTATTGATGATAGCGTTGCTGCAAAAGACTGGAATTGGAAACCTGAGTACGATTTATCGAAACTCACAATTGATATGTTAAATAATTTAAAAAAATAAAAAGGTAAAATTGGTTAACTGTTTAAATTGGTTAATCGTTATTGAGCATAAGTTAAACAGTTTAAGCAATTAAACAATTAACCCTTCTCGATACTAAATACTTGATACTAAAAAATGGGAAGAGCATTCGAATTTAGAAAAGAAAGAAAATTCAAACGTTGGTCTAAAATGGCTGTACAATTTACCCGTATTGGTAAGGATATTGTAATGGCAGTTAAAGAGTCGGGCCCAAATCCTGAAACCAATTCGCGTTTACGTACGGCAATGCAGAATGCAAAGGCTGTAAATATGCCAAAAGATAGGGTAGAAGCTGCAATTAAACGTGCATCGGATAAATCGATGGCAAATTATGAGGAAATTGTTTACGAAGGTTATGCACCACACGGCGTTGCTGTTTTAATTGAAACCGCTACCGATAATACAAACCGTACCGTAGCAAATGTGCGCAGTTATTTCAATAAAACTGACGGCTCTTTAGGCAAAACCGGGTCATTAGATTTTATTTTTAACCGTAAATCTATCTTTAGATTTGTACCTGCAGATGGTTTAGATTTGGAAGAATTGGAGTTTGAATTGATTGATGCTGGCTTGGAAGAATTATATGTCGAAGCCGATGAAGAAGGAAACGATATTGCAGTAGCGCAAGGTGCTTTCGAAAACTTTGGTTCGTTACAGAAAGCGTTGGAAGAAAAAGGCATTGAATTAAAAAGCTCGAAATTGGAGCGTATTGCACTTTCGCACCACGAAGTTACAGAAGAACAAGCTGCCGATGTTTTAAAACTGATTGATAAATTAGAGGAGGATGATGATGTGCAGGCCGTTTATCACAACATGGCAGAATAATTAACTTTTATATTTCATAAAAAGGGCTTGGAGATTATTTCTTCAAGCTTTTTTTGTTTAGCCTATTTTATTTGAAGAGCAAGTTCATTGCTCATCGGTTTCAGCAGTCCCGCCACCATTTCAAGTCCTCGCCCGAAGAAAAATCGGGCTCCGGGCTTTCCATTATGTCGGGTCTAGTTTACTTAGGTTAACTTAAGTAAATCAACCATTGGGTAGCCTCATTGATAGGAATAAATTTTCGAATGCTGAGCAGAATCTATATTTTATGAATAGTTACACCAACATTGGTATTGCCTATGATAAATATCGTAATTGTTATTATAGGTTTTTAAGATTTCCTTCAAGCACAGCTGGGGTAATGATGTGTAGTGTTATTGTTTTAGACAAAGATTTTAATGTTTTAATGGAGCAAAAGATAGATAATAACGTTTATTCAGTTAACCAATATTTCATATCTGAAAAAGGTTTAGCTTTTTTTAACCATAAACTTTACCAAGCCGACAATAGTAAGATTGTTTTTGATGTTTTTACAATAAAGATATAAGTCATGAAAAAATTAACGCATTTATTTTTATTGGCTATTCTGTTTTTCTCTTGTCAACAAAGCAAAACTTATAATAATCAATTTGAAACAAAGCATCTTGAGCTCATTTTGAAAAGAGGCTCGCTGGCAGAAAAATATAAAAAGTTATTGTTATTCCAGGTGTTGGCTGTACAGGATGCATATCAGATGCGCAAATTGCCTTTATTAAAAATTATAAAGATGTAAGCACGCTGTATATATTTACTGCAATTGCCGATATGAAATTATTTAAAAATTCCGTTCCAACCGATGCCTTTAATTACGGCAATACATTTTTAGATATAGAGAATCAACTTTTAAAAATCGGCTTTAATTCAGTATATCCATCTAAATTGATTTTTAAAGATACAATTGTAGAAATACAACCACTTTAAAATAAGAATGATAAATCTGAATTTAAAAAAATAAATGAATGAAAACTATTGCAATAATCATATTTCTTAATTCGTTTCACTTATTCTGCAAAGCTCAAGTAATTGATAGTGCATTTGCTCGTATATTTTACATAATGAACCATAAATGCGATACGCTTAACAAAGATAGCGTTTATAAAGAAAATATGATTTTACTGGTTGGCAAAAATGCTTCCATTTTTAGTAGTTACGATAAAATAAAACAAGCTAAAAATATTAAAGAACAAGCACTTGAACAAGCTAAAAATAGAGTTGATAATAACCCTATAAAGTATAAAGTTACAGGATTAACAAAAATCTACACCGATGAAATATTTCAGCACCAGGCAGAGCGCAAAAGATTTATAAAAGAATTTCTGGTTAGAAATTATTTGTATGAGGAACCTTTAGAAGAAATTGATTGGAATTTGACTAGTGAAACGAAAAATTTTAGAAAAATAATCACCCAGAAAGCGACGGCAACTTATAAAGGGCGGCAATGGATTGCTTGGTTTGCTCCAGATATTCCATTTAGTACTGGTCCCTGGAAGCTACATGGTTTACCTGGTTTAATAATTGAAGCATACGATAAAAATAGAGAAATTGAATTTTTATTTAGTGGTTTTGAAAGTGTAATATCTTCTAAAAGCCAGTCTGATATATTTAGCTACGATAAATCTGCTATTATTACGTTGCCAAAAAAAGTTATTACCGTTTCTATAAGCGAGATTAATAAATTAAAAGATTCCATGTACAAAAATCCAAAGGTATTTACATTGGGTCAATTATTGGCTACTGGTGGTTTCGCCGATGATGATAATGATATGCTGGGCATGAGTTACAGCAAAATAAATAACCCTATAGAACTACCAGTAAAATAAGCAATGGTAAAATGCTGGACTTTGTGTTTTTTTTTATTCATTTCATCATTTTGTTTCGCTCAGATAACCATTAACGGAACTGTAACTGATAGTTTAAAAAAGTCTATTGCTAATGCAACTATCAGTTTAAAAGCAAATCAGTTGGTTTAAAATTTACCCGGACAGATCAGTTTGGGAAATATAGTTTTAACACCAACATACCCGGAGAAGATTCTTATTTAATTGAGGCACGTTGCTTTGGTTACCAAACACGAACAATTAAGTTTAACAAAAACATAACATACGATTTTGTATTAAAAGAGGCAGCCATTAATTTACAGGATGTTAATGTAAAACATAAACCCGTAATTACTCAAAGAGGAGATACATTAAATTATCGAACAGCCGATTATGCTAAAACAGATGATAGAAGTATTGGTGATGTATTAAAAAAAGTACCAGGCATAAATGTGGCAGAGAACGGAAAAATATCTTATAATAATAAACCCATTTCTAATCTCTATATCGATGGAGATAATTTACTTGATGATAAATATAATATTGGCACAAAAAGCATCGAACACAAAATAGTTACCAATATTCAAGTTATCGATCGAGATCAGCCGATTAAAATGCTGCAAAAAAATAATCTAAGTACCGATGTTGCAATCAATTTGGTATTAGATAAAACGGTTATATTGAAGGTAATGGGAAATGCCAAAATTGGAGCAGGTTTACCCGATAAATACGATAGCAATATTGATGTGATGATGTTTAGACCGGAAATAAAATTTTTAAATAATTTTTCAGGAAACAACATTGGCATTGATATAAGCGATGATGTTGTATCGCACAATAAAGGTAATTCTGGCGGTAATGATAAGCTTCCTAATCAACTTTCAAGTGGTGTTGCACAGGTGCCATATTTACAAAAGAATAGATATTTGCTAAACAACTCCGGCATTTTAAATACAAATTATTTATATAAATTTTCTGCTGATAAACAGATTAAAACCAATATTTACTATTTTTTTGATAGTCGCAGACAGCAAAATAGCTATTTCTCAAGTTACTTTTTACCTTCAGATACCATAAGTTATACAGAACATCAATACAATAAAGTTCGAAATCAAAATTTATATGCACTTGTTAACTATATTGATAATAGCGCAAATCATTATATCAATGATAAATTAACATTCGAATACTTTCCGCAGCGTAATAAGGCTGCTATTCAAGGTGTTGAAATGCCTTTTCAACAATTGTTGCTTCAAAAATCATTTAATTTTTCAAATGAGCTTAAATATTTGCAAAATTTAAAATCTGGAAATATATTAAACCTTAATTCTATAATTCAATATACTACACAAGATGAGGAACTCAATTTAAATCCTGGTTTAAATGCTAAATCACTAAACCAGGGTGTAGCTTATAAATTATTAAACCAACAGGTAAATACACCTTCTTTATATACAAACAACTACATCAGCTACAGCAGAAACAGTAATCATTTTGTATACTCTCTACAATCTGGATTTTCATTTCAACATATAGATTTTAATTCAAATCTTTTTAAAACATTAAATAACAACCAAAGGCAACCAATAACTAATGGATTTAATCAGTTTAACTGGAACAAATTGAAGCTATACCTTACACCCCAGCTTGATTATAAAACTGAATCTATACTGTTAACCTTATATGCTCCCATATCTTTTAATCATGTTTCTTATGGAAGAAATTATCAGCGTTTGTTTATTAATCCGTCAGTTAATTTTAGATATATTATAAACCAAGAGAATAAATTAAATGCAAGTTATAGTTTCAGCCAAAATATGGGTAAGGTTGATAATATTTTCGATGGTTATATATTAAAGTCTTATCGCTCATTATACACAAACATTAACGAATTGCCTTTTTACAAAACGAATGCTGCCACGCTTGGCTTTCGCCATCAAAAAGCTGTAAGTTTATTTTTCGCAAATGGGCAATTATCCTACACCAATACAATTTACAATAATATCACTCAAAGTGTTGTAAATGATGTTGCTACCGTATTAAATACACTTCTATTACCAAATAGTGTAAATCAACTCAATATTTCTGCCTCTATTGGTAAATATCTAACCAGCTTAAATACCAATTTAGCAATAGATATTAATATGGGAAATACTACAGGACTGCAACTACAAAATGCAGAAAGTTTTCGTTATCAGAATAGAACTTACAGCGCTGGAATTACTGATAATTCTGCAATTACTAAAAACATCAGTTTAGATTATAGAGGTTTTTACACCTTAGCGGTTAATAATCTTGCGCAAAGCCACAAACTTAAACTTAATCAGATTAGGCAAAATATATCAGTTAGTATGAAGTTGGTTAAAGATATCAGGTTGAATTATAATATCAATCATTATTTTATACATCAAACGGGACGGCCAAACTTGAACTATTTTTTTAATGACGTTTTGCTTAAGTACAGTTTCCTGAAAATAAAAACAGATTTTGAACTAGGCGTAAATAACATTGCTAATATTAAGAAGTTCAATTCCTACTATATTAATCTAAACAATTACATTTCTTCTGAATACGAAATACAAGGTCGTTTTTTAATGCTGAGAGCAATTTTTGCAATAAATTAGAATGAAAAATTTTAGCTAAATAAAAAAATAATTATTTCTTATGAGAAAACAACCAAGGCAAAAGCTGTGGCTCGGCGAATGCGCTGTCCCAGCTATTATGATTTGCATTTGGATACAATGTAAACTTTACTTCTTTACCAACCGTTTTTAAACGCTCTGCAATTGCCATTGAAAATTCTGGAGCAACAACATCATCTTTTGCTCCATGAAATATCCAAAGTGGAATATGCTTATATTTTTTGATGTTATTAGTGTTGTCGCCACCACAAATTGCAAATGCTGCAGCAAAGGTTTTACGCTGTCTTCTCAACAACTCATAAGTACCCATTCCACCCATTGATAAACCACCAACGTAAACCTGTTCTTTGTTAACGAAAGGTTTTTTTAGAAAATCTTTAACCATATTTTGCAAAGCATGCATGGCTTTCGTTGGTTTACCACCTTCTACGAAATTGAAATTTCGCTTGCCTTTATCGTCTGTTGTAATGTTTACGTTTGCCCAATAGCTGTCACTTCCACATTGTGGAAAAACGACAATTGCAGGGAAATTTCTTCTAACCTCATCCTTTACAAATAGTTTTGCACCATGCGTTAGTTGTTTTTCGTTATCATTTCCACTTTCACCACGGCCATGAAGCACTAATAAAACAGGATATTTTTGAGCAGGATTAAAATTTTCTGGGAAAAGGATTCTATAATTAATGGAATCTTTTCCTTTTATAAAGTTGCCTCTCTCATATTTACTTAAGTCCTGGGCTTTCAATGCCAAAACGAATAAAGATATGCAAAACGTTAAAATGATGTTTTTCATAAAACAAAATTAAAAAACCCCGGCTATTTCGCAACAGCTCGGGGTGTAACTAACCATTTTTTTTTAAATTATTTCAATGAGAAAGAAGCTTCTTTAACATCTTTAGAGTTTGTGCCGATATAGAGTTTAAAATCTCCCGGTTCGGCCACAAATTTCAAATCAGAATTGTAAAATTTCAAATCGTTTTCAGCAATGCTAAACGTAACATTTTTGGTTTCGCCAGCTTTTAAATAAATCTTTTGAAAACCTTTTAATTCCTTAACTGGGCGTGTAATGCTTCCGATTAAATCTTGTGTGTAAAGCTGCACAACTTCTTTTCCACCAACGCTTCCATTATTGGTAACCGGAATGGTTGCAGTAAAGCTTTTACCTTTCGTAAGTGTGTTCGAGCTAAGTTTAATATCGCCGTAAGTAAAGGTTGTATAACTTAAGCCGTAACCGAAGGGGAAAAGTGGATCATTGCTTACATCTAAATAATTTGAGCGAAATTTCTCAAACCATTTACCTTCTGCCAATGGGCGACCGGTATTTTTATGAGCATAAAAAATTGGAACCTGACCAACATTTTGAGGGAAAGTAGCACTTAATTTACCTGAAGGATTAACATCACCAAAAAGTACATCGGAAATTGCATTTCCAGCTTCGCTACCCGGAAACCATACATTTAAAATTGCAGGGATATTTTCGTTTTCCCATTTCAAAGCTAACGGACGACCAGTAAACAGAACCAAAACAATAGGTTTACCGGTTTTCGCTAATTCTTTCAATAGATTTTTTTGTGTTTCAGGCATTTGAATATCCGTTACGCTACTCGCTTCGCCAGTAAATTCAGAACCTTCACCAAGAACAGCTACCACCACATCAGATTTTTTTGCAACGTTAACCGCTTCTTTAATCATGTCTTCTTCGCTTCTAGAATCGCGTATGTAAGTTTTATTGTGAATGTTTACGTAACGATGTTCAGCTACTGAATCTGCAAGGAAATTAGCACCGCGAGCCGTTAAAATTTTTGCATTTTCGCCCAAAGCATTTTTCATGCCTTGTAAAACTGTAACTGATTTATCGAATAGTGCAGCAACACTCCATGTTCCATACATATTAGCAGTATTGTCAACCAAAGGACCAACCAAACCGATAGTACCAGATTTTTTCAAAGGCAATACATTATTTTGATTTTTTAACAAAACAAAGCTTTCGGCTGCAATCTCCCTAGCCGCCTGACGGTTTTGAGGGGTGAAAACTTCAGTTTCTGCTCTTTTTTGGTCGCAAAATTTATAAGGGTTTTCGAATAAGCCTAGCTTGTATTTAGCTTGAAGAATTAAACGACAAGCACGGTTAATTTGTTCAATATTTACTTTTTTCTCTGCTAAGGATTTTTTCAGTGTTCCTAAAAATCCTTCGCCAACCATATCCATATCTACGCCGGCGTTTAATGCCAATGCAGAAACAGTTTGTAAATCGCCCATACCATGCGCAATCATTTCTGGAATACCTGTATAATCTGTAACTACAAAACCTTTAAAGCCCCATTGGTTGCGCAAAACCTCTGTCATTAACCATTTGCTTCCTGTTGCAGGTATTCCATCAACTTCGTTAAAAGATGCCATAATACTAGCCGCACCAGCATCTACAGCTGCTTTGTATGGAGGCAAGTATTCATTATACATTCGTACTTTACTCATATCGGTGGTATTGTAATCTCTACCAGCTTCCGCAGCACCATAAAGCGCATAGTGTTTTACACAGGCTAAAATCTGATTGTTCGACTTTAAATCACCTTGGTAACCTTTAACCATTGCTTTTGCAATCGCCGAACCTAAATAAGCATCTTCTCCGTTACCTTCTGAAATACGGCCCCAACGTGGGTCGCGGGAAATATCAACCATAGGAGAGAAGGTCCAGTTAATACCGCTGGCACTTGCTTCTATAGCTGCAATTCTTGCAGATTTTTCTACTGCGTACATATCCCAGGTTGCACTCATACCCAAAGGGATAGGGAAAACAGTATTATAACCGTGGATAACATCCATTCCGAAAAGCAAAGGAATTTTCAGCCTGCTTTCTTCTACGGCAACTTTTTGAACGGCTGAAATTTTATCTACCCCTTTAATGTTAAATAAACCACCAACTTGCCCACTTCTGATTTTTTTACCGATGTCGCTACTATTGGCTTGTCCGGTTGTAATATCTCCCGAACTTGGTAAATTTAACTGTCCGATTTTTTCATCAACCGTCATTTTAGCCATTAAATTATTGATAAAGGCATTCATTTTTGCCTCCTCAGCAGATATGGGCTTTTTTGTTTGGGCGAAACTGTTTATCGCCATCACAAAAATTAAACTAAATAGGATGTTCGCTTTTCTCATTATATTGTGTGTTATTCTTTTACTAATGTGAGTTATGGGTTTAAAAAAACATATCTTGTTCTAAATCTATGTTTCGTGTTAATTGAGAGTATTTTTTGTCTTGGCCAGACGGGCTTCTTTCTTTTGAAACATCAAAAGAAACAAAAATGTCCGGCTGAAAATTTTTCTATTAAGGTCAGTAAGTTGGCTTTGACTTCAGAAAAATTTGTTAGGCCGGTGATGAGTGGAACGTGGATTTTGTGCTCAGGCTTAGCCAATCGTTCATGCATGTTTTTAAATTTAATACTCATAATTCACGTTTTACTAATCAACTTTTTTAACCTCAGTTTTTGATGATACACCATTTTCATTAATAGCCTCTATTGAAAAATAATAGGCTTTTTGGCTATCCATTGCTTTAAACCAATGTTCGTTAAAATCATGTATCATGATGCAATTGTAAAGCTTATCTGGTGCTGTGCCGTAATATAAATTGTAGGCAAAAGCATTATCAACAGGTTGCCATTTGATGTATGCGCTACGCTTATCTTTTTCGGTTCTCAACACAATTAAATTCTTAACTGCATCAGGTTTTTGACCGTTTCCGTTGCCAAATACGCGTAAACCACTAATCGCAAATTTCCCGGTTGGCATGTGGATATTTACCATTTTGAGAAAACGGGTTTTTATTGGTTTTTCTAGCTCGATGTAGTCATGCGGAACATCTGTTTTATTCTGGCTTTTATCTATAAGAATTGTCCAGTTTTTTCCATCCGTGGATGATAAGATTTTATATTGATGGAAGATCCCAGTTTGCTTTCCAATAAATTCAGCATCCTGATCTGCATAATTAATTTGAATGGCATTTACCGTGGCTAAACTTCCTAAATCGGTTTGAATCCATTCACCGTTATTCGATGTTTTGGCGCTCCAATAGGTTTTTATGCTTTCATCTACAGCGTTATTGGCATTAAAACTTCCTAATGTTGATGAAACGGTAACCGGTTTTTTATAGTTAATTAACATCCATCCCGGTCCGGCTGGCCCACCTTCTTTTCTTTCAGATGGTAAATAAAGTGGATAATCGCCAAAGGCTGTATTTGTCCACATTACATCATCCTTATCAAAACCTGTTGGCCAAATACCCATTCTTCTTTCCCAGGTATTTTTTACACAAATTATGCTTGTTGATATGTGCCAGTATTGTTTGTTGTTATCTTGAAATGTTGCCCCATGACCAGCGCCTCGAGAAAATCCACCACCTTTGTAACTTAAAGGATCAGACTGCGGCGTAAATGGACTATCATAAAATAAAGCTTTTGTGCCAACTACTACACCGTCAGAATAGCCACTAAATTCGGTTCCTGGTGCACCATATTGAAAGTAATACTTTCCGTTATGTTTGGTCATCCATGCACCTTCGGCAAAAGGATCGAGAAATGTATCATCCATGTATTCACCAAAGCGCTGCCATCCATACCTCCAACTTTGGAGTAAATACATTGGCGTACGTGTGCCAATTGGTTTAAAAGTTTTTCTGTCTAACTCCACACCATACATTGGGTAATTGTTACTGCTTCCATTGTACATGTAAAATTTACCATCATCATCAGTAAAAAAAGCTGGGTCCCAACCGCCGATTTCCAATGAATCGACCAAAGGGAACCACTTATTACCTAAAGGATCTGTACTGCCCCACAAAGTGAAATTTTTAGTGTATGTACTCCCGAAAACCACTACTGTATCACCAATAATGCCAACGCCTGGCGCACAAAGTTCATCTTTTGTTTTATTCCATGGGCGAAGAAATTTGCGTTCTATAAACTTCCAATTCAACATATCCGAACTGTGCCAATAGCCCCATTGATTTGTGCTGAATAATAAATATTCCCCCTTGTAATTTACGATAACCGGATCTGCAGTAGCACGATGTCTTCCCCATTCTGTAAAAGATTCAAATGGTGTATAACCATAATCAACATTAATCGGATTACAGTACGTTTTTTGCTTTTGTGCAAGTGCCGCGTAAACGGAAAGAAGGAGTGTAAATAATAGTATAGTTTTTTTCATATTTTTAGCCACAGATTAACAGATTATTAATTTATAACTCTTTTATATTGCAAAGATTTTTCATTAAAATTTATTATAAGGCCAACCTCTAATTTGGCAATGCCTAAATAATTAATAAGCTGAGCGTAATGTTCATCAATTATTCCAGCCTTCGATTTTATTTCTACAATAATCTCATCATAAATAAGAAAGTCAGCATAAAATTTATGAGGTAAAATTGTTCCTTTATAATTAATAAGATATTCCTGTTCTCTTTTGTATGGTATATCTCTAGTGATCAATTCATATTCAATTGCATCTTTATAAACTATCTCTAATAAGCCTTTACCTAAAATTCGATGTACTTCCATAGCAATTCCAATAATATTATAGGTTTCATCTTGGAGTGGATAATCATCTTGATTATAAATTTTGGTCTTGTACATTATTGATTTAGCTTTAACCGATAAAGGATAATGACAATTTTAAATCTGTTAATCTGTGGCAAACTTATTTTTTCAGCAACATTAATTACTATAGTTCAGGGCTTGTAAAATCTAATTTTAATAAACCCTTTTTAACATCCGGACTACTCATAAATAATTTCCATAATAAACCTGAGCGGTAATTTTCTATCATCACAACCATAGGGCCTTGGTCTATACCTAAATATCTTTTTGGATACCAGTTATCTGTTTCTGAAAAAGCATCATAAAAACCGTATTTGCCCCAAACCTTGTCGCCTAAATTTTCGTAAAGATGTCTGATAACTTTAATTGACTCATTTGGTGTGTATGGAATAGATGAAATTGCTGCTGTTGGAGAAATTACGCCAAAATCTTCTTGTGGATTATGTGCTGCATAACCCTTAACGGAGTAACTCGCTGTTAAACCCCAATTGTTTGTTCCGTAACCTTTAAATCCCTTTGGATTTTTTACGCAATAGTCGTGAATGGCTAAAGTGTGATTTACGTTATTTTTCCAATAATCTGCATAACGGTCTTTTAAGCCTTTCGGGTTTAAACCTAAATATGAGTAATGTGCCCAAAATAAAGGACCCACAGAATTTTTCGGCCCTTGATAATCAAGTGTGAATGGATGGCCATATAACTCAAACTTAGTTTTAATTGCACCTTGGCGAGCCCAGCCTTCATGGTAAACAGAAGCAGGTACAGTATGAGTAGGAGAGGATGCGGCTAAAATGTACATGATTAAACATTCATTGTAACCTTTAACAGGGAAATTCATTTCCCATTTATATTCTGGCGACCAATGCCAATAAAGCACATTTTGGTTGCCGTTTCTATACCAATTAAAATCGATGCCACGCCAAAGTACATCAGCCTTTTTGGCTAATGCTTTTTCAGCAACTGAACCATTTTTATAATATTGATTTATGCAGATTAATGCTTGTGCAACAAACGAAGTTTCAACCAAATCGCCGCCATTATCTTTTCGTCCAAACGGACGAACTTTCCCAGTTTCGCCATAGATCCAATGTGGCCACGCACCGTGAAAGCGGTCTGCCTTTTCAAGAAAACTTAAAATTTTATTTAATCTGGCTAAGCCTTCTTTTTTAGTAACGTAACCTCTATCTATTCCACTTAAAATAGCCATCAAACCAAAGCCTGTTGCCCCAGTTGCTACAGTACTTTTATCGTTTTCAGGATAAATATTGTCAGCATGGTATCTTTCTCTTCCAGCTCCTGATGTTGGTTCAGCACCGTCCCAGAAATATTGGAATGTTTGTTTTTGCACAACATCAAGCAATTGGTCATCACTAAGATTTTTCTTAATAACAGGTGCACTTTTTATGGTTTCGAAAGATTGAGCGCCTGCGTTAATTTGGCTGCTCGCTACGATTAAAATAATTAGAAAGGTTTTTAAAGTGTATTTCATTTAAGGTAGATAATGATTATAAATTTGGACTTGAGAAACCTAAACTTCGCATGCCGGATTTAACTTCCGGCGCACTCATAAAAAGATTCCATATTAAATTTGTACGGTAGTTCTCAATCATTACAATAATTGGTCCTTGGTCTATCGCTAATGTTGACGATGCAAACCATTGGTCTTTAAGGGAAAATGCATCATAAAAACCATAATCGCCCCAGGTTTTATTTCCAAGCTTATAGTAGAAATATTTTAAGGCAGCCATAGACTCTGTTGGTGTGTAAGGAAATGATGAAAGTGCTGCAGTTGGTGCAATTACGCCGACATCATTTGTTGGCGAACTAGCAGTGTAGCCGCCACTAATATCACTTGCAGTGAGCCCCCAGCAATTTTCACTATAACCATAATAACCTAATGGATTTGTCCTGCAATAATTATAATTAATTTGAGCATGTGCCTTAGTTTGTGTTTCGTAATTCGCATAAGAATCTGTTAAACCCTTAGGGTTGATGCCTAAAAACGAATAGTGCGAAAAGAACATCGGTCCGCCACTTGGAGGCCCTAATGGAAGTTGTACACCGTAATAAGTATTGCCATTTTTCATTGCACCGTTTTGTGCCCATCCGTTATCATAAACAGCTTTTGGTACATTATAAGTTGCAGATGAAGCAGCCATTACATAAGTGATAAGAGATTCATTCCAACCTCTGATGGGTAAGTTCATTTCCCAGTTATAATTCGGGCTCCAATGCCAATAAAGTGTGCTACCATCATCTTTGCGATACCAACTCCACTCCACGCCATTATAAATTGCATTAATATCTGTTCTTAAAGTTGTTTCAACTGCATCAGCACCGTTAAAATATTGACGTGCTGTAATTAAACCAGCCATTAAAAATGAAGTTTCAACCAAATCGCCTCCATTATCTTTTGTACTAAATGGAATTACCTTACCAGTATTTCCATCAAGCCAATGAGGATAAGCACCATGGAAACGTTCTGCTGTTTTAAGAAATGCTACAATTTTTTGCATACGTGCTAATCCCTCAGCTCTGCTGATAAAATTTCTATTTACGCCAGTAACTAAAGCCATAATGCCAAAGCCCGAACCACCTGAAGTAACGGTGTTGCCAGCTGTATTTCTCTCCCTTGCCAAACCACTGTTAGGATGGCCAAAATCCCAGAAATATTTGAAAGTTTGTTTTTGAACAAGGGTTAGTAATTCATCATCGCTAACCCGAGGAAATTTGTCAGTATCGTCAACTGCGGTAATTAGGTTAACACTAATATTGCTTTGTAATTTGCTGCCAGTTTTAGATAATAAACCAGTATTTGCAGTTAAAATATATTTTGTAATAGGTTGTAAGGCCGATGGCGTAATTACAAGCGTATTATCGTTATTCTCTAATGTTGGATTGTATGCAACCGAATTGCCAGTGGCATCAATAAGTGTAACATTTCCAGTTACGGAAGTAAGATTTATAGGAGATGAAAAAGTGATTTTTACAACAGGTATGTTATTCAAACCATAATAAGTAAAACCCGAATAAGTTCCATTTACTTTTAAATCTGAAAAAGAAAAAGATGTAGGCGGTATTACAGGTTCGATAGGAGCAGGTGTGCTGCCTTTTTTGCATGCAAATAAGAAAAGAGAGATAATTAGAACTATTGGGTATACTTTTATCATTACATGGAATTAAAAAGGGTTGCCAATTTGGCAACCCTTTATTGTTATTGCCTTAATATTTGAAATAAAAGGATTATTTACCTCTACCTTCTAATTTAGCAAGGTATCCAACTTCTTCCTCGGTTAATACTTTGTTAAAGATTTTAACCTCGTCTAACTGACCAGTTAAATAACTCGCCCAAGGTTCTTTACCGTGGCTGGTTGTTTGGCTTGGCGTAGTCATAAATTGAGTTGTACCAAAAACCATATTACCTGAATTAACAAAATTTAATTGACCTGCTAATCCATCTACTTTACCAACACTTACTCTTGAGCCATTAACAAAAACCTTAATCGTTGAATTGGTCTCATCATAAGAGAAAGCTAATGCATTCCACTTACCGAAGAAATTTACAACATTACTTACGGTAAAGGTTTTATCGCCACTACCATTATTTGTAAATACAAATTTTAAGGTTGCATTATCATTAGTACTACCATTTTCGATAAACACTTCTAAATTCCCCCAAAATTGAGATTTATTAGATAAGCTAAAAAGTCCAATAATACCATTTGATGGAGCAGGTGTATTAACCCACTCCGTAATTGTAAAACTTTTTAAGCCAGTAACCTTAGTAGAAGGGACACTTAAAAAATAGCTGTCCGTTGCACCTTGTAAAGATTTACCTTTTACACCAGTACCAAAACTTGTTCCTGCGTTAGTACCTGCTGTGTTAGAAACACTATCAATTAAGCTACCATCGAATGCCCAATGAGCTACTAGATTTGCTGCACCGATTTGTTTTGAGGCTGTAAAGCCACCAATATTTAATGCCGGAGCATAACTTGATGGGTCAAATTCTTTTTGGCATGATGATAACCCCAAAGTTACCGCTGCCATTAATAAAAAATATTTTGTTTTCATTTTTATTGAATTAAACAATTAATAACCTGGATTTTGTGTTAAAGTGCCAGCACTTCTATCAATTTCAGTGGACGGAATTGGCCAAACTTCATTTTTGTTAGCTTTCCAACCTTTTGGTCCGAAAACCGCTGCTGCACGACCTTGGCGAATAACATCAAAATAGCGATCTGATTCCATTGCTAATTCAACTTGTCTTTCTTTTTGAATTGCTGTACGTAAAGCATCTTTATCAGAAGTTGTAACATCAGGCAAAACTGTTGCTACACCACCTCTGGCACGTGCTCGTACGCGATTTAATGACGTTCTGGCTAAAGCTGCGTTACCTTGCTCGTTAGCTGCTTCAGCGTTCATTAAAAGAATATCTGCAAAGCGAAGAACCCTTACATTTTGTTGCGCACCTTCATTGAATCCTGTTATAATTTGGCTAAATGGCACATAAGACTTTTGGTTGTACATTGGATTATCACCAGTTGCAGCAATTGCATCTCCCTGTGGTGTAGTTTCACCTCTAAAAATGATTGTTGCATCTCTTCTAACATCGCCAGCTTCGTAGGCTGCGGCTAAAGTTGCAGTTGGAACATTGAAGCCCCATCCGCCAACACTTCCTCTTACACCTTGTACCTGGCTATATTGTGAAGTTGCAGAACCAGCAATTGCAGGAATAATTTCACATTGTATTTCGAAAACAGACTCTATACTATTCTCGTTATTTAAGCGAAAACCTTGTTCATAATTTGGAACTAAGTTGTAACCTAAAGTCATAACTGTGTTGGTTAGAGAAAGTACATCTGCCCATTTTTGTTGATACATTGCAACTTTGGCATGTAAACCTAAAGCAGCGCCTTTTGTGGCTCTACCTAAATCTGCAGCAGTATAACTTTGAGGTAATACGGCTTCAGCATCAGTTAAATCTTTCTCAATAGCCGCCCAAACCTGTGCTTTTGGCGTTCTTGGGATATTAAATTCTGATGCATCTTTTGGAACCGTTAAACGCAAAGGTACATCACCAAAAGCACGTACTAGTCTAAAATAAGAATAAGCACGAACAAATTTTGCTTCAGCCAAGTAGCGTGATTTTAAAGATGCATCCATGCTAATTGCCGGAATGTTATCTAAAACCTGGTTACAAAGGTTAATGTTTTGATATTGTCCGGTCCAAAAACCTTGAAGCTGTCCTTCTGTTGAGGTAACAGTAAATTGATCGAAGCTATTTAGATAACTTGCATCATTTGCCGAACTACCTTTTTCAGCGTCATCACCAGCAATACTTTCAACTGCAAGTGCTGGAAAAGCTGTGTTTTCCCAACTTCTTAAGTTTGCGTAAATAGAGTTTACTGCTTTAGTTGCATCATCTTGTGATTTCCAAAAGGTTACAGCTGGCTGTTGTGCTTGAGGATCTACATCTAAAAAGCTTTTTTTACATGCAGGTAATACAAAAAGACCAGCGCATAAAGCAATAAGTCCAATCTTTTGTATTTGATTATTTTTATAATTTAATTTCATTGCTTTATTTATTAGAAAGTAACTTGAAGACCTAATCTATAAGTAGCCGATAGTGGATAAACGCTGGCATCTATACCCGCATTAGTAGGTGTGCCACCAATTTCAGGAGTGAAACCTTTGTAACCAAATAAATTCACCGCATTTTGCGCATCAACAAAAACTCTAACTTTTTGCATTTTCCACTTGCTCATTAATGATGAAGGTAAAGCATATCCTAATTGAATATTTCTTAAACGGATATAAGAACCATCTTCTACGAAGAAAGAGTTTGGAGCTGCATTTGCAGTAGAGCCAACGTTAGCTGACGGATATGTATTTGATGTACCAGCACCACGCCATCTATTATCATAGAAATCTTTACTATAGTTTTCGTTACCAAAACGGTAAGCTACGTTTGCATTATAAACATCAACACCAGCTACACCTTGAATATCAAATGAAAAATCAAAGTTTTTATAATTGAAAGATGAATTTATACCATAACTGAATTTTGGATTTGGATTACCTAAAACAATGCGATCTCTTCCATCAATAACACCATCACCATTTTGATCAACATATTTAAAGTCTCCAGGTTTAGCATTTGGCTGTGCAGAACCAGTCACCTCTGCAGCCGTTTGGAATATTCCAGCTACATCATAACCGAAAAACTGACCAATTGCACCACCTTGAACAGTACGGGTTGCTAAAGCACCATTTGCAATACCGGCGCCACCTGCATAAATTGGGTTTAGGCCAGTTACAACGGATAATACTTTGTTATTATTGATGCCAATATTTCCACTAACTGAATAACTTAAACCACCTTTTGATTGATTTGAATAGGTAGCTAAGAACTCGAAACCACGATTTTGAAAATCGGCCTGATTACCAATTAAAGTACCTGAAGCTGTTCCAATAGAAGTTAATATAGGAATTTCGAAAATTGCTTGTTCAGTTTTCTTATTGTAAACACCAGTTTCGATAGTTAAATGATTATCTAAAAATCTAGCCTCGATACCGATATCGGTACCTGTTGTACGCTCCCAGTTTAAAAATGAAGGAACCAATGAGTTAACATTTGCACCCGTGTAGCCAACACCATTAAAAAAGGCAACTAAGTTACCGCCTTGCGCTACAGTTAAGGTAGTTGGGTTAATTGGAACACCTGCATTACCTACTTTACCCCAAGAACCTTTTAGTTTTAAGTAGTTTACCACTTTTTGGTCTTTCATAAAGTCTTCGCTGCTAACTACCCAACCTGCACCAATTGCAGGAAAGTAACCCCAAAGTTCGCCACCACCATAAAATTGTGAAGCTGCATCACCACGAAGAGTTGCGTTTAATAGATATTTATCTTTGAACGAGTAATTTACACGCCCAAAATAAGATGCCGAAGTTGATAAACTACCACCATCAACAACAGTGCGTGTTGCTGCAGTACCTAAAGAAAGGTATAAATCGCCATCACTTGTGTTTGGAACATCAAATGCTGTTGCATTTACAAAATAAGTTTTTCTTCTTTGAGCAGTTGTACCTACTAAAGCTGTAATGCTATGGTCGCCAAAGGTATTTTTATAAGTTAATGTATTCTCTAAAATCCAATTTCTGGTTTCATTCCTGTTAATTCTTAAACTACTCTGCGTTGTTCTCTGGCCTTGAGTAGCCGCATAAAGAGGTGTATAGCCTCTAACTTCATTTTGCCCGAAATCTCCACCAGCACTAGTTCTAAAAGTAAAGTTTTTTGCAAAGGTTAATTCTGCGTAAACATTACCATTAATACGGTAGTTTTTAGATTGTTGATTAAAATAATCTAGGGTAACCTGTGGGTTAAAGTTATTACCACCACCTAAACTAAAATCGTTAGCATCACCATAGCTACCGTCAGCATAGTATACAGGAACTACCGGCCCAGCAGCATATAACTGGCGGAAAATGCCACCATCAATATCATTCGAATTTATTGATGTACCTGAAACCGTATAACCAACTTTTAATGGTTTTAAAACCTGAAAATCGTTTGATAATTTTGCTGTATAACGTTTATAGTTCTGAGTTTTAACAATACCATCCTCATTGGTGTAACCTAAAGAGAAGTTATAGGTTGTTTTTTCAGTTCCGCCATTTACAGATATCTGATGATTGGTTTGTAATGCATTTCTAAATCCTTGGTTATACCAGTTAGTACCTGTGCCAAATGATGACGGATTAGAGAATAGCGGATTAGCTCCATTAGATGCAGACAATTCGTTGATAATGGTTGCATATTCTGTCGCATTAGCCATTTCAACTTGATTTGTAACCGCTTTAAAGCCAATAGAACCATTATAGTTGATGGTGGGCTCTCCAGTTTTACCTCGCTTAGTTGTGACCAAAACAACACCATTAGCAGCACGAATACCGTAAATTGATTGAGAAGACGCATCTTTCAAAATGCTTAAGTTTTCAATATCTGCAGGGTTTAAGAAGCTGATTTCATCGTACCAAACTCCATCAACAACATACAAAACCCCAGTGTTACCATAAATAGTTCCAGTACCACGGATTGTAATCTGAGGAGATGAACCTGGTGCGCCATTGTTTGTAATCGAAACACCTGCAACTTTACCTTGTAAAGCACTAATTGGGTTTACTGATGCTTGCTTGGAAATTTCTTCTCCTTTAACTGATGCTACAGAACCTGTAACATCTACTTTTCTCTGCGTACCATAACCAACAACCACAACCTGCTCTAATTGTTGTGATGATGATTGTAATTCTACATTCAATGATGTGCGGTTACCAACTGCTACTTCTTGAGCAGTGTAACCCAAATATTGGAATACCAATGTTGCGTTTGCTGGTGCGCTTATGCTAAACGCTCCTGATGCATCTGTTTGTGTACCAATTGTTGTCCCCTTAACCAATACGCTTACACTAGGGATGGTGGTTTTATCGCCTCCATCTCTCACTATACCTTTTACGGTAATGTTTTGCGCAAATGCTACGTTAATTGCGAGTAAACAAAATACGGCCAGAACAGAAATTCTTGTAAAGATTCTTTTCATGCTTTATTAAAATTTAGTTTAATTGTTAAGATAAATGTGAGGTTGTTTTTTTGCTTGTGCAAGTGATTTTACCTCAACATTAGTACATCAACATAGAAAGAATACTATCTCAAAAATAAATACCAAATAGGGAAATAGGCCAAAAACGCAGTTTTTGAATTTATAATACATAAACCAGAGGTACACAAGTGTAAAAAGTACACGAAGTATTTTTGTGATGCTAAAAATTGGTTTTGAGAGGTAATGATGTAGTGTTGTGTGTAATATGTAATGAAAATGTTATTTACTCAAACGTTCCCGAAGCGTTTGCATACAAATTACATGTTTTAATATTCAAAGTTATTGGAGTAGGGGAAGAGTTGGAAATGAAAAATGGAGTATTGATTTGTTTAATACTCCATTTTATATAAATTGAAATTATAATTATTTTCCAGCTATTGTTAAATCATACATTGCTTTAACAACTGCGTCTGGCATAAAGGCATTATAGATTTTAACTTCATCTATCTTACCTGTCATTAAACCATATTCGGTATTAGTATTAACAGTTTTACCAGGAATTAAATTATAATTAGCACCAAAAATTAATTCATTTGGCTCATTTGATTTGAAAAGGTTATTTCCAACACCTCTATCTGAAAAGCTTCCAATATTCTCACCATTTGTAAGCACATTAAATCTACCGGTTAAACCATTATAACTTAAAACTAAGTGAACCCAGTTGCTTGGTCCAATTTTAGGAGATTTTGTATTGTTAAGGTTATCTTGAGAACCTCCGCCAACCGTTGAAAATCTTGGGCCAACTTTTAAAACATCATTATTAGTTGCCGGAAAACTATTTGTATTTAATCTGATGTCTAAGTTGCCATCAAAAATACCTGGCCTGGCAAATTGTGTGAGCATTGTTCTCTTTGAGCCATTGTTTGATATTTGAATCCATTGGCTAACTGTAAAACTTTTAAAAGCATCTTGCTTAAACGCAGCAAATTGTGTAGCATAATAAAGATAACCTGCATTTAAATTTAGAGCCTTGCCTTTAAAGCCCTCAACAAATGAATCTCCTGTTTTGGAGGTAGGAGCCGTGTTGGTTAGTTTCTCATTGTATGTATCATCAAAACTGAAATATGCAACTAAATTATCTTTTAATATTTCATCTGACGTTTTGAAACCACCAATAGTTCCAACATAATCGTTTGGATCTAATTCAGGCAAATTATTTGGATTCCGATCTTTCTCGCATGCAGAAAACAATGAGAATGCTGGTATTAAAGCCAGTAGATATCTCATTTTATATATTTGTGATCTTTTCATTTTTATATGAATTATTAATAACCATTGTTTTGAGTGAGCACACCTTTACTTAGATCAATTTGTTGTTGAGGGATTGGTAATAACCTATCTCTATTAGGATTGTAAGCAGTTTTACCTGCAGCCTGCATGGTCTCAGCATCAATTCCCCAACGAACAATATCAAAAAAGCGTTCATGCTCCATAGCCAGCTCAATTCTTCTTTCTTGTCTGATGGCGTTTCTAAGTGCAGTTTGATCGGTAGTGGTAATGTTTGGAAGAGTGCCCGTAGGTGCTCCGCTTCTTGCTCTTGCTCTGATACTATTTAAAGCTTCTAAAGCTAAAGTAGTATTTGCTGCACCACCAACTTCATTGGCAGCTTCTGCGAACATTAAAACAATATCCGCGTAACGCAAAATTCTAACATTCATCCACCAACCACTTCTGCTGTTGTATGCGGCAATGTATGTGGGGTTTGCCAGAACTTTATGGTTATATTTTAGATTTGGTACTTCACTGGGATATAACGGAGCTTTCTGATTGTAAATCGTGAAATTATCTTTACCGGCGATGCTACTATAAAGGATTGTTCTTGCTTTTCTAGGATCATTTGGCTCATAAGCTGCTTCTAAAACAGCACTCGGCGAATTCCATCCCCAACCTCTGTTCCATTCTGTTGTATTTCCTCTTGTACCTTGAATACTTGCATACTGAACACCATTTGCGGTTTGTACAGTTGCACTAGCAGTAGCTTGAATTTCGAATACAGATTCTCTGCTGTTTTCACCTTTTTCGCTAAAAATATCATTGTATGAAACACTTAAATCGTATTGACCTGAGTTCATAACCTGACTAGCTAAAGACATTGCCATTCCCCATTTCTTTTGATATAAATAAGCTTTGGCAAGCATTCCATTTGCAGAACCTTTTGTTGGACGACCAATAAATTTGGTAGGCCAGCTTAATGGTAGATTTGCTGCTGCAAACTGTAAATCAGCTTCTACTAGTGCATAAATTACTTCAGGACTGCTTTGTGGTATATTTGAAGTTACATCTAAAACTTTATCAATTTTAGGCACTCTACCATAGGCTCTTACTAAGAAAAAGTAAGAATATCCACGCAAAAACCTAGCCTCTGCTTCTGCTTGTAATTTTTGTTGCTCACTAGCAATGATGTCTTTGCTGTTGTAAATCTGATCGATTATAGTATTACATCTGTTAATCATTGTGTAATATTCTGTCCATAATGTGTTTACCCTTCCGTTGGTTAAAGCTGGAAAGTTATCCATTGCGATTACATCAGCTCCACCATCAGTTGGTGTACTGCCTTTATCAGCATCATCACTTCTTATACTCGTTGCAACCATGAAACCATCTGACACATAATTATAGGCTCTTAATGCACTGTAAGCAGAGAATAAAAATGTGTCGTATGGTGTTCCTCCCTGAGGATATGGATAATCATCGGCAGTATATTCACCTTGCCTTTGGGTATCTAAAAATTTTTGACAACCCGAATTTGTCGAAACTGCAACGATAGCCAACAAGCCAAGTGCAATGTTTCTTTTATAACTATTGAATATTTTCATCATTTAAGCTTTTAATTTTGGTTAGAAAGTAACATTCAATCCGAAAGAATAAATAGCCGGCACCGGATATACACCATTATCTGCACCGCCACCTAAAATACTTCCAATTTGAGCTTCAGGAGTATAACCTGTTGCTTTAGTCCAGGTTTGTATGTTTTGTCCACTCAAGTAAATTCTAAGTTTTTGAGCGCCAATTTTGTTTAACAAAGTAGGAGCGAATGTATAACCAACTTGTACTGTACGAAGTCTGAAATAATCTCCGGGCTCTAAGAAATATGAACTGAATAGGAAGTTATTACCTCTGGTATTGTCTAAAATTGGTTCAACATTTGAAGTTCCAGGACCAGTCCATGCATTTAACCTGTTGCTTTCATAATTCAAGGTTGCAAAATTCGCAGTACGACGTTCGGTATAGATTTTATTTCCTGCAACACCTTGTCCTTCAATAAGCGCATCAAAACCTTTATAACCTAACGATAAGCTCATTCCATAACTATATGGAGGGAATGGAGTTCCTAAATAAGTTCTATCTGCAGCAGTAATTACACCATCGCCATTCGTATCCTGGTAGGCAATATCTCCAAGCTGTGAATTTGAAAATTGAGCCTGATTTAGCATTTCTCTGGCAGTTTGGTAAATTCCGATTTGCTTATATCCGTAGAAATAGCCAATAGATTGGCCAGAGTTTGTTAAATTAACACCACTGTTTCCCGTAATTTGAAATTCGGTTGTATTCCCTAATGATTCTACTTTGTTTTTATTATAACTAAAATTTCCCGAAAGGTTGTAGGTGAAATCTCCAATTTTATCTCCCCATCCTAAGCTTACCTCAATACCTCGATTATTTATCTTACCTAAATTAGTAAAGTATGGTAATTGACCTGCAAGTAAAGGAAAACTAGTTAAAATACCATCAGTTGTTTTGTTGTACAAATTAATTTCAGCGTTAAAACGATTATTGAGAGCTTTTAAATCAAGTCCTAAGTCTAAACCCTGTACAATTTCAAATCTTAAGTTTGGATCTGGAATATAGGCATTTTGTATTGCGGTGTAAACATTTTCTCCAAAAACAGCTGTTGCTCCATTAGATAAACCTTGTTGATACAAATTTGGAGAAACTCCATTAGAATTACCAAGACGACCCCATGAAGCACGTAATTTTAAGTAATCAATTCCTTTGATGTAAGATTTGAAAAATGCTTCTTCACTAGCTACCCAGCCTAAACCTACACTTCCAAAAGTTCCCCATCTGTTTTGAGGAGAAAAACGCGAGCTACCATCTCTTCTAATCGTTCCGTTAAACAAATATTTATCTTTAAAACTATAGCTTACTCTTGCAAAGGCACCAACATTTGTTTCTTCGCTACCACCACCACTGTTTCCTAATATGTTATTTGCATTTACAATTCCTAAATACCATAAATCAGGGTCTCCAGGAACAACTAATGTACTATCAGTTCTGCTACCCCCCACATTTGAACCTGCAAAACGCAATGATGTGAAACCCGCAAGAGCGGTAATTCTGTGGCCGCCTTCTAATGATTTTTCGTACGTTAAAGTATGATCCTGTTGATATCTATGTGTTTCTGATTGGCTTTGGCTGACTGTTGAACGAAATTGGTCATCTCTAACGATTGTAGTTTGAGCACCATTCTCGCCAATATTTGCAACAAAGAATGGAGGTCTTGAATATCCTCTTGAATGATTAAATCCAAAATCACCATAAAAGGTAGACTTAATTTTAAAATCTTTTAGAAACGTTAGTTCTGCAAATATGCTACCATTAAAACGGAACACTTTGTTAATAGATGTTCTATCTGAACGCATTATTGCAGAAATCGGGTTTCCAACCTGTGCTCTTTGAAACGATGGCATAGAATAATAAGTATTTTCATTCAGCTGAATTGGAACAACTGGAGCAGCCCAAACAGCATTGTTTAAACTTACACCAGTTCCATTTGGTTTTGCTAAGAAACCTGTAATATCTCCGCCAATTTTGAACTTATTGCTTACTTTAATTTCTTCGCTTAAGCGTAAAACGTATTTTTCATAGCTGCTATATTTAACAACACCTTCTTGGTTATTATAGCTTAAATTTACCAACGTTGTGGATTTTTCTCCGCTATTGCTAAAGCTTAAACTATTTGTGTTAATTATCGCGTTGCGAAGAATTTCGCTTTGCCAATCTGTATTGGCTGTGTAATTAGAAAAATCGAATGGCGCTGCTCCAATATTGGCAAGCTGTGTAGAATATAGTTTCTTAAAGCCGTCGGCGTCTGTAACGTCAATTTTATTGATAACTTTTTGAATACCAATGTTTGAGTTGAAATTAACTCTAGTTTGACCACGGGCTGCTTTTTTCGTAGTAACAGCAATAACACCGTTGGCACCTCTTAGTCCGTAGATTGCTGCTGAAGATGCATCTCTTAATAAATCAATAGATTCAATATCTGCAGGATTTAAATAGTCGATGTTATCTTGCAATAATCCATCTACAACATATAAAGGTGTAGCACTATTCGTACTGCTAATACCTCTAATACGAATAACAGGTTGTGAACCCGGACCACCTGAGTTTACAACGGTTAAACCTGCAACTTTACCTTGTAAAGATGCCAAGGGATTAACAGCTGGCATTTTGGCAAGTTCATCGCCATTTACACTCGAAATCGAGCCTGTTAAATCTTTCCTTTTTTGCGTACCGTAACCTACAACTACTACTTGTTCTAGTTCTTGGTTAGATGAAGCTAATTCAACGTTTACAGTTGTACGACCATTAACGGCTATTTCTTGCGTAGCATAACCTATAAAAGTAAATATTAGCGTTGAATTTGGTGGTGCACTGATAGTGTATGCCCCTGATGCGTCTGTCTGTGTAGCTATTTGCGTACCCTTAACTAATATGCTTACACTTGGAATTGTGGTTTTGTCGCCACCATCCGTTACCTTACCTTTAATAGTTAGGTTTTGCGCAAATGCTAAATTAGTTGTAAGTAAAAAAAATAGAGCCAGAACAGAAAATTTTGTAAAGATTCTTTTCATGCTTTATAATTTGGTTAAAAATTTGGACAAATGTGCTTTAGTTTTCCCATATGCACAAACATAAGTACCTCAACATTAGTACATCAATAGTTTTGGATTACGGAACCTTTTAATCAAAAAACTTAGTTTGGATGAGTAAAACAGCGATGTTTTATTATTAAAGATATTATTTGCCGAGTATTAGTGTAGAATATACACTTTGATTTTTGTTGAGTAATTTTATTATGTATGAGAGGTAATGATGTAGTAATTTTTTAGTGCTTTATGCGCTTCTTTATGAAGCATTTAGAGGCTTAGAGATACTAGGAATATCCATTTTTACAACTCCATTAAAAACTCTGTTAAGTTTTTATCATGTGGAACATTTAGTTTTTTACGCAATCTGTACCTCCTAATTTCTATTCCTCTAAGGGTAATATTTAATAACGACGACATCTCTTTACTGCTCATATTCATCCTTAAATAAGCACATAGTTTTAAATCATTTGGTACTAAATCAGGGTGTTGAGCTTTTAGTTTTTTAAAGAAACTTTCATGCGCTTCGTTAAAACTGTTTTCGAACAAATGCCAGTCACGCTCATCGGTCATGCCGTCATTTATAACCTTTTGAATTTTGCGGAGCTGGTCCTCGCCAAGTTTCTTTCCGTTTTCGTCTTTAAGTTTAACTAGTTCATCGCTCAGTTTTTGAAGCAATTCATTCTTATAAACAAGTGTCATCGCAGAATTTGCTAATTCACGGTTTTTGGAAGCAAGCTCGGCCTGGAGTTTTTCTGTTTGAAGCTTATGGATCTGTTTTTCGTTAGCTTCTGCTTCAAGTTTTAAAATTTCCTCTTGCTCAGCTTGTAACTTGTCACTAATTTTTTGACTATCCTTTTTAAGCTTAGTCTCATAAATCTTTTTACCCATTATTAATGCAGAAACAACAATTATAAGGTAAAATAAAATCGCCAAGTTGCTTAAATACCATGGTCGGAGAATAGTAAATTCGAAAGTGGTGGTTTCGCTAACCAGAGAGTCGTCTATTTTAGCCCTGACTTTAAAAATGTAAGTACCACTGCTTAAGTTTGTGAAATCTTTTTGCGTTGCTGTGCTCCAGTCCGACCAATCATTAGAATATCCTTCCAGGTAGTATTGAAATTTTATTTTTGATTGCCTAAAGTATGGGAGTGAGAACGATATACGGACATTATTTCTGCTATTTTTAATTTCAATTGAATTTCCATCGTTACCATTTTCACTAATAACAGCATATTTATCGGTAATATCTTCAATTTTTCTGATTAAAACCTTGTGAAGAATTTTACTATAAGCAGCATCTATTTTCTGGTTTGCATTATAAAATACAAAGCCATCATCAACACTTATTAGGTAAATAGAATCGCTAATTCTGCTAATGTTCTCGTAATACTGAACCATTCTACCATCTAAAACGCTAAATCGGTTCGAGTCGATTGAGATTTTGCCTGCTTCACTAAAATTTGCCAAAGCAGTTTTACCATGATTTATAAACCAGTATTTTTTTGCACCAGCACTAATAATTTTATTGGATGATTCAAATGAACCTAAGGCCTTATTTAATGCATTATACTTAGAAAATTTATCGCTGATATTATCGTAGGTAAAAAAGCCTGCATCACTTGCGAAAACAATTTGATTCTCGAGATTGAAAAGGTTTAAATTGTAATTACTGGGCAATCCGCTTTTCTCATCATAATACTTATTAGAAATTACAGTACTATAATCAGCGCTAAGTTTCAATTTGTAAAGGCCTTTGTAAGCATGACTCACCCATATTTCGCCTTTGTGATCTTGCTCTACATATCTCGAGGGAATATTAAAATTTGCTATTTTTTTATAAAACTGCCACTTACCTGCCGCATTCTTATTAAATAAAAGAAGACCTGTATAAGTTCCCTGAATCAATAAATTTTGATTACTATTAAGCTTTTTAATTGTCCAGCCACCACTATAATTAGTTATGGTTTCAATTTTATCGCCAACTACGTTAAATGTTCCGTTATTGTGTCCACATAGTAGTTGATTATCAATAATGGTTAATTCCCAAACCTGGCCTTGAGAGTTTGGGATGAGCTTAAAATTTAGATTTGAAAACTGTTCTCCATTACGCCAATCGCTGTAAAATAAGCCTTGATTTGTGCCAAGATAAATTTTGTTGTTAAAAATTACACTTGAATAAACTGTTCCAAAGATGCCTGTTTTATCTAAATAGAAATATAGTGGAGAATTTAGTTCTATTCGGTCGATGCCATTGTCAAGTCCGGCCCAAAGATTTTGCTCATTATCAATATATAAGCTGAGAACAGTATTGTTTTGTAAGCCGCTTGATTTATTTATTCTCTGAATGATGTTTCCATCTTCGTCGATAATAATAATTCCATTTAAAATAGTGCCATATGCATAATACTTACCTAAAATTTTAACGCCATTATTTAGTTGAAATGTAGATAAAAACGAATTTGCAGGTGTGTTAAATGTTGAGAATGATTTGCCATCGTAAATAAATAAACCATTTTTACCAGTACCAATTAAAAGTGAATTGCCTTTAAATGGTAGGATAGAAAGTACACCTGTTTTACAAATTAAATCACTACCAGGGATAAACTCTAATTTGCCACCTTTGAGTTCATATAAACCTTTATCCTCAACAAAAAAACGGTTGCCAATTCTATAAGAGAATAGAAAATTACCCGTGTTTTTTAATACACCTATTTTGCCATTTTCTAATAAATAAATTGCTTTAAAGGATTGAAAAACTACTTTTTTGCCAAAAATGTGAATTTTCCAGATTTCGTCGTTTAATTTTTCTGATTTTGGTATTAAATGCGTTAATGAAGTATAATTTAACTTGTTCTTTTTGTAAGACCAAAATCCAAAATCTCCGAAACACCCTGTATATATCTTGCCATTGCTATCGGCTGCAACAGATCTAACAATCTGACCATTGGGCATTTTGTACTGCTCCCAATATTTCCCGTCGTATGTAAGCAAACCTTCGGTGTTGCCAAAATACATTACACCATTTTTATCTTTTGATATGCTCCAATTCTGGTTGCCTGAGGCGTAAGTGGTTTTTGAAAAATTTTGAATGTAGGGTACGCCAATACTTTTAATATCAGCTGCATTTAACGTATAGGCAGATAATAGAGCAAATAATAAACAACGGAAGAATTTTTGCATTTAAAAACAGTAAAGCATTGATGCACAAAGTAACAAAATAAAGAGAATATATATCGAAACTGAATGATTAGTGCATCAGATTCATTTATCTATACAAATATCTTATGTTTACTTAGTAAATTATATAAATTTTAAACTGACATGTTTTTATGAACAGGTTGAGGAACTTTTACGTAGTATCCGGTACCATCATAAGGGCGCTTACGTGGATTTGTTGTGCAAGCAGTAGAGCAGCACCCTTGTAATTCGTTGCCGCAATCATCGCATTGCGTAATGTGCTCGTTGCATTCCGGATTTGCACAGTTAATCATTTTTGGCGTTGTTTTGCCACAATTGTAACAAACCGAAACTACAGTTGGATTAACATCATTAACATCGACAGCTATTCGATTATCGAAAACGTAGCATTTGCCTTCAAAATCTTTGCCACCTGCTTCTTTACCATATTTAATAATTCCACCGTGTAATTGGTAAACATCTTCAAAACCATGATGTAAAAGTAGTGCTGAGGCTTTTTCGCATTTGATTCCTCCAGTGCAATAAGTTAAAATCTTTTTATCCTTATACTGCGCCAGTTGGTTTATTTGCTCTGGAAAATCGCGAAAATTTTCAATATCAAGCGTTATAGCATTTTTAAACTTGCCAAGGTTATGCTCGTAATTGGAACGCACATCTAAAATTACAACATCTTCATCATCCTTCATTTTCATAAAATCTACAGGTTCTAAATGTTTACCTGTTTTTTCATTCGGATTTATGATGGATGTATCGCGTAAGCCAGAGTGAACAATTTCAGATTTATAGCGGCAATGCATTTTCAAGAAAGAGAGTTCTTCAACATCATCAATCTTAAACTCAGTTTTTGCGAAACGGTCATCAGCATGAATGGCCTTCATGTAAGTTTCACAAGCTTCTGGAGTTCCGGAAACTGTTCCATTCAAACCTTCATCAGCAACGATAATTCGGCCAACTAAATCTAAAGATTTGCAAAATTTAAGGTGTTCTGCAGCAAATTGTTCTGCATCTGCTATGTAACTATAGCAATAGTAAAGTAGTGTTTGATATTTTTTCATAACGCTGTTGATACCGTTGCAAACGGCGTTTAAAGCGTGGCAAAGATAAGAAATTGAGTTGTAAGTTTTATGTTTTAGGTTATAAGTTTTAAAAAGCTTAGCACTTAATACGTAAAACTTATGACCTAAAACCTTTAAAACCCATACGCAATTCTAAAACCTTGCGTTAATTTTCGGCCACCATCATAAGCAAAGCCATAACTTGCTCTTAAAACCAGGCGTTGTAAGCCAAAATAAAACTCTTTGTAATTCCTTTTTTCTGGCGATGAAAGATAACCTCCACCAATAAATTCTTCAAGTTTCGCCTTGCGTAACAAAGGCACTTTGTTTATGAAGAAACCAGCAAAATTATGCTCTAAATGCGCTTCGAAATATTGTTTGTTTGTGCTGAATTGATAAAAATCAAGATATTGGAATTTTCTCAAATTTGGCGGAAAAAATGTTGAAATGTTACCAGAGAAATGCTTATAATCGGGGTAGTACATTTGTTTGTTGTTTACAAATTTACCTGCGCCAACCAAAAATGAAGTGTAGCCCCATAAGCCTAAACTAATTCTATCCTGATAAACTTCTGCTTTTATAAAGTCGTAATCAACATCACTATTTAATAAGTCTTTAAATCCTTTTTTGTAAAGGAAAGTTATTCTCGGGAATTTAGATTCAGTATAAAATTTCCCATCTGGCCTGGTTATATACTGTTGTCCGAATGTATAAGTTAAGCTTCCAGTTGCGCTAACGGAAGTATAAGTTGGAAACAATGGCGTTTCTGTTGCAGGCGTAAAAGGATTATTAGATGTAAATTCTAACTCCTTATTATCGAAAAATTTGAAATTTGAACTATTGGTTAGTGTATGGTTTCTAGCATAATCAAAACTTAATGAACCTTGTAAACCACTTGCTAATTCTCTGGTCGAATTTATATTAAAGAAACTTTTTTCGTAGAATTTAGGGAAATTCTTCTCATAAAGAAGCGAGTTAATGGTATTGCCAAGTAAAGACATCGAACCAAAATTGTTTAAATCGAAAATACCATTTCCAAACGATACGCCAACACTTGCTCTCTTAAGTGGGTCGTAGAAATAACTACCCGTTAAACTGCCCGTTAGTTTTTTGTTGGCAAAGCCATACCTCAATTCCGGACGAATGCTATAAGTTCTTCGGTTTTCAAAAACTTTTCTGAAGGTAACACCATATTTAATTGCAAAACCTTCTACCGTATTATAAAATATAGATCTAAGAATTGGATCGAATGTGTAATACTCTTTGTGGTAACGATCGTTAATACTGTAACCATTCAAAAGTAGCTTTCCTAAGCCAAATTTGTTATTATCTTTTTCTAACGAATCAAGATAAACTTTGGATTCTTTTCGCTTTGCGATACTATCTTTTACGATGTAATTTATTTTTTCATCTGGTGTTAAAGGAATGGGGCGGTTATTACTCCAATAAAGCGAATCCTTTTTATTAACCATTTCTGTAACCTTCAAAATTTCGCCACTAAAGAAGTTCTTCGGAAAAATTGGAGAGACTTCGTAGTTACTGTAAATTCCGACATAATAACCCGCAAATTTGAATCCTAAAACATTACCATTAAACTGAAAGTTAATGCTTGTTGGCATGTAAACATCTTTAACTTTAGTAAATTGCTGGTTGATGTTTAGCGTATCGATAAAATTAATTCCAGCGCTTTTGGTTAGGTATAAATCAGTATTATATATGCGCCAGCTTTCATCAATGATATATATAATCCCTCTAAAAACAGGGTCGTTAGCTCTACGCGGAATTACTTCAATTTTATTTATAGTTTCTCCGTTTTCTTTTGTTTCACCAAGATATTTGTATTTGTAGTAAAACATTGCGTTTTCTGCAATAGGCGATATAAATCCTCTAGAACTTAGTTTGTTTTCGAGCAAATAATTATCATAAAAATTAATAACTAAATCTGATGCCTTGTTAAAACTAAAGGCATTATTTCTTCCTGCAACTTTTGAAGAAATCATCTCTTCATGAACATCATTCGGTCTGCGGAAACTAAATTTACTTTGCGATTCTGATAAATAAATAATACCTTTTCGGTTAGTGTCAAGCTCCATTACTTTCCTAATATCCTGACCGAAGAACTTTTTAGGTGCACCATTTAAACGTTGCACACCTTTAATGTAAACATCGCAAGTAAAGGAATTAACCTCACTTAAATGTTGCTTTCTTGATGCAATTGCCTTTCGCATAATAGCGTAGGCTGGGTCTTCTGCATTTGCTCTAATCGTAACATTGTTTAGTGTAAAGCTTTCTGAACTTAGTGTTATGTTTACAGAAGATGAGCCATTAACGTTTACGATTTGTTCTTGCTGTTTGTAGCCTACTGCCCTAAATGTTAAGGTGTTTTGTCCCTTTGGTAATCTTAACTCATATAAACCATCAACATTAGCCGATGTGCCTTTTGTTGTGTTTTTTATGTAAACTGAAGCAAAAGGTATTGGTTGGCCCTCAATATCTTTTATTGTACCCGAAATTACAAATTGTTGTGCAATTACTGATTGAGTGAAAAATAAAAGGGAAGCGAGTGCGCACAGTTTGAACATAAATAAAACGAAGGCTAGTTAAGCTATAAATATCGAATAAGTTTTAACACTATACACATAGTGATGTGTTAAAGTTTGTTAAGTTGACTAAAAAATAATTTATCGGCCTTTTTTTAATTGATTTAAAGGCGATGTCTTTTAACAGAAATAACAAACGTTTGTTTTTGAAATATTAGTATTATGTAGTGTATTTTATCTGTTAGAGCTGTTTTTTTTATAACTTTGAGGGCAAAATCAACCGGTAAAACCATGTATAAAACATTACAACCAGTTCTTCAGAAAGAACTAGAAGAGATAGAAAACGCTGGCTTATATAAACGCGAACGCATTATCGTTACACCGCAAGGTGCCGACATTAAAGTTAGCGGTGGGGCAGAAGTGATTAACTTTTGTGCGAACAATTATTTGGGCCTGTCATCTCACCCAAAAGTAATTGAAGCGGCTAAAAATGCAATAGATAATCACGGTTATGGAATGTCTTCAGTGCGATTTATTTGCGGCACACAAGATGTACATAAAGAACTTGAAGCTAAAATTTCTAAATTTTTAGGCACTGAAGATACGATTTTATATGCTGCAGCTTTTGATGCAAATGGTGGTGTTTTTGAGCCCTTGTTTAATGCCGAAGATGCTATTATTTCTGATGAATTAAACCACGCTTCTATTATTGATGGTGTGCGTTTGTGTAAAGCACAGCGTTTCCGTTATAAAAATGCAGATATGGAGGATTTAGAAAAACAATTAATTGCAGCTAAAGATTGCCGACATAGAATTATAGTAACGGATGGCGCATTTTCTATGGATGGTTCTGTAGCACCGCTTGATAAAATTGCTGATTTGGCGGATAAATATGAGGCATTAATTATGATTGATGAATCACATTGCACTGGTTTTATTGGTAAGAACGGGAGAGGTACTCACGAACATTTTAATGTAATTGATAGAATCGATATCATAACTGGAACGTTAGGTAAAGCATTAGGTGGCGCATCTGGCGGTTTTACTTCTGGTAAAAAGGAAATTATCGAAATGCTTCGTCAGCGTTCTCGCCCTTATCTTTTCTCGAACACTTTAGCACCAGCAATTGCTGGCGCTTCTATTGCTGTTTTAGATATGTTAAGCGAAACCACATCTTTAAGAGATAAATTAGAAAGCAATACCAAATATTTCCGCGAAAAAATGACGGAAGCTGGCTTCGATATTAAGCCAGGTTTTCATCCAATAGTGCCTGTAATGCTTTACGATGCTAAAGTCGCTCAAAATTTTGCTGCAAAAATGTTAGAAGAAGGCATTTATGTAATCGGATTCTTTTATCCGGTTGTACCACAAGGAAAAGCACGTATTCGTGTTCAGCTTTCTGCCGGTCATGAGCAACATCATTTAGATAAGGCAATTGCTGCTTTTACAAAAGTTGGTAAAGAGTTGGGTGTAATTTAACTCCTATAAACGCTGAAAAATAAAATCAAAAGCCACTTCAAGTGGCTTTTGTCGTTTTGAGTTCATTTTCTTTAGCTATGATATAACAAACTCATATTTTGAACTGCCCGATACTAAAATTTTAGACAAATTACTTTATATTTGAAGCCATGTTACAGGATAAAATAACACAATACTCAGAAAAAATTAATGCTTTCGTTACCGAAAAAGCAGATGAATTAGAGCAATTCCGGATTAAATATTTGGGTAGCAAAGGTATTATTAAAGAAATTTTTGAAGAATTTAAAACCGTTTCAACTGAAGAGAAAAGATCTTTAGGAAAGGTTTTAAATGAATTTAAGCAACTTGCAGAATCAAAATATCAAAGTTTAAAAGAATCAACTGAAGCATCACAATCTCATGCTGCGGTTAATGAACAAGACTTAACTCTACCTGGTGAAGGTTTTGAAATCGGTTCGCGTCATCCTTTAGCTTTGGTTAGACGAGAAATTGTTGAAATCTTTGCTAAGCTTGGTTTTACCGTTGCCGAAGGGCCGGAGATTGAAGATGACTGGCATAATTTCTCGGCCTTAAATTTTCCTGAGGAACATCCTGCAAGAGATATGCAAGATACTTTTTTCATTAAAAAAGGTGGAGAAAAGGGCGATATTGCTTTACGTACACATACATCTTCCGTACAGGTGCGTATGATGGAGCAAGGTCAGCCGCCTTTCAGAGCAATTATGCCTGGTCGCGTTTACCGTAATGAGGCTATTTCGGCTCGTGCACATTGCTTTTTCCATCAAGTTGAAGGTTTATATGTTGATGAAAATGTATCGTTTGCAGATTTAAAGCAAACCTTATTTTATTTCGTTCAAGAACTTTACGGAGAAGGAACAAAAGTTCGTTTCCGCCCATCATATTTCCCTTTTACAGAGCCATCTGCCGAAATGGATATTTCTTGTACCATTTGTAAAGGAGATGGATGCCAGTTATGTAAATACAGTGGCTGGGTAGAAATTCTAGGTTGTGGTATGGTTGATCCAAATGTTTTGGAAAACTGTGGCATCGATTCTAAAAAATATAGTGGTTTTGCTTTTGGTATGGGTATAGAGCGTATCGCTAACCTTAAATATGTAATCAAAGATTTAAGGTTATTTTCAGAAAATGACGCTCGTTTCTTAAAGCAATATAAATCAGCCTTAATTTAATGGGAAAATACTTATTTAGCTTGTTATTTGTACTTGTATTATTTACAGGTTGCGGCAAAGATGCAAGTTATATACCCGAAGTTGCGGTAAATTTTAACTTGCCATTAGCCGACCCACGATTAAGCAGATTGAGTAGCCCTGGTGGTGCGGTTCTTATAAATGGATATGGTATTGCTGGTTTGGTTTTATATCGCCGCACAGATAATGGATACGTAGCCTTTGATCGTTGCAGCACGGTAAACCCTGAACAGAAATGTGCCGTTAATATTGATGATCCATCATTAACGGTTACTGATCCATGCTCCGGAGCTAAATTTCTTCTTGAAGATGGCAGTCCGGTAAAAGCTCCTGCTGTAAGGGCTTTAAAACAATATACAGTAGCCATCTCTGGCGCCAATTTACATGTAACCAATTAGAATGGAAGCCGAAAAAATTAAAGAAACCGTAAAAAAAGCAGCCAAAGAACTGTTTAGAAAGTACGGGTATCATAAAACCAGTGTAAATGAAATTGCCAAAAAAGCAAGGATAGCAAAGGCAACCATTTATAAATACTTCGAAAGTAAAGAACAGGTATTGGATAGTATTTTAATGGATTATCTTGACCAAAACTTACATGAAATTTTACAAAATAAGGTGAGCTATGCGTCAGAAGAAGAACATTTAAAGGCTTTAGTAATGAAAACCAGCCGACTTTCTTTTACAGCCTGTAACGAATTTATTGGCTGGGATTTCGTTCGTGAAAACGCTAATTCTCAAGAGTTTTTAAAACACCTTTCTGATCAACTTGAAGCTTTGTTACTTGCCGCTTATCTTCAATTGGATAATTTTAAAAATAATCCCGCCAGGAGAGAAGGTTTAGCTTTCTTACTTAAGGCAAGTAAAAGCATCGTATTTTCTTTCGCTTTTACTTCGGTAAGCGATTCTGATGTTCGTAAGAATTTTGTTAGTTTTCAGAAAGAGATTTTGCCGTTTTTGGTTAAAGCGGCTTTATAATACTTTATGCTCATAAAAAAACGGGATGTTGCCAAAAGCTACATCCCGTTTTTTTATTTATTGACTTTTAAAAATTTATTCCCACTTAAAAACCTTTACAGCTACTGCATAAATTCCTATTCCCCAAATAACCAATATCATAATCTGGAATTTCACATCCCACAAACCCAGACCTTCAAAAGCAACTTTTCGCATTGCATCGTTTAAGTAAGTAAGAGGTAAGGCTCTGCTAATTGGTTGTAGCCAACTTGGAAAAGCCTCAATTGAAAAAAATGTTCCTGATAGCAAAAATTGTGGTAATGTTACAATATTTGAAATTGGCGGAACCATACTTTCGTTTTTGGCAATGCCTGAAATGATGAACCCAAAGCCCATAAAAACAATTACCCCGAGCGTTGCAAGTAGAATCATATTAAGAACTGTGAGTGCGCCATGAACAAGGGTAAAGCCGAAAAAGAAGTGGCCTAATAAGATAATGAACAATGCTCCAATTAATGCAAATCCAATTCTTGCAATTCCTTCACCAATTACTATGCTCGAGCGTTTTACGGGAGTGGCAAAAAAACGTTTGATAACCAATGTTTGGCGCAAACTTAAAAACACAAATGCGGTGCCGAATACACCTGTACTTAGTAATGAAAAGCCAAGTTGGCCTGGTAAAATAAAATCTATTGTTTTGTATTCTCTGCCATGAACTGTACTTTCTTTAATCTCTGCTACTGATGGCTTTAGTTTTTGATCGTAAAAAAGGTTGTTTAATACTGATTTTAAAATATTTCCCTTATCCATAGATGCAGAAGTGTAGACAACATTAACGGAGTATGCGGCAGAATTAACTTTTTTATGCACATCTACCATTGCATCTACATTACCTTTTTCCAGTAATTTATCAAATTCTGCTTTTGATTTATCTCTTACTAATCGAATCATTCCAGTATTTTCCATAGTTGCGATTACCGGATTTTGGATATCAGAACCAGGGCTTATACCAACATCTATTTTAGTGCCACCACCACCCAAAAATCCAAATACTAAAATAAAGATTAAAGGAAATGCTAGTGTAAAAACCACTGCCGAAGGACTTCTCATTATAGAGCGGAAACTGGCTTTCGCTAAAGCTAAGGTAGCAGTTGTATTGCTGTATTTTTTCATTGACTATTTTTTAATAGTTGTAGTATTCTAAATTTTAAACCCGATTGAAGCGGCAGCTCCCGATTTTTCATCGGGACTATAGCGGAAAGCGGGAGCGACATTAATTTTTGTATTGTAAGTGCTTTTCAAAAAAAACTATTCTCTCCACTCTTTACCTGTAAGATTGATAAAGACATCTTCAAGATTTGCTTTCTTAACTTCTTTTTTGCGTTCGAAGCCACTGTTTACCAAATTGTCGATTAGGTTATCGGGCGTATCTAAAGCTATGATTTGCCCGCGTTCTACAAAAGCAACTCGGTCGCATAGTTGCTCAGCTTCATCCATGTAATGCGTGGTGATTACAACGGTTGTTCCATTAGCTCTTATCTCGGTTATCAAATCCCAAAGGTTTCGCCTGGCTTGTGGGTCTAAACCAGTTGTCGGTTCATCTAAAAAGATAATTTTAGGTTGATTTATCAACGTTGTTGCGATAGAAAAACGCTGTTTTTGTCCGCCGGAAAGCGCTTTATATTTTGCTTTTGCCTTATCTTGTAGATTTACTTTTTCGAGCATTTCCATCGGTTTAATGTTTGCTCCATATAAACCTGCAAAAAGTTCTATCAGTTCTACCAAATTTAAGTTTGGGTAATAACCCGCCGCCTGTAGCTGCACACCGATAATCTGTTTAATTTCGTGGGCTTGCTTGTCAACTGAAAAACCATCAACAATTATTTCTCCTGATGTTTTATCTCTAAGAGTTTCGATAATTTCTAATGTGGTTGTTTTTCCGGCTCCGTTCGGACCTAAAAGGCCAAAGATTTCGTTTTCATAAACTTCAAAACTTAAGTCTTGTACGGCTGCAAAATCATCGTACTTTTTTACCAGATTTTTTACGCTGATGATGGCTTTTTTTGTTTGCATATGCGAATGTAAGAAGCTTTAAATGAATAGAAAATGAATTTGGTAACAATAAGCGAAAATGTCGGTGAAATGATGTTTTCTGATAGGTGAAAAAGGGTTTAAACAAAATCTGCGAATCTTTAGCCCTAAAATAGCCACAGATTCGCAGATTTAAAAAATATTTTGCTTTAGTCTTTAAGCTTTTATCTTTTTGCTCTTTTTACCAAACTAGTTCGCCTTTCATTACCTCAACAAAATCATCGAAAAGGTAACGAGAATCATGCGGGCCAGGTGATGATTCTGGGTGATATTGTACAGAAAATGCTTTTTTACCTTTAACACGTATGCCTTCGATAGATTTATCGTTTAGGTTTACGTGAGTAATTTCAACTTTATCCGAATTTCTAACCTCATCAGGTACAACACCAAAACCATGATTTTGAGAAGTTACTTCGCAATGGTTTTTAATAATATTTTTAACAGGGTGATTTAAACCGCGGTGACCGTTAAACATTTTCATTGTTCCGATTCCGTTTGCTTCTGCCAATAACTGGTGGCCTAAACATATGCCGAACATTGGTTTATCAACAGCTAAAATTTCTTTAATGGTTTCTACTGCGTAAGGCATTACCGATGGATCGCCAGGACCGTTAGAGATAAAATAACCATCAGGATTAAATTTTTCCATTTCAGCAAAAGTTGTTTTTGCAGGGAAAACCTGAACATAAATATCTCTGTTTTCGAAACTGCGAAGTATGTTTTTCTTGATACCTAAATCCAAAGCTGCAACTTTTAAACTTGCATCTGGATTACCATGAAAATAAGGCTCTTTTGTACTTACTTTTGATGAAAGCTCTAAGCCCTCCATTGATGGAACTTCAGCTAACTTTTGTTTCAATTCTTCTAAATCAGTGATTTCGGATGAAATGATTGCATTCATTGCACCTTTATCTCTAATATGACGCACCAATGCACGGGTATCGATATCCGAAATGGCAACTAAATTATCATTTTGAAAATAATCCTGAATAGATTCTGTTGCTTGCTTGCGACTGTAAACAATGTTGTAATTTTTACAAACTAAACCAGCAATTTTAATCGAATCAGATTCAATTTCTTCTTTTTGGATACCATAATTTCCAATGTGGGAGTTTGTGGTAACCATTATCTGTCCGAAGTAACTTGGGTCAGTAAAAATTTCCTGGTAACCTGTCATACCTGTATTAAAACAAATCTCACCGGTTGTAGTACCAATTTTTCCGGCCGCTTTGCCGTAAAAAACCGTTCCATCGGCTAGTAATAAAATTGCAGGTAACTTGGTGTAGTTAGTCATGGTTAATACAATAAGAATTTTGATTTAAAAAAGAGTAGAAAAAAGGATGGCTTTCGGCATTTAAACCGTATTTGCATAAGGCAAAAAAAGATGAATAAATCCTTTCCATTTCGGGGTACAAAGATAGGATTTTATGGCGTAAAAGTTTAAATTTTTATTCAGTTTTTTGTTACATCACTAATAATTCAATATTATGACCAATTAAACTACTCGTTTTAGAATATAACTTTATATTTTTGGCATAACAAAAAGGAACCAATGTCGGTACATAAAGAAATTAAACGCATAACTACGCACATTTTACAAGAAATGAAACAGCGTGGCGAAAAAATATCAATGCTAACTGCTTATGATTATTCTATGGCAACCATTCTTGATGATGCCGGATTGGATGTTCTGCTTGTTGGTGATTCTGCATCGAATGTTATGGCTGGTCATGAAACAACATTACCTATTACCCTCGATCAGATGATTTATCATGCTGCATCAGTAATTAGAGCGGTTAAACGTGCTTTTGTTGTGGTTGATTTACCTTTTGGTTCTTATCAAGGAAATTCTAAAGAAGCCTTAAATTCTGCTATTAGAATTATGAAGGAATCTGGTGCGCATGGGGTAAAGCTAGAAGGTGGTGAAGAAATTATCGAATCTGTTCAACGTATAATAACAGCCGGTATTCCGGTAATGGGGCATTTGGGTTTAACACCACAATCGATATATAAATTTGGAACTTATACCGTACGTGCAAAAGAAGAAGAAGAAGCGAATAAACTTAAAACTGATGTTCTCGCCTTGCAGGCTGCGGGTTGTTTCGCCATTGTGCTTGAAAAAATTCCAGCCTCATTAGGTAAAGAAGTTTCTGAGAGTTTACATATTCCAACAATAGGCATTGGTGCAGGAAATGGTTGCGACGGGCAAGTTTTAGTAGTTAATGATATGATTGGGTTAACAAAAGGATTTAAACCGCGTTTCTTGCGCCAGTACATTAATTTATACGATGATATTTTAGGTGCAGCGCAGTCTTACATCCGGGATGTTAAAGCGAACGACTTTCCAAACGAAAAGGAACAATATTAGTCCCGGACTTAATGAACAATTAAATAATTAATCATTTAAACAGTTAAACACGCTTTGCCGATTACTGATAAAGACATACTTTTTGAAGATAACCACCTAATTGCAATAAGCAAACGGGCCGGAGATATTGTACAGGTTGATGAAACTGGCGATGAACCGCTTGATGAACAGGTGAAAAAATACATCGCTCAAAAATATAATAAACCGAATGGTGCTTTTTTAGGTGTTGTGCACCGTTTGGATAGGCCAGTTAGTGGTGTAATTCTTTTTGCAAAAACGAGTAAGGCTTTGGAGCGTATGAATGCTGTTTTCAAAAATCGTGAGGTTAAAAAAACGTATTGGGCAGTTGTTAAAAATAAACCTGAAAATCCATCAGGTACTTTAATTCATTGGTTGGTTAAAAATCCGCAGAAAAATGTGGTTACATATTATAAGACCGAGGTAACCGGAAGTCAAAGAGCTGAACTCTCTTACCGATTAATTGGGCAGGTTGGGGATTATTTTTTAATCGAAGTTGATCCATTAACTGGTCGGTCGCATCAAATTCGGGTTCAACTATCATCAATGGGTTGCCCAATTGTGGGCGATAATAAATATGGTTACCCAAGAGGTAGCAGAAAAGGAAGCATTTGTTTACACGCCAGAAGACTTCAATTTCTGCATCCTGTTAAAAAGGAACCTGTTAATATTTTTGCCAAATTACCTGTTGATGGATTTTGGGAAAGATTTGAAAATATGTAATTCTATTTACAATCAGTTTTTTCTAATACTATCGAATTACCATAGGTAAGCTTGCGGTAGTTTTTAAATTTAACAATATCTTTATCTTGATAGGTTTCACCATAACCTTCTAAAAATTTGTCCCCTTGTCTAATCCAGGCAACTTGCCTTTTAGACCATACACCTTCTGATTGAAATTTATAATCTACAATGATTGTATCACCAACGGTATAACCGTAAAAACTTCCTTCGTTTTTATCTTTACCATCAAGGTTGTAATTTAGTTTTCCTAGCACCTTGTTATCTCCGGTGCCATAAATCAAAAGTGAAACATTATCATTATTCTTACTGTATGTAAAACATTCATCCGGACTATTATACTTAACCACTTCATCGCTCATAATGCTCGAATCAACAGTAGTATATTTTTTACTATCACTTTGACAAGAAAATAAAAGAACAGAAATTGCTGCGGTAAGTATGAATATTCTCTTCATTGGTTTTTGCTTAAGGGATTTTATTTGAACTAAATTAGTTATTAAAACTTATTTTGGGAAAATTAACGTAATAATCGTGCCACTATTAATCTCTGACTCTATGTCAATTTCTATTTTATGAAACTTTGCAATACTCTGTACAATCGCTAAACCAAGACCAAAACCTTGTTCTTCATCATTTCCCCTCTTAAATCTTTCGAAAGCATCTTCAAGCAATTCTTTCGTCATTCCAATTCCGCTATCACTAACCTTTAGTCGATAGTTTTCATTTTCATAATTGCCGTAGATATTTATAGAACCACCTTTAATGTTAAATTTTACTGCATTATTAATAACGTTAATCAGTAAGGTATGAACTAAGGCTTTGTTTCCAATAAATTTTAAATTGGTAATTATATTCTGATTAAAGACCAACTTTTTATCTGATATTCTATCTTCGAGAACCTCATAAATATCATCCAATTCGTCCTCAAGATTAATCTCTTCAGTTTTTAAATATTGATTGTTTTCTACTTTTGAAATAAGTAGTAGGCTATTAATAATAACTTTTAAACGGTTAAGGGTTTTAAGTGATGCAAAAATTTTATTTTCATGTTCTACAGGTATATCAGGTGTGTTGAGCATATTCTCAAACCGTGTACTCAAAACCGAAATAGGCGTGAGCAGCTCGTGAGATACATTAGCAATGAACTGTTTTTCCAGTAAAAAAAGCGTGTTTATTCGCTTCATCAACGTATTAACACTGTTATCTAAAATCTTAAAATCATCTGTATTGGTTGGAATATTTTCATAATTGTATAAAGTTGGGTCGTTAACCCGATTAATTTTTTTATCAATTATTAAATAAAAAGGTTTAAGTAAAAAGTTTGTAAAGGCGAAATCGGTAACGAGGGTAATCAACAAAGAAATAACCAATACAATAAGCATGTAAAAACGGATGTAATTTTTGATGCCCTCCAACGCGGTCATACTTTCGCCGAGCTCTAATTTATACCAGTTTTCATGGTATTGAAAATTGTAATTTAGTATCCGATAGAATTCAATATCGCCTTCAATTTCTCGCTTTTCAGTAATGATATCGGCAGGCGTATCAATTTGTTTATCATCAATATCAGTTAGTATTATAAATTCTTCTTTCAGAATATTGTAATCGGTAAAACTCTCCTGATTACTCAATAAACTATCAATTTCTCTGGTATCCAGATGCTCAATAATCCGAGCTTTCTTTTTTAGTAAACGATTATCGAGTTGATTATAAGCTATTCTATCAAGTGAAAACAAAATTATAGCACCTAAAACTAAAATAATGGCAATTTTAGTAATGGCGTTATACAATGAAAACTTGACTTGTAACTTCATTAGTGATGGATGATGTTAGATGTAATATGGATAAATACCAGCAAAAATTAACTTAAAAGGTGATGGATAGTGTTAGATGTAATATGGATAATGGGATTTTATGCATTTACTAATTAATTACATAGATTTTGAGATTAAACAAGTTTCCACTTAGGCAGAGGCTCCGACTACGGTCTTCTCACTTCGGATTAACTAACAATTTATCCTGTAACCAATGCTTCTAACCGTTTCAAACCAATCGATTGGATTTACAGCTGCCAGTTTTTTTCGAAGGTTTTTAACATGCACATCAACAAAATTGGAATCTGAGTTTACTTCTAAAATATCGCCCCAAACATGTTCGGTTAAACTCATTCTGGAAACTACACGATTTTTATTCAGTACCAGATAATTAAAAATTTCAAACTCTTTTTTTGTCAGGTTTAATCGTTCTTCACCATACGATACCGTTCTATTTTGGATGTTAAATGCAAAACCATGAATGTTTACTTCATTTTTCTCCAGTTTATGTTTTCTCCTGATGATGGCATGCATTCTGGCCAATAACTCGTTTAATGAAAATGGTTTCGGTAAATAATCATCTGCACCTTCGTCCAAACCTTTAATTCTGTCGTCAACCGCACTTCTGGCTGTTAAAATAATTACAGCATCATCTCTATCTTTAAGCAATTTAAGCTGCTTCAACACTTCAAATCCATCACCATCTGGTAAACCTAAATCGAGTAAAATAAAATCATAACTGTTTACAAAAATCTTTTCTTCTGCCGATGCCTTTTTCCAGGCATGCTCAATAATAAAGCCTTCTTTGCTTAGAAATTCGTTCATTTCTAGCGCCAGGCTTTTCTCATCTTCAACAATTAGTACGTTCATTTTAAATCAAGTATTTAGTATCAAGTATAAAGATATGGCGTTTTTCATCTTCCATTTTTAACTTTAAGCTTTCCGCTTTCACCCACAACTAAACTAATATTTTTTAAAATAATACTGCAAGCTTCTTCAATTTCTTCTTTTGATATAATTAATGGAGGAGCAATACGCATAGAATTACTGCAATGCAAAAACCAATCTGATAATACGCCATCCAGAATACAAGCATCAATTATTTTTTTATTGATTTCAAAGCTTTCAAACTCCATCGCAAGCATTAAGCCCTTGCCTCTGATTTCTTTAATTGCCGGATGAACCAATAAGTTTCTAAAAAGTAATCCTTTTTCTTCAACTTCATCAACAATATTGTTATCAACTAAGGTACGCAAAGTGGCCAAACCTGCGGCACAACATACAGGGTGACCGCCAAAAGTGGTCATATGGCCGAGAATAGGGGAGTGCGAAAGCACCGACATAATTTCAAGCGAACTAATAAAAGCACCGATTGGCATTCCGCCGCCAATGCCTTTTGCTAAAAGTAAAACATCGGGAACAACATTGTAATGCTCAAAGGCAAACATTTTTCCACTTCTGCCAAAGCCCGATTGTATCTCATCAAAAATTAAAAGTGTTCCGGTTTCTGTACATTTGGTTCTTAAAGCTTGCATATAAGCTAAATCAGCAACTCTAATTCCAGCTTCGCCTTGTATTGGTTCTATAAAAATTGCTGCAATATCTTCAGTAATTTTATCTAAATCACTCAGCTTATTATGCTCAATAAAGCTAACATTTGGTAAAAACGGACCATAACCAGATGAATAAAAATCGCTTTCCATTAAACTCTCCGCACCCTGTGTACTACCATGGTAAGCATTTTTACAAGCAATGAAGCCTTTTCTACCGGTATAACGCTTGGCTAATTTCATTGCACCTTCAACAGCCTCCGTTCCAGAATTTAGAAAATAAGTGCAGCTTAGGCTTTCTGGTAAGATATCTGCAAGTGCCTTAGCAAAGTTAACCTGTGGCGTTTGTACATATTCACCGTAAACCATTAAATGCATATAAGTTTCGGCCTGCTCTTGTATGGCTTTAACCACTATCGGGTGGCAATGGCCAACATTACTTACACCGATACCGGCAATCAGGTCTAAATGTTTTTTATCAGCAGAATCATAAATATAAACACCTTTGGCCCTTACAAATTCGAGCATTATAGGTTCTGGAGAGGTTTGTGCATTATGTTGTAAAAACAACTGTCGTTGTGTAAGCATTGCGCAAATTACGCAAATGATGTGAATAGCTGTTTAAGCTTCGTTGTTTTTTGATGCAACCTTAACAAATCTATTTCTGTAATTTCTACCAATGGGTATTTTAATATTATTAACCATTAATATTTCTGCATTTCCTAAAATTTTTATAAATGTTTTCGATACAATAAAAGAACGGTGTACTTTAATAAAGTTTTCATCGGTAAACAGTTTACTTAGCTTGGCAAAACTTTGGTCGCTTAAAATTTGATTATCTATAGTTTGAATTTTTGTATGGCGCACCTGACTTTCAATAAAAATAACCTCGTTAAATTTTATATTAAATTTCTTTGCTCTATTGCCTGGCTGTTTAATTAAAAATGACTCTGTTTTTGGTGTAATAGAAGGTTGCTCTAAAACTTTCGTAACCAAATTATCGAATTTCTTGTAAGATACGGGCTTTAGCAAAAATGCGGCTTCTAGCTCAATAGAATCATAAGCGTAATTTTTATGGGCAGTTACAAATACAATTCTTTTTGCTTTATGTCCAATTAGTTTTGCCAGTTCTAATCCACTCATTTCCGGCATATCTATGTCTAGAAAAATTATATCTACGGCTTCTGCTTTATTAATGTAACCAAGTGCGGATAACGGATTAGCAAAGGTTTTTAGTAATGTTAAATTTGGTTTTAAACTGATGTAATCTTCTAAAATTTCGAGTGCAGATGGTTCATCATCTACAGCATAACAAGTAAACATATTTTCCTTAATTGAGCATAAATTTGGATTAAACTACTAAGGAATGATTGTAACAAAACTATTGAAATAAAATTATTTAATCAAAAATAAATATTTCGATTAGGCAGTTTAAAAATCAAAATATGTCGTTCATGACATGGCATGTGTCGTTCATGACATGGGAGATGCTGTTGGTGCAAAAAGTTTTATTTTAGTTTTTTTTGAAAGAGGTTTGAGGCAATTAATTAAATATAAACCTTTAACAAAAAACAATGAAAAAATTATTATTTATTGGAATGATGTGCTTTGCGAGTTTTGGTGCGTTTAGTAAAACTGAAGAAATTGTAAAATTTCAATGCACAGCTCATTATTATCGTCATCATTTCGTGGGAGGAAGGGAGTATCTAATCTATACAGAATTTACCGCAGGCACATGTGCAGAAGCGATGCAAGCAGCAAAAAATATTGCAAATGAGATAATTGAAGAAGCCTTTTAATTTTTACTGTAGTTAGAGTTATTGCTAACTACAGTAACATTTTATTTGCTGTTAAAAAAGATAGAATAACAATATATATAAATGAAAATTATAACAATTATAATAATCACGCTTTTCAATTTTAATTTACAAGCTCAAATTAAAGGGAAACTAACATATAAAATTATTAAAAATGATAAGAAAATAGGGTTAAGAGAATCTGAATCGATTATCTATTTTAATGGAAAATCATCTATCGAATTTCCTTTTAAGAAAACTTTGGAAGAGATGAAGTTTAAAAGAGAAGAAAATCATGATTATACAATTGCGAGTAATATAAAACCGTCTTTTATTTATAAAAATTTTTCTAGAAGGAATATTTTTTTTGATGGAATAGTTGGTTTTAAGCCTTACTTGGCTTCTGACAGTATCCCAAATTTTAAATGGAAAATAACTAAGGAAAGGGGTAAGGTTTTGAATTACAGTTGTACAAAAGCCGTAGCGAAATTTAGAGGTAGAACTTATACTGCCTGGTACACTGATGAAATATCAATTCGTAATGGGCCTTGGAAATTTTGTGATTTGCCGGGTTTAATTATTAAAGTCAACGATGAACAAGGAATATTTACTTATATCTTGAGTGGTATCGATATTAAATCTAAATACGATGAAAGCATTATATCAGTTCCCAAAGCATATGAAAAAGATAAAGTGATTTCATATAGTGAATATGTTTTACGTTCAAAGAAAAAGGCATTGGATTTCCTAAAATTATCAAAGGTAACCCAAACTAGCGCAGATGGTAGTTCCGGTTCTGTTACAATATATCAAGCTGAAGAAATGGAAAAATTCTAAATGAAAAATATTCTTACTACCTATTTATTGCTTTTTCTAATATTTCCTTGTTTTGCACAAATGGAGGGGGTATTAAATTACAAATTGAATACTAGAAACTCTATTGGTTCTAATGAAGTAAATATGGTTATCTATTTCAAAGGCACTAAATCTATAGAATTTGGTGTGCCAAAAAATGTTGAGCGATCTTCATCAAAAATATCTGAAACAGAATACCAAGAGGTTGCAGTAATTAAAGCTAAAAAGCGTTCATTTATCTACAAGGATAGAAATAAAAAGGTTCTATTGCTTAGTGAAAATATAATGTCTAAGTTATACCTTATTTCAGATACATTAAATAATTTCAAATGGAAAATTACTTCTGAACATAAAAATATTCTTGGCTATAATTGCGCCAAAGCAACAGTTAATTTTCGAGGTAGAGTTTATACTGCATGGTTTGCCGAAGGTATTGCTTTACCTTTAGGTCCATGGAAATTTGGCGGCTTGCCAGGTTTAATTATAAAAGTAAGTGATAAACAGGAAAAATTTGTTTACGAATTAACAGGAATTGATTTAAAAGAAAAGGTTGATAAAGATATTTTAAATGTGCCTAAAGATTATAAGGATGATAAACCTTTGCTCCATTCAGAATTTATTGCTATTTACAACAAGAAAGTAGCTGATTTTGCCAAAATGAGCAATGTTGTTCAAACATACCCTACTGGCGGTAGCGGAACAGTTACAATTACTTTGCCCGAAAAACAAGAAAAATTTTAATGCTTAAAAGTGCACTTTCTTGTTTTATCTGTCTTTTCACTTTAAATAGTGTTGCGCAAACTACCAAAATCAGTGGTTTTGTAAAATCGGGTAGTCAGCAACTTTCTTCGGCATCTCTACAGTTAAAATCTTTTACCGATGAAGAAGTAATACTCTACAGCTTTGCCGATGAGAATGGCGCTTATCAGCTTTCTGGCAGCCTTAGTTCGTCTGAAAAATTTATACTTATCGCTTCGTACATTGGTTATAAAAGAGATACTTTGATTTTAAGCAGAACACTTTTGGTTGATAAAACCTTTAGCCACGATTTCAATTTACAGGAAGATAAAAAGCAGCTTGATGAAATATATATAAAGGCACCACCTGCAGTCACAGTTGATAACGATACCACGAAATACAACGTTAAACAATTTACCAGCCCTGATGATAGAAATCTGGAAAGTGTTATCAAGAAAATGCCGGGTATGGAAGTAAACAAAGACGGAACGATATTTTTCAAAGACAAAAAGATTAGTAAAGTTTTATTGGAAGGTGATGATTTAACTGGCGAAGGTTATAAGGCAATAACCAAAAATTTAAAGCCCGAATTTGTTGAAGAAGTACAAGCGTTGGAGCATTACGTGGAAGATGACTTGCTAAAAGGTATTATCAATAGTGACGATATAGTACTAAATTTAAAAATTAAAGATAAGAAAGCGAAAAAGGTTTTGGGTAGTATAGATGCAGGTTTAGGCACAATTGATAGGCGGCAAATTTCTACAAATCTTATTTCATTTATTAACAAAACCAAGGCTTTTGCTTTTGCAAATCATAACAACATAAGTAATCAATCAACAGCAAACCTTTTAGATTTGGTTGATGAAAACCGAGCCTTTACTGGCAATAATAAAATTATAAGAAATGATGTTAATGCTGCTAATCCATTTGATGATAAACTTAATGCGATAAGCCATACAACACAAGGAAGTTTAAATGCCATAACTCGGCTGAGTGATAAATTTAAAATTAGTTATGCGCTATTTTACTCCCGAAATAAATTGTTTGGAGAAACTGCCCAGCAAAATGTATTTTTTAGTACTAACGAAGTTTCGTTAGCAACTAACGATAGCAGAAATAGTTTAGTAAATACGTTAAAGACAGATTTTAATGCAGACTATTTGGTAAAAAGTAATGCTCGTTTAACATCAAAATTTTCTTACAGGCAAGAACCAAAATACTTTAATAGCACTGCGTTTTCTACATTTAATAATATTGTTGGGGATAGTGTTTTACAATATCAATATGATGCTGATAAAACTTTTAACGGATTCTTGAAATATACAGTAAAACAAAATAAACGTACTGCTTATTTATTTTCTGCAAAAATTTTGGCCGATAATGTAAACCAGAATTATAATGTAAGCTCAAATTTGTATTACACCATATCGATTTTCAATAATTCAAATAAGCTATTTCAAGAAGTTAATAACTTAAACTTTAAACTTAAATTAGATGCAGAAGCGCTTAAACGGTACAACACCAGTTTTTGTATTTCAATTTTGGCAATGAAATAAACAGGTTAAAACTAAACACAAACCTGCTTAATCAAAATGGTAATTCAGTTGGTAGAAACTATGTTAATAGCAGTTTATTTAGTATCAATCAGACATACTTCAGCACAAAATATGTTTATGATAATCGAACCATAAAAGTTACCGCACAATTAAAATCTACTTTACAATTGTTGCAAAATTTGGGTAAGGATAGTACATATATAATTTTAGAGCCAATGTTTGCATTGGCCTATAAATTTAATCAAACTCAAAATTTATCTTTTTCTTACGGATATAGAAACAACAATCCGCAACCCATTGAATATTATGAAAACTATATACTTACGGGTATTAGAAATTTCAATAGCGGATTAACAAATTTTTATAATTATAATGCCCATTCTGCTTTAATAAATTATGGCTTTAATGATTTTGCGAATAGCTTTTTTAATTTGAATGTTGGGTTAAACGGAAGTTATAGCAAGTATGGCTTTCTATATACCAATTTTTTTAATAACAACCTTAATTATTCCGAAAAGCAACCCTACAAAGGCATTGCTGCATATGGAGGAAATGTGAATGCCAAAAAGTTTTTTCCCATTTTTAGTTTAAATGTTACTGCAACTTACGCTCCATCGATAACAAATTATTATGCTAATGTTAGCGGTGGAGCCAAAAAATATAAAGCGATTAATCAAGCGGTAAGTTTTAAGATTAATACTGGATTTGATTTGCCTGTAAACTTTGGTATAGGTACAGAATTTCTCTTTAGCAAGACACTTAGCGAAGGAAACTTAGTCGCTCAAAACAATATGTATAAAAATTATTTGGAATATAGATATAAAATAAACCGTCGAATTTTTAATACAGCTTGTTATAGCTTGTATCGGATGAATAATCAAAGTTTTAATTTAATAGATACCGAACTCCAATACAATCCATTAAAAGGAAATTTTAAGTATAGTTTGCAAGGAAAAAACTTGGCAAATTTAAAGGCATTTACCAGTGCAAATATCAATGAAATTTCTTCATCCAGATATGCTTCAACAGTACTTGGCAGATATGTAATGCTAAATGTATCCATGTCGATAAAATAGTTCACTAATAAAAAAGACCTTGCGTTCGGCAAGGTCTTTTTTATTACTGTTTATCTCTAAATCTATTTAGTAACTCTCGCTTAAAGGCTTCCTGTGCTCTATAATACTTGCCAACTGTTTTAATTGGCAGAGCAGATTTTAATTTATAGTAGTACTTTTTCTCTAAGTTTAAATCCCTTTGGCGAAAATCGAATTCGCTGGTAATTAAACTTTGAACTTGCGCATCACTTAAGTTGTCAATTTCATCAACCTTTCTAAAAGAAATCATTTTTTGAAAACGTTCTTTTCTAAGCGAATTTTGCTCCGCTTGCATATCATTGTAAATTGGCCAAAAAACCTTTGCTTCATCAGCAGATAAATCTAACTTTTTAGTAAAAAAGGCAATCTTCAGCGATTCTATTTCTTCTCCTTTTGGTCTTTGCGCCAACAATATTGATGGTAACATTAACATAAAGGCGACAAAAAATAAATTCTTCATTTTAGTATTCATATTATAATTCCTGAGCTAAATCTGTTGATGAATAATTACTCAGTATGTAGTTTTCCATTTCTGTATCTGAGGCAGAAACATTTGTTTTAATTGATTTATTTTGTGCTTCAACATGCTCAATAATTGTACTTTCATCAATATCATAAAGCATCAAATCATTTGTCATTTCGGCAGATTGAAGCTGATTTGCACTAGTAGCAATGCTTTGGTTATTTTGATAAAAATACACTCCAAAAGATGCCATTAATACAAAACATGCCGCACTTGCATATTTAATAAAATCTCTTTTCCACAACGGAATAACCTTTGCTTCTTTTGGTTTTGTCTCTTCAGCAGCTATTTTAACGTTTATACGATTTTGAAGCGTTTCAAAGTAATTTTCCGGAACAGCAAAACACTTAATTGGTAAATTAATCTCTTCCAGCGCAATTCTGGTCTCAATAATTTCGGTTAATTCCTCAAAGTAATTTACCGGAACTTCAAATGCATTATTACTGGTGTTTTGTTTTAAACCATCTAAAAAAAGTTGGTTCCAAGCGTCTTGTCCACAATTATCGAAATATCCATTCGGAACTAAAAAAGGATTACGCTTAACCATCTTGGCAAGTGTTGGTGCATCCTCAATCCAGTCGTTATTTTCTAAATTCTCATTCATCACTGTTATATGATATAATAAATGTGAAAAGGTTTAATAGTCAATCTCATCATTTGTAATAAAAGCTTCAATTTTTTTTGCAGCGATGTGAAATGATGCCTTTAAAGCACCTACTGATGTTCCGAGCACTTCAGAAATTTCTTCATATTTCATATCATCAAAGTATTTCATATTGAAGATTATTCTCTGTTTCTCTGGAAGTGTAAGAATGGCCTTTTGCAATTTCAATTCTAATTTATCACCATTGAAATAAGATGAAGCCACTAAATTATCTGCAAGTTCTGAAGAAACTTCATCTAAAGGTGTGTTGTTTTTTTGCTTCTGTTTGTTTAGGAATGTAATGGATTCATTTGTCGCAATGCGGTAAATCCAGGTGTAAAGCTGAGAGTCGCTTCTAAATTTATCGAGGTTTTTCCAAACCTTTACAAAAACTTCCTGTATTAAATCATCACAATCATCGTGGTTTAAAACCAGGCGACGAATGTGCCAGTAAATTTTTTGCTGATATTTTTTTAATAACAAGTTAAAAGCTTCATTTCGAGTGCGCTCAACGGCAAACATGGCAAGAATTTCCGAATCTTCAACTTGTTTCATTAATGGGATTTTGAAAGTAAGCTTTTATCAAACTAAATCTTAATTTTTAGAAAATTTACGTGTACTGTTCTTCCATTACAACAGTCCTGCTTTTCATTACAAGCCGCTCCCGAGAAAATCGGAATTGCGGGCTTTCCACTTCAATCAGGTTTGTGTACAAAGGGTTGGTTTTCAAAATTTCCTCCCCCTGCATCCTTCAAAGGGGGATGCCCCTCAAAGATTTAAAAATCCTCATGCATATTCACCGTAATCAGCTTTATATACAAAGGGTTGTTCAAATTAATGCGCCAAATCAGTAGTTTATGCAAGAACCTTGTTTCTAAACCCGACAGCAGCGGCAGCTCCCGATTCTTCATCGGGACTATAGCGAATGGCGGGACTACAATTGCGAAGTACTTCTGTACGTTCCTTTTCAAAAAATAAACGCCCAAAAATATTATTTATTGGGCGCTTAATATTTGCTTTTTATTTTTTTCTGCCGATTACTTTTTGAGCAGCTTCTACAATATTAACTGCATCTAAACCGTATTTCGACATTAATTGGTCTGGTGTACCACTTTCGCCAAAAGTATCATTAGTTGCAACAAATTCTTGAGGAGTTGGCAATTCTGTTGTTAACAAACGGGCAACGCTTTCGCCTAAACCACCAAATTTATTATGCTCTTCGCAGGTGACTACACAACCAGTTTTCTTAGCCGATTTTAAGATGGCATCATCATCCAAAGGTTTAATGGTGTGGATGTTTATAATTTCAGCATCGATACCCAGCTCTGCTAATTTCTCGCCAGCTTCAATCGCTTTCCAAACCATGTGGCCGGTTGCTATAATGGTTACATCGGTACCTTCATTAACCATCCATGCTTTACCAATTTCAAATTTTTGGTCAGGATCTGTAAAAACAGGAATCACCGGGCGACCGAAACGTAAGTAAACCGGACCTTCGTATTCAGCAATGGCAATTGTTGCCGCTTTGGTTTGGTTGTAATCGCAAGGATTAATAACCACCATGCCTGGTAACATTTTCATTAAACCGATATCTTCTAAAATCTGGTGTGTTGCACCATCCTCACCTAAAGTTAAACCAGCGTGAGATGCACAGATTTTTACGTTTTTATTTGAGTAAGCAACCGATTGGCGAATCTGATCGTAAACACGACCTGTAGAAAAGTTAGCAAATGTACCTGTAAATGGAATTTTGCCACCAATTGTCATACCTGCGGCAATGCCAATCATATTTGCTTCTGCAATACCAACTTGTGTAAAACGCTCCGGAAAATCTTTAATAAAAGCATCCATTTTTAAAGAGCCAACTAAATCGGCACACAATGCAACTACATTCTCGTTTTTCTTTCCGGCTTCATGTAAGCCAGCTCCGAAACCTGAACGAGTATCTTTTTTTTCTGTATATGTGTATTTTTTCACAATCTTAATTTTTTGTTTGTCGTTTTCCGTTTTTCGTTTTAAGCTTTTGCCTTTCGGCTCTAAACTTTTAACTCCGAACTTTCAACTCTAATAATCCCCTAAAGTTTCTGGTAATTGCGCTAATGCTGCGGCTAATTGCTCATCATTTGGTGCGGTACCATGCCATTTGTGCGTACCCATCATATAATCTACACCAGCACCCATTTGTGTGCTCATCAAATTTAAAATAGGTTTGCCTTTTCCGGTTAACGTTTTTGCATAATGTAAACCTTCCACAATAGCTTTCATATCGTTCCCATCTGTATTGATTACATGCCATCCAAAAGCTTCAAATTTTGCTTGTAAATCATCTAAAGCCAAAACTTTGCTTGTAGGGCCATCGATTTGCTGTCCGTTGTAATCAACAGATGCGATTAAATGATCAACTTTATTGAAAGGGGCAAACATTGCTGCTTCCCAGTTTTGTCCTTCTTGTAATTCTCCATCACCTAACAAAGCGAAAACAAGTGATTTATCGCCATTTAATTTCTTAGCCAATGCTGCACCAATGGCAACAGATAAACCTTGACCTAGCGAGCCAGATGCAATACGTATTCCAGGTAAGTGTTCGTGAGTTGTCGGGTGACCTTGTAATCTTGAATCCAGCTTACGGAAAGTAGCCAATTCGCTTTTATCAAAATAACCCGCGTGAGCTAATGTACTATACCAAACCGGAGAAATATGACCGTTAGATAAGAAGAATAAATCTTCTCCATCACCTTTCATTGTAAAATCCGTTTTATGGTTTAGCACTTCAAAATATAAAGCTGTAAAAAAATCTGTACATCCAAGCGAAGCACCCGGGTGGCCAGATTGACATCCGTGAACCATTCTTACGATATCTCTTCTGATTTGAGAGGCAATATCTTCTAGCTCTTTTATTGTATGTTTCATTAAAATATGAGGTTATTGTTACATAGCAAAGTTAATATTTTACTTGCCATATCATAATTAGTTATTGATTAAATCTAGTACTTGCTGAGTAGCATTTTTGGTATCTACTTTTTTAATAATATGAGAGATTTTTCCAGCGGAATCGATAATAAAAGTAGTCCGAACGGTACCCATGTATTTTTTGCCATACATGTTTTTTTCTGCCCAAACGCCGTAATCATTCACGATCTTCTGGTCGGTATCGGCAAGAAGTGTAAAGGGTAAGCTGTGTTTTGTAATAAATTTTTGGTGAGATTTTTCATCATCAACACTTACACCTAATACAACAATATCTTTTGCTAGTAAACCTTGGTAGTTATCTCTAAAATCGCAAGCTTCGGCTGTGCAACCGGGCGTATCATCCTTTGGATAAAAATACAAAACAACTGTTTTTCCTTTATAATCGCTTAAAGAAACTGATTCGCCTTTTTCATTTTTTGAAGTAATTGCCGGAGCAATATCGCCTTCTTTTAATTCTGCCATATAATTATATGAATGATTTTTGTTGGTTATGCAATTTAGTAATATAACAATGAATTGAGGATTAGGTTAGCTTAAATTGCAACTGCTACCTAAAAAATGACACAGAATAACGTTTGATGTTATTCTTCACATCATCAACAACTAATTCTAAAGTGTGCTTACCGGCGCTTGTTCGCTCATCAAAACTGTGCCACAAGGTTGCTGTTTTTGCATCAAATTCCATTAATACCCATTTGCCATCAATATAACCGTTAAAGCTTTTAATACCCGAAAGATTATCACTGATTTTGAATAAAATTTTTGAAAAACCAGCCATACTTTTTCCTTCAGAAATGTTTGTGGGAATAATGCGTGGTGCAATTGTATCAGCAGCAATGTAAAAACTACCAAAGTTTCTAGGGTTTGCCTTAACAAATCCGTTAACAAAACTTCCGCCTTGCGATGAGCCATTTGTATTTATGATTAATGCCTTCTCTCTTAGTTCTTCTGGTAAATTATCTGCTTTTATGGATAGCTCAAAACCTGTATGTAATGGCGTATATCGATTATGGATTTGATGAATGTTTGACCATGCATTTCCAGTAGTTTTAGGCGTTTTTTTGTAGATGAAATTTAAATCATTATATAAAGTTCCCATAGGAAAAATAACCTTTATTTCATCATTATTAAACTCATTTACTTTATTGTAGCTGAAATTAATCCCTGCAGGAATACTTGTTACTGTTGGGGCTGCAATACCCGCCTGAACAGAAAATGATAAGGATGATGCATTCCCTTTTGAATCTGTTATAATGTATTTCAATTGATGAATCCCGCCATCCGTAAAATTTATTTTTCCGCTATTTATTAAATTGCTGTAAATGCTTAATCGGTTTCCGGGTTCTACAAAACTCTTCTGAATACTTCGCTTTGTATTTAAATAAGTTGGATAATCAATATGCGAATTGATGGCTTTACTATCTTCAAATGAAAAACGCTCTAATGCAGAAGTATAAATCATTTTTCCATCGAGCTCCAATTGGATAGAATAAACGCCATTAAGACCTGATAAACCATTATGTCTGTCGGTTGTAACCACGCCAAAACCAATTTCTCCGGTTAAATTTACAGGCACAGCTTTGTATGAGCCACTACCTCCAGTTATCGCAATTGCTTGTTTTGGCGTATTCTCTGTAAATGGTTTACCGTTTAACTTGTAAGCATACAAACTATAAATTACCGGAGGGATATTATCCGGAATATCAATTCCAAAAAACTGAGGGTTAATGGTTTCTTCTGTTTTACTATCTCTAATCTCGAAATGCAAGTGCGGACCGCCCGAGCTGCCTCGGTTCCCAGACCAGGCAATCACTTCACCTTTACGAACCGGAATTTGAGTTTCACTTGGAAATTCATCTATCTCGAATGATTTCTTTTCGTATTCCAGGTTTTTTACAATCGCAGCAATTTTTGGTGCAAAACGTTGTACATGCCCATAAACGGATGTAAATCCATTTGGGTGAGTAATATAAAGCGCTTGTCCGAAACCACTATTTTGCACACGTAAACGCGAAACATAACCATCTGCTACTGCATAAACCGGATAACCCTCACGTTGATTGGTTCTAAAATCAATACCAGAATGAAAGTGATTGCCTCTTATCTCTCCAAAAGAACCAGCTAAAGCAGGTGGTGTAATATCCAAAGGCTGCCTAAAATAAGTAAGCGGATATTTATTGCTGCTAAAAATTTGTTGCGCAAATAATGTTTGTGTTGAAATTAAAAAGCTTAATAATAAGAGGGGAGATATAGATTTGGTATTTATGAATCGCATTTGTTTTATTTAACCTCAAAATTTAATAGTTGTTTTCCTTCCAGCCAAGCTTCTAGCTTATCACCTTTATCTACTTTACCAACTCCGGCAGGTGTACCCGTAAATATTAAATCGCCTTTTTTTAAAGTGATGTATTGTGAAACAAAGCTTATAATCTTCTCAAACGAAAACAACAAGTCTTTAGTGTTGCCTATTTGGCGTTGCGTTCCGTTTACTTTTAATTCGAAATTCAAATTATATAAGTCTTCAAAATCAGATTTTGGTTGAAAAATACTTACAGGTGCTGAATTATCGAAAGCTTTAGCGAGCTCCCACGGCAAACCTTTTTCTTTATGTTTACTTTGAATATCGCGGGCAGTAAAATCGATGCCTAAACCAATTTCATCGTAATAATTTGAAGCAAATTTTTCCGAAATATGTTTTCCTTCTTTACAAACTTTTAAAACTACTTCCAATTCATAGTGTACATCATCAGAAAAATCCGGATGGTAAAATGGCTTATTATCCTTTAGTAAGGCAGTATCTGGTTTTAAAAATATTACTGGCGTTGTTGGAACCGGATTGTTAAGTTCTTTTGCATGTTCTGCATAATTTCTGCCAATGGCTATGATTTTCATGTCGATTAATTTGAGGTATTGAAAACGAGATTTTTAGAAAACCTCCTGAATATCCCAAAAATAGAAAAGATATTGGGGTTATAAAACTGAGATTCGTTTTACCTGGTATTCTGAGCCTGCCAAAACACGTAAAAAGTAAATACCAGCATTTAATCTGCTAGGAATGGTGTAGCTTTTTGTTTGCTCGCCAGAATTTAAACGCTCGTTTGCTAATGTTACCACTTCGTTGCCCAATAAATCAATAATTTTAATGGTAACTTGAGTATCCTTATTTAAGGAAAGGATTATATTTAACTGATCTTGAACCGGATTTGGGTAAATTTTAACTATAGTTAATAATTTATCCTTCGAAGCACTAATTGCAGTTTTTGTATTTGTTCCCGAATAAGAGTTAAACATACCCGAGCCACCAATTTGTGTGTAAAGTGGTTTATATGGCTGTATGTTAGCTTTGATTTCTGGAATTTTACTTGATTTTTTTGCCTTCGACTTTAGGCTGAAATGTATGCTATCTGATTGTTGCCCCCAAGAATTTAATGCGCAAAACATTAGCATGCAAAATACGCATGTAATATTTATGAGAAGCATTATCTTTGGGTAGAGTTTCATCAAATTGTATAGCAAATGTATTAATTTAATACAAAGAAATTAAACATTTTATATAAACATATTATTTTAACACAATTTAACAATAAATTTTGTTTTTTTACGTATCAGGTTTTTTTAAGTTGAACAAAAACGTTTTAGATATGCTTAAATCGTTCATTTCATTCAGAATAAATAGCTTCTCTTCATAGTGTTGAAAATACACAATAAATTGGTTGTTAAATTGTTATAGTTAGTTTACTTTTGCCGCACTAAAATTATTAATGAAGTGTCAAATCATAAAAATGTAAATGCGCTAACAGCTGGCGGAGTTTTGATAAGTTTAGGTATCGTTTTCGGTGATATCGGTACTTCTCCTTTATATACGTTAAACGCTATTTTTACCACCATTTTGGGTGGTAAGCAAAACATTAATCCAACAAATGTTCTAGGCGTACTGTCTTGCATCATCTGGACACTTACCTTACAAACCACCGTAAAATATGTTATTATAACTTTACGGGCTGATAATAAGGGCGAAGGTGGTATTTTTTCGCTTTTCTCTTTAGTAAGAAAAAAAGCCAAATGGTTAGTGTTGCCTGCTGTTGTGGGTGGCTGTGCGCTTTTAGCCGATGGTATTATTACGCCAAGTATTACCGTAACATCAGCAATAGAGGGCTTAACACGCAAGTTTGATATCCAGGTTATACCAATTGTATTGGTTATTCTAACCATTTTATTTATAATTCAACAATTTGGTACTAATCTAGTAGGCAAATTATTTGGTCCTGTTATGTTTATCTGGTTTGCCGTTTTAGGTATTTTGGGTGTAACATTTATAGTTAAAGATTTTTCTATACTAAGCGCTTTTAATCCATATTGGGCTATTCATTTGCTTATAACCAATAAATTAGCATTCCTAATTTTAGGTGGAGTTTTCTTGTGTACAACAGGGGCAGAAGCATTGTATTCAGACTTAGGTCATTGTGGGCGAAATAATATACGAATAAGTTGGATTTTTGTAAAAATTACCTTAATTCTTAATTACTTAGGTCAAGGTGTATGGATTTTACACAATAGTGCAACCTATGTTCCAGGTGCAAAAATGAATCCTTTTTTTATGATTGTGCCAGATCAGTTCCAGGTACCAATGGTAATATTGGCAACAATGGCGGCGGTAATTGCTAGTCAGGCTTTAATTAGCGGCTCGTTCACACTGATATCTGAGGCAGTTCGTTTAAACCTTTGGCCTAAAATTAAAATTATTTATCCATCGGTTTCTAAAGGTCAATTATATGTTCCATCTATAAATTGGATGCTTTGGATAGGTTGCTGTGGTATTGTACTGTTATTCAGAAAATCTGAAAGTATGGATGCTGCTTATGGTTTATCTATAACCATCGCCATGCTAATGACAACCATTTTGGTTAGTTTTTACTTACGAAGCAGACGTTTTCCACGCTATTTAATTGCCATTTTCTTTGCAACTTATGTAATTATTGAAGGCACTTTTCTAATTAGTAATTTAACTAAATTTTTGCATGGTGGTTGGGTAACCGTTTTAATCGGCTCTTTACTTTTTACTATTATGTGGAGTTGGTTTGTAGCAAGAAAAATTAAAAACCGCTTTGTTAAATACGTAGAAATTGAGGATTATTATCAGATTTTAAGCGAGCTGAGTAGCGATGAATCGGTCCCTAAATATTCATCGCAGCTGGTTTATTTAACAAGTGCAAACTTCAAAACCGAAATCGAATCGAAGATTATTTATTCTATTATTCAGAAAGAACCAAAACGTGCCGATGTTTATTGGTTGGTACACGTTGATGTAATGGATGAACCCTATACACTTGAATATAAAGTAGAATTCCTAATTCCCGGTAAGTTAATCCGTATCGATTTTAGATTAGGTTTTAGAATTGAGCAAAGAGTAAATTTGCTTTACCGAAAGGTAGTAGAAGAGCTTGTAAAAAATGGCGAAATCGATATTACAAGTCAATATACCTCGTTAAATAAACATAAAATAGCTGGCGATTTCCGCTTTGTGTTATTAGAAAAACACCTATCGAAATTTACAAAACTGAGTTTTTACGAGCGCACCATTATGGATTACTATTTCATTTTGAAAAAGCTAAGTTTATCAGAAGAGCGCAGTTTCGGCTTGGATAGCAGTTACGTGGATGTAGAAAAGGTACCGCTGATTTTCGTAACTCCAGACGATATCGAACTGCACAGATTGCCAGTTTAGTATGAGAAAATATCTTGTAATTATAGCAATTTGCCTTTTTCTTTTAGGACCAGTTGCGAAAATTTTAAATTGGAATCACGCTGATGTTTTCATGATAGCATCTTTCGCCGGGCTTGGTATTATTACCACAATGGCTTTCGTGAAGAAAAAATAATATGCGAATCAAAGTCTCTTAAATTAAGTTTTAAGAGACTTTTTTCATTGCTTTTAATTATGTTTCATTTCTTTCATTCCGACCGTAGTGCAGAAATCTTTAAGGATAATTTTAATAGATTTTGATATATTTTTTGAAGCGCAAGGAAACTGCTCATCGGTCAATTTGTTCCCGCCAATGCTGCAATCTTTTGGTTAAACTCTGTCATTCTGAGGAACGAAGAATCTGTATCATCGCTTGCAGATTCTTCGTTCCTCAGAATGACATATTATTCAAGGTTGCTACAAACCAAAAGTATTTCCGCGTATGTCGGGGCTAGAATCAAAGGTTGTTCCTAAAGCAACAAGCTAAATGCAAAAACTCATTGTACCGATTTTTATTTCACATTCCAACTTTGGAGAATTGTAAAGCGCTTTATGTAGATAAATCCTTAAAATTAGCTACAAAGATTTCTCGGCTGCGCTCGAAATGACGACTTTAATAGAGTTGGGCTAAAAATAGTTTACTCGATAAACGAACGAAGTCTATTAATAGTGAGCTTATACTTCGTAAGTTTTTGCCATAAAAAAAGCAGGTACAACAAAATGCTGTAACCTGCTCATCTAAATTAACGCTCTCAGCATCATATACGAAAACAAATTGTGGTTGGTTTTTTCGGGAAAACAATTTGCTAAACCCTCATTTAAAGCATTCCATTGATAGGAGTAGCTATTCATTTTGCGCATATTCTTAAGGAGGTATTAACTGCCATCATGTCTGTCCTCTACTTTAACCACAGTGTATTGGTTCAACATTGCCCTAGTACTAATAGACTATTTAATAAGTGTTTAGTAACCCTTTATTAACCCTTAGGGTTAACAATGGGTAATGAATGGGTTAACGAAGGGTAATGAAAGGGTTAACAAATCTGCACCAAAGGGTAAACAAAATCAGGGTCAAATGCTAAGCTTTCTTTCCTCAAGTCAAATGAGAAAATTACACTTGGATTCCCTTATAGAGTTATAGCAAAGATGCCTTAGTCATGAAATTTCAAAGGGTTAGGCAAAATCAGGATTAAATCAATTTTATTATTAACAATAAGCAATTAATTTATATAAATCTAGCGGTTGATGTTTCACCGACCGGAAATTAAAATCCAGGGTAACAACTCAATTGAAAATTAAAAAGAAAAACTGATTGTACTTTTCATGAAAGCAAATTTTTAAGCGTTTTCTTTGGCCAGTTTACTGTTTTTGAAACCGTAAGCAAAATAAACAATTAAACCTACAATTAGCCAGATTCCAAAGCCAATCCAGTTTGAGATACCTAATTCGCACATCATATAAAGGCAGCTGATTAGGCCTAAAACCGGAATTAGGGATAGATTTTTAGTAACACAGTAGTAACATATTATTACACAGATAATCAGGAAAATCCACATTGGTATTTTATGTTTAAATAAACTCCAGCCGCTTTCATATTTCTTCTCTATTGTAATTTTTGAAGCGGAGATAAATTGCTCATATCTATCAGCAGGTAAGCTGCTTAAATAGGATTCAGCATCTACTTTATCACTTAAAATAATTTGTGGCTTTGCATTGGTAATAATCTCCTGTTTAACAATTCTCAACTCATCTCCGGTTAGTGATGTTACAAAATTTACAGTTTGTACCGTTTTTGGCGAGTTTAAAAAGAAAGCTTTTGTTTCTTTGCCATATTGTGTGAATGCGAAAATTAAGCCTGCAATAAAGCCAACCGGAACAATATACTTACTGTTTACATACGGGATTTTGAATTTGCCCCGTTGCACATCTGGACGGTTTTGTAATACCAAAACACCAGCACAAACCAATACAAATGCAAATAAAGTACCGATTGAACAAAGGTCGGTTACGATGGTTAAATTCATAAACAGCGATGGTACAGCAACAACGAAACCTACAACAATGGTTGCGAAAGATGGTGTTTTGTATTTCGGGTGAATTTTAGAAAATGATTTTGGTAGCAAGCCATCTCGACTCATGCTCATCCAAATACGTGGTTGCCCCATTTGAAAAACCAAAAGCACACTAGCCATTGCAAAAACAGCACTTACAGCAATAATACCGCTCATTAATTTCAAATCAATCTGGTCGAAAACGAATGCTAAGGGGTCGCCTACGGCTAATGTATCTGATTTAACAATACCGGTTAAAACCAAGGCGATTGCAACGTATAAAATGGTACAGATGATAATTGCCCACATCATTCCACGCGGTAAATCGCGTTGCGGGTTTTTACATTCTTCTGCCGTTGTTGAAATGGCATCAAAGCCGATATAGGCGAAAAATACTGCCGATACACCTTTTAAAACACCACTAACGCCATTTGGCGCAAATGGATTCCAGTTCCTTGTATCAACATAAAAAATACCGACCGCTAATACCAAAAGAATTACAGCAAGTTTAACCACAACCATCGCATTACTTGCATTTCTGCTTTCCTTCATGCCGCGGTAAATTAACCAGGTAATCAAAATAATAATACCAAGTGCAGGAAGATCGGCAACGATATGAAAGCCACCGATTTGTGGTGCGGTTAACCAGGCATTATTGGCCAAAGCTGTGGCCGTATCTAAATCAGCAAGATTTTTTCCGGCAGCCAATAAAGCTTCGGCTTGTTTATGGCCGTTATAAGCACTCAGGTAATCCATAGTCATCCAATCGGGAACATGAATGCCTTCAATGCCAAGGGCGGGTATTTTTATGGTGGAGAGTAATCCGGTAAAGTAATCAGACCAGGAAATGGCAACTGTAATATTTCCGATGGAATATTCCATAATCAGCGACCATCCAATTATCCAGGCTACTAATTCGCCAAATGCAACATAAGAATAGGTGTAAGCACTACCAGAAACCGGAACCATTGAAGCAAATTCTGCATAAGCAAAGGCCGCAAAACTACAGGCAACAGCTGTAAAAATAAATAAGAAAATTACCGCCGGACCACCATCTGCACTCGCTTTTCCAATGGTGCTGAATATACCTGCACCAATAATTGCCGCAATACCAAAAGCAGTTAAATCGCGAACACCGAGGGTTTTATGTAAGGAACTATCATGGTCGCCATAGCCTTTTGCTGCATCTTGTAATATCTTGGAAATAGATTTCTTCCTGAATAGCTTTTCGAACATTTGTTTTGGTTGTTGTATTCCTCAAACTTAAAAAAATATCAGTTAAAAACGTTTAAAGCAAGGTATAAATTTAATAATGTTGATTTTTGTCAGGGCACAGAGCGTATTTTTTCGGATATCGTGTAATTAGTGAAGAAATATTTGACGTATTGGTTTCTCCTTCAGATTATGGTAATTAGCGTAGAACTTTCTTAGCCAATACATCCATGCACTTACCTGCACGTTAGTTGTAATTAGAAATAAAAAAGCCGCAACATTAATGCTGCGGCTTAATCTTCTTTGTATGCTTCAAAACCATTTCAACTTCTCAACGTTCCAACTTTTCAACGTTCGAACTTTCCAATATTATCCCAATTTTTCCAGTTCTTCTTTTACAAAGGCGGCTAGTTCTTTAACATATTCTGCACTGAAATCAAATTTAATTCCTGCAGTTTCGTAAATCTCATTCATTGGTTTTGTATAGCCTAAAGCAAGTGCATCTAAATATTGTTCTAATGCTTTCTCAGGATTTTCTTTATAGTTTTTCCAAACAGCAATGGCGCCTAACTGTGCAATTGCATATTCGATGTAGTAAAAAGGAACTTCGAATAAATGCAGTTGTTTTTGCCATACGTTTCCAAACTGTTGTTCTAATTCGGTCCAATCTGCAAAACCTGCTCCAAAGCGGTTGTAAATTTGTTTAAAGGTTTCTTCTCTGTCGGCTGCCGTATGTTCTGGATTTGTATAAATCCAATGCTGAAATTGGTCGATAACGGCAACCCAAGGCAGCGTTTTTAAAACATCGGCCAATTGTTCTTTTTTAGCACGATTTAAATCTTCCGGATTATCGAAATAAACATCCCAGTTATCCATAGAAATTAATTCCATACTCATTGATGCCAATTCGGCAACTTCCGAAGGGCAATGTTTAAAATCGTTTAATTCTAAATCAGCCGTTAGGAAAGTATGTATTGCGTGTCCGCCTTCGTGTACCATTGTGGTTAGATCGCGAAGCGAATTAGCAGAATTCATGAAGATAAATGGTGCACCGGTTTCAGCCAATGGATAATTATAGCCACCCGGAGCCTTACCTTTTCTGCTTTCAACATCAAAAAGATTATTAGCTTTCATCGTTGCTAGTTTGCTGCCAAGCTTTTCATCGATGGCATTAAAGCAAGCAATGCTTTTATCAATTAGTTCATCACCATTGTTAAATGGTTTAAGGGCAGGTTTACCGCTAACACTAACTTCTAAATCCCAAGGTTTTAAAGTATCTAAAGCTAATGCTTCACGTCTTTTTTCTGATTGTTCTTTTAAAATTGGCACAATTTCCTTTTCAATTGCATTTGCAAAATCATAGCAATCTTGTGGGGTGTAATCAAAGCGACCTAAAGCCTGAAACATATAATCACGGTAGTTTTCGAAACCAGCATTTAATGCAACCTGATTACGCAATTTAATCAGCTCGTCAAACAAGATGTTTAAATCATCTTTATCAACTAACCTACGTTGCTGAATGGTTTTCCAGGCATGTTCACGAACTTCGCGATTTAAATCTTTAACAAATATTGATGCCTGCTCAAGTGTATATTCCTGGCCATTAATTTCAACACTCATTGAGCCAGTAATGCCTTGATATTTCTGCTGTTTTACCTGTAATTCGGTAAAAAGCTCAATATTTTCATCTCGATAAAGTTCTAAAGCCTTTTTAATCGCTCTGCTGTAAACAAAATATTTTTCCTTGTCTAAGTCATCCATATAAGGACTATCGCTGAATTTTTTATTCAATTCATTAGATAATGGGGAAATTTTTGGTTCTATTTCTGTAGCGAAATACTGGAAGTTTTTAACCAATTCTTCGTTCGCGGTATCGCAACTCATTTTAATATATCGCCAGGCAAAATCTTCTTCTAAAGCAGCTTCAATTTCCGATCTGTCTTTTAACCAGGTTTCCAATTCGGCAGCACTATTAATTTCACGCTGTTGTAATTCAGTAAAAATTGGTTCCAGGCTTTCCCAAGTGATTGTAAGTTCTTGAGGTATATATTTTCTAGGTTTTTTATTAATTATCATAGGTTGGATTAATTAGTGAATTATTGATTTAGAGAATGATAGAATTAGAGAATGCTGCAGAATCAGTCATTTAATCAATCATTCAAAAGTAAATCATTCATTTATTTATGTTTTATGTAAGCGTCTATTAAAAAGCATATTGCAAATACAACCGATGCATAACCATTTAAGGTTTGGAAAGCACGGTTTACCTTGCTGATGTCATTAGGTTTTACAAGTAGGTGCTGGTAAATTAACATCGAACAGAAAAAAATTATCCCAACGTAATAAACCCAGCTAAAGGCTGTAAAAAATACTGGCAAAATCACGCAAAAAGCAGAAAGTATATGCAGTAAAACTGATACGTTTAGTGCATTTTTTATGCCAAGAGCTGATGGAATTGAATGTAATTTTTCCGCTCTGTCGAAATCTTCATCCTGCAAGGCATAAATGATATCAAAACCACTTACCCAAAAAAGAACTGTTAAAGAATATAACACCGGAACAATGGCGAATTGTCCGGTTACGGCAACATATGCACCAATTGGCGCTAAGGCTAAACCCAAACCTAAAACCAAATGGCAAAGTGCAGTAAAACGTTTGGTGTAACTGTAAAATAATACAACAAATAATGCCACTGGCGATAAATACAAGCAAAGTGGGTTGATAAAATAGGTTGTAACTGCAAATAATACACAATTGGCAATTACAAAAATTAATGCTTCACGGGCAGAAACTTTCCCGGCAGGAATATCACGCATTTTTGTTCGCGGATTTTTAGCATCGATGTTCCTGTCCAGATAGCGATTAAAAGCCATTGCCGAGTTACGTGCAAAAACCATACATAGCAAAACTAAAATTAGCTTATACCACGAGAAGGGATTATCAGTAGTGGTAACACTCAGAAAGAAACCAATCATAGCGAATGGTAATGCAAAAACCGAGTGTGCAAATAATACAAGTGAAAAGTATTTTTTCATTAAGAACAGGGTTAGCTGTTTAAATTGGTTAACTGTTTAATTGATTATTGTTGAAATGGTTAATTGTTGAATTGCTCAATTGTTAAACTGCTGAATTGGTAAATTGTTTAATTGATTAATTGCTGAATTGATTATTGGTAAATTGTTCATATGGATATTCCCTAACTAATGAACCAATGACTAATGAACCATTGAACTAAAAGTTAAAACCTCTTATAATCAGTTGGTACAACAAAATCTTTATTTACTTCCGTGATGAAATTTAACACATCATCTTTACCATTCCCTTTTTCTGCAGAGGTAATAAATGTTGCCGGAATTTCTTCAAAGAACTCTCCTAGTTTTTTCTTAAAGGCTGCAACATTTTTTTGAGTAATCGTCATACCTTGCTTATCTGCCTTTGTAAAAATCAAAGAAAAGGGAATTTGTTTTTCGCCCAGCCAATAACAAAATTCAATATCAATTTGCTGTGGTTCAAGTCTGCTATCAATCAAAACAAAAACACATTGTAAACTTTCTCTTTTTGTGATGTAAGCACGAATAAATTTCTCCCACTTTTCTCTGCTCGTTTTAGAAACCTTTGCATAACCATAGCCTGGTAAATCTACTATGTACCAGTTTTCATTTATCAGGAAGTGATTTATAAGCTGAGTTTTTCCGGGGCGTTGCGATGTTTTCGCCAAGCCATGGTGATTAACCAACATATTTATTAGGGAAGATTTACCCACATTCGAACGACCAATAAAGGCATATTCCGGCAATAGCGGAGCAGGCAAGGCCGAAATCTGGGTGTTGCTGCAAATAAAGGTTGCGGTTTTAATAATCATATGGCAAAGGTAGGGTTTTGAGTCGGAAGTCCGAAGACCGAAGTCTATAGTCAAAAAGTATTAATCTGTTTGAAATGTAAAATTGAATTTTAGGTTAATCAACGCGTCTAAGACTTCCAACTCCCGACTTCCGACTCCCGACTTTTTCCCTATCTTTGCCACATATCATGAATCAGAATATAACTCCATACCACGCAGCAGATGCAACTAAAAAAGAGCAGGTTGCAACCATGTTTAATAACATTTCAGGCACTTACGATTTTTTAAATCATTTCCTATCGTTAGGTATTGATGTTTTATGGCGCAAAAAAGCAATTAAGGAATTGGTTTCTATCCAACCTAGAATTATGCTCGATGTAGCTACTGGGACAGGAGATTTTGCTTTTGAGGCGATTAAAAAACTTCGCCCTGAAAAAGTTATAGGTGTGGATATTTCTGAAGGCATGCTTGATGTTGCCAAAAAGAAAATTAATGAACGGAATTTAAATGACGTTTTTTCTGTTCAAGTGGGCGATTCGGAAGGTTTGCATTTTAATGATGATACTTTTGATGCAATTACATGTGCTTATGGCGTTCGCAATTTCGAAAATTTAGAGCAAGGCTTAACAGATATGTTTCGGGTTTTAAAACCAGGCGGAAAAATGGTAATTCTTGAGTTTTCAAAACCAAGAGTTTTTCCGGTTAAGCAGTTGTATAGTTTCTATTTTAAACAAGTTACCCCATTTTTTGGAAAATTATTTTCTAAAGATGCCAGAGCATATACTTATTTACCAGAATCTGTTGCTGCATTTCCGGATGGCGAGGATTTCACGAGATTGATGGAAAAGATTGGCTTTAAAAGTACCAAACAAAGAATTTTAACGTTTGGAATAAGTTCTATATATATTGGTAGTAAATGATAAGAAAAGTAAGCTTAATCATCCCCGTTTTAATGGTAACATTTACCGCTTTTGCCCAAAATTGGGGCGGAGGAGTAGATGATGAAGACTTACATTTTGGTTTCAGTTTCCAGTATATCTCCGCAGAATATAAAATTTTAAAAAAGGCTAACTGGCGTGATGTTTATTTAGATCCTTTGGATGGAAAGCAACTCACTATGCCAATGACAGCAATCTCCAGTCCGCCATCGGTTGGTTTCGGTTTAGGGTTTGTAATAAATAAAAGAATTTCTGAAAACTTCGATTTACGTTCTACGCCATCATTAATTTTTAGCGATAGGATAATTAGATACGAATACGAACCTGCTCCAACAATTGAGCAGCCTGTAGATAATTCGATAACACCGCCAGCTTTTCAAACACTTATTGAAAAAAAGGTTCAGGCAACAATGTTCGAGATTCCGTTATTGTTGAAAATAAAATCTAATCGTTTAAATAATTTTAGGGCATATTGGATTGGCGGTGCTAAATATTCAATGGATATTGCTTCTAAAAAGAAAACTTTTGATGAAGGTGAAATGCCTTTAAATAAATTGCTCAAAAATAGAAGGAATTACTTATCTTACGAAACTGGAATTGGTTTTGATTTATACTTTGAGTACTTCAAAATGTCGCCAGAGATAAAGGTTTCTTACTCCATAAATGATTTGCTTCAGCACGATAATACCGCTTTTGCAAACCCTTTGGATAAAACCAAGTTACGCCATTTTACATTCAGCTTGTTTTTTGAGTAGCTAGGCAATCCAAAAAAACTTACCTTTGTTGCCATAGTTTAGGTAATGTTTGTTGCATTGCTTATACAAGTTCATAAAGAAAAATGTCTAAAATAGCTTTAATTACAGGTGCAACTTCTGGCATTGGCAAGGCTTGTGCTCACATATTTGCTCAAAATGGCTACAACCTAATTTTGGTAGCTCGTCGTGAAGAACGTTTAACCAATGTTTCTCATCATCTGGAGAATAAATATGCAATTACCATTAAACAAATTGTTGCCGATGTTCGGGATAAAAATACAATTACGGATTTGTTGGAGGCCTTGCCAAATGAATGGAAACAGGTTAATGTTTTGGTAAATAATGCAGGCTTAAGTCAAGGTTTGGAGCCGATAGATAAGGGTAATACCGACGATTGGGATAATATGATTGATACCAATGTTAAGGGTTTATTGTACGTTACCAAAGTTGTTTCAAACTGGATGGTGCCAAATAAATCCGGACATATAGTTAACATCGGCTCAATCGCCGGACTAGAAGTTTATCCTAACGGAAATGTTTATTGCGCAAGTAAACATGCTGTTGATGCATTAACAAAAGCCATGCGAATCGATTTATTGCAACATGAAATTAAGGTAACTTCTATCAATCCTGGTGCTGTAGAAACAGAATTTTCTGTCGTTCGTTTTAAGGGAGATGAAGAACGAGCGAAAAAGGTTTATGAAAATTTTGAACCCTTAATTGCAGATGATATTGCAGATGCAATTTGGTACGTAGTAAGCAGACCGAAACATGTAAATATAAACGATATGTTAATTATGCCGAGTGCACAAGCAACCGGAACAATGATTAATAGGAAGTAGTTGTTTGGTTTTTTAGTGATGTAGTTGTTTACCAAACATGCAAATACTAAAAACAAAACACCCAAAAAACTAAAAAACGATGATACAGATTGATCAAGAAATAAAAAAGGCCATGTTGGCTAAAAACGATGCTCAACTTAGAGGTTTAAGAGCGATAAAAGCTGCTATACTTTTGGCTAAAACGGAAAAAGGCGCAACAGAAGAAATTACAGAAGAAATGGAATTAAAGATTCTTCAAAAGCTGATTAAACAACGTCGCGAATCGGCTGATATTTACAAGCAGCAAAATCGCGAAGATCTATTTAAAGTAGAAGAAGAGGAAATAGAAGTTATAAATCAATTCCTACCTAAGCAATTAGATAGAGCAGAAGTTGCCGCAATTATAGAAGATGTTGTCAAACAATCTGGTGCTACATCAGTTAAAGATATGGGCAAGGTTATGGGATTGGCAAACAAAGCTTTAGCAGGCAAGGCCGATGGTAAGTTAATTGCTGAAATAGTTAAAGAGAAGTTGAATTAGACTAAGAGGTGGAAGACGATATCTGAAAGACCAAAAGTGAAAATGAGATATAAAAAAGGTCATTTCGATGCTTTTTGGGTAGTTTTTGAACCGTTTTTAATTTTATTTCAGAAAAATGGCATATAAATGCCAAAATTTAATTTTACTCTACTAACTTAGTATTACAATACCATCAATTAATATATGAACTATCAGGTAATAGAAGAAGAAGGATTCAAATATATAGAAGCCGGAAAAGGTGAAACATTGGTGTTGCTTCATGGTTTAATGGGCGAATTGAGTAATTGGGAGCCTGTCTTAGATCGTTTTAAAGATAGATACCACGTTGTTGTCCCAATTCTTCCGATTTATGAACTACCAATTTTAACATTAGGTGTTAAGGCGCTATCAAGATACCTTCATCGTTTTTTAAAGTTTAAAAACTTAAGCCAGGTTGTGCTTATTGGAAATTCTTTAGGTGGCCACGTTGGCTTGGTGTTTACCGTAGCGCATCAAGAATTTGTAAAAGCTTTGGTATTAACTGGCAGTTCAGGTTTATATGAGAATGCTTTTGGCGGCTCCTTTCCGAGAAGAGAAAGCTACGATTATATTAAGGAAAAGGTTGAGTTTACATTTTACGATCCGGCAACGGCAACAAAGGAACTTGTTGATGATGTATTTAAAACTGTTAACGATAGATCTAGAGTAATTAGAATTCTTACGATGGCTAAATCAGCTATACGGCATAATATGGCTAAAGAGCTAACAAAAATTACTATACCTGTTTCTTTGATTTGGGGTAAAAACGATAAAGTTACACCTCCGGAAGTTGCAGAAGAATTTCATCAGTTATTACCAAACTCAGAACTTAACTGGGTTGATAAATGCGGGCATGCGCCAATGATGGAGCATCCTGAAATATTTAACGTATTTTTACAGAAATTTTTAGATAGAATATTATTGAAGTAATGTTTGCCGAAGAAATCATATCGAATGCTATACATCCATTAAAAACTGAAGATACAGTGCAGAAAGCTTTAGATCGTATGAACGAGTTTAAGCTTAAACATATGCCGGTTATCAATGGTAATCAGTTTTTAGGATTGCTTGCGGAAGATGATTTGCTAGAAATTAGAAATACACAAGCTTTAATAAAAGATTCTTCTTTTAACCTGTTAAATTCTTTTGTTTTAACAAATGCGCATACATACGATGTAATTAAATTGCTAAGCACTTTAAAATTAACATCCGTTCCTGTTGTGGATGCTCAGAAAAACTACGTTGGTTTAATTTCGATAAATACTATGGTTACTGCAGTTGCAGAAATTTACGCGGTTAATGAACCTGGAGGTATTATTGTACTCGAAATTAGCAACAGAGATAATTCATTAGCACACATTTCACAAATTGTTGAGGCTGATAATGCTCAAATTTTATCATCTTATGTAAATTCTTTTGAAAATTCTACACGCTTGGAAGTAACCTTGAAGGTAAATAAAACAGAAATTACTGCTTTAGTTGCTTCTTTCGAACGATACGATTATCAAGTTAAAGAAGTATATAATAATACACAAGTTGATGATGGTTCTCAAGAACGTTACGATTCTTTTATGAACTATTTAAACGTTTAATTTTATGAGAATTGCAATTTATGGTAGAGACTTTAATGATACAGTTTTGCCTTATGTACAGGAAGTTTTCAATCATTTAAAAAGCCATAATATACAGCCAGTTCTTCACTATAAGTTCAAAAACTCGCTTCACGGCAAAATTAAATTACCTGCCAATACCGTAACTTTTCATAACCATAAGGAATTAAAGGAACTTGCCGATGTATTGCTAAGTTTGGGTGGCGATGGAACATTGCTCGATACACTTTCTTTAATTCGCAATTCTGGTATCCCTGTAATTGGTATTAATTTTGGAAGGTTGGGTTTTTTAGCCAGCATAAATAAAACGGAAATTGAATCTGCCTTAACTGCCTTGATAAACGGCGAATATACTTTAGATGAGCGTTCCCTTTTATTGCTTGAATCTGAAAACGGATTGTTTGGAGAAGAAAATTTTGCACTTAATGACATTACCATTCATCGTCGTGATAACTCTGCAATGATGATTATTCATGCTAAAATGAATAATGAATACATCAACTCGTATTGGGCAGATGGATTAATTATTGCCACACCAACAGGTTCAACAGCTTATTCTTTAAGTTGTGGTGGACCAATTATTTATCCAGATTCTAAAAACTTTGTGGTTACACCAATTGCACCACATAATCTCAATGTAAGGCCAGTGGTTTTGCCTGATAATAGCTCATTATCATTCGAGGTTGAGGCCAGAGAATCTAAGTTTTTGGTTTCTTGCGATAGCCGAACTGTTACTGTTGAACGCTCAGTAAAAATATCTATAAAAAAAGCAGATTTTTGCGTTAATCTTATTCGCCTTAACAATGAAACTTATTTAAACACGTTAAGGAATAAATTATTATGGGGCATAGATACCCGTAACTATTAAGTATGACGCAAAACCGATTAAGCTTTTTCATCCTTTTTATGCTTATTACACCCTTTGTACAGGCACAGTATTTTGCTACCTGGGAAATTGGTTTACAGGCTGGTGGTGCAGGTTACATTGGCGATCTCAATCAAAATAATCCTGTTCAGGTAAGCGGTTTAAATGGAGGCCTTTTTGTAAAACGTAATTTTAATGCCTATTTAGGAGTTAGGGCTATGTACAATTATGGTCAAATTAAAGCTAATGATGCCCACTCAAGTAATGAGCAATTTAGAGAACGCAACCTAAGTTTTAAAACAACATTAAATGAAGGTGCAGCAATACTTGATTTTAATTTTTTCGATTATTCCATAAATGGTGGTAATAGAAGATTTACCCCTTATTTGTTTGGCGGTGTAGGGTTTGTAAATTTTAAACCAAGTGTAAAGTATGATGGGGAGAAATACAGGTTAGATTATCTCGCTACTGAAGGGCAATCTAATGCATATAGAAATACAGTGCTAACCATTCCATTTGGTGGTGGTATAAAATATAATTATAAGGATACCTGGAGCATTTTTACCGAGTTAGGTTACCGTACTGCGTTTACCGATTATTTAGATGATGTAAGCGGCGTTTATCCAGCAAATCAAGTATTAGTAGGTAATCCGCCGTTAAATTTAAGCGATCCATCTCTCAACCAAACAGGTGCACCTGGAACACAAAGAGGAGATTTTAGAAAAAGGGACACTTATCTATTTGTTAGTGTTGGCATATCTTTTACCTTTGTATCCTCAAAATGCTATTCCTTTTAAGCTGATTTTGACATAATTAATGGGATTTAAAGAACAAATAGATTATAACCGCCTGCCAAAGCACATTGCCGTAATTATGGATGGCAACGGTCGTTGGGCAAAAGGTCAGGGAAAAATGCGGGTTTTCGGCCATGAGCAGGGTGTGTTATCTGTAAAAGATATTGTAGAAGGTTGTGTGGAAGTTGGTATTGAATACCTAACGCTTTATGCATTTTCTACCGAGAATTGGAGCCGCCCTAAAGAAGAAGTTGATGCTTTAATGCAAATTCTTATTTCTACCATAAATAAGGAAACCGAAACTTTAAATAAGAACAACATCAAGTTGAATGCAATCGGCAATATCGAATCGCTACCTCAAGAATGTATTAATGATTTGAAGGAGGCGATGGATAAAACTGCTCATAATGAAAAATGTACCTTAACATTAGCTTTAAGCTATAGTGCTAAATGGGAAATTGTAAATGCTGCAAAGAAAATAGCTGCTGCCGTTAAGGATAATAATCTTGATATTAACCATATTGATGAAAATCTTTTTTCTTCTCAATTAACTACAGTGAATATTCCAGATCCGGAGTTAATGATAAGAACTAGTGGTGAGCATCGCATAAGTAATTATCTGCTTTGGCAAATGGCTTATACAGAGTTTTATTTCACAGATGTTTTATGGCCTGATTTCAGAAGAGAAAATCTTTTTGAAGCCATCGTAGATTATCAAAAACGCGAACGTCGATTCGGTAAAATTAGCGAACAATTAAACTAATTTTTCTTTTAACACTTTTTAACAAGGGTTTAAATTAACTTAGCCCCACTTTTATACGATAAATGTAACCACACAAAAAGGTAAGAAAACTAAAGCAATTTTGCTTAGTAAAACAATGTTACCTTCGTGGCCATTACTGAACAAATTATTTTAATGAAAAGAATATTTCAAGTATTAATCCTGTTATTTTTAGCCGCTCCGGCCTTTGCTCAAATACGTCCGCAAACCCAGGCTCCTGTAACCCCTTCTTTAAAGGTTGGTAACCTGGATTTAGATTACTTTAGTCCAAAGGAATATATAATTGGTGGTGTAAAAATTATCGGAACTGAATATCTGGATAAAGAAGTGCTAATTACACTTTCTAAATTAGCCAAAGGCGATAAAATAGTTTTACCGGGCGATGCAACAGCTGAAGCTATTAAAACACTTTGGGCTCAGGGCTTATTTGATGATATTAAATTAAATATCGAAAAATTTGTTCAGGATACAGTTTACTTCGAAATTGATGTTGATGAACGCCCTCGATTAAGTTCAATTGAGTTAAAGGGTGTTCGTAAATCTGAAAGAACTGCCATTCAGGAGAAACTGAATGATAAGACTGGTAAAATTGTAAACGATAACTTATATAACACTACTTCTGCAATAGCAAAAAAATATTTATTAGATAAAGGCTTTTTCTTTACCAAGATAAATTATTCTACACGCAAAGATCCAAATTCTGAAAATAGCGTAATTTTAGTTGCTGATATTGATAAAGGGAGCAGGGTTAAGGTTCAGCATATCGATTTTACAGGAAACAAAGATTTCAAAGCAGCTAAACTTCGTAAATATCTAAAAAATCCTAAGCAATTTGCTTGGTGGCGTTTCTGGGGTTCTGGAAAATTCAGTAAAGAAAAATACGAAGAAAATAAAATTAAAATGATAGCCAAACTTCACGAAAAAGGCTATCGCGATGCTGAACTTTTAAAAGACAGTATTTATCAGTATAACAGTAAAAAGGTAAATATTAAAATGGATATTTACGAAGGTAAAAAATACTATTTTGGTGATGTAACCTGGGCTGGTAACGCCATTTACAATACAGATGTTTTAAATAGAGTGCTTTCTATTCAGAAAGGTGATGTATTTAGTGAAGATAAACTTGATAAAAAAATTAATGGTGGTGGCGAGAATGGTGGCGATATCAATAGTTTGTATACTGATAATGGTTATTTAACTTTCAATATTGATCCGGTACAAACAAAAATTTATAACGATACAGTTGATGTTGAAATGCGCATCTACGAAGGTCCCCAATATACCAATAACCGTATTACATTAAAAGGAAATACCATAACAAATGATAAGGTTGTTTTACGTGAGATTCGTACAAAACCGGGACAAAAATTTAGCAAAAGCGATTTAATTCGTACCGTTCGTGAGATTGGACAGTTAGGTAACTTTGATGAGCAAAAAACTGTTCCAACACCTCGCCCTAACCCTGCAGATGGAACAGTTGATATTGAATATGCTGTAGAAGAAAAACCTTCAGATCAGATTGAGTTATCAGGTGGTTTTGGTGGTGGCCGTATCATTGGTACATTGGGCTTAACCTTCAATAACTTCTCTTTAAGAAATTTATTCAATTTAAAAGCTTATAAACCATTGCCTAAAGGTGATGGACAAAAATTAAGTTTACGTGGACAAACCAATGGTAAATTTTACCAGTCTTATAGTTTCTCTTTCTCACAACCTTGGTTTGGTGGTGAGAAACCAGTTAGTTTCGGTGTAAGTGCTTTTACTTCGCTTCAATCTAGTGGTATTGGTGATTCTAGCAATCCAAATTACTTTAAAATCCGTTTAAATGGTGTTACGGTGAGTTTGGGTAGAAGATTAAACTGGCCTGATAACTACTTCCAGTTAAGTCACGCGGTGAGTTTACAGCAATATATCCTTCAAAACTACCCTGGATTTTTATTTAGCACAGGTACATCTTATAACTTAAACTTATCTCAGGAGATTAGTCGCGATTCGAGAGATTCGCCAATTTATCCTTTATCTGGTTCATTTATTCGTTTTACTGTACAGGCTACCCCGCCATACTCATTGTTTAATGGTGTTAACTATGCAACGGCATCTGATAAAACAAAATACAGATTTACAGAGTACCACAAATGGAAATTTGATTCGCAATGGTACCAACGTGTTGGCGGACAATTCGTAATCAAAGCACAAGCTCAATTTGGTTTCTTAGGTCAATATACGGCAGCTACAGGTCAATCAGCGTTTGAGCGTTTCAAATTAGGTGGCGATGGTATGCAAGGTTTCGACTTTTTACAAGGTTCAGAGTTAATCGCTATGCGTGGTTACGCAAACAATACAGTTATTCCGGTAGGTTCAAACCCTAGTATTGCACAATCATCTGGTAGTCCGATTTACACTAAATATGTTTTAGAGGCACGTTATCCGGTAATTAAAAGTCAGCAGGCAACTGCCTTCGTTTTAGCTTTTGCTGAAGGTGGTAATACCTGGAATAGATTTGCTGATTTTAATCCGTTTAATATTAGAAGATCAGTTGGTGTGGGCGCTCGTATTTTCTTACCTATTTTCGGTTTGTTAGGAATCGATTATGGATATGGTTTCGATGCAATTCCAGGTTTGCCTGATTCGAACAAAGGCCAGTTCCACTTCAGTATCGCACAACAATTAGGTGGATTTTAATTGTTTATGATTAAAAAAATAAATAAATATGCAATAAAACATTCTAAGTTGAGTTTATACATGGCTTAGTTTTTGCAAGAAACAATAAAACACACACAAATGAAACCACCATTATTTTTTCATGCGATAAAATCATGGTAGCTTCATCACCTTAAAAAACAATTAATAACTGATGAAAAAGTATTTCTTAATCGCATTTTTACTTTGCACAACTTTTGGCGCTTTTGCCCAGAAGTTTGCTTATGTAGATACAGAGTACATCCTTAAACAAATGCCAGAATATAAATCTGCATTAAGTCAATTGGAAGTAGCTTCTAAACAATGGCAACAACAGGTTGACCAGAATTTCAGTGAAATCGACAGAATGTATAAAGCATATCAAGCCGATCAGGTTTTATTAACTGATGATATGCGCAAACGCAGGGAAAACGAAATTATTGAAAAGGAAAAGGCAGCTAAAGAATTTCAGCGCCAAAAGTTTGGTCCTGACGGAGATTTGTTTCAAAGTCGCATTAAGTTAATCAAACCTATTCAGGATAAAGTAGCTGATGTGATTAAGCAAATTGCCAAAGCAAAATTTTTAGATTTCATTTTCGACAAAAGCAGTGAAGCTACTATGATGATTTATGCAAGTAGCAGTTATGATGTAAGTAATGATGTAATTGTAAAATTGGGCTACAAACCAGGGGCTGTAAAAAATTAGTATATTCGCCCTCGAAAAAAAAGGAAAAACAATTAAAAAAATAAAAAGTAAAATAGAAATGAGAAAGTTAATTAACGTATTCTTTGTAGCAGCAGGTTTATTGTTTACAGCGAATATGGCAAATGCACAGCAAAAGATTGGTCACGTAAATTCAGAAGAGGTATTTGCAAACTTACCTGAATCTAAAACAGCAGAAACTACTTTACAAAACTTAAGTAAAACTAAGCAAGCTGAAATAGATGTGATGATTAAAGAATATCAATCTAAATTGACAGCTGCACAAGCTAAAGAAAAAACACGTAGCGAGGCTAACAAAGAAACAGTAGATAAAGAATTACAAACTGCTGCAACAGAATTGCAAGATTTACAAAAACGTATTGGTGATGCTCAAACTAAAGCTCAACAAGATTTAGGTACTAAACAAGCAGAATTAATTCAGCCAATTAATACTAAAGTAGCTAGTGCAGTAAATTCTGTAGCTAAAGAAAAAGGTTTAGCTTATGTATTTGATACAGCAAATGGACAAGGTGGTAACAACTTAATTTTCTGGGATGGTGGCGAAGATATTACTGCTGCTGTAAAAACTAAATTAGGTATTTCTGCAACTGCAGCAAAACCAGCTGCTCCCAAAAAATAATCTTTAGTGAAGAGCCATTAGTCTCTTAGCTTAAAGTATCGAACGGAACTAGGTTTAACTTAGTTCCGTTTTTTTGTTTAAGTTGGGATGTTTAAATGTTAAAAGTCTGAAAGTTCATGATTTCAACCTTCAAACCTTTTAACTTTACAACTGCTAAATTTTAAAAAACCTTTTAACTTTACAGTTTTCCAACATTTAAACTTTATCATGCAGCAATCATCACCAATAGGTATTTTCGATTCAGGATATGGGGGTTTAACGGTCTTTCGTTCGATAGCAGAAAAGCTACCAGAATACGATTATATTTATTTAGGTGATAATGCCCGTTCCCCTTACGGCGACCATTCTTTTGATACAATCTATCGGTATACTCTAGAGTGCGTTGAATGGTTATTTGCCAAGGGTTGTAAACTGGTTATTTTGGCATGTAATACAGCTTCTGCTAAAGCTTTAAGAACGATTCAGCAAAAGGATTTGCCTGCAAAATATCCAGATAGGAGAGTATTAGGTGTAATTCGTCCCACGGCAGAGGTTATTGACGCATATACAACAAGTAAGAACGTTGGTGTAATGGGTACTCGAGGAACAATAAATTCAGAATCTTACCTGTTAGAAATTAATAAATTTTTTCCAGATGTAAAGGTTTTTCAGCAAGCCTGCCCAATGTGGGTTCCATTAATCGAGAATAATGAACACTTGCAAACCGGAGCAGATTTTTTTGTAAAAGAATATGCAGATGCTTTGATGGCGCAATCTAGCGAGATTGATTGTGTTTTATTGGCCTGTACACATTATCCGTTACTTATGCCAAAGCTAAGGGCTATTTTTCCTGATTATATTAATATTTTAACACAGGGTGAAATTGTAGCTGAAAGCCTTGCAGATTATTTGAGTAGGCATCCTGAAATGGAAGAGAGACTTGGGAGAAGCAAACAAAGGCAATTTTACACCAGCGGTGATTGTACTGTATTCAATAAAAATGCTTCAATATTTTTTGGTGAGGAATTGAAATCAGATAAAATGTAGCATAAAGTGATTTCTATAAATCGTAGTATTAAATAGTTAATCCAAATTAACTCCTTTGTGACAAAAGAAAACATTTTTGTTTAGGTTGTGAGTATTTAAAAGGATAACTTTGCGGCTTCAAACCCACACAATGAGTGATCAGATAAAACACGAATGCGGAATCGCTTTTATTCGCCTGTTAAAACCACTTTCTTACTACCAGCAAAAGTACGGTACAGCACTTTACGGCCTTAACAAATTATACCTTTTAATGGAAAAACAGCATAACCGAGGCCAGGATGGCGCAGGTATTGCAACCATTAAACTGGATATGAAACCCGGCAGTAGATACATCAGCCGATATCGGAGCATGGCTTCGAACGCGGTTGCAGATATTTTTGAATATGTACAAAACAAGTTTGTTGATATTCAGGAAAATACACCCGAACTAATGCAGGATACAGAGTGGCTCAAAAACAACGTTAGCTTTATTGGCGAGGTGTTATTGGGCCATTTGCGTTATGGTACACATGGTAAAAACAGTATCGAAAATTGCCATCCTTTTTTAAGGCAAAACAACTGGATGACACGTAACCTTGTTATTGCCGGTAACTTCAACATGACTAATGTTGATGAATTACTGGAGCAATTGTACGAGTTGGGTCAGCATCCAAAAGAAAAAGCAGATACCGTAACGGTTTTAGAAAAAATCGGTCACTTCCTTGATGATGAAAATCAAGACCTTTTTGATAAATATAAAAAAGAAGGACACGATAACATTGCCATCACGCATAAAATTTCTGATAATTTAGATGTAGCCAATATTCTTCGTCGCTCGGCTAAAACCTGGGATGGCGGCTATTCTATTTGTGGTATGGTTGGTAACGGCGATTCTTTCATTATGAGAGACCCGGCTGGTATTCGTCCGGCTTATTATTACTACGATGATGAGATTGTAGTAGCAGCTTCTGAAAGACCGGCATTACAAACTGCTTTCAACATTCAGTTTAAAGATGTTAAGGAAATTGACCCGGGTCATGCTTTAATCATCAAGAAAAACGGCGAGGTAAGTATGGAGCAATTCCGTGAACCTACTGAGCGTTTATCTTGTTCTTTCGAACGTATTTACTTTTCAAAAGGTAGCGATGTAGAAATTTACCGCGAACGCAAGCAACTTGGTCGTTTATTAAGCGATAAAATTCTTCAGGCCGTAAACTACGATTTAAAAAATACAGTGTTTTCTTTCATACCCAATACGGCAGAAGTTGCCTTTTTTGGTATGGTAGATGGTGTTCAGCAATATGTTCGCAGACATCAGAAAGATATTCTTTTGCATAAAAAGGAAGAATTATCAGATGAGCAGCTTGAAGAATTATTATCGTTAGCACCAAGGGTTGAGAAGCTTGCGGTTAAAGATGTTAAGCTTCGTACTTTTATTACGCAAGATGCGGATAGAAGTGAAATGGTTGCCCACGTTTATGATACTACTTACGGAATTATCAATAATCATCAGGATACTTTAGTAGCGCTCGATGATTCAATCGTAAGAGGTACTACGCTTAAGCAAAGCATCATCAAAATCGTTGATAGGTTGCATCCTAAGAAAATTATTATTGTTTCTTCTGCTCCTCAAATCCGTTACCCGGATTGTTATGGTATAGATATGAGTAGGATGGGGCAGTTTGTGGCTTTTGATGCAGCAATACAATTGCTAACCGAACGTGGCATGTGGCAGGTAATAGAAGATGTTTACGCAAAATGTAAAGCTTCCTTATTGTTGCCTAAAGAAGAAATTGTAAACCATGTAAAGGAAATCTATAAGCCTTTTACACCTGAAGAAATTTCTGCAAAAATTGCCCAGATTATTACGCCCAAAGGCACGGTTGCTGAGGTTGAAGTGATTTACCAAAGCTTGGAAAACCTGCACGAGGCTTGTCCGAAAAATAAAGGCGATTGGTATTTCTCTGGTAATTATCCAACACCGGGCGGTAATAAAGTTGTAAACAAGGCTTTTATCAATTGGAAAGAAGGAAATAATCAAAGAGCTTACTAAGCTTTTAAATCTATAAATTATTATAGGGTGAAGACGAAAGTTTTTGCCCTTTTTAGTTTTGCAGCCCGGCTTTTTGGCACATTTCCGTCATTGCGAGGCACGAAGCAATCTTAAAGCGTTATATTAAAAACCCAGGGTTGTAAGATTGCTTCGTACCTCGCAATGACGACCGCACTTAGCTTCTTGCACAAGCTTAAGCTAAATAGCCCCGACAAAGCGGAAAGCCCACAATGTAGCATAGCGAAATGAGGACTTGAAGCGATGGCGGGATTATCGAAACCGATTTGTACAGGTTTTGCGCTTCAAATAAATATGTTTCTTCTAATTTAGGTGGTTGCTGGTGTTTGGCAACAAAACCTATGGTTGTAAGATTGTTTCGTACCTCGCAATGACAATAGAGTTAGTTTCATGCATAAACTGGATATAAGTTTTGTACATCAGCAAATGGCAAAGAAAATGATGATTACCCCGGCAATTTTGATCTCGTTCTCTTGCCCAAATTCGAAGTATAGTGACTCGTGTTGACAGTACAATTTTTAAACGTAGTAATGAAAATATGTTTTTATAATTAGCCACGAGGCAAAAATAATAATAATTACACCCGCAACTTTATTTAATTTGGTAAGCGAATTTTCGTTTATTCGGTATCTTAATTTACTCGAATAAAAGCATTTAAAGCCATCTACGGTAAGTTGTGTAATCATAGCGATGATACAGCAAACTAACATCTCATTTAGTTTATTATTTAGTTTTATTGAAATTATGCCACTTACAACTATCCAAAACATAAGTGTTGATGGCGTTAAGATGCACATTAAGAAACCTTTTATTACGTAACCCCGTTTACTGATTTTTTGGATTGCATTATCCTGGTATTGAACTCTGGTTTTAGCCACTAAATAATAAATGCCAACGGCAAGTAAAAACACGCCGCCAATTATACCCACGTACTTATCAAATTTATCAATATTGGCTTGGTAATTAAAAAATTGGCTACCATATAACACAATACCTATTAAAATGATGTCACTAATAATTACCCCAGATGCTAAAGAAAAGCCAGCTTTGAAGCCCCTTTCTATACTGGTTTTAATCATTGCAAAAAATACCGGCCCTGTTAAAAACGATGAAATTATCCCTGCCCCTATACCTAACAATATGGCTTCAAACATGCATTCTGTTGTTTATGAATATGCGAATATGCAATTTAAAGCTTAACAAATCAACTTTAATTTTGTTACAGGTGTTGTTTCAAAATAACCGTTTTTTAATTTTTTTTTATTTAAGTTTAGCCCCACTAAAACTAAATTTAAAAATGAGCAAAGAACAAGTACAAACCAAGTGGGGGCAATTTATACCCTTGGTTACCGTTTTCTTTTTTTGGGGCTTTGTGGCCGCAAGTAATGATATTTTAATACCCGTTTTCAAAAAGGCTTTCGATTTATCTCAGGCCGAAAGTCAGCTGGTTTCATTAGCATTTTATATTGCTTATACAGTTGGAGCCTTAATTTACAACGGAATTTCTGTTTTAATGAAACAGGATATCGTAAATAAATTAGGCTATAAAAATTCATTAGCATTAGGTTTGGTTATTTCGGCTGTTGGTACCTTGTTATTTTACCCTGCTGCAAATACCGGTTCATTTGCATTAATGCTTTCAGGATTATTTATAGTTGCTTTAGGATTTTCGCTACAGCAAACGGTTGCTAATCCTTTAGCAATAGCATTAGGGCCAATTAATACTGGTTCACAGCGTTTAACTTTAGCAGGTGGTATTAATAACTTCGGTACTACTATCGGACCACTTATTGTAAGTTTTGCAATTTTCGGTTCGGCTGCAAATGCAAGTTCGAATATTAGCATTGAAAGTGTTAAAGTACCTTATTTGATATTGGGTGTAGCATTTATCGCTGTTGCAATTTTCTTAAAATTATCTTCATTACCAGATAGACCAGCTTTGGTAGAGGCAACAACCGAAGAAGTTGGTGCAAAAGGCTCTGCTTTAAAATACCCTCAATTAGTGTTAGGTATGATTGCCATTTTTGTATACGTTGGGGTTGAGGTATCTACAGCTAGCAACTTACCTGCTTACATGGAAAAGGATTTGGGTTTTGCTCTGCATGATATTGCACCCTATATTTCACTTTATTGGGCAAGTATGATGATTGGTAGATGGACAGGGGCTGTTGAAGCTTTTACAGATAATGTAGGTACACAGAAGATTTTAAGATTTGTTGCACCATATTTAGCATTCGGCATTTTCCTTGCTGTTAATGCAATTGCTGACCATGATTTAGCTCCATTTTATGTTTACGGACTTATTATTTTAGTCTTGATAATTGCAGATATGGCTAGTAAAGGAAACCCTGCAAGAATGCTACTAATCTTTTCTGCTATTGGAATTTTAGCCTTGTTAATCGGAATGTTTACAACCGGAATGGTAAGCGTTTACGCGATTACAAGTGTAGGTTTATTTTGTAGTACATTATGGCCTTGTATTTTTACATTAGCCGTTAGTGGTTTAGGTAAACACACCAGTCAGGGTAGTAGTTTCCTTATTATGATGATTATGGGCGGAGGTATTATCAGCTGGCTTCAAGGAGCGGTTTCTGAATTTACAGGCATCCAATACAGTTATATTGTAGGTATTATTTGTTTCGCTTATTTAGCTTTCTATGCATGGAAAGTGAGCGGTATTTTAAGGTCGCAGGGCATTAGTTTTGATAAAAAACTTTCTGGCGGTCATTAAAATTAATAAAGTATTTTTGCAGCCACAAGAGCTTTAGCTTTTGTGGCTTTTTAATTTTAAGCATGACTAAAAAACCAAGTTTCGATTCTATATTTATGAATCTTGCTACTGAACTGGCAACTCGTTCGCATTGCGTACGTGCGCACGTTGGTGCAGTTTTAACTAAAGATACCCGTATAATTTCTATAGGATATAATGGTCCGCCGGCAGGTACACACAATTGTGATGAAGAATGGCCGGAGCATGGCTGCGCAAGAGATAGTAAGGGCAGTTGTTCTTTAGCCTTGCATGCCGAAGAAAATGCAATTCTTTACGCCTCTAAAAACGGTTCTAAAATTGAGGGTTGTACCTTGTACACAACCTTGTCTCCATGTATTGCTTGTGCAAGATTAATATTGTCTTCCGGAATAAAACTGGTTTATTATTCAAAATCTTATGCCGCTTATAAAGGTTTGCCAAGCGATGAAGGTGTTGATTTTTTAAGGAAATTTGGTGTAGAAGTGAAGTTAATATCGGGCTAGAAAGAATATTCAAAATAATGGTTTTTCTTTAATCTTTTGGCTTTTAGCTTTCAGCTTAAAATCCTATCTTTGCCCATGCAAGAAAAAATCATTATCGTCGATTTTGGTTCGCAGTTTACACAACTCATAGCCCGTAGAGTTCGCGAACTAAATATTTACTGTGAAATATATCCATTTAATAATCTTCCTGAAATTAGTAGTGCTGATGTAAAAGGTGTTATCTTTTCTGGTAGCCCATATTCTGTTCGTCAGGAAGATGCACCACAGGTAGATTTAACAAAATTCCATTTAAAATTTCCTTTATTGGCGGTTTGTTATGGCGCTCAATACATTGCTCAACAATCTGGTGGCGATGTGCAGGCTTCTTCTACAAGAGAATATGGTCGTGCAAATTTGAGTTTTGTAAATCAAGAGAATAAATTATTTAAAGGCATTAACATCGATTCTCAAGTATGGATGAGCCATGGGGATACCATTACTCAAATACCGGAAAATGCAGAATTGATTGCAAGTACCGAGAGTGTTAAAGTTGCCGCTTATCATATCAAAGATTCTGATACTTATGCTATCCAATTCCACCCGGAAGTTACGCACAGTATCGATGGTAAAGTTTTGTTAGAAAACTTCCTGGTTGATATTTGTGGCTGTAGCCAGGATTGGACTTCAACAGCATTTATCGATATAACGATTGCAGAATTGCAACAAACTTTAGGTAATGATAAGGTTGTTTTAGGGTTATCGGGTGGGGTTGATAGTAGTGTAGCTGCGGTTTTGTTGCATAAAGCAATTGGTGCAAACTTACATTGTATTTTTGTAGATAATGGCTTATTACGTAAAGATGAATATGCGCAGGTGCTTGAGCAATACAAGCATATGGGCTTAAATATCAAAGGTATTGATGCTAAAGATCGTTTTTTAAGTCAGCTTGCAGGTTTAACCGATCCTGAATTAAAACGTAAAGCCATTGGTCGCGTTTTTATTGAAGTTTTTGATGATGCAGCCCATGAAGTTACTGGTGTAAACTGGTTAGGTCAGGGAACAATTTATCCAGATGTAATCGAATCTATTTCTGTAAATGGCCCATCTGCTACAATTAAATCTCATCATAATGTTGGTGGTTTGCCAGATTTTATGAAATTAAAGGTCGTTGAGCCATTAAAAACATTATTTAAAGACGAAGTTCGCCGAGTTGGTAAAGCTTTAGGCATTGATGATGTAATTCTAGGTCGCCATCCTTTCCCTGGGCCAGGTTTGGGTATTCGTATTTTAGGCGAGGTTACAGCAGAAAAAGTTGCGATATTACAAGAAGCTGATGCGATTTATATGCATGAATTAAAAGCTGCTGGTTTATATGATAAAATCTGGCAAGCAGGTTCAATATTCTTGCCAGTGCAATCTGTAGGCGTAATGGGCGATGAACGTACTTACGAGAACGTAATTGCGCTTCGTGCTGTGGAATCCGTAGATGGTATGACAGCGGATTGGTGCCATTTACCATATCCCGTTTTGGCTAAAATCTCTAACGAAATTATTAATAAAGTTAAAGGCATTAATAGAGTTGTATACGACATCAGCTCGAAACCGCCTGCAACTATCGAGTGGGAATAGCATTCGGTTTAGTTACCTGTTAAGGATTATGAGTTTTACTGGAATTGGCTATCAAATTCTCAATTTCAGTTTAAGCTGAATTAAATGTACATTATGCTAGTAAGGTGGAATAAACTTTGCTAGCATATTTTGTTAAAATGTAATTATGGTTTTAAAATATAGGTATTGGTTTCTGGTTTTTTTTATTGTAGCATTTTCAGCCTGTTCTCCAAAAATACGGACAGCAAAAACTGAAACAGAAAAAAAGACAGAACAGGAAAAAACACCTGATAAAAAGACCGTAAAAAAAATATCTACAGCAAATATTTCATTACTCGTTCCATTTAATCTTGATAATGTTAAGTTAAAATCAATGAGCAAGGCTGATGTTGAAAAATATGCCATGCCAATTGATTTTTATCAGGGTTTTAAAATGGGTGTAGATTCAATCGCATCATCGGGCATAAATTTTAACCTCGGCGTTTACGATACGCAAGATGACAATACTCATATTGGTTCGATTTTTAAAAATGAGCAGTTTAGAAAAAGTAATTTGGTTATTGGTCCGGTTTTTCCTGATGGATTAAAATACATTACCAATTACGCTAAGCTTAATAATGTAAATATTGTTTCGCCACTAGCAGCTTCACAGCCTTCAGATTTTAACAATCCGAATCTCATATCGATTGTAAACAATATTGATTTACACGCCAGAAAAATAGCCGCATACATTAGTAAAAATGCAAACCCTGCCAATACAATTGTTGTTATTATTAACACTAAAAAAACTGAAGATGAGGCTTTTGCTTCTCCAATTCGAGAATATTTGAAAAGTCAGCTAAATGGTAAATTAATTGTTCAAGAATATGCTTCTGCCTTCGCATTTGAAACCAAAATGATTAAAGGTAAGCAGTATGCTTTAGTTGTTGCTTCATCAGATAGAGCATTTGTGTTGCCAACAATTGAAAAATTATACAAGTTGAAAAACTTGCCAACTGGTGGTTATGCAATAAATCTATTCGGTCATCCGCTTTGGAGTAAACAAAACTATCCAACAGATAAATTGCAGAACATGAATACCATAATTAGTTCTTCTTATAAGATAGATTATAAAAGTTCTAACGTAATTAACTTTATCAAAAGATACAGGGCTAAATACGGTTTCGAACCAGGAGAATATGCATTCAAAGGATTCGATATTGGGTATTATTTTAGTAAACTTCTTTCAAATTATGGCGAAGATTACCTTGAATATTTAACGAAAGAAAAATATAAAGGTTTGCATAATAATTTCTCATTTATTCATGATGCACAATATGGTTATATCAATACTAGCCTGATGTTGCTTCGATATAAAAATTTTGCTTTAGATGTTGTTGAGTAAAATTTAACCTAAAATTGCATGCGAGTAGAACATCAAATTAAAGCATTCGAACAAATCTTATCAAGCTATGATGGTGCAATACCATTACATCGATTTTTACCTTCATATTTTAAGCAAAATAAACAGATGGGTTCATCTGACAGGAGGTGGGCAACCAGACATTTATATAGCTTTTTTAGATTAGGAAAGGCCCTGCCGAAGCTAAATAATGAATTGCGTTTAAGCATTTCGGATTTTCTTTGTCACGATATGTTGAGCTTAATTGTAGAAAAGAACTTGCCAAATTTGGTAGCGTTTGTAGGTAAACCGCTAGAGGAAAAGATTGCTTTAATTAGTACGCAATTCCCTGAATTTGATGTTGCTGAGGTTTATCCTTTTCAAGAAGATTTATCTGAAAACATAAATAAGGAAAAATTTAATAGGTCATTTTTTATTCAACCTGATTTATTTATAAGAGTTAAAAAGGGAGATTTAGCGCAAATAAGTAATCAACTCAATGCTGCCGGTATTAGTTTTGAAACTATTACTGATACAGCAATTGCCTTAGCCAATGGAACTAAATTGGAAACTGCGCTCACAGAAGGAAAATATCAGGTTCAGGATTTATCTTCACAACGTACTGGCCTATATTTTAAACCACAAAAGTGGGATAAATGGTGGGATTGCTGTGCTGCATCGGGTGGTAAAACTTTGCTTTTGCACAGCTTGGAACCAGTTTTAGATTTATTAGTTACCGATTTAAGAGAAAGCATCCTTACAAATCTTGATGAGCGTTTTGCACTTGCATGTATAAGAAAGTATCATAAAAAGGAATTGGATTTACTAAAGAATAACGACCAGATTTTACATCACTATACTTTTGACGGGATTATTTTAGATGCGCCTTGTTCGGGTTCTGGTACATGGGGCAGAACGCCGGAAATGTTAACGTATTTCAACCCTAAAAAGATTAGTCAATTTGCCTCAATGCAAAAGGCGATTGTAACGAATGTTGTTAAATACTTAAAACCAGGAAAACCACTCATTTACATTACTTGTTCTGCATTTTCTGCTGAAAACGAAGAAGTTATTAAATACATTACCGATAATTTACCACTAACTCTGGAATCAATGGAGTTGATACAAGGTTATGAAAATAAGGCAGATACAATGTTTGTGGCAAGGCTAATTAAGAAAGATTAGAATTAATGACTTTTCTAAAAAAAAACGCAATGGATTTAAATTCCTAAGAATGCTCTATCTTAGATTTGAGACTTTTTCTGATGTATTTTATAACTTCAACAATTATTGAAAGTACACCAATTATTAACGTATATTCCTCAAAGCCGTTCATTTTTTAGCCTTTCTCTTTAGATAAATATACTTATTTTTTGTTACACAAAAGAATTATAATCCGGTATTATTTCTAAATAATTTAATCGCTATTGCGAGAAGAATAACGCCAAAGGCTTTCCGTAAAATGTTTAAACCTGATTTGCCAAATAACTTTTCTAATCGATTAGTGTTTTTCAATACGAAATAAACGAAAAGGATATTTAATAAAATGCCCACCAAAATATTCTGTGTTTGGTATTCTGTTTTTAGGGATAATAAGGTAGTCATTGTCCCAGCTCCTGCAATTAATGGAAAAGCTAGCGGAACAATTGATACGGTTTCAGGTGCTTCTTCTTTAAAAATAGTTAAGCCTAATACCATTTCCATTGCAATAAAGAAAATTACAAAAGATCCGGCAATCGCAAATGATTCTACATCAAGCCCAATAACTTTTAGCAATGATTCTCCAACAAAGAGAAATAATATCATTAATCCGGCAGCAACTAAAGAGGCCTTTTCTGATTGGATATGCCCCGCCTTTCTGCGCAGTTCTATTATTACAGGTATAGAGCCCAAAATATCGATAATGGCAAAAAGTACCATTGTCGTGGTTAAAATCTGATTTAAATCGAACTTCATAAAATCAAGTTTCATGCGGAGTAATTTTGGTCAAAGTTAGAGCATTTTGTGGTAACGCTATATTAATTATCTAAAAATAAAACTGTGTGCGCAAGGTTAGCACATTGTCTTTTCTATCGTTTTGGTAACCCATGATTTGTGTTGATTCGTTTTTAATCATATCATAATAAAGCACAGCCTTAAAATGAGGGTTAAAATGATGCAAAAAACCAACCCCAAATGTGTCAAATCTAACATCAGCAGGAGATAATCCTTGTAAAGGATTCACTTCCATACCTTTTACTTTTGAGTTTGGATCATAATAATCATATTTTAAAATCAACTGGTTATCAGTACTATTTAAGGTTTGTACAAAGGTTACGTAAGCACCAGTAAAATTTCTGGTGTAATAGGGTAGTGCTTTAGAGTTATTATCAACAGGGAAAGAACCCGGAGTTGTAGAAGTAGTTGCTGTTCCGGTTTGTAAACCTGATATAATTTCAGCTCTTAATTCTGATTTCCAACTTTCTAAAGTAGATGCCAATTGTAAATCTGCACCATAATACCTTCTTGGAGCAACAGCATTTATGGTATTTACTGATGAATCTTTAACCATCGACCATAAATTATTTACGTTTTCCATTTTATAACTTACAGGCAAACGATGGTTTAAGCCACCTTGTAATGTACTAACTCCACCAGCAATAGATAGGGGAATGCTTTTTATCACATAGGGCTTATGGCTTAATCTAAAAATGAAATCTTTGCTATTATCAAATTCTGCTGGACCGGCTAAACCCTGGCCATTGTAAATTCCTAAATCTAAAACAATATTTTTCAGCTTTGCATCCTTCCATCTTGGATTTAATGTGAATGTTACGCCTAGGTCGCGTTCGGTTTTCATTAATATTTGCGACATTCTTCCGCGTTCTGGTGCTTCCCGAACTGAGGATGATAATTGAAGTTCGTTCCCAAACGGGCGACCAGAAAGTCCGAGTGTTACGTATAAAATTTTCCACTTATTCTCATAATACCTGCCCCAAAAATCCCGAATAGCAACTCCTTGTTCTGTTCCATCAAACTGAAGTACAAAATAGGTTGATGGTGCACCTTCTTCGGTTAGCATCATATAATCGGCTCTTAACCTCCCTCTTCTTAGGCGAAAGCGATTGCTTGTATTTTCTCCAAAATTACCACCTTGATATTCAGACAAAGCTCCATTTGATTGTGCTACCTGAAACTGTGGTTGTAAATATCCACTAAAAGAAAGTGAGCCATATTTTTTTGAAATGACCAGTAAGTGATTTACTACAGTAGAATCCATTACATCGTTAATCGTTCTTTGTGCAAATGCTCCTATTGAAAATAGTAGACCAATAGTAGCAAATAATAGAAAGCGTAAGCCAAAAATTAAGCGATGATTCATTATAAACTTTTTTGCAAAGGTATAGCAAAATAATCCGTAAAGAAATTATTAGCTATAAAAAAGCCCCGCAGTTTGCGAGGCTTAAAATTTGTTTAAATTATAATTGTGGTTTAGGTGGGTCAGTTGGTTCTACAACTATTCCTTTATTTCCTAAAACCGAATTTTTCTTACCGTAGAAGAAGTAGATAGCTACACCTAATCCCATCCAAATTGCAAGTCTGATCCAGGCTTCAATTGGTAATGATGACATTAAATAAACGCATACAATTACACCCATAATTGGTACAAATGGAACCCAAGGTGTTCTGAATGGACGATGTCTGTCTGGGTCGGTTCTGCGTAATAACATTACACCGATACAAACTAATGAGAAAGCAAACAATGTACCGATTGAAACCATGTGGCCTAAATCAGTAACTGGAACAAAACCAGCAAAAATACTCACAAATACCATGAAAAATAAGTTAGTTTTAAATGGTGTTCTGAATGTACTGTGTATGCTGCTGAAGAACTTTGGTAATAAACCATCCTTAGACATTGTATAGAATACACGTGATTGACCCATTAGCATTACCAGGATTACTGAAGTGTAACCCGCAAGAATTGCTATGATTAAGCCCATTTGTAACCAGCTATATCCGGTAACTTTAAATGCTGTAGCAGCAGGAGAAGCATCACCTTTAAATACTGAGAAAGGTACTAAGCCTGTCATTACGTGTGCGAACAAAACATAAAGAATTGTACATACAACCAATGAACCTAAAATACCAATCGGCATACCTTTTTGAGGGTTTTTAGCTTCCTGTGCTGCGGTAGAAACTGCATCAAACCCGATAAATGCGAAGAATACTAAAGCAGCACCGGCTGCAATTCCTGAAATACCAAATTCACCTTTAACACCAGTATTTTCTGGGATGTAAGGCGTGTGGTTTGCAGGATTAATAAATTTCCAGCCAAGTGCGATGAAAATAATTACAACCGCTACTTTCACAATAACTAAGATATTGTTAAGGCTTGCTGATTCTTTTGTACCTCTGATTAACATTAAAGATAACAGGGAGACAATAACAACAGCAGGAAGGTTTATACCTCCACCATCAACTTCAGCAAATGATTTTGTTAAATAGAGCGGCATTTCCATACCAAATTCATGTAATAATTTATTAAAGTATCCAGACCATGAAACACCTACGGTTGCGGCGCCCAATGCATATTCCAGCACTAAATCCCAACCGATAACCCAAGCCATAAACTCGCCCATGGTTGCATAAGAATAGGTGTAAGCACTACCAGCCACAGGAATCATTGATGCAAATTCTGCATAACATAAGCCTGCAAAAGCACAGCCCACTGCAGCTAACACAAATGATAAAGTTACTGCAGGACCAGCGTGATCAGCTGCTGCAATACCAGTTAAAGAGAATAAACCTGCGCCAATAATCGCTCCGATACCGAGCGCAACAAGGCTTGTACTGCTCAGCGTACGTTTGAGTGTGCCTTCACCACTTTCAGCAGATTCTGCTATAAGCACATCAATAGGCTTTTTAAGATTCATAGTTTGTTTAGTATTTTGTTTGTTGATTTATGATAATAAGCGGTAAACCTAAATAAAAATTACCAAAAAATAAAAGGGATTCTTTTATAAATCCCTTTTGATTGTGATTATATCTATGATTTTACAACTATCGACTTAACGTATCTGTTGTATTTATTAAAGTGTCTGTAACCGTATTACCTGATGCATCTGTTTTTTGCTCAATTCTAATCTCTTTACGAACTTCCTGTCTCGATTCTATTGCTCCTGCCTTAACCGCTATATAAGGTGCAATTACTAATGAAACAATCGACATTAATTTAATCAAAATGTTCATCGATGGGCCAGAAGTATCTTTAAACGGATCGCCAACGGTATCTCCAGTTACCGAAGCCTTATGTGGTTCTGATTTCTTGTAGTGCATTTCACCATTAATCATCACGCCTTGCTCGAATGATTTCTTAGCATTATCCCACGCACCACCTGCATTACTTTGAAAAATACCCATCAAAACACCCGTTACGGTAACACCAGCTAATAATCCACCTAAAACCTCCGGGCCAAAAGTGAAACCTATAATTACCGGAGTGATTAACGCAATGGCTCCCGGCATCATCATTTCGCGGATAGATGCTTTAGTGGAAATGGCAACGCATTTCTCATATTCAGGTTTAGCTTTATATTCCATAATTCCGGGAATTTCTCTGAATTGGCGACGAACTTCCTGAACCATGTCCATTGCGGCCTTACCAACCGCCTGGATACAAAGTGCAGAAAAGATAAACGGTATCATGCCGCCTACAAACAAACCGGCTAATACAGGTGCCTTATAAATATCAATTGCGGTAATACCAGCAATACCTACAAAAGCAGCAAACAATGCCAATGATGTTAATGCAGCCGATGCGATTGCAAAGCCTTTTCCTGTTGCTGCGGTGGTGTTTCCAACAGCATCCAGATTATCGGTACGTTCACGAACTTCCGGAGGTAACTGGCTCATTTCTGCAATACCACCTGCGTTATCGGCAATTGGTCCGAAAGCATCAATCGCTAATTGCATTGCAGTAGTTGCCATCATGCCAGCAGCTGCAATTGCAACGCCATACAAACCAGCAAAGTGATAAGAAGCCATAATTCCGCCTGCCAAAACTAAAATTGGAATTACTGTAGATTTCATCCCTACGGATAAACCTGCGATAATATTTGTAGCATGACCTGTAGAAGATTGTTGTATAATAGAGTTAACCGGACCTTTACCCATTGCCGTAAAATATTCAGTAACCACACTCATTATTGTTCCAACAACTAATCCAACAATTATCGCATAAAATACATTCATGCTCGAAAACTCGTAGCCACGAAGGCTTAAAGTTTCTGGTAACATCCACTTCACAATGAAAAATGATGCAACAGCAGTTATAACTATCGATGACCAGTTGCCAAGATTTAAGGCATTCTGAACATTTGATTTTTCATCTTTAATGGTTACAAACCAGGTTCCGATAATGGAGAAGATGATACCTAAACCACATATCACCATTGGTAGCAGGATGGGAGACATTCCTCCAAATTTATCTGTAACCGTAATTTCTTGGCCGAGAACCATTGTTGCTAAAATTGTAGCCACATAAGAACCAAACAAATCGGCACCCATTCCGGCAACATCACCAACATTATCGCCAACGTTATCTGCAATAGTAGCCGGGTTACGAACATCATCTTCAGGTATGCCAGCTTCTACCTTACCTACTAAATCTGCACCAACGTCAGCCGCTTTGGTATAAATACCGCCACCAACACGGGCAAATAACGCAATGGATTCCGCACCTAATGAAAAGCCTGTTAAAACTTCAATGGCTGTTTTCATATTTAAAACACTTACTGTTCCATCCGTTCCGATTACATCAAAATAAGAAAGGAACACGATAAATAAGCCGCCCAAACCTAAAACAGCTAAGCCCGCAACGCCTAATCCCATTACCGTACCACCAGTAAATGATACTTTCAGTGCTTGTTTAAGGCTGGTTCTTGCGGCCTGTGTGGTTCTAACATTTGCTTTAGTAGCAGCCTTCATTCCAATATATCCTGCGGTAGCAGAAAAAACAGCACCTATAATAAATGAAATGGATATTATCCAGCTCGAGTGCATTGCTATACCGTTAATTTCAGTAATCGTTCCTGAATAGGCTAACAGAGCGGCGGTGAAAACAACAAAAATACTGAGTACCCTCCATTCGGCTTTTAAAAAAGCCATTGCGCCATCGGCAATGTAGCCGGCAAGTTCTTGCATGTTTTTATCGCCCGCATCTTGCTTGCTCACCCATGCGCTTTTAATCATCATTACAATAATTCCAATTAGCCCTAAAGCCGGAACAGCATAAATTAAATTGTTTTGTAGAAAATCCATAGTTAATATTTGGTTTTTGATTTGTTGATTCAATATTTGCTTACTCATATATATAAGTATGGTTAGTACTTAAATCGCAAATACTTAATCGTTTAGTTTTGGTTATTAGTTTAGCAATATAATAAAATAATTTTCTACTAATTGCTAGTGCGCTCAAATTTAATTAGACATTAACTATTTTTTTGTTCCATTAAAATAATACAATCTAATAGCCTTGCGAATTAGATTTTTTAAATAAATTAGCCGCAACTAAACCCACAAAAACAAACTAAACATGGAAAAACTCGAGGGAAAAGAACCTGTTAAAAAGAAGCTTGGTCTTTTTGATGCCGCAATGCTTGTAATGGGTTCGATGATTGGCAGTGGAATTTTTATCGTGAGTGCCGATATCATGAGAAATTTAGGTTCTGGTTATTGGCTAATTGTAGTTTGGGTAATTACAGGTGTAATGACGGTTGCTGCTGCAATTTCTTATGGAGAATTATCTGCTATTTTCCCAAAAGCTGGCGGACAATATACATACCTGAAAGAAATTTTCGGAAAAATGATGGGTTTTCTTTACGGTTGGGGTATGTTTACCGTTATCCAAACCGGAACCATTGCGGCTGTTGCAGTGGCATTTGGAAAGTTTACAGCGTATTTAATCCCTGCCTTGAATGATGCTGCGCCAATTTTTCAGAGCGGTAGTTATAAAATTACCTGGATACAGATTTTGGCTATTGGCGTTATATTACTGCTTACTTATATAAATACTAAAGGAGTAGAAAGCGGTAAATGGCTGCAGAATATTTTCACAGGTTCAAAAATTGTTGCCCTGCTTGGTTTAATCATCTTAGGTTTTCTTTTGGTTAAGAATAACTTTTGGTCGGATAATATGGCTTTTGGCTGGAACGCTTTTAACAACCTTAAAACAGACATTGGCGGCAGCTTTACTAAATCTGGTTGGGAATCGATTTCTGGAATGACGGTAATGGGCGGAATTGCGGCTGCAATGGTTGGTTCCGTATTTTCTAGCGTAGCCTGGGAAAACGTAACCTTCGTGTCTGGAGAAATTGAAAATCCAAAGAAGAACGTTGTTCGTGCAATGGTGTTAGGTACTTCGGCTGTGATGATACTTTATTTGCTAATTAACTTTGTTTACCTGAATAGTTTAAATAGAGATGGAATTGCATTTGCCATAAACGATAGGGTTGCCGTTGTGGTGTCCGAACAGATTTTTGGAAGCGGCATCGGTACAATTGTAATCGCCATTTTAGTAATGATTTCTACTTTTGGTTGCGTTAACGGAATTGTTTTAGCTGGTTCCAGGGTATTTCAAACCATGGCCAAAGATGGTATGTTTTTCAAAGCAGCTGTCGAAAATAACAAAAACGGTGTCCCTGCAAAATCACTTTGGATGCAGGGGATTTGGGCTTCAGTGTTATGTTTAAGCGGTCAATACGGAAATCTTTTGGATATGATTTCGTTTGTTATCGTGCTGTTTTACATGATTACCGTTTTTGGCGTTATATATTTAAGACTAAAAAAGCCAGATTTAGAGCGACCATACAAAACTTGGTTATATCCAGTAACACCTATTATTTATTTAGTAATTGGTGCCGCATTCTGTATTTTACTGCTTATTTATAAACAGCAATATACCTGGCCCGGGCTTGTAATTGTTTTGCTTGGTGTGCCGGTTTACTTATTTATTAATAGGAAAAGCGCATAGCATTAAATCTGTAATGTAATACTTATATATAGGGAGTAAATTATTTGCTCCTTTTTTTTGTGCCTAAAATAATTAGAAAAGCAATGTTCTGTTTTTTATCGGTTATTGCAGCCCCGCCCTTTGCTAAATGCCGAAGAAAAATCGGCATACCGCTGCCGGTCGGGTTTATTTAATTCGGGTTATTGCAATAAGGTTAGGTTTAGTTTTCACAGTATTAAACTTACGAAGTCTCCCTTCGAGTGCGCTATTTAGACTTCGTAAGTTTAAATCCTCCCCGTGCCCACCAATGTCATTAACTTAACGGAAACACCTGTCATTCTGAGCCTGTCGAAGACTTTTTTTTGCGGATAAAATGTAAAATATTTGTCTTTCAACAAGCTACCATTGACGTTTTTACAGCGGTCGTCATTGCGAAGCTGGGTTTGTGTGAGCTGAAGCAATCTTATTTTGGTTATTCTTTAAATGGGATTGCTTCGTACCTCGCAATGACGAGCGCCTTAGAAAAGTCAATTATATTTACTTTTATACAATTAATTAAAGCTTATGATTACAATATTCTTTCATTTTATTCTTAAGTTAATGACATTGCCCTGCCCCTCCAAAGGGGGAATTGCATGATGCATAAATTCAACGTTAAAAAAGTTTTTAAACCCGGTTTCTTGCAAATCACTTCGTTTTTAAACCCGGCAGACGCGGATACCGGCCTGTGCGTAAGGCCTGCAGGCGTATGAGCAAATGACGGGACTAACATTCTTTGTTGCTTCATCATTTGCTTTTCAAAATCATATATACTTCAAATAATTTGTTTTTAAATAAACCCCGATTCTTATTTGTATTTTTGCAGCAATGGGAACACAGGTAGATTTAGGTATTAAAGGATATAAAAATTACGGCACACACTTACGTGAAAAATATAACGGACAGCGTGTGTTTAAGGTAATTGTTGATGGTGGTTTTACTTGTCCGAACCGTGATGGTAGTAAAGGTTATGGTGGTTGTACCTATTGTAATGTAGATTCATTTACGCCAGAGCCATCCAGAAAAAATCCTGCAATTAAAGATCAGCTTGCTGAGGGTATGGCTAGAGCAAAAAAATCTTACCGTGCTGATAAATTTATTGTTTACTTCCAGCCGAATACAAATACTTATGCGCCAGTGCATTATTTAAAGATGATGTATGATGAAGCACTCTCTATAAATACCGAAGATATTGTTGGTTTTGCAGTTGGTACACGTCCGGATTGTATTGATGCTGAAAAGGTTGCTTTACTGGAAAGTTATACGGATAGGTTTGATGTTGATTTGGAAATGGGTATGGAATCTATTTACGATGAAACTTTAGAGCAAATTAACAGAGGTTGTAGTCACGGAGAGTTTGTTGAGGCTGTAAAACTTCTGGAAAACGCTAAGCTTGATTTATGCGTTCATACCATTTTTGGTTTTCCATGGGAGACCAGGGAAATGATGAAAGGTTATATTCATGAAATAAACCGCTTTCCACAGATAAAATTTGTAAAATTCCATCATTTACATATTGTAGAAGGTTCTATAATGGGTGTTAAATATAAAAAACAACCTTTTAAGCTATTTACGCTTGAAGAATATACGGATTTACTTTGCGAGCTGATTCCATTACTTAGACCAGACATCGTAATTCAAAGACTTTTTGGCATTTCTGACTGGGATTTATTAATTGCGCCTAATTGGGGCTTAAATAAATCGGCAATTCAAACTTATATGGATAAAGAAATAGAAAAAAGAGGAGTTGTTCAAGGCTCTGAATATTTGGGTTAAATTCTAAAAATTTATATTTTATTTACAAAAGTCTGCAAAATTTGTGGGCTTTTTTTGTTTTTGGCAAGTTTGTAATGCTAATTTTTTATATAATACTGTTAAAATCCTATAATTGAGTCAAATCTTGCGTTTTTGTTTTTCATAAAATTGGTTGGTAAATTTTGCTATTTTTTCTTTTTATTCTATTTTTTGCATTAAAATTTGATTGTTTTTATAAAAATTATCGATTTTTTATATAATTATTTAATTTAATAGTGTAAAAATTACAATATGTTGTATTTTTATCGAAACAATTATGAAAATAATATAATATTTATTCAACCAAACAAAATAAACTTAAAACTATGGCTAAAATTTTAGTAAAACAGTACGCACCATTTGTGATTCTTATGATTTTCGCAATATTGGCTCTATTTGTTCCGCTACTTCCCAACTTCGATGAAGGAAAATATAGCGGACCAGACATCGCTTTCATTTTAATTGCCGCTGCTTTAGTATTTTTAATGACACCAGGGCTTGCATTTTTCTACGGCGGTATGGTTCACCGTAAAAATGTTTTATCAACAATGATTAAAAGTGTTGTAGCCGCCGGTGTTATCACTGTATTATGGATTGTTGTAGGTTTCAGTTTAGCTTTTGGAGATACAATCGGTGGTTTTATCGGAGATCCATCTACATTTTTCTTCTTTAAGGGCGTAAATTCTGGCGCTCCGCATTTACAAGGTGGTGCTGATTTAACTATTCCGCTTTCATTATTTGCCGTATTCCAATTGATGTTTGCTATTATAACACCTGGTTTAGTTGTTGGTGCGGTTGCAGAACGTATCCGTTTTACATCATACATCTTATTCATTGTTTTGTTTGCGATTTTTGTTTATTCGCCATTAGCACACTGGACTTGGCATCCTCAAGGTTTCTTGTTAAAAATGGGTGTATTGGATTTTGCAGGCGGTACAGTAGTTCACATTTCTGCTGGTATGGCTGCATTAGCTGGTGCATTGGTTTTAAAACGTAGAAAATCTCACTTAGAGCATAAAGAAGTTCCACCAGCAAATATTCCTTACGTATTAATTGGTACAGGTTTATTATGGTTCGGTTGGTTCGGTTTTAATGCTGGTTCTGCATTAGGTGCCGGAAGTTTAGCTGTTTCTGCATTCCTAACCACAAATACTGCTGCGGGTGCTGCAGGTTTATCTTGGATGTTTTTTGATGTAGCAAGAGGTAAAAAACCTTCAGTTTTGGGTTTTTGTATTGGAGCAGTTGTTGGTTTAGTTGCCATCACACCAGGTGCAGGTTTCGTAAGTATTCCATCAAGTATTTTTATTGGTGTAATTGCTGCAGTTATTTCAAACCTCGTAGTTTCTTGGAAACAAAAGACAAGCCTTGATGATACATTAGACGTTTTCCCTTGTCACGGTGTTGGTGGTATTGTTGGTATGTTATTAACAGGTGTTTTTGCAACTAAAACCGTTAATGCAGCCGGAGCAGATGGTTTATTATATGGTAACGCAGAATTTTTCATTACACAATTAAAGGGTGCTGTTATTGTTATTGCCTTCAGTTTTGTTGTATCATTTGTAATCTTCAAATTGGTTAACTTGATTAATCCAATCAGAGTATCTGATGAAGAAGAAGAAATGGGACTTGATGCTTCACAACATAACGAAAAATACAGTCAGGGAACATTATTGGTAGATGAAAAAGCTGCATATGTAACCTCGCATGCGCCTATTCAGGAAGCTCTATAAGCAAAATTAAATTATATCTAAACTCAATTCATAGCTCAAACATGAAAAAATTATTATCAGCCATATTTGGTATGGCATGCACTACGTGTGCCCTGGCTCAAGAGGCGCCCACGTCACCATTAGAATTTTCTGGTTCAGTAGATACGTACTATAAATACGATTTTGCAAAGATGCCTAACATTCCAACTTCCTTTGTTTCCGACCATAATTCGGTTTCTTTGGGGATGTTAGATTTGGTGTTGAAGAAGAAAACAGGAAAGGCATCATTTGTAGGTGAGATTTCTTTCGGTCCACGCGGTCAGTCGCAATCTATACCAGATGCAGCTGATGGCGGTTCATCATTCCATATCCAAAACTTATATGTGAACTACGATTTCTCGGATAAGTTTGCAATGACAGCTGGTTACATGGGCACATTTATCGGTTATGAAGTCATTTCTCCGGTTGGAAACTTCAACTATTCAACTTCGTATTTATTTACAAATGGTCCGTTCCAAAATGCAGGTATCAAGGCAACCTATAAATTTTCTGATAAAGTTAGTTTGATGGCTGGTTTGTTTAACGATTGGAATTTGTACAGTGCAACACGTGGCGTATCGAGTGTTGGTGGTCAGTTAATGATAGCACCAGTTGAAGGTTGGACCGCATACATTAATGCTTTAACGGGCGCTGACCCGTATGGTTACGGAACAATTGTAGATTTAACAACTTCTTACCAAATTACCAAAGCGTTTAAATTAGGATTAAATGCAGCTAATTACGATATGGCCGATGATGCAGGTGGTTACGCAGGTGTTGCCTTATATCCACAAGTTGCTGTTGCTGACGCTGTAACTTTAGGTTTAAGAGGTGAATATTTTAAAAATAAAGACGTTGGCGCAACACCAGGAACTGCTTACACTGCTGTAACTTTAACGGCTAACATTAAATCTGGTGGTTTAACTTTTATTCCAGAAGTTAGATTAGACCATAACGGCGATAAACCATTTATGAACAAAACAGGTGGTGCTGCGCCAAACGCAGGTCAGTTTTCATTAGCAGCAGTTTACGCATTTTAAAGAATAGTTTCTCTCCATATAATGCCGCCGGTTAATTTAAGCCGGCGGCTTTTTATTATCTTTATTTTATGATGAAATATAGCCTACTTTTATTTTTTACTTTTTTATCGCTTTGCGGATTTACGCAACAAAAACAATTTACATTAGATGAGCGTGGAAAATATGTTTACTATGAAGTAGTTGGTACGAAGATAAACAGAGACAGCTTGGTTTTGAGAGCTGAAAATTTCATAAAGCTGAATAAAAAATCTTTTATAAAATCTATTTTAACGGATAGTTCTATAACATCGGAGGGTAAAATGATTGTTGATAAAACCATTTTGGTTGCCTCGCATCCAAGCGGTGAAGTTAATTACACGTTTAATTTCGAAGCAAGAAATGACAAGTACCGATATTGGATTACAGACTTGGAGTATATTCCATACAATAGAGATAGGTATGGTAATTATGTGCCGACAACAACTATCGCAACACCTTTAGAAAAAACGCCAGGTAAATTATCTGCCGGTGCTTGGAAAGATATTGTGGAAAGCGTTTATGTAAAAGCAGAAAAATTAGGTGAGAATTTCAAAAAAGTACTAGCAACAAGTCAGGTAAAAACGCTAATTAAGAAAACCGAAAGTATTTCTACTAAAAAATGGTAGCGTATTCGACCGAACCAAAAAGCTCTTCTACTTTTTTATACCTAAAATTAAATATTTCTTTAACTTTTTTCGATACCATGATTTCGTTGGCAATTGTGCCGATAAAGCTATAGCCAATAGCGTAGTGAAGAATATCATACATCAAAACGCCGCCTTCAATCTCCTCAAAATGGTGGTTATGATGCCAAAATGCAAACGGGCCAAAACGCTGCTCGTCTATAAAATACTCTTTTTCTTTAACATGAGTAATTTCTGTCATCCAGTTGAGTTTAATTCCAAATAATGGCGCCACTTTATAAGTAATAATCATTCCTGGATACATTTTTTCGTTCTTCTTAATCGGAGAAGTAACATCAAATGTCATGCTTTCTGGAGTAATTTCAGATAAGTTTTGAGGTGATGAAAAGAAATCCCATGCTTTATCTAAACTAACTGGAATTTTCTGAGTGAATTCTAAACGGTACGTTTTCAATTTTAAATTTATAGCACAACAGCTGAAAAGCTATTTTGTTGTTTTTGTTGCCAATTTCTCGTTAATTAATTTTACTAAGCCGTTAAATTCTTTTTCTTCGAAACCGATGCTCTGGTAAATAATTTTTCCTGTTTCATCAATAAGTATATTTCTTGGAATAGACTGCTTGGCGAATTTATTGAAAATGCTTCTGTCTAAATCTGGCAGAATTGGAAATGTAAATTCCTTTTTTACTTTATATGGAATAAGTTTATCCCAACCTTCTTGCCTACCGAAAACAAAGAAAGCAAAGTTTTTATCTTCTTTATGTTTATCCCAAATTTCCTTTTGCGCAAGTGGCAGTTCTACATTACAAGGTGGGCACCAGGTGGCAAATAGATTTATAAGAATCAACTTTCCTTTGTAATCAGTAATATTTACCGTTTTACCTTTTTCAATTTCAAAACTAAACGAAGGTGCATTGTCTCCAATTTTAGTATAGCTATCCTTATCAACCTCACTTTGAGCAAAAGCGGTAGCTGTAATCAATATATAAAACAAAGAGATAAGTATCTTTTTCATAAAGAGATTTTATGATCTAAAGATACTTTTAATCTGTAGTAATCCCAACTAGTGAACCATTTTATCGGCACAGGTAGAACTGGCAAAAGCTTCTGGTTTTGCCTTAAATATGAAACCCATACTTAATATATAACCCATTGCATCATTTAGTGCTTTGTTTGATTTGAATGATGGATTTGTGTTGATATCTGCATGAACCTCCAAACCAACATCGTAAACATCGAGTAAATCGCAAATAGAATAGGCCGTTTCGATAGATTTTTGAACTTCCATCAGCATTCTTTCTTTTATGCTTACTTGTTGAGCTGATTTTTCCTGATGGATGTACATGAAGCCACCATGATGCTCTCTTAGCAAAACAATTACCGTAGCAAAGTCGGTTACTAACCCTTTAACTTGAGAATCGGTTCCAATACAAACTTTTAATTTGTAACCATTTTCGGTTTCTCTAATAATTGCTTGTTCTACTTCTTCAAGGATTGAAGATTGAATTACTTCGCCACTAAATTTCTTCCAGGTCATAGTTGTGGTTTTTTGAGGTTAACAAATGGTAATCGGGTTTTTATAAAAATAGGGGCTAAACGTTAAATTTGTATTAATTATAGATTGTTTAATTGCTAACAAATTATTAGTTATCAACAAGTTAAGTATTTTTTATGGACTGTTCTGTAAATTTTAGCAACAATTTCATTTTAATAAACGTTACATTTATATAACAACATTATAAAATCTTATTGCCATGAAAGCAGAACTTATTCAGGAATTGCAATTATTACAACAAAGTAGGGCCAATAAATTTACAGATGATTTAACTGACCGAATATTATCATCAGTTGATGCTGTTAACGAGAAAGTTTTAAGCTCAATGTCGAAAAGGGGGCAAATGCTCATGCTACTTGAAAAGAAATTAAGCTTTTCCGTAATCAGAAGATTAAAGCGGATTTTCTAAAATTCATAATTGTAGTTACCGAAAATGTAAATGCTTATCTTTGGCGTAATGGTAGAACACGCATTAAAAAGATTAAACATTACGGCCTTGAATGAGATGCAGAAAGCATCTTTGGAAGCTGCAAAATCAGATAAAGATATTGTATTAATTGCGCCAACCGGCTCAGGTAAAACGCTTGCCTTCTTATTGCCATTACTATTAAAGCTTAAGGCAGATGTTAAAGGTGTGCAGGCGCTGGTACTTGTACCTTCTAGAGAATTAGCCTTACAAATTGAGCAGGTTTTTAAGCAAATGACTACAGCTTTTAAAGTAAACTGCTGTTATGGAGGTCATGCCGTTCGCATCGAAAAAAATAATCTTGCGCATCCCCCGACCGTTTTAATCGGTACGCCTGGAAGAATTGCTTATCATATAGATCATCAAAACTTCGATGAATCTTTTGTTGAAACCTTAATTCTTGATGAATTTGATAAATCGCTTGAGTTTGGTTTTGAACAGGATATGTCTTACATCATCGGTTCGTTGTTATCGTTGAACCAAAGAATTCTTACTTCAGCAACAAAAATGGAAGAGATTCCTTCTTTTGTAAAAATAGCTAATCCGGTAGAAATTGATTTCTCGAAAGATGTTAAGGCCAAGCCAGATTTAAAGTTATTAAAGGTTGTTGCCCCAACTGCTGCTGATAAACTCGATGTTTTATTTAAATTATTGAGTAAAATTGGTAATAAGAATACGCTGGTTTTTTGTAACCATCGAGAAACGGTAGATAGAATTAGTGATTTACTTTTTGAACAAGGTTTGGAGCATGATGTTTTTCATGGCGGTATGGAACAATTCAATAGAGAAAAAGCCTTGCTAAAGTTTAGAAATGGTAGTCATAAAATTTTAGTTACCACTGATTTAGCTGCCCGTGGCTTAGATATTCCAGAGGTTGAGCATATTGTACATTATCAACTCCCATATACTGAAGATGCCTATATTCACCGAAACGGCCGCACAGCTAGAATGAATGCGAAGGGAACCGCTTATGCGGTACTAACAGATGATGAGCATTATAAATATTTACCTGAGGATATTAAGGAAGAAAAACTTAGGGATAAATATAAAATACCAGAAGCGAGTGAATGGGTGACCTTGTACATCGCAAACGGCAAGAAAGATAAGATTAATAAGATTGATATTGTTGGTTTGTTTTTGCAAAAGGGTGGTTTAGCTAAAGAAGATTTGGGTTTAATAGAAGTAAAAGATACCGCCAGTTATGTTGCCGTTAAAAGGGATAAAGTTGATAAACTTTTAAAAGTTTTAATTGGCGAAAAAATAAAAGGTAAAAAACTGAAGCTAGAGGTGGCGAGTTNGTTGGTTCATTGGTTCATTGGTTCATTGGTTCATTGGTTCATTGGTTCATTGGTTCATTGGTTCATTGGTTCATTGGTTCATTGGTTCATTGAAAATTTAGACCAACAAGTTAAGCAGATTTATTTTTAATTTTGAGCTTTAAATTCAATCATTCAAAATTCAATAATTTTCTCATTCAATAATTTAAACATGAGCAATAACGATATATTAAAGAAATTAAGAGTAGCACTTTCGCTAAAAACAGAAGACATTATTACCATTTGTGATTTGGTAGGTTTTAAGGTTACAAAAGCTGAATTAGGTGATATTTTCCGTAATGACGACCACGAAAATTTTAAACCTTGTGGCGACCAGATCCTTCGTAATTTTTTAAATGGTTTGGTTATCTATAAAAGAGGACCAAGAGAAGAGAAGAAATAGATTTTAAATATTCTATATCTTAAAGAATTAAATTTTTAATGCTGGACTTGTTGAAGCAATTCGAAATAAATCATCTTTAATGAAAATAAAATTATCCCTATTCCTGCTACTTATTGGCGCAAATATTTCAATGGCTCAAACTGCAAAAGAAGATTTTTCTGATGATTGGGCAAGACTAAGCAAATATCAAAAAGAAAATGATTCTATAGGTTTACCAAAAAAAGGAGAGAAGCGAGTTGTTTTTTTAGGCAGCTCTATTTTTGAATTTTGGAAGCAAAAAGACCCCGAATACTTTAGTAAAAATGCCTATGTCGATAGAGGAATTAGCGGCCAAATTTCACCTCAACTGCTAATTAGATTCAGGCAAGATGTTATCAACCTAAAACCAAAAGCCGTAATTATATTGGCCGGAAGCAATGATTTGGCTGGTAACAAAGGACATGTTTCTAATAAAACCATTTTGGATAACGTGAAAACCATGACGGAATTGGCCAGAAAACACAATATTAAAGTGATTGTCTGTAAGTATTTGCCGGTTTATGAATATCCCTGGAATAAAAACTTAAAAAATGTAGCTGCCCAAATTATTTCCTTAAATGAAGAAATTGTTGCATATGCAAAAAAAGAGCATTTAACTGTTTTGGATTATTTTACGCCTTTGGTTGATGAAAGAAATGGGCAAAAAGCAGAATATACAACTGATGGTGTTCATCCAAATTTGGCAGGTTACAAAGTAATGGAAGTTGTAACAAATGAAGCAATAAGGAAAACAATAGGTTATTAAGTCGCACAAAAAGAAATAAGGCTGTCTTGCAATAAAACTCCCGGAAGCTATAACAATTAAATTTGCCGTTTTCGTCATGCTCAGCTTGACTGGGCATCCTAATGCCTTTAAGGCAATATTTCATGTCTTTTCTATCTTCTTAAGATTCCCATTTTCATCGGAATGACGACCTTTCAAAATATAGTTCTATAATAAATCATTAGTATTAAATTTTAAAATATATTTTTTATTTCAAAATATATTTTCAATAATATTTGAAAGTTCTATAACTAATATTTATTTTTACATCATGAAATTGATACTACCAGAAAAAATAACTACAGCAGCATTTTAATCGATTAAAAAATTTGACTAATTGTTTCATTTTTTTCTGAAAGTTTTATAAGCAATCTTAATGTTATGAATTATAATATCACAGGCTATTTTATTTTCATCATAATTATTGTTTTGATTATAGTTTTTGTAGGGAAAATCTGCTATAGAAATGGAAATATTTTTGTAGCCGAGCTAATTCCCGAACATTTGGATATGTGCCAGCAGATTAATAAAGCCTTGCTGGTTGCATATTACCTGGTAAACATTGGCTATTGCGCAATAACACTTATCGGCTGGGAAGAGGTAAAATCAGGACTTCAGCTAATTGAAGTTTTATCAATTAAAGTTGCAACCATTGTTTGCATACTTTCCATACTTCACTATTTAAATATTTTCGTGCTTACAACTAATATCAATAAATTAATTAAATAACAGTTTTTAAACCTTTCATAATGGAAACAACCAAAATTTTAATCGGCTACGCAGTTTATTTACCAACAGCACTTTTTTTAACCTTTTACGTTTCAAAAACGCTTTTCAGGAATAGTAAAGTTTATATGCTAGATATTTTTAAGGGTAGAGAAGTAATCGCAAATGCAACAAATAAACTTTTTGAAACGGGTTTTTACTTATTAAACCTGGGTTTTGCCTTATTAATTATGAAAATTACGGCATATGAAAATAACTATCAAACTTTAATTGAAGCACTAAGCTCTAAAATAGGAGGGTTTTCAATTTATCTAGGTATAATGCTTTTCTTCAATTTATATTTTTTCTTTAGAGGAAAACGAAAAGCAAGCGAGCATACCAAACCAGTAATTGCACCAGTTGCTTAAGATAACCATTAAAAAAAACTCCCGATGAAAATCGGGAGTTTTTTTTAATCAAGTGTTTTATATCTAATTCGTTTTGGCGTAACATCACCCAAACGTTTCTTTCTGTTTTCTTCGTAATCAGAATAATTTCCTTCGAAGAAATAAACTTCAGAATTTCCTTCGAAAGCAAGAATGTGCGTACATATTCTATCTAAAAACCATCTATCGTGACTAATAACTACTGCGCAACCACCAAAGTTTTCCAAGGCCTCTTCTAACGCACGTAATGTATTTACGTCAATATCATTCGTTGGCTCATCCAGTAAAAGTACGTTTGCACCTTTCTTTAATGTAATTGCCAAATGAACACGATTACGCTCACCACCCGATAAAATGCCAACTTTTTTCTGCTGGTCGCCACCATTAAAGTTAAATTTTGACACATAAGCACGTCCGTTTACAGCTTTATTGCCCAATTGAATATTATCCAATCCATCGGTAATGTTTTCGTAAACGGTTTTATCAGCATCCAAATCATTATGCATTTGGTCTACATAACCCAATTCTACTGTTTCACCAACACGGAAAGTTCCGTTATCTGCTTCTTCTTGTCCGGTAATTAAACGGAAGAGTGTTGTTTTACCAGCACCATTTGGCCCAATAATTCCTACAATTCCGGCAGGCGGAAGTGAAAAGTTTAAGTTGTCAAACAGAACTTTATCACCATAAGCTTTTGTTACATTTGTTGCCTCAATTACGACATTACCCAATCTTGGTCCGGCAGGAATGAAAAGTTCTAATTTGTCTTCTCTTTCTCTTCCATCTTCTGATGCCAGTTTATCGTAATTTGCCAAACGAGCTTTAGATTTTGCGTGGCGGGCTTTTGGAGCCATGCGCACCCATTCCAATTCACGCTCCAAAGTTTTCTGACGTTTGCTCTCCGTTTTTTCTTCTTGAGACAAGCGCTTAGCTTTCTGATCTAACCAACTACTATAATTTCCTTTCCATGGAATACCTTCACCGCGATCTAATTCTAAAATCCATCCGGCAACGTTATCTAAGAAATATCTATCGTGGGTTACTGCAATAACGGTTCCTTCGTAATTCTGTAAAAATTGCTCTAACCAATCGATACTTTCGGCATCCAAGTGGTTGGTTGGCTCATCCAATAATAAAACATCAGGATGTTGTAAAAGCAATCGGCACATCGCTACACGGCGGCGCTCACCACCAGAAAGTACACCAATTTTGGTTTCCGGGTCAGGGCAACGTAAAGCATCCATTGCTCTTTCCAGTTTCGAATCAATTTCCCAGGCACCTAATGCATCAATTTTATCTTGAAGCTCGCCTTGTCTGGTCATTAGTTTGTCCATTGCATCAGGGTCAGAATAGTTTTCTTCTAAACCAAATGCTTCGTTAACTTCTTCGTACTCTTTTAAAATAGCCGTAACTTCTGCAACACCTTCTTCAACAACTTCCCGAACTGTTTTTTCAGGATCTAATATTGGCTCTTGGGCTAAATAACCTACAGAATATCCTGGCGAAAACACAACTTCTCCCTGATATGATTTATCTAAACCAGCAATAATTTTTAGTAAGGATGATTTACCAGAACCATTTAAACCGATAACACCGATTTTTGCTCCGTAAAAAAATGATAAGTAGATATTTTTTAAAACCTGTTTTTGTGGTGGGTAAATCTTATTTACACCAGCCATTGAAAATATGATTTTTTCGTCAGACATAATTAATAGTATATGCTGCAAAGATGCTTAAAATGAAAGATAGATTAAAAGGAATTTCTTATTTAAAACACCCGACAAGAATAAACAACAAAAAAGGTGCGTTCCAATTAAGAACACACCTTTTTCAATAAGGATGATTATTGAATTAGTTTACACCAATAATTACAACGTTATCTAAACGCATACCTAAATTATTTGCAGTTGAAGCGCCGAAGAATTCGATAGTATTAACCGCTTGTGCAGGGATATTGCTCAACTCAATAGTAGAGAATTTGTTGTTATCAGCAAAACCCACCGGGCGACTTGGAACAGTTACCGCTACGCCATTTACTTTAACCGTAATTACGTTAAAATCTGAAGAAGAACTTGCAGATGAAGCGTTTGGTGCTAAATCATATTTAAGTTTCAATTTGGTAAAACCAGTAACTGCGATGTTTTCGATTTTTAAAGAAGCATCTTTAGCAGCAGGTAACCAAGCATGGATGTTATCAGGGAAAGCACTGATTGTTCTTAAATCTGTAGCACCGTAGCTATCACTGAAAGTGAAAGAAGGGTTAGCCCAACCAGAATATGCACTGATTTTTGGTCTTGCACTTGCAGCACCTACACCAAAAGTTTCTGTGTAAAGCACTTGCTCAGATGGCGGTGTTACAACTTCTTTATCCTGATCTACAGTATATGAACCAGATGGAACGTTATTCCAGTTTGTAATTACAGCTGTTAAAGCAACTGCAACCGGCTCATTTGTAGGGCTGTTTTTAAGTTCAACCTCATAAGTGTATTTTTTACCTTGCTCAAATTTACTTCCTACTGGTAATGTTAATTTGAATTTTCCTGCCGGAAGTGAGAACGTTACTACTTTACCACTAGCATCAGCTGTTGGAACAACAATCGCTTCAGCTAATACTGAGCCAGTTTTTGCTGAAGTTTTTGCAGGTACATCAACAACTTGAGAAGCACCAGATAAAATACCAGTCGCTAAATCGAAGTTTGCTTTTGTGTTTAAACCAGCTAAAGCAACAGTTAAATCAGTTAAGTTAGCAACACCAGTTCCGTTTTTTACCGTGAACTCAACTTTAGATAATTGGTGAGTAAATACAAGATTTGCAGTTGTGCTGGTTTTGCTTAATCCAGTTGCATTGTTAGCGTACAATAAATCTATTGCGCTTTGGCTGCTTTGGTTTGTTACATCAACTGAATAAATATTTCCAGGAATAGATGATTTAAACGGATAGTAAGCAACAAAATCTACTGTACTGCCATCAGTAGGGTAAAAAATTGTTTGGTCTGTAGTTGATGGTTTAAATTCGCCATCACCTGTTGTGTTATAGTTTTTATTTGTAGCTGTAGCATTTGTTAAACCAGTGCCGGTTTTCATAAATACACCAATTGCATCACTGGTTTCCCAAGTATCGTTAACAGCTTTAGTTTTAATTTGGCCATTAATTGATGATGAAAACTTAACCGCATTGCCATTTTGGCCTGGTACTTCTGGTGTAGTTTCTTTTTTGCAAGAGCTGCTCAATACAAACAGCGAAATTGCTGTTGCGAATAAAATGTTCTGATTTCTCATTTTTTTAAATAGTATTTCGGTTTAATTTATTTCCAGATGGTATTATCAATTGTTGATTTCACTTCGCTAGAAAGTTTAGGGAAGAAAGTGTATCCCGTTTCTTTTTCTAAATCGCTAACGCTTACACGGTAAGTGTTGTAGTTATTTCCTGATGGGATTACTTGGTTGTTGATTCTGAAACCAATTGTATAGTAAGTATTACCTTTTTTCATCGCTAAAGCTTTGTAGTAATATTTAGGAATTGCAGAACCTTTAGAATAAGTAATGTTTGCGTCAGTTGCAGTTTTAATTTCTGCACCGGTTACTACGTAAAGTGTATCACTTTGTGCAGTCCAGGTTCTAACTTGTTGCTCTAAATTATTCCAGATGCCTTGGTTCATTGATGAAACCTGAGCACTCATGTTTGAATAATAGAATGTAGTGGCATTTAAATCTCTTGTGGCTGTACGATCGCCGCTTGGAATTTGATGACCTCTATCATAACCATTACCGAAAGAACTGCTTAAATCAACTTGTCCGCTTTGCGGGATTTTTGGATCAAATGCCCAGGCATCACTACGGCCAGAGCTACCGATATAAGAGGCATGTAGCGGATAAGCTACCCAATAAGCCATTTTATATTTCTTATCGTAAAGCATTGCATAGTTTCTAACACCAGTTCTGCCCGGAAAATCATGAGAAACAAATACTGTGTTTTCATCAGTATTAATTAGAGGCATTTCCATGTAACCAGACATTGTTGGCGGCGTTACGATAACCGTTTCCTGATCTAAGCTGTAGTTTCCAGATGGAACATCATTCCAGTTGGTGATGATTGCTTTTAAAGATACAGCAACACCAGGAGTACCAATGCCTTCGCCTTTTAACTCAATCTCGTAGCTGTATTTTTTACCTTGCTCAAACTTAGTTCCCGCAGGTAAAGCCCAAGTGAAAGTTTTAGTGCCCAAAGTAAAAATTACTTTCGTTGCAGTTTCATCAGTTGTTGGTAAAAGGATAGCTTCTGATACAGTTACACCATTTTTTACACTGGTTCTTGCTAATACATTTGCAACCTGAGTACTTGTGCCTAATGTTCCGGTAGCTAAATTGAAAGCAGCAATAGTTTTAACACCATCAATGTTGGTTGATAAACCATTCAAATCTACTACGCCTGTACCATTTTTAACATTGATTTCAATTTTTGATAATTGGTGAGCAAAAACAAGATTTGCATTTGTACTTGTTTTGCTTAAACCAGTTGCATTGTTTGCATACAATAAATCGATGGCTGGCTGGTTACTTTGATTGTTAACATCAACCGGGTAGCTATTCGAAGCAAGCGTTTGCTTGTAAGGATAGTAAGCAATAAAGTCTACAGCTTTACCATCTTCAGGATAATAAATGGTTTGATCTGCAGCAGTTGGTTTAAAGGCTCCATCGCCAGTAGTTAAATACGATTTATTATCTGCAAGAATGTTTGTTAAACCATTACCGGTTTTCATAAACACACCAATTGCATCATTTGCGCTCCAGCTGTTATCAAATGCTTTCGTTTTTATTTGCCCATTAATTGATGATGAAAACTGTACAGCTGTACGGCTTTCATTGCCAACTTCCGGTGTATTATCTTTTCGACACGAAGCGCCCAAAAGTACAAGCATAGCCATTGAAGTAATTTGTAAATTTTTAATTTTCATACTAAATATTTATTGTTTTAAAATTTGTTTTGGAGGAGAAATTCTTTCGGCAGAATTATTTGTAAAACGTCTTATTTATTTTACGGATTTGTTATATTTTGCGAGCGGTTCGAGTGATTTGATTAAATTTCTCTACAAAGAAAGGGCTAAAATGTACGCTGTTGATTAAGCGAAAGAAAAGCTTATGTTAACATTTCCGTAAATAAAAATTAAAGCATAACACTTAATTAATATGATTTTTTGTAAACGTTTTTGCTGGTTTCAGATGGAATATCAGCCATGAAATTTAATATTCAGTTAGCTTTTGTTTTTAACTTTTTGATTATCAGTTTTATTGCGGTTTTGGATGATGTGTTACCTGATTTGGTTCACAGACCTGTAAGTTGTGAATTAAGGCAAAGTGATTTTAGCTTGAGGTGATGTTTACGATGTACCACATTTAGGAATGGTTAACAACAATCTATTTTATAAGTATTTTTGACGAAGTAAATCAACATAAAAATCAAATTTGGCAATGCGTTCTGTTTTAAAATCGCTGCTCTTAGTAGCATTTATATTACTACATTTTTCATGTAAAAAAACTGTCGATGTTGTGCCAGACAAGCAGGTTGTAAAGAAGATGGTTTTGGTTTATATGGAGGCTAACAACGATTTAAGGTACGATGCTTTAAACAGCATCAACATGATGGAAAAAGGAGCGGCAGATTTGGATGGTGCTTTATTGGTTTACATTAAAACCAGTAGTGTGCGTTCTTACCTTTTGAAAATTAAGTTTGATAATGATGCAAATAAAATTGTTAGCGATACCGTAAAAACATTTGAGAACAGCCCGGCATCAGATGCTGAGTTTTTGAAGGATGTAGTTAAGTATGCGCAACAAGAATATCCGGCAGAAAGTTACGGATTGGTATTATGGTCGCATGCTACGGCTTGGGCACCAGCAAGCACCGGAATCAAAACCAAATCCTTCGGAAGAGATACGGGAAAGGAAATCGATATTATTGATTTGAAGAATGCGCTACCCAATAACCTCGAATTTATAATTTTTGATGCTTGTTCTATGGGTGGAGTAGAGGTGTTATATGAGTTTAAAGATAAAGCGAAGTACATCATTGCTTCTCCTGCCGAAACCATTGCCGAAAGTTTTCCCTATCAAAATATAACATCCTTGCTTTTCAAAACGTCAGACCAATTGCCCAATGTTGCCAAAGCTTACTATGATTATTATAATGCTTATCAGGATGACAGACAATCGGCAACAGTAGTTTTAATTAAAACAAGTGAGCTAGTTTCTTTAGCTGCCGAAATGAAATCGCTAATGACGAAATCCAAAAAGTATGGTGACAAGTTCCTGAGCGAAAATATTCAGCGATTGGATTTCACATATAATTTTCCAGTAGCTACTTATGATTTTGGAGATTTTCTACAACATAATTTTAATCCCACAGATTTAACTTCAATAAATGCTCAGCTTAGCAAAACCATATTATATAAGGCTTCTACCTCTAATTTTATCGGCGTTCCCATCAAAAAGTTTTCTGGTTTAACTAATTATATTCCTTTTGCTGGAGATGTAAACCTAACATATTATAAAAAATTGCAATGGTATAATGCCAGTGGTTTTAATATTTTGTTTGATTAATTGTGCTTGTTTCAATAATGTAGGTGATTAATAAATAGTGATTTAGCGATATTATTAATATTTTGCAATGTAAATCATTCATGTAATTATGAGCCACTACTTCAAATTCATTTCATGTATTCTGTATATCAGTTTAGTGCTAACTTTTAGCCAATCTTTCGGGCAAAAATTATCTACTTATGATTTAACAGTTGATATGTTGGATAATCCTTTGAGTATTGATAACCCTAAACCAGGCTTTAGTTGGAAAATCAATTCTAGCATAAAAAATACACTACAGCGCAATTACGAAATTCGTATTTCAAATACATCTTCATTTAAAAATATAATATGGCAGCAGTCTAATAAAAGCGATCAATCTGCCTTTGTTCGATATGCTGGTCAAAACCTTAAATCTAAAACAAAATACTATTGGCAAGTACGTATTAAGGATAATCACGGAAATACTTCAGCTTGGTCTGCAATAAAACATTTTCAAACCGGATTGAAACCTGAAGATTGGCTGGCGAAATGGATAACTGTTGAGGGAAAGGACACATCATCGATAAGTCCGCTATTGCGTAAAGAATTTATGCTCACAAAGGATGTAAAATCTGCAACTGCTTATATAACAGCAAAAGGATTGTATCTGGCAAATTTAAATGGCGCAAGAATTAGCAACGATTACTTTACTCCGGGTTGGACCAGTTACAAAAAGCACATTCAATATCAGGTATATCCGATTGGTAAAACTTTAAAAAAAGGGCAAAATGTTGTTGCTGTTACCTTAGGCGATGGCTGGTATAAAGGAAGAATTGGTTTCTCAAACCAGAGTAGATTTTATGGCGATACCAGAGCGTTGCTTTTACAAATTGAGGTTGAATATACTGACGGAACCAGTGAAACAATTATTAGCGACGATAGCTGGAAAAGTGTAAACGGACCAATATTGGCTTCGAGTATTTATGATGGTGAAACTTACGATGCCCGAAAAGAATTATCGGGATGGGACAATGTTAATTTTAAAGAATCTGATGGCTGGAAACCTGTACGTATAATTGAGCAAGGCACAGAAAAATTAATTGGTATGAGTGGCCCAACTGTTTCTAAACACGAGGAATTTAAAGCATTAAAAATTTTTAAAACACCACTTGGCGAAACTGTTATAGATTTTGGACAAAATATGGTAGGATGGGTAAAGATGGTGGCTCAAGGCAATTCTGGAACTAAAATTACCTTGAGCCATGCCGAAGTTTTAGATAAAAATGGCAACTTCTATACAACTAATCTTCGGTCTGCAAAACAACAGAATAACTATATACTTAAAGGTGATGGTGTTGAAACCTTTGAGCCGCATTTTAGTTTTCAAGGGTTTAGATATGTTAAAGTAGATGGATATCCGGGCGAATTAAAGCCTGAAAATTTTACAGCTATTGCAGTTTACTCCAATATGCAGTCGACCGGGAAATTCACCACTTCAAATCCCTTGCTAAACCAATTACAACATAACATAGAGTGGGGCCAAAAAGGAAATTTTGTTGATGTTCCTACCGATTGTCCTCAGCGAGATGAACGTTTGGGCTGGACGGGCGATGCGCAAGCTTTTGCAAACACAGCAGCTTATAATATGGATGTTTCTGCTTTCTTTACAAAATGGCTAAAAGATGTCAGTGCAGACCAACTTCCAAATGGGAGTGTACCATATGTTATACCAAATGTGCTCAACGAAAGAGATGCGGGTTCTGCGGGTTGGGCTGATGCCGCAACAATTATTCCATGGACTATGTATTCGTCTTATGGAGATAAGAACATCCTTGAAACACAATATCAAAGCATGCAAAAATGGGTAGATTATATCACGAGCCAATCAAAGGATAATTTATGGAATAGCGGCTCTCACTTTGGCGACTGGCTTTTTTACCGTCCGAATGATGATAACGATGGACGAGCTGCGGTTACGGATAAATACATGATTGCCCAAACCTTTTATGCAAATTCAGTTCAGCTTTTAATTAATACTTCAAAGGTTTTGGGTAAAACAGAAGCAGTAAAAAAATATACTGAACTTTTGGGTAAAGTTAAAAATGCCTATGTGCAAGAATATATGACACCAACAGGAAAGCTGGTTTCTAATACCCAAACCGCTTATGTTTTAGCATTACAGTTTGATATGCTTCCAGAAAATCTTCGTCAACAGGCAGCAAAGCGTTTGGTTGATAATATTAAAAGTTATGGAAATCATCTAACAACTGGATTTTTAGGCACTCCATATTTATGTCATGTATTGAGCAGATTTGGTTATCAGGATGTATCCTATAATTTGCTTTTACAAGAAACTTATCCATCATGGCTTTACCCGGTTAAAATGGGTGCAACTACAATTTGGGAAAGATGGGATGGGTTAAAGCAAGATGGCACTTTCCAAACCGCAGATATGAATTCTTTTAATCACTACGCTTATGGGGCAATCGGCGATTGGATGTATAAAAATATTGTCGGCATAAATTTAATTGAAGAATACCCTGGATATAAGATTTTTGAGGTTGCTCCAAAACCTGGTGGTAAATTAACAAGTGCTACTGGAGAACTGGAAACCGTTTATGGTAAAATAAAATCCTCATGGAAAATTTCTAATGGCATATTTAATTTAGAGGTAACAGTTCCCCTAAACACGAGCGCAATAATTACAATGCCTGGAAGCGACAAAAAAGAAAGGGTAGGCTCAGGGAATTATAGTTTTACATCAAAGTTTAAAGGTATTATCAATTAACTGAAAGACAGGGCGATTATTGCAATCCATATTACGCAAAAAAAGGAACCAGCATAAACCATTTGCATGTTTTGTTTAATATTCTTTTTGATATAAGCAGAATATATTAACCATCCTATAAAGGCAACAAAATAAAGCGGAGCAGCAAGTAGTAGCATATAATTATATTTACTCAAATATAATTATATATTTTAGTTAAGATAGAACATTGTTAATTTTTGTGTGCCGCATGCAATTCTGAAAAGCTAAACAGTACTTTTGCAGAAATATCCTTTTTTAATGAAAAATAAAGCTTCCTTCTCGCTACCTCCGGTTCCGGCAGTGTTACTATCCATAATCAGTGTACAAGGTGGTGCAGCTATAGCAAAGGGAATTTTTCCGGTTTTGGGTCCTGCATCTACCTCTGCATTAAGAATCGTTTTATCGGCAATAATTTTATTTATTTATAATCGGCCAAGTTTAAAAAATTTAACTAACGCCCAATGGAAGGCCGTTTCCTTATATGGCTTAACCTTGGGCGCCATGAACCTGATATTTTATTTTGCAATTTCCAGAATACCGCTGGGTTTAGGCGTAACGCTTGAATTTATTGGACCATTGGTTTTAGCAATTGCAGGCTCTAAAAGAATTTTAGATTTTTTATGGGTGATTTTGGCAGGAGCAGGAATAGCACTTATTGCACCTTGGAGTGGAAGTGGAGTTGATTTAATTGGGCGCTTTCCTTGCCTTACTGGCTGGTGCATTTTGGGCTGGCTATATTGTAATGGGTGGTAAGATTTCAAAAATAATGGATGGAGGAAAAGCGGTAACTATTGGGATGCTTTTTGCATCGGCATTGGTTTTACCTGTTGCGCTTTTCGATGGGTTAATTGAGAAGGTTACCCCCGCATTTTTACTTTCTGGTTTAGCGCTAGCCTTATTATCAAGTGCAATACCATTTACTTTAGAAATGAATGCGCTGAGGAAAATTCCGGCCAAAACTTTCAGTATTTTAATGAGCTTAGAACCGGCTGCGGCTGCGTTATCCGGTTTGATATTTTTGCATGAGTACCTTTCCCTTTACGAGTGGCTTGCAGTTGTTTTGGTAGTTATAGCAAGTGGAGGTGCAACATTAACTGCAAAAAAGCAAGCGCACTCGGTGGCTGAGTGTTAATATTTTGACAAGCAGTGCCATCTAAACCTGATATAGCAAAAATCCTTTTAAAAATTGCAGCAACTTCTTTCATGTTGCAGGTTTGAAGTTTTTAAAAGATTGCAGCTTTAGCGGGACTGACTTTTATAGCAGTAATATCACTGCTTTTCTAAAACAAAAACAACCGTAGCAGGGTTATTTTCGTATAATAGTTACACAACCTATATTTTTTGTTTGCAGCAATTTAGTTTATGTGTTAAATGATGTCAGGTTGCTTTTATATTTCTGTCAAAATTTGTAAATTGCATAAGCATAATGCTACAATTTGTCAGTAAAATAATCGCTGAAAATCCTTTACAATAAACCGACAAAATGAATTAATCTAAGGGAATTGACATTTTTTTCCTTTTAAAGCCTGCAAAAACAGTTTGTTAATCAGATTTATTTACATAATTGCTAATTGATTTGACTAATGGGCTGCCACAATTTTTTGGTATGGAAGCTCATACATGGTTTTATCAACTTGTATGGCGCAATTGTTGATAAAATAAACAAATCAGCAGTACTCTTTTATAATTTATTTTATAGTTTAGGGGCGAGCTGTTAAGAAAGGTATTATGGAAGCAAAATTTTCACCACAGGTTAAAGATGTAATCTCTTTTAGTAGGGAGGAAGCGCTCCGCTTAGGGCATGATTACATTGGAACCGAACATTTATTATTAGGCCTCATCCGCGAAGGCGATGGTATGGCTATCAAGATTTTACGATCGTTAGGAGTAGATACCGGTAAATTACGTCGCTCAATTGAAGATGCTGTTCGAGGCACTTCGAGTGTTACAGTAAATTTGGGCAATATTCCATTAACTAAACAGGCAGAAAAAGTTTTAAAAATTACTTACTTAGAAGCTAAGATATTTAAAAGCGATTTAATTGGCACTGAGCATTTATTATTATCAGTTTTGAGGGACGACGATAACATTGCCTCACAGATACTGTTGCAGTATGGTGTTACTTACGATGTTTTTAAACAAGAAGTTGAAGTAAATAAGAATGGTTTCAGAGACGATATTTCAAACAGCGCATCAACTGGTGGCGATGATGATTATCGTGAAGAAGAAAGCTTTAGCGCACCTAAGAAAGTTTCGGATATTAAATCGAAAACTCCGGTATTGGATAACTTTGGTCGTGATTTAACTAAGGCTGCAGAAGAAGGTCGGTTAGACCCAATTGTTGGTCGTGAGAAAGAAATTGAGCGTGTTTCGCAAATTTTATCTCGTAGAAAAAAGAACAACCCCATTTTAATTGGAGAGCCGGGTGTAGGTAAATCTGCAATTGCCGAGGGCCTGGCCTTACGCATTGTTCAACGTAAAGTATCTCGTGTGCTTTTTGGCAAGCGTGTCGTTACATTAGATTTAGCTTCACTTGTTGCCGGTACTAAATATCGCGGTCAGTTCGAGGAACGTATGAAAGCCGTAATGAACGAGCTTGAAAAATCTACAGATGTAATTTTATTTATTGATGAGATTCATACAATTGTTGGCGCTGGTGGTGCTTCTGGTTCATTAGATGCATCGAACATGTTCAAGCCTGCATTAGCGAGGGGCGAAATTCAATGTATTGGTGCAACAACTTTAGATGAGTATCGTCAATACATTGAGAAAGATGGTGCTTTGGATCGTCGTTTTCAAAAAGTGATGGTTGAGCCGGCTACGCCTGATGAAACTGTTGAAATTTTAACAAGAATTAAAGATAAGTATGAAGAGCATCATGGTGTAACTTACACAGATGAAGCAATTCAAGCGTGCGTAACTTTAACTTCTAGATATATTTCAGACCGATTCTTGCCAGATAAAGCGATTGATGCATTAGATGAAGCAGGTTCTAGAGTTCATTTAACGAACATTCATGTTCCTCAAAATATAATTGATATTGAGGCAAAAATTGAAGATATCAAATTAGAGAAAAACAAGGTTGTTCGCAGTCAGAAATATGAAGAAGCTGCGAAATTACGCGATACGGAGAAAAATTTAATTGAAGAATTAGATAAAGCTAAGGCAGAATGGGAAGCGGAAACTAAAACCAAGCGTTATGAGGTTTCTGAAGATAATGTTGCTGAAGTTGTCGCAATGATGACGGGTATTCCGGTGCAACGTGTTGGCCAAACCGATAGTGCTAAGCTATTGAACATGTACGATAAAGTTGCTGAGAAAATTATTGGTCAGGATGATGCGATTAAGAAATTAACCAAAGCTATTCAACGTACAAGAGCCGGATTAAAAGACCCTAAAAAACCAATTGGTTCTTTCATTTTCTTAGGTCCTACCGGTGTTGGTAAAACAGAATTAGCCAAAGAACTTGCTCGTTTTATGTTTGATAGTGATGATTCGCTGATTCAAATTGACATGAGTGAATATATGGAGAAATTTGCGGTTTCACGTTTAGTTGGAGCGCCTCCAGGATACGTAGGTTATGAAGAAGGCGGACAATTAACCGAAAAAGTTAGAAGAAAACCTTATGCTGTAATCTTATTAGATGAGATTGAGAAAGCACATCCTGATGTATTTAACATCTTATTACAGGTTTTAGATGAAGGTCAGTTAACGGATAGTTTAGGTCGTAAAGTCGATTTTAGAAATACAATCATCATTATGACTTCGAACATTGGTGCTCGTCAGTTGAAAGATTTTGGTCAAGGTGTTGGTTTCTCTACTTCGGCAAAAACTAATCAAGCAGAATCTCACAGTCGCGGAGTAATCGAAAGTGCATTAAAACGTGCTTTTGCTCCCGAGTTTTTAAACCGTGTTGATGATGTTGTAGTATTCAACAGTTTAGGCAGAGAAGAAATTTTCAGAATTATTGATATTGAACTTAAAGCTTTGTTTGGTAGAGTTCATACTTTAGGGTATGAAATTACTTTAACTGATAATGCTAAAGATTATATTGCAGATAAAGGATTTGATAGTAATTTCGGTGCACGTCCGTTAAAACGAGCCATCCAGAAATATTTAGAAGATCCTATTGCTGAAGAAATCCTTAAAGGTGAATTAACCGAAGGTGATGTTTTAGAAATCGATTATGATAAAGAAACAGAGCTTATTTCTGTGAACCACAAAAAAGGTGGAAAGAAAAAGGAAGAACCAAAAGAAGAAGATTCTTCTAACTAAATAGAGGAAGCCCCGAAATATCGGGGCTTTTTTTTGCGTTATTTTTTTTGTAATAAATTTATTGCGGTTGCGTTATTAGTTCGTTTAAAAACATAGTAATAACTAAAGCTGAATCAATCATCCCAATGAGAAAACTTTTAAGTTTAGTTCTTCTTTCTGCTGCTCCGTTCATCATATCCTGCGAAAAGAATTCAAAAATTCTACCAGAAAAGGAGGTTATACCTGTAAATCCCGGAACTTTAGTTTCTACAGGATTAAATAATGAACTACTGCTAAAATTAGTTAATGATGTCCGAACTAAAGGATGTAATTGCGGTACAACGGTTATGCCGCCAGTTGCAGCGCTAACCTGGAATAATTTATTAGCTGCTGCAGCACTGACGCACAGTAAGGATATGAATACTAATAATTATTTTAGCCATACTTCTTTAGACGGAAAAAATCCTGGAGATAGAATTACTGCTAGTGGTTATAAATGGATGAGTTATGGAGAAAACATTGCGGCAGGGCAACCAAATGAGCAAGCTGTTTTTGATGCATGGCTGAGTAGTGAAGGCCATTGCAAAAATATTATGAATGCAAATTTTAGGGATATGGGCGTAGCGAAAGATGGTCGTTACTGGACTCAGGAATTTGGAAGGCAGTAACTAAAACAGGCTAATTTGCGAGCCAGGAACTTTAAACAAGCTATGATCCAGTTTAATATCTCTAGTATTTAATCCGTTTAGCCTGCAATGTAGCCTAAAATTGTCCCTAATCAATTGTGCAATATTTCCATCTCCTCGCATTCGGTCTCCAAATCGGCTGTCGTTAACATTTCCGCCATGGCAACTCTTAATCATATGCCAAACTTTGTCAAACCTATCGGGAAAGTTTTTACGTAGCCAATCTTCGAAGATTTGCCCGATAGCACCGTTAAGTCTAACAAGAGTATATCCGGCACGAATTGCTCCGGCATTTGCAACAGCTTTTAAAACTGCAGGTATTTCATGGTCGCTCAAACCAGGTACTAAAGGCGCAACCATTACACCAACCGGGATGCCTGCTTTGCTCAACTCCTCCACAACTTTTAATCTTTGTTTGGCTGTAGCCGTTCTAGGCTCCATTGCAAGGCGTAGCTTATCGTTTAAACTGTTAATAGAAGAATAAACCATACAAAGATTGAGCTTTGCCATTTCTTGCAAAATATCAAGGTCACGCAAAATTAGTGAGTTTTTAGTAATCATGCCGATAGGTTGTTTGTAAGCCAATGCGATTTCTAATAACTGGCGGGTAAGTCTAAATTTTCTTTCAGCAGGCTGATAACAATCAGTATTTCCTGATAACGAAATCGTTGTTGCATCCCAGCCTTTGCGTTCTAAAAATTTTTTGAAGAGGGCAGGAGCATCCTTTTTTACTATAATTTTTCGCTCAAAATCTAAACCTGCACTATAACCCCAATATTGGTGTGCATTTCTGGCGTAGCAATAAGTGCAACCGTGCTCACAACCCTGGTATGGATTTAAAGAATAAGCCATGCCAACGTCTGGGCTTTCAACTTTATTTACAATTGTTTTAGAATGCTCGAAAATGAAGGATGTTTTGCGATCACTTTCTTCCCAATCATCAATGCCCTCATTGTGCTCCTTTACATAACTATCTTTTAAAAATTTATTATGGGGATTAAATTGTGCACCACGACCTCTAAAATACTGCTCTTCTTCATTCATCATAGCATAAAAATACTAATATCTTTAGCATTATTTATCCATGTGAATAATTTATTACTAGAATTATCTTCTCGAAATTGGGATATAATCCATCGGTACCATGTCGCCAACCTTTTCATAGGCCCAATAACCTTCGTATAACATAGAGCGAGAATCGTAAACACTTCCATTTGCATAAAAGCGAACTGGGCCATCTGTTAATTTAACAACAGAAATCTCATGTTCTGGAATATCTAATGGTCTGAAAACCCAAAAACCAGTATTAGAATAAGTCAAAGATTCCTTTTCTTTGGTGTATTGAACGCAAAGCGCATCAGTATAATTTATCCATTTTAAATTATCATTATAGAAACGTACTAAAGTATCAGGATTAACTTCGGCTCTGCTAAATTTATCAATGAAACGAGGCATTTCTTTTTGCTTCGTCCAAAATTCTAATAAGCCTGCATCAATTTTGCCGGCTTCTTTTCTGATGCCTGTTTTCTCTGGCAATGTTCTGATTTTTATTAAATTCTCATTAATATAGTTTTCAGGGTATCGGTTTGGGTTAGGCGTTTGTACAATTTTATTGATAATGAAACCTTCTTCTTTGCTCTTATTTTCGTAAAGAGAGCGAAAAAAATGTTGTGATGAACCGTAATAGGCAATTTCTCTGGCTTCTATATATTTTTTCTTTTTTGCTGGTGATGATTTAAATTCTTCAAAAAACGGGTGCCCAGAAAAGTAAATGATGTGCGTTCTACTATTATACTCAAAATAATCAAGCATATATTTGAGTTTGTAACCTAGCGCCTTATTTTCTACAATCAAAAATTCTGTGGTTTTTACAGTAAGCAAGCTTTTAGTTATATCAAAATCGACATGTAAAACTTGCGGATTTAGTATCTTGCATTGCTTGGAGTTTGGTGTAGTACCAATGAAATACTCCGTAAATTGTTTAATGTATTTTTGCCTGTTTGGGTCAGCCCGGATGGTCACTTCGTTAAGCAAAACTGTATTTTCTTTCAATATTAAATCTACCCTTACTGATTTTTCTTCGATAATTACCGACTTTGAATAGGGGAGATAGCCCACCATTTGCACAAGAATATTGTAGCTACCTGGTTTTAGATTTGGTAATGAGAAATTCCCATCATTATCTGCAACGGTGGCAATTTTGTAGCCACTCAAATAAATGCCCGCACCAGGTAAACCGCCTTGATCGTCCTTAACTTTACCACTTATAGAAAAAGTATTTTGAGCTAAAATTCCCGAAGAAAAAAATAATATAAAAAGTAAAGTAGCAGCGCTTTTATACATGGATGCTAATGTAGCCAAATGGAAGAGGATTTATAAAAATAACTTTTCCAGTTTAACAATTTTAACATTTAAAATAACTTTCTATTTACTCTTTTTTTGTGGTAAATAATCTAATGGAACACTATCGGCAATTTTCTCCCAGCTCCAGTATCCCTCAAAAAGCATAGAGCGTGGGTTATATGTACCTCCATTTTGATAAAAATATATTGGTGCAACAAGCAAATTTATTAATGATATTTGATAGTCGGGCATGGTTAAAGGCCGAGATATTGACATGCCAATCCGGTTTGCATAAATAGGATCTTCTTTTTCCTTAGTATATACGACATATAGTACATCAGTAAAATTGATTGATTTAATGCTTTCATTAAAGGTTTTAACTAGGGTATCCGGTAACACTTCTTGTTGATTTAAAATAGCAATTTGCTTAGAACGGTTTTTTTGCTTATGCCAATAATTCAATGAATCCGCATCCGTTTGATATAATTTTAATTTACCAGCGGTAGCTGAGGCATTAAGTCTGAATTTCTTAATTTTTGTATTTATCAAACTATCTGATGGTCGCGTTTTATCTGTTTGCCTAATAAGTTTATGAATGATAAACCCTTCTTCTTTCGAATTTCCATTATAAAGACTGGTTAAAAAGTGATTGCTTGAGCCATAGTAGGCAATTTCTCTTTTTGTAATCCAACGCTTCATCTGGCCTTTACTTCCTTTTAAATCTTCATAGTAAGGGTAACCTTCGTAATAAATTATGTTCGTTTTATTATCCCATTCAAAAAGATTAATCTGATATTTTAATCTGTAGCCTAAAGCTTTGTTTTCGACAATTAAAAACTGATTGGTTTTTACCGTAAGTTTCGAATCATCTTTACTATAATCTATGATTAAAACATTGGGGTTGATGATTTTACATTGAGCCGCATTTGGTGTAGTGCCAATGAAAAAATCGGTAAACATCCTGATGTAGCCAGCTCGGTTTGGATCTGGTTTTATGGTAACCTCATCCAGTTGCATGGCATCCTCTTCCAACTCAACATCGAGTTTTGTTGCTTTATCTTCTATAAGAATATTTTTTGCAACTGTTTTATATCCAATAATTTGGAAAAGAATATCATAGTTACCAGGTTTCAATCCCAAGGTGTAAGCACCATTATTATTTGCAACGGTTGCAATTTTGTAACCACTAACAAAAACCCCGGCTCCAGGCAAAACCTCACCGCGTTTATCTTTTATTACTCCAGAAAGTACAACATTTTGCGCAAAAGCAACAATAGTCAATAGATTAAGGGCAAATATTAGAAACAATCTTCTCATTAAAACAAATATAAACTAATTTATTAGTTTAAAAAGTAACAATAATGATTAGAAATGTTACCCCAAAAGCTCTTTTGCATTTTCTATGGCTGAAGCTCCAGGATTTTTGCCGCTAAGCATTTCCGCAATTGCATCCACTCTTTCTTCTTGTTTTAATTTTCTAATTCCTGTGGTAGTTTTTCCAGCATCATCTGCTTTGTAAACGAAATAATGCGATTTGCCTCTTGCAGCAATTTGAGGTAAATGTGTTATCGAAATTACCTGCATATTCTCTCCAAGTATTGAAATTACTTCTCCAACCTTTAGTGCTGTTTCTCCAGAAATACCAGTATCAATTTCATCAAATATAATGGTTGGCAAGGCGGTATGTTTAGCCAATAATGCCTTAATGGAAAGCATTAAGCGAGAAAGTTCTCCACCAGAAGCAACTTTGTTTACTGGGGCAGGTGCTTGTCCGGCATTTGCAGAAAACAGCAAACTAATCTCATCTAATCCATCTTTTGATAATTCTGTAAGTGGTGTTTGTGTTAAAACTAGTTTTGCATTGGGCATACCTACTTGCTTTAAAGTTGCCTCTGTTTTAGTTTGTACTAATTTAATTGCCTTCTCACGATTTTGGCTTAATTCCTTTGCCTGTTTTGTTAAATTTATCTTGAGTAATTCAATTTGCTTTGATAGTTTTTCTATCTGCTCATCAGATGATAAAAGTTGATTTAAATTTTGCTCCAATTGGTCTTTTAGTGCAATTAACTCAAGGTTGCTATCTAACCTATGTTTTTGCTGTAAAGAATATAATAAATCTAAACGCTGGTTAATGATATCCAATCGCTCAGAACTATGAATTGTATTATTTTCAATTATCGATATTTCGTCTGCAACATCTTTTATTTCAATTAGGCTAGATTTTAGTCTTTCATATAGCAAATTAATAGAAGAATCAAACTTTTCTACAGTTTGTAACTGCATCTGAGCTTCTTTTAAAATTAAAATCGCCGATGGCTCTGCCTCAGTCAATAAAGCATTCGCATTCATCAATGCCCGCTTGATCGTTTCTGCATGGGTCAGTTTTTCTAACTCCATCTCCAAATCTTCTTGCTCACTGGGCTGCAAGTTAGCCTGCTCTAATTCATTAAAAAGAAATTGCTCATAATCTTGCTTATTTCTCGCTTCGTTAGCTCCTTCGGTCAATTTTTTGAGCAGGGCTGAATCTTTTTTATAAGTCTTAAAACCTAATCGGTATTCGGCTAATAATGTATTATGATTTGACAATGAATCAACCATCAATAACTGAAAATCTGCATTATTGATTTCTTGCGTGGCATGTTGGGAATGAATATCTATTAGCTTCTCGCCAATTTGCTTTAATATGGATAAATTTACCGGCGTATCATTTATAAAAGAACGGGATTTTCCATCGATTGATATTTCACGTCTTAATATGCTTTCTTTAAAGAAATCTAGGTCATTTTCGTCGAAACTTTCTTTCAGTTGCTCATCCGCCAATAAAAATGTACCTTCTATTACGCACTTTTTATCCTGGTTAAAAAAATATTTGCTTTCGGCCCGCTGACCTAAAATTAAAGATAAAGCACCAAGTATAATTGATTTTCCAGCACCTGTTTCACCAGTTATTATATTCAAACCTTTATCAAACTCGATGTCAAGGCTATCAATTAATGCGTAATTACGGATAGATAGTTTTTGTAGCATAGCTAATGCGAAAATACTAAAAAAGTTATTTTAACAATAGCCTAAAATAAAAACAGCGAAGATAATTCTTCGCTGTTTACAGATATTATTTATTTGGTTTTTAGTTTTTTTCTGTGCGCTCTCGTCTTTCAAGGCTTTCTTTCTTTTCTTGTTTCTCTACCAATTCTTTAACTTCCTTCTCAAACTTTTGTTTAAGCTTTTTATACTCATCAGATTCTCTAACGCTTTTAGATGGCTGGTTATCGCGATAAATTATCCTTCCACCATTTGGAGATGAAAATTCATAACGATAAATCCGTGATAAAGAATCTTTTTTAATGCGAGATAGCGGCGTTAATTTCTTACCATCATATTTAAGTACCCTTTCTTGCAAGGCATCAAGTTCGGCTCTGAATTCTGGCGTACTAAATTGCGCAGACATATCTTCTCCCATCTTTTTCCATTTTGCTTGCGCTTCAGGCGAGTTATATTCTTTTGCAATGTCTTCACCAAATTTTTTCCACTTGGCTTGAGCTTCTGGCGATGAATATTCTTTTGCCAAGTCTTCACTAAGTTTTTTCCATTTGGCTTGTGCCTCCGGCGAAGAAAATTCTTTAGTCATTTGCTCACCCATTTTTCTCCATTTGGCTTGGGCTTCTGGAGAGGAAAATTCTCTGGCGATATCTTCTCCATATTTTTTCCATTTCAATTTTGCTTCTGGCGATGAAAACTCACGATGAATTTTAGCTGCGAACAACGAATCTTTAAATTTGAAAGCAGAATCTCCTCTGTAAATAATTGCTCTTCTTCCACCAAAAAGTTCATCATCATAAAAATCTTTTCTCAAGCTATCCGGCATTTCTTTTACTGAATTGTATTCGGTTCTTTTTCCATTAGCATCAACCGTTACAATTCTAATTTTACGTTTTTTAGTCGTATCGTTGAGCACAACTGCGTTGGTGCTGAAATGATTAGCGGTTATCGTTTCAATTTTTTTGGTTACTTTTTTAGTTTCTTTCTTAACAGGATTTATCCATGCAATAGAGAATAGGCAGGCAACACCTAATGTTAAGGCAGCCATTTGCTGTTTTGCGTTTAAATAATTGGTTTTCATATTTGTGATTCTCTTAATACGTTGATACAAGTTTTGAGTTTTTCCGGTAGCAGCTAATGCATAAGCCGGACTATTTTTATCCTTTAATAATTCTAATTTTAATAAGGCATGTGCATAATTCAAAGGCTTGCCTGTCAGCTTTAATACTAAATCATCACAAGCATGTTCACGTTCTATATGTATAAATCTGCCTGCCATCCAAACAAATGGATTAAAGAATAAAAAAGTTTCTATAGCCGTTTTTATAAGGTTTAATAAAAAGTCATTTCTGCGAATGTGTGAAAGCTCATGAATTAAAATGGCTTCAACCTGGTCATTGTCTAATTCATTAATTAACGCAACTGGAAATAATACCATAGGTTTTAAGTAACCGATAACCAATGGTACATTTACGATGGATGATAAATGGAACTTTATAGTTTTACTGATTTTGAGATTAGCGGTAACTTTTTGGAAAATATCATTCCAGTCATTAGGAACTATGCTCAAGTTGTCCTTTTTAAAGCGTGCCAACTGATTATAGCCTTTAACGATAACGAGTATTTGTAACAAAATGCCCATTACATAAAACACTACAACGACCGGAAAGTATTGCTCTATTTTTGTACTAAAGTTTTCCGGTACATTATTAATATAGGCATATGTATTAACATTTTGTACGTTATTAATTGTCCTGGAAATTGGTAAATTCTTTAGGAGTATATCTATTAGATTATAAATGAAACAACCAAACATTAATAGGATTGAGCCAAATGCTAAATTGTGTTTGTATTTAGCGGCAAGCTTAGGCAGGCTAAGTAAAACAATAAATAAAACACCATAAATAAGCGCACTTTGCCAAAGCGAATTTAAAATGCTCCATCCAAAAGCTTTAATAAATTGAGGTAATAAAGTTTCCATGTTAATTGCTCTAATTTTAAAAATCAGTTACTTTTTATTTTTTTATACTAACCCAGGTTCTCAAGAGTTTTCTCTAACGACTAACGACTACTTAAGGCTATCCAAGTATTTTTTTATTTCGTCTAATTCTTCACTTGTTGCAGAATGATTTCCTAATGCCTGCATAACCAACCTTGCAGCTGAACCATTAAACACATTATCAATCATTTTATTTACCAATTGCTTTTCTGTTCTATCTTGATTAACAATGGCTTTATAGATGTGCGTTTTTTGATTAGTATCTCTTTCTACCATTCCTTTTTCGTGCATAATTTGCATAAGTTTTAGGGTAGTAGTGTAGCCAGAATCTTTTTTATTTAAAGCCTCATGCACTTCTCTTACAGTACAAAGGCCTTTTTGCCAGAGCACTTGTAAAATTTCCATTTCACCTTCTGTTGGTTTGATGTTGTTATTATTCATATGTTACAGTTGTACGAACTATTTCGTAATCAAATGTACGAAGATATTCGTATTATCAAAATTATTTAACAGATTTTTAACAAAAGCTATTTCTACTATATGACGCAGTTTGTATGAAAACGTTGCACTATTATTTAAAATTTGAGCAGGAGGGAAGGAAGTTTTATTTACTGAAGTATCTTCTTTAAACCTGATTGCAGCGAATACCGGCCATGCGGATAAGGCCTGCAGGCGTATAAGCGTAAAGCAGGACTAACAATAATATGAAATGCCGTATTTGCTTTACAAGAAATTATAAAACTAGTTTGCTTTTAGCCCTTCGTATTTGCCAATGTTGGCTGGGTCTATTTCTGAAAGTAAGTTGTAGGCTTTTAAACGTTCCTGGGTATTCAACTTTGCAAGTACATTTGTAATTTCCTCAGCTTTTGCAGCAAAATATACATTTGGGAAAATTGAACCTAACTTTTGCTTGTCCATTTTTTGCAGCTCGGTAAGTGCAGAAACAATTGGCATTAAGCCTTTATCGTCATTAGTCAGTTGGTCTAAACCTTTGAAATGATAATTATAAATAAAATTTCGTAATTCGCTGAAAATAGGATTTAGGGCATTTTCATTAAACCAGAAACGGTTACGCAAGCCATCGGCTGCTCGCCAACCTGTATTACCCGAAACCTGGGCCAGATTTATTATGTTTTGTGCTTTTTTAAAGTAAACATTGCCACCCATTTTACCAAAGCTGTCTTTATCTAACCCGATAATGGTATAAGCATAATAGGTTAATAAAGCACTAATGTTTGATATGTAATTCTGATCTGAAAAATCGATTGTTGAGCCGTCATTGTAGCTGAAATCGAAATTTTTATCGCTCATATTAAGCAAGGTGCTGTTATAAGTCGAATTAAATACAGGTCGGCTGCTTTGAATCTGAGCTTCTGCTGTATAGCCAGAACCACCATCCCAGGATGTTATCGTAATTACAAAATTGCAATCTATTCTTTCTTGCGCTTTATAGGTTTCGGTAGTGAACTTATTATTGTTTAAAAATTCTCTTAATGTTCTTTGCAGTATGTCTAGCTGTTGCTTGTTTATATTCGAAACTTGCGGAGCCAATAGCTGTACACGAGCGTTAAGCTCTTGTGCATATAATTTTCCGAAACTAAGGATGAACAATAAACAAACAAGTCTTTTTATCATTTAATGAGTTTTAAGATTTCACTACAAATATCTTTTGCAACCTCTGCTTTTGATTTTACCTCAAACGCAGTTTTTTGAAGTGCCTTATTAAAAATAGTAATTTTATTTGTATCTGATTTGAAACCAGCGCCTTTATCATTTAAAGAATTTAGAATCACCAGATCAAGATTTTTTTTCTCCAGTTTCCCTTTTGCATAATTTTCCTCGTCATTTGTTTCTAAAGCAAAGCCAACCAAAATTTGGTTTTGCGTTTTTACTACGCCAAGCGATGCCAAAATATCGGTCGTCTTTTCTAATTCTAGATTAAATTCACTTTCCGATTTTTTAATCTTTTGAGTAGAAATATTTTTGGGTTTATAATCAGCAACTGCTGCACACATTACTGTAATATCGGTTTCGGCGAAGATTGCTGTACAGGCATTAAGCATATCTGCTGCGCTTACAACATCAATTCGCTTTAATAGTTGTGCAGCTTTTTGAGCGGTTGGTCCGGCAATTAGCGTTACATCTGCACCCATTTTGCTTAACTCATCTGCAATGGCAAAACCCATTTTGCCTGATGAATGGTTGCCAATGAAACGAACCGGATCTATAGCTTCGAAAGTTGGTCCGGCGGTTACCATTACTTTTTTGCCATAAAAAGGCATTCCGCGTTTCAGCGAATCATTTAAAAAATTAACAATTTCTTCCGGTTCAGCCATTCGGCCTTCACCATATAATCCGCTGGCCAGTTCGCCACTTTCAGGAGCAATTACAATGTTACCAAAGCTTTTAATTTTCGAAATATTACCCTGTGTAGTTTCGTGTTTCCACATGTCTAAATCCATCGCTGGCGCCACGTAAACCGGGCATTTTGCAGATAGGTAAACAGCGGTTAAAAGATTATCGCAAATTCCGGTAGCAAGTTTTGCAAGGGTATTGGCACTGGTAGGGGCAATGATAATTAAATCTGCCCATAAACCTAGCTCAACGTGGTTACTCCAAACACCGGTTTCTTCCTCAAAATATTGAGTGTAAACTGGATTTTTAGAAAGTGTTGCCAGGGTTAATGGTGTAATGAAGTTACCACCATCTGGAGTTAAGATAACCTTAACGTTTGCACCAGCTTTAACCAAAAGCCTAACCAAAAAGGCCGACTTATAAGCTGCAATACTGCCACAAACGCCAAGTATTATATTTTTATTTTTAAGCATAGAGCAATGTGCGGTGAGCATAAAGCAAAGTGCATAGATCTTAATGCTAAGAAAGCTAAGCTCCAAGCTAGAAACTCCAACCTCTATGCGCTATGCTAATCTTATTTTTGTTCTTTAGCCGGATTTCTGTGGTAAACTTTCTCGTTTAAAAATTCATCCATAGCAACTAAAACTGGTTTCGGCATACGCTCGTAATGCTTACTGATTTCGATTTGCTCACGGTTTTCGAAAATCTCCTCAAGATTATCATTGCTCGAAGCAAATTCCGCTAATTTACCATGCAATTCTTCTTTCATATTGTTCGAAATCTGATTTGCTCTTTTAGCAATCACAACTAATGATTCATAAAGATTATCAGTAGTTCTGTCTAAATCGTGTACATTTCTGGTAACCGTAGTATTCGGAACAGCAGGTTTGTTAGTATTCATGTATTACTTGTTTTTAATATTCGTATTATCTGCGTTAGTTGGTTTTTGAGAAACGGTATCTTTTACTTTACCTGTTCTCTTAAGCATTTCCATATATTTAGCCTGGTCGGCAGCATACATAGCCATTTCAGCTTTGTTTTGCTTAATTCCATTTTCAATATCCGATTTTAATTGCTTAGCATCGTTAATGAATTTGCTTTGCGGGTATTTCTCTGTAAATTCTTCATATAAAGATGTAGCCTCATTGTATCTGTCTTCCTGGCGAATTGGAATACTGGTTTTAGCATACATATATTGTGCCTTAATCATTAAGAAATCCATTTCTTCCGCATATTTAATATCCGGATAATCTCTCTGTGCGTTTTTTAAAGCAATCACAGCGGCCCTGTAGTTTTCTACATTACTCGGACCAGTAGTTAAGTAAAGTTTTGCATTTTCAAAAACTTTATCTTCCAGCTTGGTTCTCAATACGCCAATGTATTTTGCAGCAGCAGCAGCACGTTCACTAGTTGGGTATAAGTTTATAAATAACTGCAGTGCATCAATTGCTTTATAAGTGTTTTCCTGGTCTAAAGAAAAAACAGGCGATTCTAAATAGTAGCAATATGCCGCCATATAACGAGCCTCTTCAGCATTAGGGCTTGCCGGATAGGTATCTGCGAAACTTTTAAATTGATATCTAGCAGTAGTGTAATCCTGCAATTTAAATAAGGTATTGGCATAATAATAAGCAACTCCTACAGCTTCTTCTCGACCACGGTATTTTTGAGCTAATTCTTCAAAAAGCACCAACGCTTTACTATAATCACGCTTATTATATAATCTAATGGCCTCCTCATTTTTCTTTTTAACATCGTTACTGGCACGTAACTTTTCAAAACGACTCTTACAACCCGCCATACCTAAAGCGGCAATAAATACTAAAATAAATAAGTGTTTAACTTTAAACATTCTGCAAAGATAATTAATAATACGATAACATCAATATAAAACAATTGGCCGCTAAGCTACTTATTGCTTTTCAGTACATATATATAGTTAACAATTTTTAACATAACTACGTTCTATTTTAGGTAGTCGTATATTATTAGTAAATCAGGCTTCGGTTTTCATATGAACGTTCGTCCCGTTTTCCATTCCAAATCCTCGTTTCGCTTTGCTGCACTTGCGGGTTTTCCATTTCACCCGGGTTTATTTTACGCAGGTTTACAGCACTAGAGCTTGCTAATTGTTTAAATGTTTTAAGGTTTAAAGGTTTTGAATTTGAAAGAAGCCCCGCTAATTAGCTGTTTTAAGATGCCTTAAATGGTAAAAGTGGTTAGTCTTATCGTGTTGTTGTATTGTTTGAAAGTTTGAAAGCTGAAATGTTTTGAGCTTAAGCATTGAACAATCTGCTAAACTTTTGTGTGCTTTGAATTTCCATAATCTTTAGAAAATCCCATCTTCTACCGCATGGGTTTTATTGCACTTTCTAGGTACCTTGTTCGAGACTTCTTCGAGAAATGGGTGCTTTTTTCGAACAAGCTTCGAAGAAGCTCCGAAGAAAGTGCATTATTTTTATCTGTTTTGCTCCTCTGGCTGATATTATTTGAAGGTTGTATTGTTTGAAAGTTTGAAAGTTGAAATGTTTGAACATTGGTTATTGCATTCTACTAAGGTATCTTAGGTGGTAAAAGTGGTTATCTTTTAGAGTTGTTGTATAGTTGGAAAGTTTAAATGTTTGAATTTGGTTATTGCAGATTCTGCTTAGCTGTTCTAAGATGCCTTAGATGGTAAAAAGTCGTTAGCATTACATTTTTGTTCTATTGTTTGAATGTTTGAATGTTTGAATGTTTGAAAGTTGGAATGTTTTGAAGTTTGAACATTGGTTATTGCATTCTACCAAGGTGTCTTAGGTGGTAAAAAACCTTTTAACAAACAAAAAATCCTTTTCAATTTGCGTTTTTTATCTGCGGGCATCTGCGGGAAACCCTTAAAAACGCCTGTGCATCGAAATAAACAACTCCTATAAACGTCAGAAAAACCACTCCAAACAAACTACGCGGCTAAAAAGTTTTGATTCAACATGATTTTTTCTCCTTGAAATCCATGTAGTTAGGGATAGACTAACAAATAAAAGCTTTGCCTACTTTGTGCACACGGATAATTTTTCTACTTTTGCAACCCGCTTCGGAGGAAGAGGGGTTAAGAAATGAGAAGCTGAAAACACCGGAAATTATTTTAAAATAAAATTTGGTGATTGAAAAAAGTTTTCTACTTTTGCAACCCGCTTCGGAAGGAAGCGATGCTATTAAAACAGCGGTATTGAAGAGTGGGATTTGGAATAAGAAACGGACGAAAAAATAAATTAAATTTTATTTGGAAGTTAAAAAAAGATTCCTACCTTTGCACTCCCAACGGAAACGAAGGGAATGAAAAACCAGAACGGCGGATGCCGGGAAGGGGATAAACAAGATTGAAATAAACGAAAAACGGGCAACGAAAGACGAAACAGACTTTCAGCGTTAATTTGAGTTTAAAGATATATAAATGAGGCCGCCGCGAGGTACCGAGCCGAATAAGTTCTTAAAAGAGATGTCAATGTAGCGCAAGCGGGGTAATGAAGTAC
>NZ_JAUFPW010000014.1 GCF_030409415.1 Pedobacter aquatilis | reverse complement strand
TTGTTGATGTCATGGGGGTTGTTTCGAAAGCACAAAGGAACTGTTTTTACAGTTCCTTACCCTATGATTCCCTTAAGTTAATGACATTGGGGGTTGGGGGTGGTTCTAGCCTTGAGAAAAGCTATTGTGAGTCTGAGCTTTTTGAAGAGCTCTTTTAGCTTTTCGCATAAATTCCATAATATCACCTTTCGGAATGGGTGGGGAGAGGATTTTGAAAAAAATCCTTTTCAATAACTGCTGGTTTTGAGTATTATTTTTTTGAAAAGCAAGGTCTGGTGTTTATCGGTTCCGAAAGCCCCGTTATCCGCTTTACTCGCCCGAGGAAAATCGGGCTTCGTGTTCGCTACTACCGGGTTTATTTAACTTAAAACAGTTTTTCAATACAAATGGTCGGGTATACTATTTTCATCGGTCTGGGTTTTAATAGAACTAGAATTTATAAACAAAAATGGTCTGTGAAAACACAGACCACGAGAGCAATAAGTAGAAAAACTTTTGATGATAAAAATTTCTTTTCCTTTTGGCTTACTTCCTTTTAAATAACCCGAAGTTATACCTAAAGCCAATAGTATAATTGGTATTGCTGTTTCCATTAGCGCCTTTTGCATAAAATTCAATATTATCTCCTTTTTTAAGTGGCAATTGATAACCTAATCCATAAGCTTGATAAAAACCGTTGGTTGCGATTGTTCCATAGCTATAGCTAGAGCCAGTACCACTATATTTATGATTAATTGTATTGTACGCATCTTGATAACCAAAATCTGCTGATATATAAAACCTACCTAAATAGTATTTTGCACCTGCGTAAAATGCATTTTGCAATAATTTAGAGTTGACGGCTTTCTGACCGTTATTGCCTAAATCAAAAATTTCGGGATTATTTTTTTGCGTGTAAGCAATGTTTGCTCCTGCTGTAAATCCCCAGTTTTTGTTAAGTCTAAACTCGTAGCCAATTTCTGCTCCATAAACCGGGGCTTTAATGGTTGAGTTAAAACCTACAAATGGAGAAACGTAAACCGAATGTTTTATTAAGGAATCTTGCGCCTTAATTTTACTGATGCTTATTGTAGAGATAAGCATGATTAGAATTATGTTTTTAGTTTTCATTCGACTAAAGTATTAGTTCCGAAATCAGAAGCAGATTTCTTAACCAATTTTAACCTCATTAACAACATTTAACTTAAGTTTTGTTAAAATGGTGGCTTATTAAATTACTTGTAGAAATTAAGTTTCTAAACCCGGTTGAAGCGGTACCCTGCAGCAAGGAGGCACGACGCAGCGAAGCGTACAAGCGAAATCGGGAGTAACTTTAGATTGAAATGCAGGTTTAGCTTTTCAAATTAATTGATTAAGAATGAGAGAATGATTGAATTTAGACTGAGAGAATGATTGAATTTAGACTGATTGAATTTTGAATGACTGAATGACTGAATTTTGAATGAGAGCATCAAGAAATGCTAAAATTTAATAAACTTATCTATTTGCTCGTTAACAAACTTTATGGTATCATCTTTAATTAGCTTCCCATCAGCATCGAGCTCGGTTTTGATGTTTGGAATATGCAAACGAAGCGGTAAAACATTCAAATGTATGTAATGGCAAACACCTGTAAAGTGCTCTACACCACGTATATTTCCATATTTGCCAGATGAAATGCCAACCAACGCCCCTTTTTTATCGTAAAAACTATCTGGGAAATTGCTGGCATCTATCAAAATTTTTAAAACACCAGGGTAACTGCCATTATATTCAGGCATTACGAAAATAAATTTTTCGGTATTCGAGATTAGGTCCTGTATTTGCTGAAACTCAGCGGATCTTTTGCCATACATATCTGTATTTAAAACATCGGCAGGTAAATGCTCCAAACTGAAGATGTTTGCGCTTAAGCCTTTGTTTAAAAGTTCTGACTGGTAATATTTGGCAACTTTTAGCGTATTGCTATTAGGTCTGTTGGTTGCCGCTATTATTGTTATCATGGAATAAATTGTTAATAAGATGTTTAAAACCCGAATGCCCTTATTGCTAAAATTGCCATATAGTTTGTATCTTAGCTGATTGAGAAAAAGGGCGTAAACAGCACAAAAATAGAACTTTTTACCGATTAAAAGGTAAGAAGTTAAGTCGCCCAACGTAAACGTAAAGTAAATTTCGGATATATAGATGAGCAAAATAATTGCATTGGCAAATCAGAAAGGTGGTGTTGGTAAAACAACTTCATCTATTAACCTTGCGGCGAGTTTAGCCGTTTTAGAATACAAAACCTTGTTGGTTGATGCTGATCCTCAGGCGAATTCAACTTCAGGTATCGGTTTTGACCCCCGAAATATAAAAGATAGTATTTATGAGTGTATCATTAACGACATCGACCCATTACAGGCGATTCAGAAAACGGATACGCCTAACTTAGATTTGCTACCAGCTCACATTGATTTGGTTGGTGCAGAAATCGAGATGATTAACCTAAATAACCGCGAATATAAAATGAAAGCGGTTTTGGAGAAGATAAAAGATCAATATGATTTCATCATCATCGATTGTTCTCCGTCGTTAGGCTTAATTACGATTAATGCTTTAACCGCTGCCGATTCGGTAATTATTCCTGTTCAGTGCGAGTATTTTGCATTAGAAGGTTTGGGTAAATTGTTAAACACCATTAAAATTGTTCAGAATCGTCTAAATCCAGAATTGGAGATTGAAGGGATTTTATTAACCATGTATGATGTACGTTTGCGTTTATCAAACCAGGTTGTTGAAGAAGTAAAAACGCATTTTAACGAATTGGTTTTCGAAACAATTATTCAGCGAAACACTCGTTTAAGTGAAGCCCCAAGTTATGGTGTATCGGTAATTATGCACGATGCTAATTGCAAAGGCGCAATAAATTACCTTAACCTTGCCCGTGAAATTGTAAAGAAAAACGGCTTGCTTAAGGAAGAAGAAAATATAAGAACAGCAACTTTATAAAATATACATGACATCTTTTCAGCGAAAAACAGGTTTAGGCAGAGGATTAAGTGCGCTTTTAGATGACAGCGAATCTACGCATCCACCGAAACAGCAAGTAAATGCGGTAAGTGAGACAGAGCAGATTGGCAACATTAGTCATGTAAATTTAAATGAGGTGGAAACAAATCCTTTCCAACCTCGTACAGAATTTGACCAGGTCGCTTTAAACGAACTTTCTGATTCGATAAAAATTCAAGGCTTAATACAGCCGATAACCGTTAGAAAACTTTCTGCAAATAAATACCAGTTAATTTCTGGTGAGCGAAGATTCAGAGCATCTAAGCTAGCGGGTTTAACTCAAATTCCGGCATATATTCGAAGTGCTAACGACCAACAGATGTTGGAAATGGCACTTATCGAAAACATCCAAAGAGAGAATTTGAATGCAATTGAGGTTGCTTTAAGTTTTCAGAGAATGATTGATGAAGTTGGCTTAAAACAAGAGCAATTAGGTGAGCGTGTTGGAAAAAACCGTACAACGGTTACCAATTATCTGCGTTTGCTAAAATTGCCACCAGCAATTCAGGCATCTATCCGCGATCAGCGGATTACAATGGGCCATGCAAGGGCTTTAATTAATGTTGATGGCGTTGATAAGCAATTATTCATTCATCAGGAGATTTTAGAAAAAGGATTATCGGTACGTAAAGTAGAAGAATTGGTTCGCAATCTTCAACATGCGCCGTTAAAAACTTCTGATAAACCAAAAGAGAAAGCCGCTTCTTTTCAATATCAAAAATTACAAGATGATTTAGCATCTAAATTCGCCACTCGCGTAAAACTAAAGGTTACACAAAATGGTAAAGGTGCAATAGAAATTCCTTTTGTTAGTGATGAAGACCTAAACAGAATTTTAGAGCTATTGGATTGGTAATGTTAAATAACAAGCTTTTAGTAACGCTATTTCTGGTATTTATTTTCTTGGCAAATCTGGCCTCGGCTCAGGTACAGGATACTTTATTAAAACCAATCGATACTATTAAAACTACGCCGATAAAGGCTGTTCCGATGGATACTGCCCGTAAAAAAACGGATACGATCAAGTACGTAAATCCGGGTAAGGTAGCAGGTAGAAAAGCTGTTTTTAGGTCGATGCTAATTCCGGGTTGGGGGCAATTGTACAACAATCAACTTCTCAACAATAAATTGAATGCAAAGGGTGAAAAAACAGGTCATTTTTGGCAGAGAACTTATACCTTAGGTAAAGTAGGTTTGATTTATGGAGGTTTTGGTGCCTTAACTTTGTCCTACATCGAAAGCCGTAAGAACTATAAAATTTTCTTAACTGAAGCGCAGAATAGGGCGTTTAATAAACTCCAGACGGATACCGCGAAACTAAGGCCTCTTAACCCTGATTTGACAAGATACGGCGATACTAATGTATTGGATGCACAAGCGATTTATAAAAGGAACAGTCAGATTGTAATTTTTTCTTATTTTGCAGTCTATGCCGTACAAATAATAGATGCTTATGTAGCAGCTCGCTTAAATTTTTTCGATGTGGATGATAAACTTTCTTTTAAGGTAACTCCAACTTTAATAAATAATCCAAATGCTATGTATGGTTTTAATCAAACTCCTGCATTAAAACTTTCATTAAGATTTTAAAACCGGTAAATCACCTAAACAAATATATAACCAATGAAAATTGCGCTTTTAGGATATGGCAAAATGGGGCAGATTATAGAGAAATTTGCAGTAGAACGCGGCCACGAAATCGTTCTAAAAATATCAATCGATAATCAGGAAGAATTAACCCGTCAAAACTTAAAAGCGGCAGATGTAGCCATCGATTTTAGTACGCCTGACTCTGTTTTGCAAAATATTGATGTCTGTTTCGATGCAAATGTTCCTGTGGTTGTTGGTACAACTGGTTGGTATGGCAAACTGCAGGAAGTTAAAAATGAATGCAACAGCAGTAACAATACCTTGCTTTATGGGTCTAACTTCAGTATTGGCGTTAATTTATTCTTTAAGCTAAACCAAACCTTAGCTAAATTGATGAATAATTATCCGGCTTACGAAGTTCAGGTAGAAGAAATTCATCATACACAAAAGCTGGATGCACCAAGTGGAACAGCCATAACTTTAGCAGAGGGTATTGTTGATAATTTGCAACGCAAATCTGAATGGTTGAACGAAGTTGTTGGAACAAACGTTGAGGTTTTTCCCAAAGGTGAACAATTACTAATTGAATCACATAGAATTGAAAATATACCAGGTACGCATACGGTTATTTACAGTAGCGAGGTTGATGATATTGAAATTAAGCATACCGCACACAGCAGAGCAGGTTTTGCATTGGGTGCTGTAGTTGCAGCAGAGTGGTTAAAAGATAAAAAAGGCTTTTTCAGTATAACTGATATTTTTGAATAAGCTGATATTAATAAAGCAGATAATGGTTAGCTGATTGTACAAATCGTTAACAACTAAACAAGATATATGAATTATAAATTCTGGCAGAAAAAGAAAGATGCCAACAAAAAGAAAAAAACTAAAACCCGCGAGTGGGTAGATGCTATTGTTTTTGCCGTTGTTGCAGCAACAATTATCAGGGTTTTCTTTATCGAGGCTTATACAATTCCATCTGGTTCTATGGAGCGCTCGTTGTTAATTGGCGATTTTCTTTTTGTAAGTAAGGTAAATTATGGTGCTCGTGTACCAATGACACCCGTTGCCTTTCCTTTTGCGCACCATACCATGCCAATCACCGGAACTAAAGCTTATTGGGATGGCGTTCAGTGGAAATACCGCCGTTTACCGGGCTTGAGTGATATCAAAAGAAATGATGTTGTTGTTTTTAACTTCCCGGAAGGAGATACTGTAGCATTAGAAAATCAAGTGCCAAGTTATTATGATTTGGTTAGACAAAGCGGTCGTGAAGCCGTTCACAGCCAATATACAATTGTTAGTCGCCCGGTTGATAAACGTGAGAACTTCATTAAACGTTGTATCGGTATTGCTGGTGATGTTATCAGTATGAAAAATGGTATTGCTAACATTAACGGCAAAGATGAACCATTAATAAATACCGGAATGATGCCATATAAAATCGAGTTTAAAACAATGGATTTTAACTATGGTGTGTTTGATGATTTGAAAGTTAAGCTAGGCGATATGCAATTGATAGGTGATAACACATATGTTGGTGAATTATCTCCTGAACTGGCGGAAAAAATCAAAGCCTTCGATTTTGTAAAATCTGTAAATATGTTTGCAGCTACATCGACAGATATTGAACCTGGAGGTATTTTTCCACATGACCCAAAACGTGTTTGGAACAGAGATAATTTTGGTCCGATAAAAATTCCTGCAAAAGGCTGGACAGTTCAAATCGATAGTAATACGATGCCACTATATTACAGAGCAATTAGAACTTACGAAGGAAACAAAGTTGAGCAAAAAGCTGGTGTTTGGTACATTAATGATAAACCTGCAACATCATACACTTTTAAAATGGATTATTATTGGATGATGGGCGATAACAGACATAATTCTGCTGATTCTCGTTATTGGGGTTTTGTGCCAGAAGACCATGTTGTTGGCAAAGCATTATTCATTTGGATGAGTTGGGATAGCGAAGGAAGTTTCTTTAATAAAATTCGTTGGAATAGGTTGTTACGAGGTATTAAGTAAGAATTTATAATTAAAACAGAACATAAATAGGCTTAAAGAAATTTAAGCCTTTTTATGAGCAATTAACCGCAAACGATTAAACGATTCCCTCAAAAGATAATTTAACCACCAAAATATTTTGGGATATTAATTAATAATTTAGTTATTTATCAGGGCAGGAATTTCTTGCCCTTTTTTTGTTTTAGGTATGAAGAATTTTTCCCTTTTGTTTATTCTGCTATTCAGCTCATTTCTACTGTACTCGCAGCAAAATGATATAATGCCGCAATCTTCTCATTACGAATGGCCTAAGGACCCATTAGTTAAGGGAAAACTTGAAAATTGGCAAGATAAAAAATTTGGAATGATAATTCATTGGGGGCTTTATGCAGTCCCTGGTATAATCGAATCATGGTCTATCTGTTCTGAAGATTGGATTGAAAGAGATACCACAATTTCTTACGAAAATTATAAAAAATGGTATTGGGATTTTAGCAAACAATTTAATCCAACAAAATTTAATTCAGAGCAATGGTCGGCAGCTGGTAAAGTAGCGGGCATGAAATACCTTGTTTTTACTACCAAACACCATGATGGTTTTGCTATGTTTGATACCAAACAAAGTGATTTTAATATTGCAAAAGGCCCATTTGCTAATCATCCGAAAGCCGATGTTGCTAAATATGTTTTCGATGCTTTTAGAAAAGATGGCTTTATGATTGGTGCTTACTTTTCCAAACCCGATTGGCACTCGCAATATTATTGGTGGCAAAAGTATGCAACGGCCGATAGAAACAACAACTACGATATCAGAAAATATCCTTGGCGATGGAACAAATTCAAGGAGTTTACTTATAACCAGATTAGTGAACTTATGAATAATTATGGTAGCGTAGATATATTATGGTTAGACGGAGGTTGGGTTCGTCCGCTGGAAACCGTAAATGAAGAGGTTTTATCTTGGGGCGCAAATATTCCGAAATGGAGCCAGGATATTGATATGCCTAAAATTGCCTCAATGGCTAGAAAAGCACAACCTGGTTTATTGATGGTAGATAGAACGGTTCACGGACCTTACGAAAATTATCAAACGCCAGAACAAAGAATCCCTGAGAAGCAATTGGATTATCCTTGGGAAAGTTGTATGACTTTAGGCGGAGCTTGGGGATTTGTTCCCAATGATAAATATAAACCAGCGGCCGAAGTGATACATAAATTGGTAGAAATTGTTGCCAAAGGTGGTAGCTTACTTTTAGGCATTGGTCCGAAACCTGATGGGACTTTACCATCAGAGGTTACAAATCAATTAAATGAAATTGGGAAATGGACTTCAGTTAATGGTAAAGCGATTTACAACACTCGAATTACTAAGAATTATAATAATGGTAAAACCTGGTTTACGCAGAGTAAAGACGCTAAAACGCGTTATGCAATTTATTGTTTATCAGCTGATGAAAAACCAACTGAAATTTCATGGAATGGAAACATTCCAAAAAAAGGAACAACGATGAAATTAATTTCAACCGGACAAAAATTAATCTGGAAAAATATAGGTGATAAAACAACAGTAAAGCTACCTGGCAATGTTAAGAATCAGCCAGCTTTAGCATTTGAATTTGAAGCCGCTGATTAATTACTCAGCGCTTCAATGTTTAGTTTTATAGCAAGTTCATTTAAATCATTAACTACAACATCAATCAGCGGTATACCGCTGATTTTTCGTTCCTGCTCAAATTCATGTTCAGGTTCGCCAGGGATAATTACTTTTTTGGATTCATCTACCGTTTTAGCGCTTTTAAAACGCTCAATCCAATTATCTAAATGATTTTTAAAATCATCCGCAGGGCGAAAACCATCTACACGCATAGCGCCAAGGAAATGCCCTAAACCTTCTCCAACCGGATTCGCAGATGGTTCTAAAAAAGCCACAAATGGCGGAACCCATGGGCCATAATTGGCACCAGAAAGCACAGCGGATAAAATATCAACAGTTGCACTTAAACCATAACCTTTATGGCTGCCATGGTCTTTGTCGCTGCCCAAAGGCAATAAAGAACCGCCACTTTTTAATTCGTTCGGGTCATTAGAATTTACGCCATCCTTATTTTGAACCCAACCATCTGGAATATCTTTATTGGCTCTTTGCGCAATTTCTAATTTTCCATTTGCTGCGGCAGCTGTGGCCATATCTACAATTACCGGAGGATATTTTCCTGCCGGAAATGCATAACACATTGGGTTGGTGCCGAGCAATCTTTCGTTAGCGTAAGTTGGTGCAACCAGCGGACTCGCGTTCGTCATGCTGATGCCAATCATGTCTTTTTCTACGGCCATTAAAGCGTGGTAACCTGCAATGCCAAAATGATTAGAATTTTTAACGGAAACCCATCCGCTACCATATTTTTCGGCTTTTTCTATAGCTACTTTCATTGCGAAAGGTGCAACCACCAAACCTAAGCCTGCATCGCCATCTACGGTTGCTGTTGTTGGTGTTTCATATACAATCTTAATATCAGGCGTTGCATTAATTCTTTTCTTTTCCCAAAGACGCACGTAACCACTTAAACGAGCCACACCATGAGAATCAATCCCACGTAAATCAGAACGGATTAAAACGTCAGTTGCCAGCTCAGCATGTTCATCAGAACAGCCCATTTTTTTAAAAACGTTGTAGGTAAAAGTTCTGAGTTTGTTTTCGGTAAAGGTTATAAAGGTCATATTCTTTGGATTAAGGAGCAAGGAATAAGGATCAATGAGCTGCTTTCAAAAATCCCTCTTTATTTGCTCTTTTGTCTTTATTCTTTGCTCTTTTATTTTTGGTCTTTGCTCGTTTATCTTCGTTCCTTGCTCATTTATCTTTGTTCCTTGCTCGTTTATCTTTGTTCCTTGCTCATTTATCTTTGTTCTTTAAGGTAAAAGTAAAGTAAAATCGCCGCCTAAAGGTTCAAAATTTTCTATGCAGGATGAGAGAAAATCTTCCCCATAATTCACATACATTGGTGCAATATTCATAATTCTTTCTTGCATGGTTCCATTAGGGAAAAGCCTTTTCTTAACGTTTTCTATTTGAATTAAAGCCGTTTCGTGTTTTCGCTTTTCGGCTCTGAATAATTTTTTTTCAAGGTTAGCCAGCAAGTGATTGGCTTTTTGTTTGGCAGTATCTGTTGAAACTGAAAGCGTCTTGTCGATTTTGTAGGCATTCAGTTTTATTTGGTCGAAGATGCTGTTAATTGCCCTCGTTTCATCAGCTAAAAGCAGTTGTGCAGTAGAATTTTTTCTCACCCATAAATTTTTTAATTCCTCTATAGGTAAAAAGATATCTTCTAAGGAAAAACCTAAATTGTATAAATTTTTAGCACTACGTTCATCAATTAGTAAAGCCGAATTACGTAGCAATAGCACAGGAAAATCTACTTTATAATAATCGAAATTTGCTTTCAATTGCATCCAATAAGCCACTTCAGCACCACCACCAATATAAGCGATGTTGGGTAAAATAACTTCTTGATACATTGGACGCATCACCACATTTGGGCTAAATCTTTCAGGGTTTGAAGCAATTTCAGCTTTCAATTCCTCCTCAGTAAAACTGATTTCTGTATGATTCACTGCATACTTTCCATTTTGAAAAATCAAGCGCTCTCGCAATTCATCCTTCAAATAAAAGAAATTTATATCACGACCATTAACCTGCGTTTTGTAGCCCAGTTCCTCCAGATTTTTAGAACTCTTATCGATGTTTTTAGAGCTGTTTTGCTCTGTAATATCTGCCAGTATAACTGATTTAAATAAGGTTTTGAGTTGCTTATCATCAGCATTAACAATTACTAAACCATATTTTTCGAACAAATTATTAACCAAATATCTGGTCGCATCAGCTAAATTATCATGTTCTAAATAAGCCCTTTCAACCAACTTGGCAATGTGTTGGCCATTTTTAGAAATACCTAAATAGCCTTTGTAAGCAGTTACTGCAGCAGCTACAGTTTTTGTGCTCAACCTTCCAGTTGCACCATTTGTATTTTGTATCCAACTAATGTTTTTCTCATCAACATTTACATGATTAATTTCATCAAAATCGTGGTCTTCAGTAGCCATCCAATATACCGGAACAAAATTTTTATCAGGCTGAGCAATTTTCAGCTCAATGGAAAGATTTATGGCCGTTACAATCTTATAAATAAAATATAGGGGGCCAGTAAAAAGGTTTAACTGGTGACCAGTTGTAACGGTGAAAGTATTATCTAAAGCTAAAAGCTCAATATTTTTTGTAACTGATTTATTCGGATTAAGATGTTGATATTGGCTTTTCAAAACCTTAACCAGAGTATTTCTATCGCCTAAAAAATTTCTTTTGTTGATAGCCTCGTTCAATCCATCCAAATCCGGGCGATAACTGTAGAAAGCCTTAAGCTGTTCTTCGTTATTAATATAATCTAAAACCAGTTTAGAAAACGAACCAGTTTCTTGATAGGAAATATATTTTGCCTGCATAATTAGCGAAAGTAGTGCAAATTAAGCATAATCATAAAGTCGAATAACTATTTTACAATTTTTAAATAATAATCCCTTGTTCATTGCTAAAATTTGGATTGATGAAAAGAGTTAAGTTTTGCTGCTGGTTGTGTAGTAGTATAAATGAAATTAATATTTACCACATTCTTCAGCTGGTGGCAAAAAAAAGCCGTCCCGAAATTTCGGGACGGCTTGTAAAATATTTGGTTTTTAATTTACCATTTTTTGCGACGCTCGCCGCTTCCACCTTCACGATTTCCACCTTCTCTACGTCCACTTCCACCTTCTCTGCTTCCACCTTTATCTTCACGGCTACGGCCAGAGAAATCTCTGAAGCCACCACCATCACGACTTCCACCATCACGTCTGCCGCTACCGCCAGAACTTCTTCTGTCGCCACCACCATTTCCGCCACGGTAACCACCGCCACCGCCGCTTCTGCGTTCGCCGCCAAATCCACCACTACGTCTTTCACCGCCACCGCGTCTTTCGCCTGCACCTTCACCACGTCCACCATCTCCGCTTTTTTCAATACGAACCTGGCGACCATTAAATTCAACTGATTTGAAGCCTTCAAAAACTTTGTCAGCAACAGCATCTTCTACTTCAAAGAAAGAGAAAACACCTTTTAAATCAATTTTACCAACGCTTTTGCCACCAATTTTACCGTTGTTACAGATAAATGATAACATATCGCCACGGGTAAATTCATCTACAGAGCCTAAGTTGATGAATAAACGAGTGTAACCTTCGCTACCGCGTCCGCGTCTTTCGCCACGTTCGCCTCTTTCTCCACGCTCATCTCCAACAGCTGCATTTAAATCAGGTGCTTTAGAATAATAATCCAAGAAACGGTTAAATTCTAATGAAGCGAAACGTTTAATTACATCCTCTTTAGATAAATCTTTAAATTCATCCATAATACGAGGAATGTATTGGTCAATTTGCTCTACGTTAACTTCTACATTATGTACTTTATGTACTAAAGAGAAAAGTTGTTTTTCGCAAACATCAAATCCGGTAGGTAATTCAGCTTTAGTAAATTGTTTACCAATAATACGCTCTAACTGACGGATTTTGCCCAACTCTTTAGAGTTGATGATACAGATTGAAATACCAGTTTTACCAGCACGACCAGTACGGCCAGAACGGTGGGTATAACTTTCAATTTCATCAGGTAAAGAATAGTTAACTACGTGTGTTACACCACTAACATCGATACCACGAGCAGCAACATCAGTAGCAATTAATAGTTGCATATTACGCTCACGGAAACGTTGCATAACCTTATCACGTTGTTGTTGCGATAAATCGCCGTGTAAAGCATCAGCATTATAACCATCTTTAATCAAATGCTCAGCAATATCCTGCGTATCTAATTTCGTTTTACAGAAAACAACACCGAAAATATCAGGGTTAAAATCTACAATACGTTTTAAGGCAGCATATTTATCACGGGCACGAACAATATAATATTCGTGTTCGATATTTACATTACCTGTATTTTTTGTGCCCATGGTTAATTCTACAGGATTATCCATGTAGTTTTTAGCTATACGGCGAACTTCTGCAGGCATTGTAGCCGAAAATAACCAGGTTTTTTTGTCATCAGGAGTAGTTGATAAAATGTCGTTAATGTCATCCTGGAAACCCATGTTTAACATCTCGTCAGCTTCATCAAGCACAACATATTTAACGTTTGAAAAATCAATTGCCTTACGGCCAATGATATCCAACATACGGCCGGGCGTGGCCACTACGATTTGAACGCCTTGGCGTATTTCGCGTAGTTGTTGCATAATGTTCGCGCCACCGTAAACGGCAACAACGTGGGCATTAGCAACGTTTTTAGAAAAGTTTTTAAGGTCGTTAGCGATTTGTAAACATAACTCACGCGTTGGGCATAAAATTAATGCCTGCGGTTTTGTTACTTTAAAATCGATTAGTTCTAACAGCGGCAAACCAAATGCGGCTGTTTTTCCTGTTCCTGTTTGGGCCAAACCAACAAAATCATTAGTGCCTTCTAACAGTACAGGAATACTTTGCTCCTGAATAGGCGTTGGAGTTTCAAATCCAAGGTCCTTTACGGCATTAACGACGTCATCACTTATCCCCAATAATTGAAATGGGTTTGTCATTCGTCTTTTATTTTTAATTGAGCCGCAAAGGTACGGTTAATAATCCGTATTTTATTGATTGTTAAGGAAATAGTTTTTTAAGCTAAATATTTGAGAATTAGGAAGAAAGGAATTAGGTGAAAAGTGAGATGGAAAATGGATGATGGATATTGAGTAGAATGCCTACTCGATTTTCATAAAAATTAATTAAGATTTGAAAATCAAAACCTGTAAAATATGGGGTGAATCAGTCCCGCTTTACACTGCAATCTTTTTACTTCTTATTCACAGCCCACGTACGTCATTGCTAGGAGGAACGACGTGGCAATTTTTCTCGTTAAGCCAAAAAAGTATTTCCGTTACAATCGGGTTTAAAAGGCAAAAACTGAATTACTATTACCGCAACCTTTCTGCAGAGCGTATTAATCTTTCATCTTTATTAATGCCGAAAATGGCTAAAACAATAAATAATATTGCAACTGCCGGTAAGTAGGCTCCTATTTCAAAATTTGCACCTTCAACTCCCCCTGGAATTTTATAAGCATAATTACTGCACCAGAAAGCAAAACCTGCAATTGCCGCAATAGTAAATATTGCAATTCGTTTCTGTACTGCTCTTTTTCTGAAATTAAAAATATTAATGAAACACATAACGGCAACTGCAATATTTGTAATTAAAAGTGGTGTAAAACTTTCGCTCTTAATTTCCGGATTGCCAATGTATAATCCTGAGGTCCGTACTGTGGCATTTATGTTATTAACCTCTTTACTTATAATTGGTAAGAATAACATTATAACTAAAACTATAGCTGCTAAGAAAAGCCAAATAGATTGTATTCTTTGTATCATGCTACAAAATTATATTTTTTTGCGATAAATAAGCAAGGCGCTATAATTTCAAATATAATCTTTACACTTTGTTCTTTTATCCTTAATCCTTACTCTTTGTTCCTTAATCCTTACTCTTTGTTCTTTTATCCTTAATCCATAAAACGTACTTTTGCATCGCTTTGAGTAAAAAACGATATTTCATACAAATTGCTTATGATGGCAGCTTATACCACGGCTGGCAAATACAACCTAATGCGGTAACGGTACAAGAATTATTGGACAAGGCCATGTCTACTTTTTTTAGGCAACCGATTGAAACTTTAGGTTGTGGCAGAACCGATTCTGGTGTACACGCAACGGAGTTTTTTGCCCATTTCGATGTAGAGCATATAAGAGAAGATAAAGTTTTTTCAGCAGTTGGTGGTATAAATGCAATGCTTCCTTATCAAATTGCGGCAAAAAAAATTATTGCTGTAGCTGATGATGCACATGCACGATTTGATGCAACAGCAAGGGCTTACAAGTATTACATTCATTTTGAAAAAGATCCTTTTAAATTGAACCGTTCTTGGTTAGTAAAAGATAAGTTAGATATAAAATTGATGAACGAAGCAGCAAACGAATTATTAAATTACACCGATTTTTCATGTTTTAGCAAATCAAATACTCAAACCTTTACCAATAACTGTAAAATTGTAAGAGCCCAATTTGAAGAAGAAAATGGTAGTTTAGTGTTCACAATTGAAGCCGATCGTTTTCTAAGAAACATGGTCAGGGCAATTGTAGGCACTTTGGTTAGAATCGGTAAAAAAGAAATTAATTTATCTGATTTTACAAATATAATCGATAGCAAAAACAGAAGCAACGCAGGTCAATCGGTACCAGCTTGTGGTTTGTATTTGGTAAAAGTAGAGTATCCTTATGTATAATGATTGAATTATAGAATGAGTGGATGATTGAATATTTTGTCTCGTGTAGATATTTATTCATTCAAAATTCACTCATTAAAAATTAATAATTCATTCCAAATTAAAATAAATGGCAGTAACAGGCGACGTATATAACACAGGATTGCTGAAACGTATTTTTCAATACGTAAAGCCATATCGTGCTATTTTTGTCTGGTCGGTAATATTAACGGTGTTACTTGCGGCAATTTCTCCAGTTCGCCCATTTCTTATTAAATTTACGCTTGATAATTATATTTTAACAGGCAATTACAGCGGCTTGGTAAACATGACAATGCTCATGGTTTTTATGCTGATTTTGCAATCGCTTATTCAATATAGCCATACTTTATTAACCAATACTTTGGGGCAATCCGTTATCCGCGATCTGAGAATTAACGTTTTTAATCACATTACCCAGTTACGCTTAAAATATTTCGATAAAACCCCCATTGGTCAATTAATTACCAGAACTGTTTCTGATTTAGAAACCATTGCCGATATATTTTCAGAAGGGTTAATCTCCATGATTGGCGATTCGCTGCAAATTGTAGTAATTGTTGGCGTAATGTTGCTTACCGATTGGGAGTTGAGTTTGGTAGTGCTTTTGCCGATTCCGCTTTTGATAATTGCAACCAGAAAATTTCAGAAAGCTATTAAAGTTGCCTTTCAGGAAATCAGAAACGAAGTTTCCAATCTGAATACCTTTTTACAAGAGCACATAACCGGTGTTTCAATTGTTCAATATTTTGCCCGTGAGCGACAAGAGTACAAAAAGTTTTATGCTATAAATAAGCGCTATCGCGATGCAAATATTCGCTCAAACTGGTATTATTCCATCTTTTTTCCGGTTGTTGAGTTAATCTCTGCCATGTCGCTAGGTTTATTAATTTGGTATGGTTCAAAAAGTATTTTAGCTAAACCACTTGATGTGACACCTGGAACCATCACACAATTCATCATGTATTTAGGAATGGTTTTTACCCCAATTCGCCAACTGGCGGATAAATTTAATACCCTGCAAATGGGTATGGTTGGAGCTGAACGCGTTTTTAAGGTTTTAGATACGGATGAAAAAACACCAAATCATGGAAAACTTGCTCCTGAAAAACTAGAGGGTAACATCAAATTTAAAAATGTTTGGTTTGCTTATAATGATGATAACTATGTTTTAAAGGATTTATCTTTTGAGGTAAAAGCTGGCGAAACCGTGGCCTTGGTTGGTGCAACCGGCGCTGGCAAATCTTCAACCATAAATATTTTAAACCGTTTTTACGAAGTTAAAAAAGGTGAAATTACGGTTGATGGCTTAGATATTCATGATATAGAATTGAATTATTTGCGTAGTAACATCGCAACCGTTTTACAAGATGTTTTCCTTTTTTCGGATACGATTTTAAATAACATCACCTTAAACAATCCAAAAATTACTATTGAGGAAGTGGTTAATGCCGCTAAAAAGGTTGGTGCTCATGATTTTATTGAGCGTTTACCAGGTGGTTATCAATACAATGTAATGGAAAGAGGTTCAACCCTTTCTGCCGGACAAGCACAGCTAATTTCTTTCATTCGGGCTTTAGTACACAATCCGGCAATTTTAGTTTTAGATGAAGCCACCTCATCTGTTGATACAGAAACTGAATTATTGATTCAAAAGGCCATTGACAATTTAATGGATGGCAGAACTTCTATTGTAATTGCCCATCGCCTTTCAACCATCCAGAAGGCCAATCAAATTATTGTGCTTGATAAAGGCGAAATTAAGGAGAAAGGTACACACCAGGAATTGTTAAGGCTAAATGGTTATTACAAAAAGCTTTACGACTTGCAATTCTCATCAGAAGGTATTGCTAAAAGCCCTTAAAATGACTATGTTTGGTTTCCCAACAAACCTAATCATTTGGAAGCCTCGAGAAATTGTGAAAACGATAATGTACTTTTTGACCTATTAAGGAAAGGAGACGAGGCTGCATTTGGCAAAATCTATAAACTTTATTGGGCTGAACTTTACAATGCAGCTTACAAACGTTTGCCCGAAAAAGAGAAATGTCAGGATATTATTCAGAATGTTTTCGCCGATTTATGGAATAGAAAAGCAGAGCTCGATTTGCAAAAACCTTTAGCTTACTTGCACACAGCCGTTCGTTTTCAGGTTCTAAAGCAAATTAGCAAAGGCAGTAAGCACAATTTATTCAGTAGTACATTCGAGCAGAAGTTAATTTCTCCTTTGCAAACAGATGGAGAATTATTGGAAAAGGAAGCTCGTTTGTTAATTGAACTTTTCATAAAGGCACTTCCAGAAAAGCGACGAAAAATCTTTTTGCTCCATTATTTTGAAGGTTTATCTACAGCAAAAATCGCTGTAGAATTAAATGTTTCACAAAAAACCGTTCAAAATCAATTAACAACAGCCACACATGCGCTTAAATTCCGATTAACGCATATGATTTTGATTCTTGTAGCCGCCTATTTCACTCTTTTAAAATAATTTGTTTTCTTTTTTGGGAGATTTCCTTGCATCCGGTACATAGTATATAAAAACCGGAAAAAATGAATTCATTTCCTAACCGAAAAGATTTAGAAAAAATTGTTGAACGTTATTTATCAGGTAAAGCAAATGCCGATGAAATTCAGTTTATCGAAGAATATTACAATTTTTTAGGTAAAACAGATGAAAGCTCTGATATAAATCCGGCGGAGGACATAAAAAATCTGGAGCAGTTAAACTTTGAAGCAATCAAAGAAAAAATTGCGCACAATAAAAAAACAAGGATATCTCCCTTATACAAATATATTTCTGCAGCGGCCGCACTTGTTCTGATTTTTACAGGTATCTACTATTTCCAAATCAATAAAACATCCAAACTTTTAGCAACTACCCAAGCTCAAAGAAAGCATTTAGATATTTTGCCAGGAAAGAACAAAGCGATACTAACTTTAGCTGATGGCTCTAAAGTGGTTTTGGATGAAAATACTTCATCGGATATTAGCGACCAGGACGGAATCAGAATTTCAAAAGAAAAAGATGGGCAATTGGTTTACACAATTGTAAACAATAGCCTTTTAAACCAGCATAAAAATATAGCCTACAATACAATTTCAACGCCAAGAGGTGGCCAGTATCAAGTTATTTTGCCGGATGGCAGCAGGGTTTGGCTTAATGCAGCATCATCCCTAAAATATCCAGAAGCATTTACCGGCAAGCAACGTTTGGTTGTGCTAACAGGCGAAGCATACTTTGAAGTTGCAAAAAATAAGTCGATGCCTTTTCATGTTGTAAGTCAGAACCAAAACGTAGAAGTATTGGGTACGCATTTCAATATCAACAGTTATTTAGATGATAATACGGTTAAAACAACCTTGTTAGAGGGGAGCGTGAAGGTTAGCAATCTAAAATTTTCTAAAACTTTAAAGCCTGGTGAACAGGCAATAAGTGGTATTGGCGGAGAAGCATCAATTAAAATCGCTGCAGATGTTGATACCGATGATGAAACTGCCTGGAAAAACGGATTATTCCAGTTTAACGATTCGCAACTGAAAGTTATTCTAAGTCAGTTGGAAAGATGGTATGATATTAAAATCGACTACTCGGATGTTCCAGCTAAGCGGTTTAACGGAATGGTGCCAAGAAAATCAAAATTATCTGAAGTATTAAAAATGCTCGAGAAAACTGGAAACATTAAGTTCCAATTAGAGGAAGGAAGAAAACTCAAAGTTTTAACAGAAAAATAAACTAACCAAATAGATGGCAAAAATGCCAAATAACTAATCAATTTAACCTTTAAACCAAACTGAATGTATGAATTTTTACACTCGAAGTAGTAAAGCCGCGGAGGATAAACACAACGGTTTTGCTCCAAATTATTTTAACCATCAATTTCTTAGGGCTATGAAACTTTTTATTTTCATAATGATCGTTTTATGTATGCAGGTCAGTGCCAATGCATTTTCTCAACGCATAAATATTAGTCAGAAAAATACACCCCTGGTAAAAATTCTAAAGGAAATTAAACGCCAAACTGGTTATTTCTTTTTGTACGATACCGATTTAATTCAGCAAAAATCTAAACCGGTAACAATAGATTTAAAAAATGCAGAACTTTCTGATGTATTAACTCAAGCTTTAAAATCGCAACCTTTTGGTTGGGAAATTAAAGAAAATACCATCTTAATTTTTCCAAAAGCAAATAATAATGAGCTGGTAAAAGCTATTGATGTTACAGGTAAAATTGTTGATGAAGCAGGGAATCCAATGCCGGGCGCTTCGGTTCGCATTAAGGGCCAATCTGCAATTTACGCCACAGACAATAATGGTAATTTCTCTATCAGAAATGTAGATGAAAACGCAATTTTAGTTGTCTCTTACATCGGCTATGCTGATAGAGAAGTTTTAGCTAAAGCACAATTGGGGGCTTTAAAATTAATGCCATCTGCCGGAACGTTAAGTGATATTGTGGTAACTGGCTACACCAATTATACGAAAACTCAATCTGCAAATGCGGCATCATTGGTTACAGCAGAAAAAATTAACACGGTTCCAGGTTTAACAGTTGACCAGATTTTGCAAGGTCGTGTTCCAGGTATGAGTGTAATTTCTACTTCTGGTCAGCCTGGTCAAAGTGCAGCAGTTGTAATTCGTGGTATTGGTAGTGTAAACGGTTCATCTACACCTTTATATGTTTTAGATGGTGTGCCAATCGAAGCTGGTTATTTTCAAACCATCAATCCTGAAGATATTGAATCGGCAACGGTTTTGAAAGATGCATCAGCTAAAGCACTTTATGGCTCAAGAGGTTCAAACGGTGTAATTGTTTTAACAACCAAAAAAGGTAAAGCTGGTAAATTAGCGGTTAATTATACCTCGCAATATGGTTTCTCTAATTTAAGCCGACCAAACTTTACCATGATGAATACGGAACAACGCTTGCAATTTGAAGAAGAAATTGGTGCAAGTTTTGGTCGTAATATTGGCCCCGGCTGGACATATTCTCCTAAAAACCCAACCTATGCTGCAGGAACTGCAACAACAAGAGCAAGAGCAGATTTTATCATCGATAGTTTAAAAAGAATTAACACAGATTGGAGAGATATTTTCTTCCAGAGAGGAAAATTCCAGGAGCAACAGGTAAGCATTAGCGGTGGAAATGAAAATTTACGTTTCTACAATTCCTTAAATTATTACAGCCAGGAAGGTGTAGCTAAACGTACCGGTTTGGACCGTTATTCACTAAGAAGTAACTTGGATTTTAAAGATGATAAATTCAGCGGTAGTGTGAATTTATCTTTGGGTTATTCTCAATCTAGCTTTACCGAAGGCGAAGGCGGAACTGGTGCAGGTACAGCAATGGCATCAGTTTATTATGCTTTGCCATACGAAAACCCTTACGCTTTTGATGGAACTTTGGTTCATCCGGGTAATAGGTCTCAATATTTTATTTTAGATCAAAGGGAGGGTAGTCAAGCATTAGAACGTTTGTTAAATTCATCAGATAAAACTGATCAATTAAAATCAATCATTAGTACGGCTTTTGCTTACCAGATTTTACCTGAGTTAAAAATAACAACCAGGGCAGGTATAGATTATCGCCAGTCAACTGACCAGCAATTTATTAATCCTGATTCTTATTATGGATCGAGAAGTGTTGCAAATACATTAGGTGGAAGAGGTCGTTTAACAGATGCAAGCAGAAGAAACTTCAACATCATATCAACAACCGGATTAACTTTTGCCAAAAAGTTTAATGATGTTCATGATTTCGAGGCTTCAGCTTTTTATGAATATGTTTATAATAACTATAATTCTTTTGGCTTTAGTGCGTACGGTATAGATGGTCGCTTACCAGAAACTCCGGCAGGAGCAACTAATAGTGCAGTGTTTTTACCTTCAACAACAGGTGGTAAAACTAAAAGTGCTTTAGCTTCGTTTATGGGTGTTGCCCGTTACACTTTTGATAATAAATATACTGCTACAGCAAGTTATCGTTATGATGGTTCTACAAGAGTTGCACCAGAAAATAAATGGCATGGCTTCTATTCGTTTGGCGCTAACTGGAATGCAAAAGGCGAAGAATTTTTAAAGAATAATGATTTTATTAATGATTTAAGAGTTAGAGCGAGTTACGGCATTACAGCAAGTCCATTTGGTGGCGACTTTACTTATTTGCCAACTTACACGGTTGGAACATCTTATGGGGGCGTTGCTGCTATCAGACCATCAGCTGCGGGTAATGCGGATTACGATTGGGAATATGTAAAAGAATCTAACGTGGGTTTCGATTTAGCAATATTCAAAAACAGATTACGTATTGCTACAGATTATTACTACAGATTGACAACCAATATGTTTATCGACCAACCACCATCGGCAACTTCGGGTTTCTCTTTACTTAGCTTAAGTTCTGGAAAAATGAGAAACAGAGGTATTGAATTTGAAGTTAATGGTGATGTTATCAAAACAAATAATTTCTTATGGTCTGTTGGAGTTAATGCTGGTTACAATAAAAACAAAATTCTTCATGTAACTGATATTACCGATTCATATCCTGATGGAGACAGTCGTATTTTAAAAGTAGGCTTACCTTATGGAACTTATTTTGCTCCGGATTGGGCAGGTGTAAATCCTCAAACAGGAGAAGCACAATACTACAATCTTGATGGAAGCATTACCACAACTTACAATGTAAATACGCAAAGTACAACCAACTCTGGTAGTTTATATCCAACTTTTACTGGTGGTTTTAACACTTCATTAAGTTATAAGGGAATTACGGCTTCGGCACTATTTTCTTTCGTATCAAACGTTATGCGTTGGAATAATGAAGATTTTTATAACGAAAATCAGCGCTATGCAACCAGTAATCAAAGCGTTAGAATGTTAGAAAACAGATGGCAGGTTCCGGGGGATTCTGGTAATGATGCAATCCTTCAAAAATTCGATATTCCTAGAAACTTTACATCAAAAGATATTCAGGATGCTTCTTTCTTAAGGTTAAGAAATGTGAACATCGGTTATGCTATCCCGAAATCAATTTTAGAAAAAACTAAAATCATTAAAGGTGTTAAAATCTTTGTTCAAGGACAGAATTTGTTTACCTGGACAAAATGGAGGGGATTAGATCCTGAAAATAATGCAGTTTACGGTCGTTTTCAATATCCAAACACCAGAACGTACACTGCAGGTTTAAATGTTAACTTTTAATAATTATAGCAATGATTAATAAAATATATCAAAAATACGTACTTATATTTTCGTTGTTAGTGCTTACATCGTCATGTACAAAATTGGATTTAACTCCAACCGATACTATATCTCCTGATAAGGCATTTAGAAACATAAATGATATTAATTTAGGCTTATTGGGTGCGTATGCGCTCGTAGATTATACACCGATAAGTTTGGTTTCAACGGTTTCTGATGAAGCAACGTTTCCTACAGAAAACACAGTTGGCAATAGTGACGCTTTCAGGTGGTTATATACTGCAGGCAATGGTTCTGTAACTTCGCTTTATGCAAGTTATTATACCGCAATTGATAGAGTAAATAGAACAATTACGGGTCTTGATGCGCTAACTTTGACTGGTAGTGTCTTAGCTACGGGCAACAGATATCGCGGCGAACTTTTGGCTTTACGTGCTTATTTTCACTTCGAACTATTACGCAATTATGCATCGGCTTATCAAACCGGCGCATTAGGCGTTCCATACATGAAAAGTTCAACAATTTCTTATCCTGCAAGAGATAATTTCGAAGTTGTTGTGGCAAATGCTAAATCTGATTTAGTTGCCGCAAAGGGTTTAATCCCAACTACATTTACAGATAGAACAAGAATTACAAGGGTTGCTGTTTCTGCAATTCAGGCTAGGCTTGCTTTGTATGAAAAAAACTGGGCCGAAGCAATAACTTATTCTAATGAAGCAATCGCTGCTTATCCACTTGCAACTAAAGCCCAGTTTCCTGGTATTTGGACTGATGCAAATGAAAATGAAGTGATTTGGAAAGCAAAACGAGTTGGAACAACCGATTCGAGAGTTGGAGATTTTTATTTTCGCCAAACTGGTGGCATTGTTTTATATGCACCTGCTTTTAAATTGATTAATACTTTCGATAAGGTTAATGATTTACGTTACACTGCTTACATCAGGTTTGATGCAACCAGAACGGGTACAAGATCTCAATATTTGGTTAATAAATACATTGGCGGTACATCAACAGCACCGGGATTAACTGATATCAAATTATTCCGTACCGGAGAAATGTATTTGATCAAGGCAGAAGCCGAGGCAGAATCTACCGGCGATGCAGCAGGCGATTTAAATGCTTTACGTAGCGCTCGTATTAATGGTTATACCAATGCAACCTTTGCTGATAAACCAGCTTTGATTGCAGCTATTATAGAAGAGCGTTACAAAGAACTTGCTTTCGAAGGCCATAGGTTTTACGATTTGAAAAGAAGAAATTTACCTGTGGTTAGGTTAGCTGCTGATGCTGTAAATGCTTCTGGAGCTGTAACATTACCAGTTACACAGGCACAATACTCGCTTCCGTTACCTGCATTAGAAATTTCGGTAAATAAAAATACAGTCCAAAATCCGGGTTATTAATAATTGTAAGGCTTTGCAATAAGTTATTGCATTTGTCATGCTGAGCTTGTCGAAACAGAAATAAATATATCTCTTAACCTTTGGCAAGCTCAGGCTGACAAATCGAATTTTGATAAAGCCTCATTAAACCTTTAAATATGAAACAAACATTCTTTATCCTGCTGATGGTATATTGCTTTTCAGGTATGGGTTGTGGCAAGACTTCGGTTTCGCCTACTTCACCTACAACTGGCGGTGGAGGAACAACACCAGTTGCAAAACGCAGACCCGCATCAATTGGTATTGTAGGTGATAGCAGCAATGTGGTAAAAACTACAAATGGTGGGATGGTTTTAATGGGGGGAGGAACTGACGTTGATGCAGCCTTTAAATGGATGATAGAAAAGAGCGGTAGGGGCGATGTTGTTATTTTACGCGCTACCGGAACTGATGCTTATAATCCTTACATTAATGGTTTAGGTGCTGTAAACTCTGTTGAAACTTTGTTAATCAATTCGAAAGAACTGGCAAATAATGATACTGTTGCTTACATTATTCGTAATGCAGAAATGGTATTTATTGCTGGTGGAGATCAATCTGATTATATGAGGTATTGGAAAGGAACAAAAACGGAGCAAGCCTTAAATTTTCTTCTGAACGATAAAAAAGCGCCAGTTGGTGGTACAAGTGCAGGTTGTGCTATTTTAGGTGGCTTTTACTACAGTGGTGAAACCGGTGGTTTAACTTCTGCACAAGCTTTGGCAAATCCTTACGATTCAAATGTTACTTTGTACAACAATGATTTTCTTAAAGCACCTTATTTACAAAATGTGATTACCGATCAACATTATTTAACTCGAGATAGAGAAGGTAGATCCGCAATTTTTTTGGGTAGGATAAATAAAGATTGGAAAGTAGCAGCAAAAGCAATTGCAGCTGATGAAAGAACAGCAGTATGTATTGATAAAGATGGAAAAGCACAGGTTTTTGGCGATTTTTCAGCAAGCCGTCCTTATAGTTATGCCTATTTTTTAATTTCTGATGAAGGCAAACAGCCAGAGCAAATGGAAGCTAATAAAAAGGCAATTTGGAGTAACAACCAAAAAGCAGTTTCAGTTTATGAAATTCCTGCATCTGTAAATGGTGGTGGTAATTTTAATGTTGCTAACTTTAAGGCGAGTGAAGCCACAGGTGGAAAATGGTATTGGTGGTGGATAGATAATGGAGTTCTAAATAAAAAAGATCAATAAAAAATGAAAGCATTAAAATTAATTGCAGTACTATTTCTATCTGCTTGGGTATTAAATGTTTCTGCGCAGCAGAAAAAATATGTTATGGTTATTCATGGCGGTGCCGGAACAATCTTAAAAAAGAATATGACTCCAGAAAAGGAAGCTGAATATGTTAAAGTTTTAACCGAAGCTTTAAAGGTGGGTTATGCAAAAATTCAGGCCGGAAAAACAAGTTTAGATGCCGTTGAAGCCACCATTCATGTTTTAGAAAATGATCCGCATTTTAATGCAGGTAAAGGCGCCGTTTTTACACACGATGGAAAAAATGAATTGGATGCTGCAATCATGGATGGCAAAACGTTAATGGCTGGAGCAGTTGCAGGCGTAACTACGGTTAAAAATCCAATCTCTGCCGCCAGAGCTGTAATGGAAAAATCAGAACATGTAATGATGGTGGGTGCAGGTGCAGATTCATTTGCAAAGGATGCAGGTTTGGAAATTGTAGACCCAAAATATTATTGGACTAAAGAACGTTGGGATGGTTTGCAACAGGCTATAAAAGAAGATTCTACAAAAGCAGTTTTAGATCATGGTAGTAAAAAATCTGAGCTTTTGGGCAGCAAAAACCACGATTATAAATTTGGAACGGTTGGTTGCGTAGCTTTAGATAAGGCAGGGAATTTAGCTGCGGGCACTTCTACAGGCGGCATGACCAACAAAAAATATGGTCGTGTTGGTGATGCACCAATTATTGGCGCTGGTACCTATTGCAACAATGAAACCGCAGGTATTTCTTGCACGGGTTGGGGCGAATTTTATATTCGTAACGTAGTGGCCAAAACCATTTCCGATTTAATGGAATACAAAGGTTTGTCAGTTGATGCAGCTTCAAAAATTGCCATTGAAAATGTTGGTAAAATGGGCGGAGATGGTGGCTTAATTGCGCTTGACAAAAAAGGAAATATGTCGATGCCTTTTAACACTGAAGGTATGTACCGAGGTGCAATTACAGCTGATGGTAAAATCGAAGTAAGTATCTATAAATAATGAGAAAACTAGTTTTATCGCTGATTCTATTTACCTGCACATTTGCTACGTTTGCGCAAAACAAAGGCAGTTTATTCATTATTGGTGGCGGAAATCGTTCTGATGAATTGATGCAGAAAATGCTTCATACTGCAAAATTAACGCCCAAAGATTACATCATTGTCCTGCCAATGTCGAGTGAAGTTCCGGATGAAGGATTTGAGTTTTTTTCTAAACAAATAAAAAAGCTCGACAATCGCGTTATCAGAAATTTCAATTTCGCCAAGCACGATGTAAATGATAAAAAGTGGATTGATTCATTAAGCAATGCAAAGCTGATTTACATTTTAGGTGGCGACCAAAGCCGTTTTATGAAAGTTGTTTTGAATACTCCTGTTTACGATGCGATCCACAAGGCTTCCAAAAATGGTTCAACCATTGCAGGTACAAGTGCAGGGGCTGCGGTTATGAGTAAGTATATGATTACCGGGACACAGCTTTTAGATAGCGTTTATAAAGAAACTTTCAATAAGCTCTGGGATAAAAATATTGAGTTTTCTCAAGGTATGGGCTTGCTGGAAAATACCATTATCGACCAACACTTTCTGAAACGTAACCGGTACAATCGCTTAATTTCTGCCTTGGCGGCTCATCCAGATATGGTTGGTGTTGGAATTGACGAAAGCACTGCAATTATCGTTCATGGCAATAAAGCAACGGTCGCCGGCCAAAGTCAGGTGATTAGAATTGCAAATCCGCAAGACTTAAAGAAAACCGATAAGGGATTATTGAAATTTACCAAAGCCGAATTTGGCATTTTTACCGATGGGGATGTAATCGACATTAAGCCGTAAATATTTTAGTTCTACTGTTCCAGGCTGTCGTCATTGCGAGGTACGAAGCAATCTCTTTTGCTATTAGATTGCTTCGGCTTTCGCAATCCTAACCGTTTTAAATAATGCTATTGAGAGGGTTTTTTATGCAAAAACCTTTGTACCTAAACCCGACAAAAACGAGCATGGAGCGCAGCGAAATAAAGTGGTTGGCGGGACTGCATTCCGCCATTAAAGCTCAACTTTCATTTCCAAAAACTTATCTTCATTACCAGCAGCATTTTCATAAAACAAACAATTTTCTTAAAACTTTCGAAATACTGCCGAGCTGTTAATAGCATAAGGTATTCCAATATTCACTAGAGCAACGACTTCTGACCATATTATTCTTTGCCGATAAGCAAAAATTACCCTATATTTCATTCTTCAAAACATATAAATGAAATCAATCCTTTCCAATTTAACCTTTCAGGTATTAATTGCAATTACCATTGGCATACTTGTAGGGACTTATTTTCCCGAATTTGCACCAACCGCTAAGCTGATAAGCCAGGGCTTTATAAACCTGATAAGCATGTTAATTGCGCCAATTATCTTTTTCACAATTGTTTTAGGAATTGCCCATATGGGCGATATGAAAAAAGTTGGCAGAGTGGGCGGAAAGGCTTTATTGTATTTCGAAATTGTAAGTACAGTGGCCATTGCAGTTGGTTTGTTAGTCGCCAATGTTTTAAAACCCGGTGCTGGAGTTGTGGCGAAAGCAGGCGATGCTACCAAAATTACCGGTTATGCCGAACAAGCTAAAGACATGAATTGGGCCGAGTTTTTTCTACATATCATTCCTCATAATGTAATGGCAGCCTTCGCTGAAGGGAATATCCTGCAAATTTTATTATTCGCAATTCTTTTTGGTTATGGCTTAAATAAACTGGGCGGAGAAGGTACTTCGGTATTAAATGCTTTTGATAAAATATCGAAAGTATTGTTCAAAATTATGAAGGTAATTATGCGTTTAGCACCCATTGGCGCTTTTGGCGGAATGGCCTTTAGCATCGGTACGCATGGTTTACAAAGTATTTTCGGGATGGCAAAATTAATGGGTTCGGTTTATCTTACCTGTATTTTATTCATTTTTGTAATCCTGAACGGCATCTGTCGCTATTATAAATTTAGCCTTTGGCAATACTTAAAATACATCCGACAAGAAATTTTAATTGTTTTGGGTACATCATCTTCCGAATCTGCTTTGCCAAGCATGATGCAAAAAATGGAAGCCATCGGTTGCAATAAATCTGTTGTTGGTTTGGTTATCCCAACAGGTTATTCTTTTAATTTAGATGGAACAGCTATTTATTTAGCCATGGCAGTAATATTTCTTTGCCAGGTTTTTCATGTCGATTTATCGCTGGGGCAGCAAATTACGGTTTTGGGCGTATTAATGGTTACCTCAAAAGGTGCGGCAGGCGTTACAGGAAGTGGGTTTATTGTGTTGGTTTCTACCTTAACGGCACTTAAAATTATGCCAATTGAACACATTTCAATATTAATCGGTGTAGATAGATTTATGAGCGAAGCCAGGGCAATTACGAATGTTATCGGCAATGGTGTTGCCACAATTGTTATCGCTAAAAGCGAAAATCAGTTTGATGAAGCGAAGTATTTAAAGGCAATCCAGCCTGCTACGATTGAGAGAAATGAAGAAAATTAGTTGTGAGTTACTAGTTGCGGGTTTTAAGACAGCCCGTAAATAACAAAGTTGCCATAACCCACATATCTTTTTAGGGCCACTTCCTAAGAAAATATGAATATGCGCTTAAACGGGTAAACTCATAACCCGCAACAGACAACAGATAAACCAACTCTTTTCCCTACCTTTGTAGCAGAAACAGGCAACACAGCTTGTTTAGTTAAACCAAATCACATTGGCTCAAGAAGAACAAAATAACCGCAAGGAAAAAAGCGAGTTACACCCACGCAACAAGCACCGTTCGCGTTACAATTTCAAACAACTTACCGCAAACTCTAAAGAATTAAAACGTTTCGTTTTTAAGAACGAGCATAACGATGATTCAATTGATTTTGCCGACCAAAGTGCTGTTAAAGCTTTAAACAGAGCGTTACTTAAGCAATATTATAATATCTCTCAATGGGATATTCCTAAAGATTTTCTATGTCCGCCAATTCCGGGTAGAGCAGATTATATCCATTATGTTGCCGATTTATTAGGGTCAAGTAATAAAGGGAAAAACCCAAAGGGAGCAAATGTAAATGTACTTGATATTGGTGTTGGTGCAAACTGTATTTACCCAATTATCGGTCATCAGGAATATGGTTGGAGTTTTGTAGGCTCAGAAATCGACCCACTTTCTGTCGAATCGGCAAAACGCATTATCGAAGCAAATAAGCCTTTGCAAGGTGCAATCGAGATTCGTCAGCAAGGCTCAAAAATGGGTATTTTTAGAGGTATAGTTGGCAGAACCGAACGTTTTGATGCGATAGTTTGTAACCCTCCATTTCATGCTTCCTTAAAAGAGGCGGAGCAAGGAACCCGTCAAAAATGGCGCAACCTCGGTGGAAACGAAAAGGAAGTGAAACACGTTCTAAACTTCGGTGGCAACAAAGCCGAACTTTGGTGCCCAGGTGGTGAGCGTGCTTTTGTAGAGCAAATGATTATCCAAAGCGAGCAAATTAAAAATCAGGTTTTGTGGTTTACCTCCCTGGTATCAAAAAGTGCCAACTTAAAAAGCATTTACAATACTTTAATTAAGGCAAATGCATTCGAAGTTAGAACGGTACAAATGAGTCAGGGGCAAAAGATTAGCCGTTTTGTAGCCTGGACGTACAAAGATGATGCAGCACAAGCAGAATGGGCAAAAGGTTGGAAAAGCGAAAGTGCAAAACCTGAAGTCAAAGCTTAAAACTCAAAATAATTAGTAAAGCAAAGCCGGATGAACTTTTAAAGTTAGTCCGGCTTTTTGTTTGTATCTTTTTGCAATGTATACCATTACTAAGTTCGTCATTGCGAGGAGGAACGACGTGGCAATCTTTTAAGCTCGTGCTTCAAAGTATACCACTTCAATCCGGTTTATTTAACACAGGCAGATGCTACTATACAAGGTTTTTAAAACCCACAGTTAAAATTTATTTTTAAAGTTAGGTTATTAAGTTTAGGCTAATTTATTTTATAAAATCAATATAAATGACGCTTTGGAGCGCTCGTCATTGCGAGGAACAGCCAGTCCCGAATATCGGGAAAGCATTCTCATTTAAAAGATTACTGATAAGATTGCTTCAGCTCACGCAAATCCAACTTCGCCATGACGACCGCTGGAATAACCTCAACGGTAACTTGTTCCAGTAAGAATTTCAAAAGGGTTTTCGATAAACTAAGACTGATATTAGATAAACTGTTTCATCAGGTAACCTACATTGCAGGATGATTCGGGGATGAGGCATAGCTTAGCAATAGCTTATTAGTACCTTAGCCATATTAAAGGTTCAGATAATCCGGCAATACTCCACATTTTCCCGAACAAAGGCGGACTTACCGCGGACTCACTGAGGATTTAGATGTATGAAGTTAAGGATAAGGTTGCTGAAAATCATATTTAGGAATTAGCCTTTAATTAATCAGCAATCAATTTAGTGGTCTTCCAAATGCCTTTCGACTACGCTCAAGGTGACATTTATTAAATCTTTTATACTAAAAGGCTAAACAATTCAGCAATTAAACAATTTCTACTAACCAACTAACCAACTAACCAACTAACCAACTAACCAACTAACCAACTAACCAACTAACCAACTAACCAACTAACCAACTAACCAACTAACCAACCAAACAACTAAACAATTTCCCTAAATTATTTCTTCTCATAAACTATCATAATCACCAAATCATTATCTGCGTTTGGCGCAATACCATGCGAACTTCCAGGCCGTGTTAAAATGGCGTCGCCAGGTTTAACAGGAAATGTTTTGCCATTCATTTGCATTATCCCATTGCCACTTAAAACGTAATAAATTTCGTCTTCCTTTTGCAAATGATAACCTATAGATGAACCGGGTTTAAGTGTTCTCTTTCTGAAAGCAGTTTTAAGGTTTTTGGCTTCAGCAAAGAAGTTGTAACCTATAGTTTCACCACCGCCCTTGTGTGTTCCAGGCTCTGTTTTAGCTACTTCAATATCATTTTGCAAAATATATTTACTGGTATCACTAGTTTGTGCCTTTGCTGCCGATATAGAAAATATCGTGATTAAAAATACTATAGTTAATAGTTTATGTATCATTCGTTTTTTACTTAGTTTTTCGCTCTAAGCTTTAGCTTTTGCGCTTTGGTCTTTCTGCTTTGGTCTTTGTGCTTTCAGCTTTGGTCTTTCAGCTTTCTGTTTTCTGCTTTCTGCTTTTCAAGTAAATTTAGGCGTTTTGGTTGCTGTTGCCAAAGGCGTATCAACTTTGTTAAATAAACCTGATTACAACGAAAATACTTTTACCCCAACCCCTAAAGGGGCTATTGCAAAGTCCCCTTCAGGGGATTTAGGGGTAAAAGATTGTAGTGCAAAGCAGGGCTGAGGTTGCCATAATGTAAATCCTAACGTTTTCTTGAAAAAATGGCTTAAATAATATGATTTTAGGTTTGACTTTCCACTCAATAATATTAGATTTGCACAAAAAAAATTGATACATGAGCGTTTTAGTAAATAAAGATTCTAAGGTTATCGTTCAGGGTTTTACCGGAAACGAAGGAACTTACCACGCAGAACAAATGTTGGCGTATGGTACAAACGTAGTTGGTGGTGTAACGCCTGGCAAAGGTGGACAATTACATTTGGATAAGCCTGTTTTTAATACTGTTAAAGATGCTGTTGATAAAACAGGAGCAAATGTATCTATCATTTTCGTTCCACCGGCTTTTGCGGCTGATGCGATTATGGAAGCTGCCGAAGGTGGTATTAAAGTGATTGTGTGTATTACCGAAGGTATCCCAACTAAGGATATGATTCAGGTTAAAGAATATATTTCTGATCGTGATGTTACGCTTATTGGCCCGAATTGCCCTGGTGTAATTACTGCTGATGAGGCTAAAATTGGTATTATGCCAGGTTTTATCTTCAAAAAAGGTCACGTTGGTGTGGTTTCAAAATCAGGAACTTTAACTTACGAAGCGGTAGACCAGGTTGTTAAAGCTGGTTTAGGTATTACTACAGCTATCGGTATCGGTGGCGACCCAATTATTGGTACGCCAACTGTTGAAGCGGTTAAATTGTTAATGAACGACCCTGAAACTCACGGTATCATCATGATTGGTGAAATTGGCGGTGGAATGGAAGCGGAAGCTGCTCGTTGGATTAAAGAAAACGGTACTAAGCCTGTTGTTGGTTTCATCGCTGGTCAAACTGCTCCTGCTGGACGTAGAATGGGTCACGCTGGTGCAATTGTAGGCGGTGCTGATGATACTGCTGCTGCTAAAATGAAAATCATGCGTGAGTGTGGTATTCGTGTAGTAGAAAGCCCGGCTGAAATTGGTGCTGCAATGGCAGAGGAATTAGCGAAGTAAGACTATAAAATCTATATAAAGGAAAGCGTTTCGATTAAGTTCGGGACGCTTTTTTTGTTTGTTGCCACGGAAACATAAGGCTGTATTTTTATTGCCACGGAAACACGGAATACACGGAAAAGAAAAAAGAGAGAACTATTGAGATTTTCGTTAGATTAGTTAATATTATTTTTTATGGATTATCAAATAAGACAAGATAATCTTCCCTATAAAAATGAAACCGATTTAATTATTAATGCAGCAATTGATGTTCACAAACATTTAGGTAGTGGATTTTTGGAGATTGTTTAGAAGGATGCCCTTTGTATTGAGTTGGAAAGCCGTGGATATTTCTTCGAGCGAGAAAAACATTATCCTGTTTATTATAAAGATATTTTATTGCCTCATAGTTTTCATGCTGATTTTATAATTTTTGATTCTGTTATCCTGGAAATTAAAGCTAAAAGTGGTATTGCGAATGAAGATTTGGCTCAGGCTATAAATTATTTAAAATGCTCTGAATGCAAAGTTGGCTTAGTTTTAAACTTTGGTAAAACAACTTTGGAAATTAGACGTGTTATTCTTTAAAAAACTAATTCTGTGTCTTCTGTGTTTCCGTGGCAGAATGATTTCTGCACTTATTCTTTAAAACTAATTCTGTGTCTTCTGTGTTTCCGTGGCAAAAATGATTTCTGCACTTATTCTTTAAAACTAATTCTGTGTTTTCTTTGTTTCCGTGGCAAAATACTTTAAAATATCATCCCTTTGTAAACACTAAGACAAACCACTAAACCAGCAAACCAAATTCAAATTTATACCGTATATTGATTTATGAGAACGATGTTAAATAAACTATTTTTGCTTTCTGCGGTTGTTTTAATTACAAGTCTCTCTGCTTGTGCTCAAAAGCAAGAGAAAAAAGAAACAAAACCTGCGCAGGGCACACCTCAAATAACACAAAAAAAGAAAATGAACTGGAATCCATTGACACCCGAAGAAGAGAGAGTAATTGTTAATAAAGGCACAGAATATCCTGGTACAGGAAAATATGAACATACAACTGAAAAGGGAACCTATACTTGCAAGCGTTGTGATGCGCCTTTGTATCGTTCAGAAAGCAAGTTTGATGCCCGTTGCGGATGGCCTGCTTTTGATGATGAAATTAAAGGTGCAGTGAAAAGAATTCCTGATGCTGATGGTTCACGTACAGAAATTGTTTGCGCAAATTGTGGAGCGCATTTAGGTCACGTATTTTTAGGTGAGGGATTTACCAATAAAGACACCCGTCATTGTGTAAATTCTATATCGATGAATTTCGTGCCCGATAAAAAATAAGGTTGATGTAGTAGGGTTAGGTAGAGGTGTACAGCGAAAGTTGTACGCCTTTTTTTGTTGGCAGAACTTAGATTTATTTCTCTACAAAAGTGCCCGATTGAAGATGCTGAACAGGTATTTTTTGCCGTCAAAAATAAGGTTTCAAAACAGCAACTTTTCCACAATTTATTGATTATAAACTAAATGCTTATATTTGCAGGCTCGATAATTAAAATTTAGCCTATGAAGTATTTTCTGTTATTAAGTTTTTGTTTCCTGTTTTTGCAGAGCAATGCCCAAAAAACTGAGTCGGTAAACGAGCCAGATAGTATCAAAAAAACAGTCCTTGCAACATACTACCACAGAAAATTCGAAGGTCGCCGAACCACTAGCGGTGCAAAATACAGAGCTAAAAAATACACAGCTGCACACCGTACACTACCATTCGGTACAATGATTACGGTAACCAATCCTGATAATGGAAAATCTGTCGTAGTTAGAGTAAATGATAGAGGTCCATTCTCAAAAAAACTTGCCATTGATTTATCTGAAAGTGCTGCAAAAAAGATTGGAATCTACCGTAAAGGTGTTGGCAGAGTAGAACTTAGCTATACTGTTGAGTAACATTCCTTTTAGCTCTAATTTCGACTCAATTTACTCTCGAAATTTAAGTTATTAACACTATTTTTTGTTTGCTAAACCCTTGAAATTAAACAATTAGCTTTTTTTTTAATTGAAAATGATATTTAGCTGATTGATTTCTCCACCAGATCTGTGCTAGTGTTAACAACTTTGATTCACTAAAAATAGGCTTCGTATATATATTTGTTCTAACAAAGTTCTTCAACTTCTTGCGCTAGAAAACAAATACAAAAGCTTAGTTTTTAGTAATTTACAAGCATATCTCTCAGATACAAATTTTAAATTTACCTAACTAAAAATTACGTTGTTTGCAAGGCGACGAGGTTAGCACTTTTCACTTTAGAGTTTTGATAAGGAACATTTCAATCATCATATAAAATTGATGGATGCGTGGTTTTGTCGGCTCTGTTTAAAATGAAGTAAAAAACATCAGCGTATGGAACAGGAATTATTACTACAAGAAAACAAAGACAGATTTGTGTTATTGCCGATAAAATATCCGGCAATTTGGGAAATGTATAAAAAAACCGAAGCCAGTTTCTGGACGGCGGAAGAAATCGACCTTTCTGATGACCAGAAACACTGGGATAACCTAAATGATGGCGAAAGACATTTCATTTCTCACATCCTTGCTTTCTTTTCTGCTAGTGATGGTATTGTAAACGAAAACTTGGCCGTTAACTTCATGAGTGAAGTGCAGTTGCCTGAGGCTCGTTGTTTCTATGGCTTTCAGATTATGATGGAGAATATTCATGCTGAAACCTACGCCCTGTTAATTGATACCTACATTAAGGATCCTGAAGAAAAGGACCGCTTATTCCATGCTATTGATACGGTTCCGGCAGTAAAAAGAAAAGCTGAATGGGCTTTGCGTTGGATTGACAATGGAACTTTTGCAGAACGTTTAGTTGCATTTGCAGCAGTTGAAGGTATTTTCTTCAGCGGAAGTTTCTGTTCTATATTTTGGTTAAAGAAACGCGGTTTAATGCCGGGCTTAACTTTCAGTAACGAGTTAATCTCTAGAGATGAAGGTGCTCATTGCGAATTTGCTTGTTTATTGTACAGCATGTTAAGCAATAAATTGAGTGAAGAGCAAGTGCATTCCATCATCAGCGATGCGGTTGAAATTGAAAAGGAATTTGTTACCGATGCATTACCGGTTGCCTTAATTGGTATGAATGCAAAATTAATGAGTCAATATATCGAATTCGTTGCCGATAGATGGTTACAAGAATTAGGCTACAAAAAAATCTACAATGCAACCAATCCATTCGATTTTATGGAAATGATTTCTTTGCAGGGAAAAACCAATTTCTTCGAAAAGCGTGTTGGTGATTATCAAAAAAGTGGTGTATTAACATCTGCTGATAATAAAGCACAGGCGTTTTCTTTAGATGAAGACTTCTAAGGTTGAAGGTTTAAAGGTGTAAGGCTTAAGGTCTTGATATCTGATACTCAATACTGATACTAAAAAATAAAATTATAAATGCGAAAGGTTAAGTCTTGATACTTGATACTCGCTACTTGATACTAAAATTAAATCTCATAACCTATGTTCGTACTAAAAAGAGATGGCCGGAAAGAGCCGGTACAATTTGACAAAATCACAGCTCGTATTCAAAAGTTGTGCTATAGTTTAAATTCAGACCTTGTAGACCCAATCGATGTTGCCAAAAAGGTTATCGAAGGTTTATATGATGGTGTAACTACATCAGAGTTAGATAACCTTGCTGCAGAAACTGCTGCATCGTTAACGACAAAACACCCTGATTATGCTTTGTTAGCATCGCGTATCGCGGTTTCTAACTTGCACAAAAACACTACCAAATCATTCTCGGGTACGATGAAAATGTTGTACGAATATTTCGACCCGAAAGCGCAAAAGGCTGCTCCGCTTATCGCTGATGATGTTTATGGGATTATTGAGAAAAACGCTGATATTTTAGATAGTTCTATCATTTACGACCGTGATTTCGGTTTCGATTATTTCGGTTTTAAAACATTAGAAAAATCTTATCTGCTAAAAGTAAACGGTAAAATTGTTGAACGTCCTCAGCATTTGTTTATGCGTGTTTCTGTTGGTATTCACAAAGAAGATATCGAAAGTGCAATTAAAACGTATAATTTAATGAGTGAGCGTTGGTTTACGCATGCTACGCCAACATTATTCAATGCGGCTACTCCAAAACCTCAAATGTCGTCGTGCTTTTTGTTAACCATGCAAGATGATAGCATCGAAGGGATTTATGATACATTAAAACAAACCGCTAAAATTTCTCAAAGTGCTGGCGGTATTGGTTTAAGCATTCACAACATTCGTGCAACAGGTTCGTACATTGGTGGTACAAATGGTACAAGTAACGGTATTATCCCAATGTTACGTGTATTTAACGATACCGCTCGTTATGTAGACCAAGGTGGAGGTAAACGTAAAGGTGCTTTCGCTATTTATTTAGAGCCATGGCATGCAGATGTTTTTGAATTCTTAGACCTGCGTAAAAACCACGGTAAAGAAGAAATGCGTGCCCGTGATTTATTTTATGCCCTTTGGATAAACGATTTGTTTATGCAACGTGTTAAAGATAACGGCGATTGGACATTATTCTGCCCACATGAAGCACCAGGCTTGGCAGATTGTTTCGGTAAAGAATTTGAAGAATTGTATACTAAATACGAGACTGAAGGTCGCGGACGTAAAACCATTAAAGCACAAGAACTTTGGTTTGCCATTTTAGATTCGCAAATTGAAACAGGTACACCTTATATGTTGTTTAAAGATGCAGCGAACAGCAAATCTAACCAACAGAACTTAGGTACCATTAAGTCGTCTAACTTATGTACGGAGATTATCGAGTACACGTCTAAAGATGAGGTTGCGGTTTGTAACTTAGCATCGTTAGCATTGCCTCGTTTTGTAATCAACGGTGCTTTCGACCACCAAAAACTATACGATGTAACTTATCAGGCAACATTAAACCTGAATAAAATCATCGACCATAACTATTACCCGGTTCAGGAAGCTGAAAACTCAAACATGCGTCACCGCCCGGTTGGTTTAGGTGTACAAGGTTTGGCTGATGCTTTTATTTTATTGCGTTTACCTTTCGAAAGTGATGAGGCAAAGCGTTTAAATAAAGATATTTTCGAAACGATTTATTTCGCTTCGATGACGGCTTCGAACGATTTAGCGGTGAAACATGGTCCTTACCAAACGTTCAAAGGTTCTCCATTATCAAAAGGTCAGTTCCAATTCGATTTATGGAATGTAACACCAGATAGCGGTCGTTGGGATTGGAATGCTTTGCGCAAGAAAGTAGTTAAGGATGGTGTGTACAACTCGTTATTGGTTGCGCCAATGCCAACTGCATCTACTTCTCAAATCTTGGGTAACAACGAATGCTTCGAGCCATATACTTCAAACATTTACACTCGTCGTGTATTAAGTGGAGAGTTTGTGGTGGTAAACAAACACTTATTAAAAGATTTAGTAGCGCTAGGTTTATGGAACAACGATATGAAAAACCAAATCATATTGGCTAACGGTTCAATCCAGGCTATTCCATCAATTCCAGATTATATCAAAGAATTGTACAAAACAGTTTGGGAAATTAAAATGCGTAATATCATCGATATGGCTGCCGACCGTGGTGCTTATATCTGCCAATCGCAATCGTTAAACTTGTTTGTAAATGCGCCAAATACTTCGAAACTAACTTCAATGCACTTTTACGCATGGGAGAAAGGCTTGAAAACCGGTATGTACTATTTACGTACGCAAGCAGCATCGCAAGCGGTTAAATTTACAGTAGAAAACCAAGGCGGTAAGGCTATTGAGGCGGTTATCCCTGCTGAAATGACCCAAGACCAAGTTGCAGAAGAAATCGTGGACGGACCTGTTTGTTCAATGGAAGAAGGCTGTATTAGCTGTTCGGGTTAGAAAGAACAAGGATAAAAGAGTAAGGATAAAAGAGCAAGGAGCAAAGATTAAAGCGAAAAGGCTCAACATCTTGCCGTCATTGCGAGGCACGAAGCAATCTTGGCATAATCGTCATGCTGACCTAGAGCAAAGCGGAAAGCTACGGAGTAAATTTATTTCAGCATCTCATTAAACAAGACTCTGAAACAAGTTCAGAGTGACGAATCTAATAATATCGTAAGGTTTTGGGCAAACGCTCAAAACCTTATTTTTTGTCCTTATTTTCGTGTTTAGTTAAATAGCTCATCAGCCATTGGTTCATTATTTTTTAATGCGCCAAATACCAATGAACGAATGACCATTGAACAAATGAACGACTACAAACATAGCAAGCACGAAATCATTCCCTGCGAAAGATGCGGAACGGCTATTGAATGCAAGGCAAACTCTTACACCAAATGTCAATGTAGTGTAGTGCAGTTGAGCATAAACGAAGTGCAATACATTTCAGAATTATACGATGGTTGTTTATGTGCCAAATGTTTATTCGAATTACAACAGGAGTACAGAGAAGAGATAGGGGTTTAAATATGTCGTCTGTCATGCTGAGCTTGTCGAAGCATCCTCATAAGTATTTTAATATAAATTGAAAAGCAAGTTTCTGTGCTTTTCGTTTGCAACAGTCCCGTGCCAAAGGCACTCCTTCGGAGCCATTCGCTTCAATCTTTAAAAAAGAACTTCTGCCACTACAGCATATTTAGGGTTGTTGCTTTTTTAAAAGTATTTCCGCTGCTGTCTGGTTTAAATAACAACGTTTTGTGGTTCTTGGGGAAGTTTGACCACCCCAACCCCCAATGTCATTAACTTAAGGGAATCATAGGGTAAGGAACTGTAAAAACAGTTCCTTTGTGCTTTCGAAACAACCCCCATGACATCAACAAACATAG